>NZ_JBQHDF010000012.1:0-172289 GCF_052068495.1 Micromonospora sp. SD12 | reverse complement strand
TGCGGTCGGGTGAGTGTGATCTGGCGTTGGCCGGTGGTGTGACGGTGATGGCGACGCCGGGGACGTTCATCGAGTTCTCGCGGCAGCGTGGTCTGTCGCAGGACGGCCGGTGCAAGTCGTTCGCGGCGTCGGCGGATGGCACCGGGTGGTCCGAGGGCGTCGGCGTACTCCTCGTGGAGCGGCTGTCGGACGCGCAGCGCAACGGGCACCGCGTGTTGGCGGTGGTGCGTGGCACGGCCGTCAACCAGGACGGCGCGTCGAACGGCCTGACCGCCCCGAACGGTCCGTCGCAGCAGCGGGTGATCCGCCAGGCCCTGGCGAACGCGCGTCTCACCGCCGCCGACGTGGACGCCGTGGAGGCGCACGGCACGGGCACCACCCTCGGTGACCCGATCGAGGCGCAGGCGTTGTTGGCGACGTACGGGCAGGAGCGTCCCGTCGACCGGCCGCTGTTGTTGGGGTCGGTGAAGTCGAACATCGGGCACACGCAGGCGGCTGCCGGTGTCGCTGGTGTGATCAAGATGGTGCTGGCGATGCGGCATGGTGTGGTGCCGTCGACGTTGCACGTGGATGAGCCGTCGCCGCACGTGGACTGGTCGGCCGGGGCGGTCGCCCTCGCGACCGAGCCCACTCCGTGGCCGGTCGTGGATCGGCCGCGTCGGGCGGCGGTGTCGTCGTTCGGGATCTCCGGGACGAACGCGCATGTGATCATCGAGCAGCCGCCGGCCGAGGTGGTCGAGGGTGAGATCGTCGTCCGTGAGGTGCCGCCGGTGGTGCCGGTGCTGCTGTCGGCCCGCGACGGTGCGGCGTTGTCGGCGCAGGCGGGCCGGTTGGCGCGCTGGTTGGCGGCCGACGAGACCCCGCGTCCGTTGGATGTCGCCTGGTCCTCGGTCACCACCCGGCCCGCCCTGGAGCAGCGCGCCGTCGCCGTGGTGGCCGACGGCAACGACCTGCTCTCCGCACTGCGGGCCCTCGACGCGGGCGAGCCCTCCGGGGCCGTCGTGACGGGCTCCGCCGCCGTACGCGGCCAGGTCGCACTGCTGTTCTCGGGTCAGGGTGCGCAGCGCGCCGGCATGGGTCGGGACCTGTATGCCGGGTTCCCGGTGTTCGCGGCGGCGTTGGACGAGGTGTGTGCGCAGCTCGATGCGCTGCTGCCGCGTCCGCTGCGGGAGGTGCTGTTCGCGGAGGCGGGCAGTGCCGAGGCGGAGCTGCTGGACCAGACCGTCTTCACCCAGGCCGGGTTGTTCGCGGTCGAGGTGGCGCTGTTCCGGCTGGTGGAGTCGTTCGGGGTCGTGCCGGACATGCTGGCCGGTCACTCGATCGGCGAGGTCACGGCCGCACACGTGGCGGGCGTGCTGTCGCTGGCGGATGCGTGTGCGCTGGTGGCGGCGCGGGGTCGGTTGATGCAGGCGCTGCCGGCCGGTGGCGGCATGCTGGCCGTGGCGGCGGACGAGGCAGCCGTGGCGGAGTCGATCGCCGGGCTGACCGACCGGGTCGGCGTCGCGGCCGTCAACGGACCCGCCGCCGTGGTCGTGTCGGGTGCCGCCGACGCCCTGGACGAGGTGGAGCGGCTCTGGCGGGACCGGAATGTGCGGACGCGCCGGCTCACGGTGAGTCACGCGTTCCACAGTCCGTTGATGGAGCCGATGCTGGCCGAGTTCCGTGCGGTCCTCGACGGGTTGACCTTCGCGGCGCCGTTGCTGCCGGTCGTGTCGAACGTGACGGGTGCGCTGGCCGATGCCGACGAGATCCGCACGGCCGAGTACTGGGTGCGGCACGTGCGGGAGGCCGTCCGGTACGCCGACGGGGTGACCGCCCTGAGGGCCGCCGGGGTGGACACGTTCCTGGAGATCGGGCCGCAGAGCGTACTGACCGCGATGGCCGGCGACGTGCTGCCCGCCGACGACGCCGTGCTGGCCGTCGCCGTGCAGCGCCGGGACCGGCCCGAGGCGCACGCGCTGCTGCACGCCCTCGCCGAGCTGCACGTCCACGGCGTTCCCGTGACCTGGCGGCAGTGGTTCGCCGACTCCGGAGCGCGGCGGGTGGACCTGCCCACGTACGCCTTCCAGCACCAGCGCTACTGGCCGGAGGGCACGCCCGCGAAGCAGACCGCCCCGGACGGCGGCGACGCCGACTTCTGGGCCGCCGTCGAGCGGGGCGACCTGGCCGCCCTCGCCGCCGAACTCGGCGACGACACCGAGGACCTGGACGCCCTCGGCCCGGCCCTGCCGCTCCTGGCTCGCTGGCGTCAGCACCGGTCCCGGGACACCGCGCTGGACGGGTGGTCGTACCGGGTCGCGTGGGAGCCGGTGCGCCCGGCCCCGGCGACCGGGCTGTCCGGACGGTGGCTGGTGGTCACCGTCGACGGCGGCGCCGACGCGGGCGTGGCGAAGACCCTGACCCAGGCGGGCGCGCGGGTCGACCTGCTGACCGCGCCGCCCACCCTCACCCGGGCCGACCTGGGCGAGCGGCTGCGCCGAATCGGTGCCGACGGCTGGGCCGGGGTGCTCTGCGTGCTGCCCCGGCAGGACCGGCCCCTGGCGGACACCCCGGCGGTACCCGCCGGCGCGGCCGCCCTGCTCACCCTCACCCGGGCGCTGACCGACACCGGCCTGCCGGGACGGGTGTGGGCGCTGAGCCGAACCGCCATCCCGGTCACGGCCGGGGAGCGGGCCGGCGACGTCTGGGCGGCCCTGGCCTGGGGCCTGGGCCGGGTCGTCGCCCTCGAACAGCCCGACCGTTGGGGCGGCCTGATCGACCTGCCCGACCGCGCCGACCGCGGCGCCCGCGCCGGGCTCGTCGCGGTCCTCGCCGACGGCACCCTGGACCAGGTGGCCGTCCGCCGCAACGGCCTCTTCGGCCGGCGGCTGGTGCCGGCCGCGCCGCCGGCCGGTGCGGGTTGGCGGCCCGTCGGGACGGTGCTGGTGACCGGTGGCACGGGTGCCCTGGGTCGGCACGTGGCGCGTTGGTTGCTGGCCAACGGGGCCGGCGAGGTGGTGCTGGCCTCGCGGCGGGGCCCGGCGGCGCCGGGCGCGGCGGAGCTGGTCGACGAGCTGGGTGCGGTGCGGGTGGTGGCGTGCGACGTCACCGACCGGGCGGCCGTCGACGCCCTCGTGGCGGACCTGCCCGGGCTGACCGCCGTCGTGCACACCGCCGGGGCGTCCGGCGGCACCACCCCGGCGTACGAGGTGACCGACGGCGAGCTGTCGGAGACCCTGGCCGGCAAGGTGCTCGGCGCCGTGCACCTCGACGCCGCCTGCCGGGGCCGCGACCTCGACGCGTTCGTGGTCTTCTCCTCGGTCGCCGGCGTCTGGGGCGGCGGCGGGCAGGCCGGCTACGCGGCCGGCAACGCCCTGCTCGACGCGCTCGTCGCCGCCCGCCGGGCGGCCGGCCTGCCCGCCACCGCCCTGGCCTACGGCCCGTGGGCGGAAGACGGCATGGCCGCCGGCGAGACGGCGGACGGCCTGCGCCGCCGCGGGTTCAGCCCGCTCGCGCCCGACGCCGCCGTCGCGGCGCTGGGCCGCTGGGTGAACGCCCCCGAGGCGGCCCCGGTGATCGTGGACGTCGACTGGTCCCGGTTCGTCACGGCGTTCACCGCCGCGCGGCCGAGCCACCTCTTCGACCGGGTCGCCCCGGCCGTCGCCGAGCAGCCGGAGCGGCCGGAGAACGCCGCCGCCACCGACGGGCTGCGCAACCGGCTCGCGACGCTCCCGGCGACCGGCCAGGAGGCGCTGCTGGTCGACCTCGTCCGCGCGGAGGCGGCGGCCGTCCTCGGCCACCCCACCACCGACCAGGTGCCGGCCGGCCGGGCGTTCCGCGAGCTGGGCTTCGACTCCCTCGCCGCCGTGCAGCTGCGGGACCGGCTGGGCCGGGTCACCGGCCTGACCCTGCCGTCGACCGTGGTCTTCGACCACCCGTCGGCGGCGGAACTGGCCCGCTTCCTGCGTACCGAAATCGTGGTCGGCGCGGACGGCGGCCCCGCCACCGGCGGCGTGGCCTCGGCCCGGCCGCCGGCCGACGAGCCGATCGCGATCGTCTCCATGGCCTGCCGGTTCCCGGGCGGGGTGTCGTCGCCGCAGGAGCTGTGGCGGCTGCTGGCCGACGGGGTGGACGCGGTCACGCCGATGCCCACCGACCGGGGCTGGGACCTCGACGCCCTGTTCGACGCCGACCCGGAGCGGGTCGGCACCAGCTACACCCGCAGCGGCGGCTTCCTGCACGACGTGGCGGGCTTCGACGCCGCGTTCTTCGGCATCAACCCGCGCGAGGCCCTCGCCATGGACCCGCAGCAGCGGCTGCTGCTGCACACCACCTGGGAGGTCTTCGAACGCGCCGGCATCGACCCGCACCGGGTACGCGGCTCCGCGACCGGCGTCTTCATGGGCACCAACGGGCAGGACTACGCCACCCTGCTGCTGGGCGCCCGGTCCCAGGTGGAGGGCTACCAGGCGACCGGCAACGGGGCGTCGGTGGTCTCCGGCCGCCTGGCGTACTCGTTCGGGCTGCACGGCCCCGCGGTCACCGTCGACACGGCCTGCTCGTCGTCGCTGGTCGCGCTGCACCTCGCCGCGCAGGCGCTGCGCAGCGGCGAGTGCGACCTCGCGCTGGCCGGCGGCGTCACGGTGATGTCGACCCCGGGCGCGTTCCTGGAGTTCTCCCGGCAGCGTGGCCTGGCCGCCGACGGGCGGGTCAAGGCGTTCGCCGAGGCCGCCGACGGCACCGGCTGGGGCGAGGGCGTCGGCGTCCTGCTGCTCCAGCGGCTCTCCGACGCCCAGCGCGGCGGCAACCGGATCCTCGCCGTCGTACGGGGCAGCGCCGTCAACCAGGACGGCGCGAGCAACGGCCTCACCGCCCCGAACGGGCCCGCGCAGCAGCGGGTCATCCGGCACGCGCTGGACAACGCCGGCCTCACCCCCGCCGACGTGGACGTCGTCGAGGCGCACGGCACCGGCACCACCCTCGGCGACCCGATCGAGGCGCAGGCGCTGCTGGCCACGTACGGCAGGGAGCGCCCCGCCGACCGGCCGCTGTGGCTCGGGTCGGTCAAGTCGAACATCGGCCACACCCAGGCGGCGGCGGGCGCGGCGAGCCTGATGAAGATGGTGCTGGCCCTGCAACACGGGGTGCTGCCCGCGACCCTGCACGTGGACGCGCCGACCCCGCACGTCGACTGGACGTCCGGCACGCTGGCGCTGCTCACCGAGGCACGACCGTGGACCACCACGGACGGGCCGCGCCGGGCCGGCGTCTCCTCGTTCGGGATCAGCGGCACCAACGCCCACGTGATCATCGAAGAGGCCCCGCAGCCGGAACCGGTCGCCGCCGACGGGGAAGGGCCCGAAGCGACCGTCGGGCACGGCGAAGCGCCACGCGACCAGCGCGCCGTGGCCCTGCCGTGGCCGGTCTCCGCCGCCGACCTGCCCGCGCTGCGCGCGCAGGCCGGCCGGCTGGCCGACCGGCTCGCGACCGGGGACGACCCCGCCGACCTGGTCGCCTGGACGCTCGCCGACGGCCGGGCCCACCTCGGCCGGCGGGCCACCGTGGTCGCCGCCGACCGGGGGACCCGGCTGGCCGCCCTGCGCGCCCTGGCCGGCGGGGAGGACCACCCCGCGCTGGTCATCGCCCGACGGCACGGAGGCGGCCTCGCGGTCCTCTTCTCCGGCCAGGGCGCCCAGCGTCCCGGCGCCGGCCGGCAGCTGTACGACACGTTCCCCGTGTTCGCGGCGGCCCTCGACGAGGTCTGCGCGGCGCTGGACCACCAGCTGCCGCAGCCGCTGAAGCCGGTGCTGTTCGCGGCCGACGGCAGCGCCGAGGCGACGCTGCTCGACGAGACGGTGTTCACCCAGGCGGGGCTGTTCGCGCTGGAGGTGGCCCTGTTCCGGCTGGTCGAGTCGTTCGGGGTGGTGCCCGGGCACGTCGCCGGGCACTCGATCGGCGAGATCACCGCCGCACACGTCGCCGGGGTGCTGTCCCTCGCCGACGCCGCCACGCTGGTGGCCGCCCGGGGCCGGCTCATGCAGGCCCTGCCCGCCGGGGGCGGGATGCTCGCCGTCGCCGCCGACGAGGCGGCGGTGGCCGAGTCCCTCGCCGGGCTGACCGACCGGGTCGGTGTCGCCGCCGTCAACGGCCCCACCGCCGTGGTGCTCGCCGGAGCCGTCGACGCCCTCGACGGGCTGGAGCGGCTCTGGCAGGAGCGCGGCGTACGCACCCGGCGACTGCGGGTCAGCCACGCGTTCCACAGCCCGCTGATGGAACCGATGCTGGCCGAGTTCCGGGCCGTCCTCGACGGGCTGACGTTCGCCGCGCCACTGCTGCCGATCGTGTCGAACCTGACCGGGCGGCTCGCCGGGCCAGACGAGATCCGTACGCCCGACTACTGGGTGCGGCACGTGCGGGAGGCCGTCCGGTACGCCGACGGGATCGCCGCGCTGCGCGACGCGGGCGTGGACACCTTCCTGGAACTCGGCCCGCAGGCGGTGCTGACCGCGATGACCGCCGGCCTGCTGCCCGACGACGACGGCACGGCCGTGGCGGCGCTGCGCGCCAACGCCGACGAGCCGACCGCCCTGCTCTCCGCGCTGGCCGTCGTGCACGGCACCGGACGCGACGTCGACTGGTCGGCGGTGCTCGCCGCGCTGGCCGGCCCCCGTCCGGACCCCCGCCGGCTGCCCGAGCTGCCGACGTACGCGTTCCGGCCGCAGCGCTACTGGCCGACCCTCGACGCGGCGCCGACCGTCGACCCGGTCGACGACGCGTTCTGGCGGGCCGTCACCGACGGCGACCTGGGCCGCCTCGGCCTCGACCCGGACCAGCCGCTGCGCGAGCTGCTGCCGGAACTGGAGTCGTGGCGGCGTCGCCAGCGCCTCGACGGCACCCTGGCCGGCTGGCGGTACCGGATCACCTGGGAGCGCCGGGCGCTGACCGGCGCCGACCCCGGCACGTGGCTGGTGGTGGCCCCGCCGCACCAGGTCACCGACCGGGTGCTCGCCGCCCTCACGGCCGGCGCCGCGACGGTGCACGTGCTGACCGTCGACCCGGCCACGGTCACCCGCGACGGCCTGGCCGCCGACCTCGACCGGCTCGCCGCCGCGTACCAGCCGACGGCGCTGCTGTCCCTGCTGGCGCTGGACGAGGCGCCGCACCCGGAGCAGACCGCGCTGCCGACCGGCCTGGCGGCGAACCTGCTGCTCGTGCAGGCGCACACCGGCCGCTCCGGACCGGCCGTGCCGCTGTGGCTGGCGACCACCGGCGCCGTCGCCGTGGACGACGAACCGGTCGTGCACCCGACGCAGGCCACCACGTGGGGCCTCGGGCTCGTTGCCGCCCTGGAGCACCCCCGGCACGTCGGCGGAGTCGTCGACCTGCCGGCGGGCCCCGACGAGGCGGCGTACGCGGCCCTGGTCTCGGCGCTGGTCAACGTCGACGGGGAGGACCAGCTCGCCGTCCGGCAGGCCGGCGTACACGCCCGGCGTCTGGTCCGCGACACCGGGCGGCCGGCGACGGGCGACGGCTACCAGCCGAACGGCACCGTCCTGCTCACCGGCGGGACCGGGACGCTAGCCCGGCACACCACCGACTGGCTGGGCCGCCACGGCGCCGAGGTGCTCCCGCTGACCGAGCCGGCCACGGGCAAGCTCGGTGATCTGATGGAGCAGCTCGCCGCCGAGAGCCGGCCGGTGACCGCGCTCGTGCACGTACCGGCGGAGACCGGCTCGGTGCCGCTGGGCGAGCTGACCCTCGCCGGCCTGGCCGCCGACCTCGCCGCCACCGTCGGCGACGTCCCCAGGTACGCCGACGAGCTGGCCCACCGGCCGCTCGACGCGTTCGTGCTGTGCACCTCCACGACGGGGGTGTGGGGCGCGGGCGGCCGGGCCGGCCAGTCCGCCGGTGACGCGCTGCTGCACGCGCTCGCGGCGAACCGACGGCACGGCGGACTGGCGGCCACCGCCGTGGCGTGGGGCCCGTGGCACGACGATCCCGAGTCGGCCGAGCTGGCGCAGCTGCGCCGGCGGGGCCTGCCGGGCCTGCCCCCGGAACTGGCCGTCGAGGCGTTCGGGCAGGCGCTGCGGGGCGAGGCGGCGCTGGTGGTCGCCGACGTGCGCTGGGACCGGTTCGTGCCGACGTTCGCGTCGATGCGGCCGTGCCCGCTGCTGACCGGGGTCCCCGAGGCGGGCGCGGCGATGCCCGCCGACGACGACCACCGGCCGGCGGACGACGAGGCGGCCGCCGCGCTGCGGGAGCGGCTTCGCCCGCTGAGCCCCGCCGAGCGGGAGGGCGTCCTCGTCGACCTGGTGGGTGGCCTCGCGGCGGCCGTACTCGGCCACACCGGGGATGCGGGGCTGGAGCCCGACCGGGCGTTCCGCGAGGTCGGCTTCGACTCGATGACGGCCGTGGAGCTGCGCAACCGGCTCCGCGCCGCCACCGGCGTCCAGCTCCCCGCCGCCGTGGTGTTCGACTATCCGACGCCGGCGGCGCTCGCCCGGCACCTGCGCGACCGGCTCGCCGAGGACGGCGCCACCGCGGCGGCCCCGCTGCTCGCCGAGCTGGAGCGGCTCGACGGCGTCTTCGCGGCCGACGCGCCGGACCGGCTCACCCGCCAGAAGCTGCTGGTGCAGCTCCAGGCGTTCGTGGCCCGATGGGGCGACGAGCGTGGTCCCGTCGAGGAGAAACCGGCCTCGCACACCCTCGACGACGCCACCGACGCCGAGATCTTCGATTTCATCCACCGCGAGCTGGGTGGCCCCGGCGGCAATTTGCCGGGCATCTAGAAATGGTGTCGTACGGCCGTTGTCGACGGTTGTGACACCTGCGGCCGGGCGGGCCTGGACACCCGCCCGGCCGCAGGCCGCGAGGGTGCCGCGCCGGACCGCTCGCAGGGCGGGTCGGCGCAGCCTGCGCCCCCGCCGCCTAGGGGCACCCGTAGGGGCACGCTAGGGGTTGTGACCGCCGTCCGGCGACAATTACCTTTCGTCCGGCGCGTAAGACCTGGTGGGGGCTTAAACGCTATTTGTCTAGCAATTCGTGGTCGGCTGAATGGGTTTGGATCTTCGCGGCTTGTGGCGTCTGTGGACGGTATTGGGTCGCTGTTTCTTTCCGACCCGAAGAGGTGGCGTCAATGGCGACTGAAGATACGCTCCGGGAGTACCTGAAATGGGTGACGGCGGACCTTCACCAGACCAGGAGGAAGCTCGGCGAGCTTGAGGCGGCCAACCGCGAGCCGATCGCCATCGTCGGCATGGCCTGCCGGTTCCCGGGCGGGGTGGACTCGCCGGAGGAGCTGTGGGAGCTCGTCGACTCCGGCCGCGACGCCGTCTCCGCGTTCCCCGCCGACCGTGGCTGGGACCTGGCGCGGCTGTTCCACCCGGACCCCGACCACCCCGGCACGTCGTACGTCGCCGAGGGCGGCTTCGTCGACTCCGCCACCGACTTCGACGCCGCGTTCTTCGGCATCTCGCCGCGCGAGGCCCTCGCCATGGACCCCCAGCAGCGGCTGCTGCTGGAGACCTCGTGGGAGGCGTTCGAGCACGCCGGCATCGACCCCTCGACGCTGCGCGGCCACCAGGTCGGGGTGTTCGCCAGCACCACCGGCCAGGACTACGTGGGGCTGCTCCAGCAGCCGCCGCCCGGCACCGAGGGATACATCCTCACCGGCACCGCGGCCAGCGTCGTGTCCGGCCGGATCTCGTACGCGCTCGGCATCGAGGGACCCGCCGTCACCGTCGACACCGCCTGCTCGTCGTCGCTGGTCGCGCTGCACCTGGCCTGCCAGGCGCTGCGGCAGGGCGAGTGCACCCTGGCGCTGGCCGGCGGGGCCACCGTCATGTCCACCCCGTCCGCCTTCATCGGCTTCAGCCGGCAGCGGGGCCTGGCCATGGACGGCCGGGTCAAGTCGTTCGCCGCCGCCGCCGACGGCACCGCCTGGGGCGAGGGGGCCGGCCTGCTGCTGGTCGAGCGGCTCTCCGACGCCCGCCGCAACGGCCACCCGGTCCTCGCCGTGGTACGCGGCAGCGCGGTCAACCAGGACGGCGCGAGCAACGGGCTGACCGCCCCCAACGGCCCGTCCCAGCAGCGGGTCGTGCTCCAGGCGCTGGCCAGCGCCCGGCTCGCCCCGGAGCAGGTCGACGTCGTGGAGGCGCACGGTACTGGCACCACCCTCGGCGACCCCATCGAGGCGCAGGCGCTGCTGTCGACGTACGGGCAGGGCCGGCCGGCGGACCGGCCGCTGTGGCTCGGCTCGGTCAAGTCGAACATCGGCCACACCCAGGCCGCCGCAGGCGTGGCCGGCGTGATCAAGATGGTGATGGCGCTGCGGCACGACACCGTGCCCGCCACCCTGCACGTCGACGAGCCCACCCCCAACGTGGACTGGACGGCCGGCGCGGTCGCGCTGGCCACCGAGCCGCGGCCGTGGCCCGCCGGGGAGCAGCCCCGCCGCGCGGGCATCTCCTCCTTCGGCATGAGCGGCACCAACGCCCACGTGATCATCGAGGAGGCGCCCGCCGCCGACCCGGCCCCGGCGGACGCCCCGGACGCCCCCGACGCCGGCACCGTGCCGGCCGCCGCCGACACCGCCTGCGTCGACGGGGCCGGCCTCGTGCCGGTGCTGGTCTCCGCCCGCGACGCCGAGTCCCTGACCGCGCAGGGCACCCGCTGGGCCGACTGGCTCGACGGCCGCCCCGAGCTGCGGCTGACCGACGTCGGCTGGTCGTCGGTGCACACCAGGGCCAGCCTCGAACACCGCGCCGTACTGCTCGCCGCCGACCGCGCCGACCTGACCGCCGGCCTGCGCGCGCTGGCCGCCGGCGGCGACGCCCCGGGCCTGGTCACCGGCGCCGGCCCGCGCGGCGGCAAGCTCGCGTTCCTCTTCTCCGGCCAGGGCGCGCAGCGCAGCGGCATGGGCCGCGAGCTGGCCGCCGCGTTCCCCGTCTTCGGCCGGGCGCTGGCCGAGGTCTGCGCCGAGCTGGACCGGCACCTGCCCCGCCCGCTCACCCCGGTGCTCTTCGCGCCCGAGGGCGACGAGGCCGCCGGGCTGCTCAACCAGACCCTCTACACCCAGGCCGGCCTGTTCGCCGTCGAGGTCGCGCTGTTCCGGCTCCTGGAGAGCTGGGGGATCGTCCCGGACGTCCTGCTCGGCCACTCGATCGGCGAGCTGTCCGCCGCGCACGCGGCCGGCGTGCTGTCGCTGCCCGACGCCGCCACGCTCGTCGCGGCCCGGGGCCGGCTGATGCAGGCCCTGCCGGCCGGCGGCGCGATGCTGGCCGTCCAGCTCCCCGCCGACGCCGTCCGGGCCGCCCTGGCCGGCGTCGAGGACCGGGTCGCCGTGGCCGCCGTCAACGGGCCCACCGCCGTCGTCGTCTCCGGCGCGGCCGACGCCGTCGAGGAACTGGAGCGCCGCTGGGCCGACCAGGGCGTACGGACCAGGCCGCTGCGCGTCAGCCACGCCTTCCACAGTCCGCTGATGGAACCCATGCTCGCCGAGTTCGCCGCCGTGGTGCGCCGGCTGGAGCTGCACCCGCCGGCGCTGCCGATCGTGTCGAACCTGACCGGCGCGCTCGCCGACCCCGACGAGATCCGCACCGCCGACTACTGGGTGCGGCACGTGCGGGAGGCCGTCCGGTTCGCCGACGGCGTCGACCAGCTGCGCGCCCTCGGCGTGCGTACGTTCCTGGAGGTCGGCCCCAGCGGGGTGCTCACCGCGCTGGCCCGCGACGTCCTCACCGCCGCCGGCGCGGACGACGACACCGCCGCCGTGGCGCTGCTGCGCCGCGACCGCCCCGAGCCCGCGTCCGCGCTCACCGCCCTCGCCGAGCTGCACGTCGGCGGGGTCGAGGTCGGCTGGGCGCGGCTGTACGCGGGCGCCGAAGCCGCGCGGGTGCCGCTGCCCGGGTACGCCTTCCGCCGGCAGCGCTTCTGGCCCGAGCCGCCGCCCGCCCCCGACACCGTGGCGGCGGACGGCGACGACGAGTTCTGGACCGCCCTGGAACAGGCGGACGCCGACACCCTGCGCGGCGAGCTGGGCGACGACGACGAGCAGGTCCAGGCGCTGCTGCCGGCCCTGCCCGTGCTCACCTCGTGGCGCCGGTCCCGGCGGGAACGCTCCCTCGTGGACGGCTGGTCGTACCAGGTGACCTGGCAGCCCGTGCCGGTCGAGGAGGCCGACGCCCCGGCGGGCCGCTGGCTGGTCGTGCTGCCCGCCGACGACGCGCCGGCGTGGGCCGACGGCCTGACCGGGCTCTTCGGCGACGCCGAGTCGCCGGTGCTGCGCGTCGGCGCGGCGGACCTGGACCGCGCGGCCCTCGCCGCCCGGCTACGGGACCTGGTCGACGGCCGGCCCGTCGACGGCGTGCTCGCCGTGGTCGCCGGCCAGGACCGGTTGCTGCCCGAACACCCCGGCGTGACCCTCGCCGCCGCCGGCACCCTCGCCCTGGTCCAGGCCATGACCGACCTCGACCTGGTGGCGCCGCTGTGGTGCGTCACCAGCGGCGCCGTGGCGGCGGCCCCGGGCGACCGGGTCGCGCACCCGTTGCAGACCGAGGTCTGGGGCCTCGGCCGCGCCGCGGCCGTCGAGCAACCGCACCGCTGGGGCGGCCTGGTCGACCTGCCGGCCACCGTCGACGACGCCACCACCCGACGGCTCGCCGCCGTGCTGGCCGGCCACGGCGGCGAGGACCAGGTGGCCGTACGACCCGGCGGCACCTGGGCCCGACGGCTCACCCCGGCCCCGCCGGCGGCGGACGAGCCGTCCGCCGGCGACTGGTGCTCCGGCACCGTCCTGGTCACCGGCGGCACCGGCGCCCTCGGCGGCCACGTCACCCGCTGGCTGCTCGACCGCGGCGTCGGGCGGGTGGTCCTGGCCAGCCGCCGGGGCGCCGCCGCCCCGGCCGTGGCGGACCTGCTCGATGCGTACGGCGCCGACGGGCGGGTCACCGCCGCCACCTGCGACGTCACCGACCGGCGGTCCGTGGCGGAGCTGGTCGGGTCGCTGCCCGACCTGACCGCAGTCGTGCACGCCGCCGGCACCGACCAGCTCACCCCGCTGACCGACACCACCCTCGACGAGTTCTCGCACGTCGTCGCGGGCAAGGTGCTCGGCGCCCTGCACCTCGACGCGTGCCTCGCCGACCGCGAGCTGGGCGCGTTCGTCATGTTCTCCTCCATCTCCGGCGTGTGGGGCAGCGCCGGGCAGTGCGCCTACGGCGCCGGCAACTCCCTGCTGGACGCCCTGGCCGTCAACCGGCGCGACCGGGGCCTGCCGGCCACCGCCGTCTCCTGGACGGCCTGGGGCGGCGCGCACGGCATGGCCGCCGAGAACGTGGCCACCGAGCAGCTCAACCGGATGGGCCTGCCGCCCGTCGACCCGGAGAAGGCCCTCGTCGCCCTCGACCGGGCGCTGCGTCGCCCGACGCCCTGCGTGACCGTCGCCGACGTCGACTGGAGCCGGTTCCACCCCGCGTTCACCGTGGCCCGGCCCAGCCCCTTCCTGGGCGGCCTGCCGCAGGTGCGGGCGCTCGTCGCGCAGGAGGAGGCCGCCGCCACGCCCACGGGCGGGGTCGCCGCGCCGCTGCGCCACCTCGCGACACTGCCCGCGGCGGAGCAGGAGCGAGAGCTGCTGCGGCTGGTCAACGAGCAGACCGCCGCGGTGCTGGGCCACGCCACCCCCGACGAGCTGCGCGGCCGCCCGTTCAAGGACCTCGGCTTCGACTCGCTGACCGCCGTGGACTTCCGGGGACGGCTGAACACGGCCACCGGCCTGCGGCTGCCCACCACGCTGGTCTTCGACTACCCCACCCCCGCCGAACTGGCCGCGCACCTGCGCGAGCTGGTCTCCGGCGCCGCCCCCGCCGACGCCCCGCAGGCCGTCGTCGTCGACGCCGACGAGCCCGTCGCGATCGTCGGCATGGCCTGCCGCTACCCCGGCGGCGTCGACGGGCCGGAGACGTTCTGGCGGCTGGTCGCCGACGGCGTGGACGCCATCTCGCCGTTCCCCACCGACCGGGGCTGGGAGATCCCCGAACCGGCGGAGGGGACGCACCCGCCGGCGGGCGGCTTCCTCTACGACGTGGCGGACTTCGACCCCGCGTTCTTCGAGATCTCGCCCCGCGAGGCCCTCGCCATGGACCCGCAGCAGCGGCTCACCCTCGAGACGTCCTGGGAGGCGCTGGAACGGGCCGGGGTGGACCCGGCGACGCTGCGCGGCACCCGTACCGGCGTCTTCGTGGGCGCCTCCACCTCCGGCTACGGCACCGGCCTGACCGAGGTCCCTGAGGGCGTCGAGGGCTACCTGATGACCGGCGCCGCGCACAGCGTGATCTCCGGTCGGGTCGCGTACGCCCTCGGGCTGGAGGGACCCGCCGTCACCGTCGACACCGCCTGCTCCTCGTCCCTGGTGGCGCTGCACCTCGCCGGGGCGGCGCTGCGGCGCGGCGAGTGCGACCTGGCGCTGGCCGGCGGCGTGGCGGTGATGGCCACCCCGACGGCGTTCCAGGAGTTCTCCCGCCAGGGCGGCCTGGCCTCCGACGGGCGGTGCAAGTCCTTCGCCGCCACGGCGGACGGCACCGGCTGGTCCGAGGGCGTCGGCATGCTGCTCGTGCAGCGGCTCTCCGACGCCCGGCGGCAGGGCCGCCGCATCCTCGCCGTGGTACGGGGCTCCGCCGTCAACTCCGACGGCGCGTCGAACGGCCTGACCGCCCCCAACGGCCCCTCCCAGCAGCGGGTGATCCGGCAGGCCCTCGCCAGCGCCCGGCTGACGGTCACCGACGTGGACGTCGTCGAGGCGCACGGCACCGGCACCGTCCTCGGCGACCCGATCGAGGCGCAGGCGCTGCTGGCGACGTACGGGCAGGACCGGGGCGACGCCGGCCCGCTGCTGCTGGGCTCGGTCAAGTCGAACATGGGCCACGCGCAGGCCGCCGCCGGCGTGGCCGGCGTGATCAAGATGGTGCTGGCGATGCGGGAGGGCACCGTCCCGGCGTCGCTGCACGCGGACACCCCGTCGCCGCACATCGACTGGTCGGCCGGCGACGTGGAGCTGGTGACCCGGTCCCGGCCCTGGCCGGCGGTCGACCGGCCCCGCCGGGCGGCGGTCTCCTCGTTCGGCATCTCCGGCACCAACGCCCACGTGGTCGTCGAGCAGCCCGTCGACACCGACGCCGCCGGCGACGCCGAGCCGACCCCCGCCCCGGCCGCCGGGCTGCTGGGCGCCGACGCGGTGGTCTGGCCGGTCTCGGCCCGCTCGGCCTCCGCCCTGGCCGCGCAGGCGTCCCGGCTGGCCCGGCACCTACGCGCGCACCCCGGCCTCGCCCCGGCGGCGGTCGGCTGGTCCCTCGCCGCGACGCGCTCGGCGTTCGACCGGCGTGCCGTGGTGCTCGGCGCCACCCCCGGCGAGCTGCTGGCCGGCCTGGACGCCCTCGCGGCCGGCACGCCGGCCGGCAACGTGGTGACCGGCACCGTCGCCAACCACGGCGCGGGCCCGGTGTTCGTCTTCCCGGCCGCCGCCCCGGCGGGCGCGGCGGCCGACCTGGTGGGCCGCTGCCCGGTCTTCGACGACGCCCTCGCCGAGTGCCGGCAGGCCCTCGCCCCCTGGGTGGACGTCGACCCGGCCGCCCTGCTCACCGGCTCCGACCCCTCCTGGGCCGAGCGGCCGGAGCTGGCCCGGCCCGTCCTGTTCGCCGTCGGCGTGGCGCTCGCCGCCGTCTGGCGGCACGCCGGGCTCGCCCCGGCCGCGGTCGTCGGCGACGGCGACGGCGAGGTCGTGGCCGCCTGCGTCGCGGGCCTGCTGTCCCTGCCCGACGCCGCCCGCACGGTGGCGCTGCGGGCCCGGGCCGCCGCCGGCGACCTGGACCCCGAGGGCCTCCGCGCCGCCCTGGCGGGGATCGCGCCGCAGCCCGGCACCGCTCGGCTGGCCTCCACCGTCACCGGGGACTGGACCGACCCGGCCGGCCTCGGTCCGGACCACTGGGCCGCGCTCGGGACCGGTGCTCCGTCGGCCGCCGACGGGGACGCGGGAACGGAGCGGCTCGACGCCGCCCTGCGCGCCGCCGTCGCGGCCGGACACGTGACCTTCGTGGAGGTCTCGCCGACACCGGCGCTGGCCGCCCGGGTCGCCGCCGTGCTCGACGCGACCGGCACCACCGGCCACGTCCTGGACACCCTCGACGGGCCGGACGACGCCGCCACCCGGCTGCTGACCGGCCTCGCCACCGCGTACACCCTCGGCCTGGCGGTGGAGCACCGCCGGCTGCTGCCCGAGGCCGAGCCGGTCGACCTGCCCACGTACGCCTTCGACCGGCACCGCTACTGGCTGGAGCGCACCGGCGCACACCGTTCCGTCCTGCCCGCCGTCGGCCTCGACGTGGTCGACCACCCGCTGCTCAGCGCGGTGGCCGACCTGCCCGGCGACGAGGGCCTGCTGTTCACCGGCCGGATCACCCTCACCACCCACCCGTGGCTCGCCGACCACGCCGTGCTGGGCACGGTGCTGCTGCCCGGGACGGCCCTGGTGGAGCTGGCGTCCTGGACCGGCCGGCAGGCCGGCGCGGCGACGGTCGCCGAGCTGAACCTGGAGGCGCCGCTGGCGATCCCCACCGAGGGTGGCATCGACCTGCGGGTCCGCGTCGGCCCGCCGGACGAGACCGGGCACCGGCCCGTCGCCATCCACACCCGGCGCGACGACGACACCGGACCCGACGGCGCCCGGGCCTGGCAGCGGCACGCCTCCGGCCAGCTCGCCGACACCGTCGACCCGGACCCCGCTCCGGCCGCCGTGTGGCCGCCCGCCGACGCCGAGCCGATCGCCCTCGACGGGCTCTACGCCCGGCTCGCCGCCCAGGGCTACCACTACGGCCCCGCCTTCCGCGCGCTGCGCGCCGCGTGGCGCTCGGGCCCGGACATCCTCGCCGAGGTCGCCCTCGACGCCGACGCGTCCACCGACACCACGGCCTTCTCGGTGCACCCGGCCCTGATGGACGCGGCGCTGCACGCCATCGGCGCCAGCGCCACGGCCGGCGCCACCGGCGCCACCGGCGCCACCGCGGACGGCGGCGCGCCGGCCACCGCCGGCGGCCCCGACATCCGCCCGGGCCTGCCGTTCACCTGGTCGGGCGTCACCATCCGGCCCACCCGCGCCCGCGAGCTGCGGATCCGGCTGCGCGCCACCGACGCCGGGTCCGTGGCCCTGACCATCACCGACACCGGCGCCACCCCGGTCGCCTCCGTCGACGGCCTGGTCCTGCGGCCCATCTCCGGCGAGCAGCTCAGCGCCGCCCGCCGCTCGGCCAGCCGGTCCCTGCACCGCCTCGACTGGGTCGCCCCCGCCGCCGGCCGCGCCGACGGCACCCCCCGGCTCGTCGTCCTCGGCGACGACTGGCCCGGCACCGACCGGCATCCGGACCTCTCCGCGCTGGTCGCCGACGTCCGCGCGGGCGCTGCCGTGCCCGACGCGGTGGTGGTGACCTGCGCCGGACCGGCCGCCGACGAGCCGCACCCGGCCGCCCAGGCCCACCGCGTCGCCCACCGCACGCTCGCGCTGGCCCAGCAGTGGCTCGCCGAGGAGGCCCTCACCGCCGCCCGGCTGGTGGTGGTCACCCGCGGCGCGGTCCGGGTCGACCCGGACGAGCGGATCGCCGACGTACCGGCCGCCACCGCCTGGGGCCTGCTGCGCTCCGCCCAGTCGGAGAACCCCGACCGGATCGTGCTCCTCGACGTCGACGACGACGCTTCGGCCGCCGCGCTGCTGCCGGCGGCCCTGGCCACCGGCGAACCCCAGCTCGCCGTACGCGCCGGCCAGCTCCGGGTGCCCCGGCTGACCCGGCTCGGGCCGCCCCCGGCCGAGGCGCCCGGCCCCGACCTGGCCGCCGGCACCGTCCTGGTGACCGGGGCGACCGGCCTGCTCGGGCGGCTCGTGGCGCGGCGGCTGGTGACCCGGCACGACGTACGGCACCTGCTGCTGGTCAGCCGCAGCGGGGCGGACGCCCCGGGCGTCGCCGCGCTGGTCGACGAGCTGGCCGAGCTGGGCGCCACCGCCCGGGTGGTCGCCTGCGACGTCACCGACCGCGACGCGCTCGCCCTGCTGGTCGACCAGCTCCCCGCCGACCTGCCGCTGACCGGCGTGGTACACGCGGCCGGGGTGCTCGACGACGGCGTCCTGCCCGCGCTCACCCCGGACCGCTTCGACACCGTGCTGCGCCCCAAGGTCGACGCGGCCTGGCACCTGCACGAGCTGACGGAGAAGCTGGACCTGGCCGCGTTCGTGCTCTTCTCCTCGGCCGCCGGCCTCTTCGGTGGCCCCGGACAGGCCAACCACGCGGCGGCGAACTGCTTCCTCGACGCCCTCGCCCAGCACCGGCACGACCGGGGACTCCCGGCGCTCTCGCTGGCCTGGGGGCCGTGGGTCAACGACACCGGCGACGGGCAGACCGGGCACGTCGACGAGGCCCGGATGAACCGGGGCGGCTTCGTCCCGCTCGGCGCCGAGGAGGGCATGGACCTGTTCAGCGAGGCTCTGCGCTTCGCCGAGCCGGTGGTCGTACCGGTCAACCTGGACCTCGCGCTGATCGGCCGGCACGGGCCGGCGGCGGTGCCGCCGGTGCTGCGGTCGCTGGTCCGCCCGGCGACGACCGGCGCGGCCCGGGCCGCCGAGCGCGACCCCGCCGAGGCGCTGCGGGAGACCCTCGCCGCCACGGCGGAGGCCGACCGCGACCAGGTGCTCTCCGACCTGGTCCGCACCCACGCCGCCGCCGTCCTCGGCTACGCGTCGATCCGCTCGATCGACGCCGAGCGCGGCTTCGTCGAGCTGGGCTTCGACTCGCTGACCGCCGTCGAGTTCCGCAACCGGCTCAACGCGGCCACCGGCCTGCGGCTGCCGTCCACGCTGATCTACGACCGGCCGACCACGGCCGCGCTGGTCGAGTACCTGCGGGGCGCGCTGCTGGCGGAGCGGAGCACGTCCGCGCTGACGGTGCTCGGCGAGCTAAACAAGCTGGAGCACGCCATGCGCGCGGTGGCCACCGGTGACACCGACCGGGCCGCCGTCGGCGCCCGGCTGCGCGAACTGCTCTCCCTGTGGACCTACACCGAGTCCGGTGCGGAGGCCGCCGCCGACGAGGGCGCCAGCCTCGAGTCGGCCTCCGCCGAAGAGATCTTCAGCCTGCTGGACGAAGAGTTCGGCTCGGCCTGATCCGGCATGTCGCACACCTCGAACCCCGATACGGAGTGGCCCGATGCCCACTGAGGCAGAGTTCCTCGACTACCTCCGGCGTGCCACTGCCGACCTGCGCGACGCGCGCCGGCGGGTACGCGAGGTGGAGGCCAAGGACCGCGAGCCGATGGCCGTCATCGGCATGGCGTGCCGGTTCCCGGGCGGCGTGTCCAGCCCGGCCGAGCTGTGGGACCTCGTCGACCGGGGCGGCGACGGCGTGGGCGACTTCCCGACCGACCGGGGCTGGGACCTGGAGCGGCTCTTCCACGTCGACCCGGACAACCCGGGCACGTCGACCAGCAGCCAGGGCGGCTTCCTCTACGACGCGCCGCAGTTCGACCCGGGCTTCTTCGGCATCAGCCCCCGCGAGGCGCTGGCGATGGACCCGCACCAGCGACTGCTGCTGGAGACGTCCTGGGAGGCGTTCGAACACGCCGGCATCGACCCGCAGCGGCTGCGCGGCAGCCGGACCGGCGTGTTCGCCGGGGTGATGTACCACGACTACGCGTCGCGGGTGCTGGACCTGCCCGACGGCGTCGAGGGCTACATCGGCACCGGCAACTCCGGCAGCGTCGTGTCGGGGCGGGTGGCGTACACCTTCGGGCTGGAGGGCCCGGCCGTCACGGTGGACACGGCGTGCTCGTCGTCCCTGGTCGCCGTGCACCTGGCCACGCAGGCGCTGCGCCAGCGGGACTGCGACTTCGCGCTCGCCGGCGGCGTCACGGTCATGTCCACCCCCGGCACCTTCGCCGACTTCTCCCGCCAGCGGGGCCTGGCCTCGGACGGCCGGTGCAAGTCGTTCGCCGCCGCCGCCGACGGCACCGGCTGGTCCGAGGGCGTCGGGGTGCTGCTGTTGCAGCGGCTCTCCGACGCCCGCCGCGACGGCCGGCGGATCCTCGCCGTGGTCCGGGGCAGCGCCGTCAACCAGGACGGCGCCAGCAGCGGGCTCACCGCCCCGAACGGCCCGTCGCAGGAGCGGGTCATCCGGCAGGCCCTCGCGAACGCCCGGCTCTCGCCGGCCGACGTCGACGTGGTCGAGGCGCACGGCACCGGCACCACCCTCGGCGACCCGATCGAGGCGCAGGCGCTGCTGGCGACGTACGGGCAGGACCGGGGCGACGGCGGGCCGCTCTGGCTGGGCTCGGTCAAGTCGAACCTGGGCCACACGCAGGCCGCCGCCGGCGCCGCCGGTCTGATCAAGATGATCGAGGCGATCCGGCACCGCACCATGCCCGCCACCCTGCACGTCGACGAGCCGTCCCCGCACATCGACTGGTCCGCCGGGCAGGTCTCGCTGCTGACCGAGGCGCGGGCATGGTCGGCCACCGACCGGCCGCGCCGGGCCGCCGTGTCGTCCTTCGGCATCAGCGGTACGAACGCACACGTCATCCTGGAGGAGGCGCCCGCCGACGACGCCCCGTCCACCGACGAGGCCCCGCCCGTCGCCGACGCGCCGGTCACGCTCCCGCTCGCCCCGGTGTTCCTCTCCGCCCGTACGCCCGAGGCGCTCGCCGGGCAGGCCGGGCGCTGGGCCGACCACCTCGCCCGCGTCGACTCCCTGCGTCCGGTGGACGTCGCGGTCTCCTCGGTCAACCGCGCGGGGCTCGAACACCGCGCGGTCGTCCTGGCCGGCGACGCGGACGACCTGCTCGCCGGGCTGCGGGCCCTCGCCGCCGGCGAGCCCACCGGCACCGTCACCACCGCGGCGTCGGCCCCGCGCGGCCGGGTGGCCTTCCTCTTCTCCGGCCAGGGCGCGCAGCGCGCCGGCATGGGTCGCGAGCTGTACGCGGCCTTCCCGGTCTTCGCCGCCGCCCTCGACGAGGCGTGCGGACACCTGGACCCGTTGCTGCCGCGCGCGTTGCGGGAGGTGCTGTTCGCCGGGGCGGGTACGCCCGAGGCGGAGCTGCTGGACCAGACGGTGTTCACCCAGGCGGGGCTGTTCGCCGTCGAGGTGGCCCTGTTCCGCCTGGTCGAGTCGTTCGGGGTGGTGCCGGACCTGGTGGCCGGGCACTCCATCGGCGAGATCGCGGCGGCGCACGTGGCGGGGGTGCTCTCCCTGGCCGACGCGTGCGCGCTGGTCGCCGCGCGCGGCCGGCTCATGCAGGCCCTGCCGGCCGGCGGCGGCATGCTCGCCGTGGCCGCCGACGAGGCCGCCGTCGCCGCGTCCCTCGCCGGGCTGCCCGGCCGGCTGGACGTGGCCGCCGTGAACGGCCCCGCCGCCGTGGTGGTCGCGGGCGACGTCGAGGCCCTCGACGAGGTGCAGCGGCTGTGGTCGGAGCGGGGCGCGCAGACCCGCCGGCTGCGGGTCAGCCACGCCTTCCACAGCGCCCGGATGGACCCGATGCTGGCCGAGTTCGCGGCCGTCGCCGAGGGGTTGGCGTTCCGGCCGCCGACGATCCCGGTCGTGTCGAACCTGACCGGTCGCGTCGCCGACGCCGACCAGCTCTGCGACCCGGGCTACTGGGTGCGCCACGTACGCGGCACCGTGCGCTTCGCCGACGCCGTCGACTGCCTGCGCGCCGAGGAGGTCGACACCTACCTGGAGGTGGGGCCGAACGGCGTCCTGACCGCCATGGCGCAGAACTGCCTCGCCGAGCGCGCGGACGACGAACCGGCGCCCCTGCTGGTGCCGGCGTCGCGCCACGACCGGCCCGAGCCGCAGGCCCTCCTGGAGGCCCTCGCGTCGCTGCACGTGCACGGCGTGACCGTCGGCTGGGCGGACCTGCTCGGCCGGGCCGGCGGCCGGCACCTGGACCTGCCGACGTACGCCTTCCAGCACCAGCGGTACTGGCTGGAACCGGCGGGCCGGTGGACGGACGTCTCCGGGGCGGGCCTCGGGGCGGCCGGGCACCCGCTGCTCGGCGCTGCCGTCTCCGTGGCCGGCGAGGACATGGTGGTGCTGACCGGCCGCCTGTCCACGTCGACGCACGCGTGGCTCGCCGACCACTCCGTCTCCGGCGCGGTCATCGTGCCGGGCGCCGCCCTGGTGGAGTTGGCGGTGCGGGCGGGCGACGAGGTGGGTGCGTCGCGGGTGCGGGAGTTGACCGTGGCCGCGCCGCTGGTGCTGCCGTCGGCGGGTGCGGTTCGGGTGCAGGTGCGCGTCGGCGCGGCCGACGAGGCGGGCGGCCGGTCGGTGACCGTGCACTCGCAGCCGGAGGAGGCCGTCGACCCGGAGTGGGTCCGGCACGCGGAGGGTGTGCTGGAGCCGGCGTCGGCCGACGAGCCGGGCGTGGGGGAGTGGCCGCCGGCCGGCGCGTCCGAGGTGGACGTGGCGGGCTGGTATCCGGCGTTGGCCGAGCGCGGCCTGTCGTACGGGCCGGTGTTCCGGGGGCTGCGCCGGGTGTGGACCGCCGGTGGCGACGAGGTGTACGCCGAGGTCGCGTTGCCGGACGAGGTGGCGGGCGACGCGGCGGGCTTCGGGGTGCACCCGGCGTTGCTGGACGCGGCCCTGCACCCGATCGGGCTGCTGCCGGGCTCGGAGGGTTCGGGCGGGCCGCGCGTGCCGTTCGCGTTCGAGGGTGTGCAGGTGCACGCCTCGGGCGCGCGGGTGTTGCGGGTGCGGTTGACGCGCGTGGGTTCGGCGGTGCGGCTGGTCGCGTGCGACGAGTCGGGTGCGGCCGTGGTGTCGGTCGACTCCCTGGCGCTGCGGGAGCTGACCGGGGTGTCGTCGTCCCCCGGCGAGGCGGCCCGGTCGTTGTTCGAGGTCGCCTGGCAGGCCCAGGAGGTCAGCCCGGCCGGGGACGTCTCCGGGTGGGGGCTGGTGGGCTCGCCGGTCGGCGTGGACCTGCCGGCGTACGTCGACGTCGAGGCGGCCGCCGGGTCGTCGGGCGTGGCGCCGCGCCTGCTGCTGGTGCCGGCGGGCGGCGCGCAACGTCCCGACCACGCAGGCGCGCCGGACGCCGGCCACGACAACGACCCCGAGGCGGTACGCGCCGCGACGTCGCACGTGCTGGCAGTCGTCCAGTCCTGGCTGGCGGCGGACGCGCTGGCGGATTCGCGGCTCGTGGTGGTGACCCGGGGCGCGGTCTCGGTCGGTGCCGACGACCGGGTGGCCGACCTGGCGGGCGCGGCGGTGTGGGGTCTGCTGCGCTCGGCGCAGTCGGAGCACCCGGGTCGCATCGTCCTGGCGGATGTCGACGGCGACGTGGACGCCGGGCTGCTGGGTGTGCTGACCACGGTGGCCGACGAGCCGGTGTCGTTCGGCGGTCAGGTGGCGGTGCGCTCCGGTGGGGTGTTCGTGCCGCGTCTGGTGCGTGCGGTGGCCCCGTCGTCGGTGAAGGCGCCGGTCGTGGGTGACGGTGCGGTGCTGGTGACCGGTGGTACGGGCGCGCTGGGTGCGTTGGTGGCGGAGCACCTGGTGTCGGTGCACGGCGTGCGGTCGCTGGTGCTGGTGTCGCGACGTGGTCCGGAAGCCACCGGTGCGGGTGAGCTGTCGGCGCGGCTGTCGGCGTCGGGTGCGTCGGTGCGGGTGGTCGCGTGCGACGTGACCGACCGGGATCAGGTCGGCGCGCTGGTGGCCGAGGTTTCCGCCTCGGGTCGTCTGGCGGGTGTGGTGCACACGGCCGGCGTGCTCGACGACGGTGTCGTGGAGGGGCTGACGGCGGAGCGTCTGGCGGGGGTGTTGGCGCCGAAGGTGTCGGCGGGTTGGTTGTTGCACGAGGCGACGGCGGGCCTGGATCTGGACTTGTTCGTGGTGTTCTCGTCGGTGGCGGGTGTGTTGGGTTCGCCGGGTCAGTCGGCGTACGCGGCGGGTAACGCGTTCCTGGACGCCCTGGCGGCGTACCGGCGGCAGTCGGGTCTGCCGGCCGTCAGCCTCGCCTGGGGCATGTGGGACACGGACGGCATGGCCGCCTCCCTCGACGACGCGGACCGGGCGCGATCGACCCGGGGCGGCGTCACCGCGATGAGCGCCGAGACCGGGCTGCGGCTGTTCGACGCCGCCCTGGCCGCCGACCGGCCGGCCCTGGTGCCCGCCGTGATCGACCTGGTCGCCCTCCGGGCCGCCGCCGGCGCCGGCCTGGTGCCGCCGATGCTCCGCAACCTGGTCGGCACGACCACGACCCGCCGCCAGGCGGGACAGGGCACCACCTGGGCGACCCGCATCGGCGGCCTGAGCGCCGACGAGGCGCGCGCCCAGCTCGACGTGCTCGTACGCGGCCTCGTCGCGCAGGTGCTCGGGCACGGCGGCGCGGAAGCCGTGCCGGCCGACCGGGCGTTCCGCGAGTTGGGCTTCGACTCGCTGACCGCCGTCGACCTGCGCAACCGCGTGAACGCGGCCACCGGCCTGCGGCTGCCCTCGACGCTGGTCTTCGACTACCCGACGCCCCAGGCGCTCGCCGCCCACGTGCACGCCGAACTGGCCGGCGCCGCCGGCGGTCCCGCCGCGCCGGGCGCGCGGACCACGACCCGGGTCGACGAACCGCTCGCCATCGTCGGCATGGCCTGCCGCTACCCCGGCGGCGTCGAGACGCCCGACCAGCTGTGGGCGCTGCTGGCCGCCGGCGGGGAGGGGATCGGGGAGTTCCCCACCGACCGCGGCTGGGACCTGGAGAGCCTGTTCGACCCCGACCCCGACCACCCCGGCACGTCGTACACGCGCCACGGTGGTTTCCTGTACGGTGCGGCGGAGTTCGACCCGGGCTTCTTCGGGATCTCGCCGCGTGAGGCCTTGGCGATGGATCCGCAGCAGCGGTTGCTGCTGGAGGCGTCGTGGGAGTCGTTCGAGTCCGCCGGGCTGGACCCGCAGCGGCTGCGGGGCAGCCGGACCGGTGTCTTCGCCGGGGTCATGTACCACGACTACGCCTCCCAGCTGATGGAGCTGGCCGACGAGGTCGAGGGCTACGTCGGCACCGGCAACTCCGGCAGCGTCCTGTCCGGCCGGGTCGCCTACACGTTCGGCCTCGAGGGCCCGGCGGTCACCGTCGACACGGCGTGCTCGTCCAGCCTCGTGGCGCTGCACCTCGCCGCGCAGGCGTTGCGCAGTGGTGAGTGTGATCTGGCGTTGGCCGGTGGTGTGACGGTGATGGCGACGCCGGGGACGTTCATCGAGTTCTCGCGGCAGCGGGGTCTGTCTGCCGACGGCCGGTGCAAGTCGTTCGCGGCGTCGGCCGACGGCACGGGCTGGTCCGAGGGCGTCGGGGTGCTGCTCGTGCAGCGCCTCTCCGACGCCCAGCGCGAAGGCCGGCGCATCTACGCGGTCGTGCGCGGTACGGCGGTGAACCAGGACGGCGCGTCGAACGGTCTGACCGCCCCGAACGGTCCGTCGCAGCAGCGGGTGATCCGCCAGGCCCTCGCCAACGCCCGCCTGACCCCGGCCGACGTGGACGCCGTGGAGGCGCACGGCACGGGCACCACCCTCGGTGACCCGATCGAGGCGCAGGCGTTGTTGGCGACGTACGGGCAGGAGCGTCCCGTCGACCGGCCGCTGCTGTTGGGGTCGGTGAAGTCGAACATCGGGCACACGCAGGCCGCCGCCGGTGTCGCCGGTGTGATCAAGATGGTGCTGGCGATGCGGCACGGTCTCGTGCCGCCGACCCTGCACGTGGACGAGCCTTCCCCGCACGTCGACTGGACCGCCGGGGCGGTCGCCCTCGCGACCGAGCCCACCCCCTGGCCGGTCGTGGACCGGCCGCGTCGGGCGGCGGTGTCGTCGTTCGGCATCTCCGGCACCAACGCCCACGTGATCATCGAGCAGTCGCCCGCCGAGGCGGTCGACGCGCCGTCCGCCGACCGGCCGCGCGCCGGCGTCGTACCCCTGCTGCTCTCCGCCGTGGACACCCCGGCGCTGCGCGACCAGGCGGCCCGGCTGGGCGCGCACCTGGCGGCACGCCCGGAGCTGGCGCCGGCCGACGTCGCGCACGCCCTGGTCACCACCCGGGCCGCGTTCGCCCACCGCGCCGTCATCCTCGGCCGCGACACCGTCGACCTGACGCGGGCCCTGGAGTCGTTCCACCTCGGCGAGGCCACCGCCGCCACCGTCACCGGCATCGCGGCGCGCGGCGCCGACCCGGTCCTCGTCTTCCCCGGCCACGGCGACCCGTGGCCCGCCGCGACCGCCGAGCTGCTCGACCGGGCACCGGAGTTCGCCGCCGCGATCACCGCCTGCGAGGCGGCCCTCGCCCCCCACGTGGACTGGTCACTCACCGCAGTGCTGCACGGCGCGGACGGCGCCCCGACCCCGGCCGACCCCGGGGTGGCGCCGGCCGTCCGGTGGGCCGTGGCGGTCTCGCTGGCCCGCTGGTGGCGCTCGCTCGGCGTACGACCCGCCGCCGTGCTCGGACACGCCCACGGCGAGGTCGCGGCCGCCTGCGTGGCCGGGGCGCTGTCGCTGGACGACGCGGCGAGGACGATCGCCCTCGGCGGCGGGGCCGAGGCCGGCCCGGACGCGCCGGCAGGGATCACCCTCCGGGCGGCCGAGGTGCCGCTGTACTCGGCGGCGACCGGCGGCACGGTCGACACCGACGGCCTCGATTCCGCCCGGTGGTACCGGGAACTGGCCGACGACGTCGACGCCGACCCGGTCGTACGCGCCCTGCTCGACGAGGGCCACCGGGTCCTCCTCGAGGTTGCCCCCGGGCCCGTGCTCGCCGCCGGCATCCGCGAGACCGCGCAGAGCGTCGCCGACGACGCCGTCGTGGTGGCCGCCGACGACACCGCAGCCGGCGGCTGGCACCGCGTGCTGGCAGTCCTCGCCGGGCTGCACGTGCACGGCGTGCCTGTGGACTGGACCGCGATCCTGGGCACCCGCACCGGCCCGCCGGTGGAGCTGCCCACGTACGCCTTCCAGCGCCAGCGCTACTGGCCGCAGGCGCCGGTGGCGACCGCCCCCGCCCTCGCCGGCTCCGACGAGGCGGACCGGCACTTCTGGGAGGCCGTGGAACGCGCCGACCCGCAGGCGCTCGCCGCCGCGATGCGGATCGACGAGACCACGGCCCGGTCCCTCGACCCCGCGCTGCCCCTGCTCTCCTCGTGGCGCCGGCGCCGCCGGGACGAGTCCACCGTGGACTCGTGGCGGTACCGGGTGACCTGGAAGCCGCTGACCGTCGCGCCGGAGGCCACCCTCTCCGGCACCTGGCTGCTGGTGGTGCCGGCGGCCGACGCCGACCACCCCCTGGTCGACGGCGCCGCCCGGGCACTGGGCGAGGGCGGGGCCGAGGTCGTCCGGATCGACGCGCCGGAGACGGACCGGCGGGCGCTGGCCGACCGGCTCGCGCGTACCGGCGGAGCCGTCGCCGGCGTGCTCTCCCTGCTCGGCCTGGACGACGCGCCGCACCCGACCCACCCGGTCGTGCCGGCGGGCCTCGCCGGCACGTACGCCCTGGTCCAGGCCCTCGGCGACGCCGGGATCACCGCGCCGCTGTGGTGCGCCACCGCCGGCGCGGTCTCCACCGGCCGGGCCGATCCCCTCGACCGCCCCCGGCAGGCGATGCTCTGGGGCCTCGGCCGGGTGGTCGCCCTCGAACACCCGGACCGCTGGGGCGGCCTGCTGGACCTGCCCACCGAGCTGGACCCCCGGGACCGGGCCCGGCTCGTGGCGGTGCTGGCCGGCGTCGAGGCGGAGGACCAGCTGGCGCTGCGCCCCTCCGGGGTGTTCGCCCGGCGACTGGTCCGGGCCCGCGCCGAGCGCACGGCGACCGGGGACTGGCGTCCCGCGAGCGGCGCCGTCCTGGTCACCGGCGGCCTCGGGTCGATCGGGGCCCAGGTCGCGCGCTGGCTGGCCCGCGAGGGCGTCGGCGAGCTGGTGCTGACCGGCCGCCAGGGCCCCGCCACGCCCGGAGCCGACGAGCTGGCGGACGAACTGCGCGCCGCCGGCGCCACCGTCACCGTGGCCGCCTGCGACGTCGCCGACCCCGCCGCCGTGCGGGCCCTCGTCGAGCGGCTGGCCGGGCAGGGCACCCGCATCGGGGCCGTGTTCCACACCGCCGGCGTCGCCCACGCCGCACCGGTCGCAACCACCGACGTCACCGAGCTCGCCGACGCCCTGCGGGCCAAGGTGGCCGGCGCGGTGAACCTCGACGAGGTGTGCGGCGACGAGCTGTCGGCGTTCGTGCTCTTCTCCTCCGGCGCGGGCGTCTGGGGCGGCGGGCACCAGGGCGGCTACGCCGCCGCCAACGCCTTCCTCGACGCGCTCGCCGAGGACCGGCGACGGCGCGGCCGGGCCGCCACCGCCATCGCCTGGGGCGCCTGGGACGGCGGCGGCATGGTCGACGCCGAGGGCGCCGCCGACCAGATGTTCCGCTCCGGCGTACGGGCCATGCGCCCCGACCTCGCGGTCTCCGTCCTGGCCGGGGCGCTCGACGACGGCGACACCACACTCACCGTGGCGGACATCGCCTGGGACCGGTTCCTGCAGACCTACACGCTGGCCCGCCCCCGGCCGCTGATCGCCGACGTCCCCGAGGTGGCGCGGCTGCTCGCCGGCGGTCGGCGCGACGGCGACACGCCCGACGCGGCCTCGCCCCTGCGCGGCCGGCTGGCCGGCCTCGCCGCGCCGGAACGCCGCCGGGTCCTGCTCGACCTCGTACGCGTCCACGCGGCGGCGGTGCTGCGGCTGGCCTCGCCGCAGGCGCTCGCGGCGGACCGGTCCTTCCGGGAGATCGGCTTCGACTCGCTCAGCGCCGTCGAGATGCGCAACCGCCTCGCCGAGGCGGTGGGGCTGAACCTGCCGGCGACCCTGGTGTTCGACCGCCCGACGCCCGACGCCCTCGCCGAGCACCTGGCGACCAGGATCACCGGCGACGACACCCCGGCGACCGCGCCCACGCGGGCCGCCACCGCGCTGGACGAGCCGATCGCCATCGTCTCGATGAGCTGCCGCTACCCCGGCGGCGTCGCCGGCCCCGAGGACCTGTGGCGACTGGTCGCCGAGGGGCGCGACGGGATCGCGGAGTTCCCGACCGACCGGGGCTGGGACCTGGCGGCGATCTACGACCCCGATCCCGACCGGCCCGGCACCTCATACGTGCGGGAGGGCGGCTTCCTCACCGATGCCGCCGGCTTCGACGCCGCCCTGTTCGGCATCTCCCCGCGCGAGGCGATGGTGATGGACCCGCAGCAGCGGGTGCTGCTGGAGAGCGCCTGGGAGCTGTTCGAGCGGGCCGGCACCGCGCCGGCCGACATGCGGGAGACCAACACCGGCGTCTTCGTCGGCACCAACGGCCAGGACTACGCGACGCTGCTGATGGCCGCCCGGGTCGAGACCGAGGGCTACCAGGCCACCGGCAACGTCGCCGCCGTCATCAGCGGTCGGCTGGCGTACCACTTCGGGTTGCAGGGCCCCGCCGTCAGCGTCGACACCGCCTGCTCGTCGTCGCTGGTGGCGCTGCACCTGGCCTGCCAGTCCCTGCGGCAGGGCGAGTGCGACGTCGCGGTCGCCGGTGGCGTGACGGTGATGGCCACCCCCGGCCCGTTCCTCGAGTTCGCCCGGCAGCGGGGGCTGGCCCTCGACGGCCGGTGCAAGTCGTTCGCCGGGGCCGCCGACGGCACCGGCTGGGGCGAGGGCGTCGGCCTGGTGATGTTGCAGCGGCTCTCCGACGCCCAGCGTGACGGTCGGCGGATCCTGGCCGTCGTCCGCGGCTCGGCGATGAACCAGGACGGCGCCAGCAACGGCCTGACCGCACCCAACGGGCCGGCCCAGGAGCGGGTGATCAGCCAGGCGCTGGCCAACGCGCGGCTGACCGCCGCCGACGTGGACGCCGTCGACGGGCACGGCACCGGCACCCGGCTCGGCGACCCGATCGAGGCACAGGCGCTGCTGGCCACCTACGGGCGCGACCGGCCCGCCGACCGGCCGCTCTGGCTCGGCTCCGTCAAGTCGAACATCGGCCACACCCAGGCCGCCGCCGGCGTCTCCGGTGTGATCAAGATGGTGCTGGCGCTCCAGCACGACCTGCTGCCGCCCACCCTGCACGTGGACGAGCCGTCGCCGCACGTGGACTGGTCGGCGGGCGCCGTCGCGCTGCTGACCGAGGCGCAGCCGTGGCCGGACGTCGACCGGCCGCGCCGGGCCGGCGTGTCGTCGTTCGGGGTCAGCGGCACCAACGTGCACGTCATCCTCGAACAGGCGCCCGCCGCGCCGCCGGCCGACGCCGGCACGCCCCGGCCGGCCGACGGGCCGCCGGTGCTGCCCTGGGTCGTCTCGGCCGACACCGCCGACAGCCTGCGGGCCCAGGCGGCACGGCTGGCCGACTGGCTGCCGGGCAGCGCGACGCCCGCCGCCGACGTGGCCCGGGCACTGGCCACCGGACGGTCCCCGCTGCGGCACCGCGCGGTGCTGCTCGCCGCGGACGCCGACGCCGCCCTCGCCGGCCTGCGGGCTCTCGCCGCCGGCCAGGACCACCCCGGCCTCGCCCGGGGCGTCGCCGAGCCCGGCGGCGCGCTGGCGGCGCTCTTCTCCGGCCAGGGCGCCCAGCACGCCGGGACGGGCCGTCGCCTGTACGAGACGTTCCCCGTCTTCGCGGCGACCCTCGACGAGGCGTGCCAGCACCTGGACGCGTACCTGCCGCGACCGCTGCGTCCGGTGCTGTTCGCCGAGCCCGGCACCGCGGAGGCCGACCTGCTCGACCAGACGGCCTTCACCCAGACCGGGCTCTTCGCCGTCGAGGTGGCGCTGTTCCGGCTCCTCGAACACTGGGGGATCCGGCCCGACTTCGTGGCCGGGCACTCCGTCGGGGAGATCAGCGCGGCCCACGTCGCCGGGGTGCTCGACCTGGCCGACGCCTGCGCGCTCGTCGGCAACCGGGGCCGGCTGATGCAGGCCCTGCCCGCCGGTGGCGGGATGCTCGCCGTCGCCGCGCCCGAGGTCGACGTGCTGCGGGCCCTGGACGGCACGGCGGGACAGGTCGCCGTCGCCGCCGTGAACGGGCCGGCCGCCGTCGTCGTCGCCGGCGCCGGGGACGCGCTGACCGGGCTGGCCGCCCACTTCGCCGACCTCGGGGTACGCACCAAGCGGCTGCGGGTCAGCCACGCCTTCCACAGCCCGCTGATGGAGCCGATGCTCGCCGAGTTCGCGGCCGTGGCGGCGACCCTGTCGTACGCCCCGCCGACGGTGCCGCTGGTGTCGAACCTGACCGGCACGGTCGTGGACGCCGAGCAGCTCTGCACCCCCGACTACTGGGTGCGCCACGTCCGGGAGGCGGTCCGCTTCGCCGACACCGTCACCCACCTGCACGCCAACGGGGTGACCCGGTTCCTGGAGATCGGGCCGGACACCGTGCTGACCGCCCTGACCGCCGACGCGCTGCCGGCGGACGCCCCGGTCGTCGTGACCGGCGTGCAGCGACCCGGCCAGGACGAGGTGGCCACCCTGCTCGGCGCGGTGGCCCGGCTGCACTGCCACGGCGTGCCCGTACGCTTCCCGGCGCTGCTGCCCGGCGCCGGCCCCGTCGACCTGCCCACGTACGCGTTCGCCCACCAGCGGTTCTGGCCGACCCTCGACGCGGCGCCGACGGGCACCCCGACCGGCACCCACGACGACGTCGACTCGGCGTTCTGGCGGGCCGTGGCGTCGGGCGACGGCGACGCGTTCGCCGGCCGGCTCGGCCTCGACGCGGACCGGCCGCTGCGGGAACTGCTGCCGGACCTGGACCGGTGGCGGCGCCAGCAGCAGGAGGACACCCTCGCCGGCGGCTGGCGCTACCGGATCACCTGGCGTCCGCAGGCGCTCGCCGCAGGTGCCGCCGACGGCACGTGGACCCTGGTCCACAGCGGCACCGATCAGCCGGTCGTCGACCGGCTCGCCGAGCTCGTCACCGCCCGGGGCGGCACCGTGCGGCAGCTCGCCGTCGACCCGGCCACGACCGACCGGACGGCGCTCGCCGGGCAGCTCGCCGGCGCCGCTCCCACCCGGATCGTGTCGCTGCTCGCCCTCGACGAGCGACCGCACCCCGAGCGCCCCGCCGTGCCCCTGGGCCTGACCGCGAACCTCGCCCTCGTGCAGGCCGTCACGGACGCGCTGCCCCCGGTGCCGCTGTGGCTGCTCACCCGGCAGGCCGTCGCCACCGGCGTCGACGACCCCGTCGCCCGCCCCGCCCAGGCCACCACGTGGGGCCTCGGCCTGGTGACCGCGCTGGAACACCCCCGGCACTGGGGTGGCCTGCTGGACCTGCCCGCCACGCTGGACACCGCCACCGCCGAGCACGTCCTGGCGGCGCTCACCGCCGCCGGCGACGAGGACCAGCTCGCGGTACGCGACTCCGGGACGTACCTGCGTCGACTCGCCCGCGCGCCCCGCACCGAGGCGCCGGCCGGCTGGCAGCCGCCGGACACCGTCCTGGTCACCGGCGGCACCGGCGCCGTCGGCCGGTACGCCGCCGGCTGGCTCGCCCGGCACGGCGCGCGCCGGCTGCTGCTGGTCAGCCGGCGCGGCGCGGCGGCCCCCGGGGCCGACGAGGCGGTGGCGGAACTGGCCGCCCTCGGCGCCGAGGCGCGGGTGCTGGCGTGCGACCTGGCCGACCGGGACGCGGTCGCGGACCTGGTGCGCTCCCTGCGCGCCGACGGCGAGACCGTGCACGCCGTGGTGCACGCCGCCGGGGTGGGCCGGCTCAACCCGGTCGCCGCGGTGACCGAGGCGGAACTCGCCGACGTCGTCTCCGGCAAGGTCGCCGGCGCCCGGCACCTGGACGAGTTCCTCGACCCGGAGCCGCTCGACCTGGTCGTGCACTTCTCCTCCATCGCCGCCGTCTGGGGCGTCGGCGACCACGGCGCGTACGCCGCCGGCAACGCCTTCCTGGACGCCTGGGCGCAGTCCCGGCCGGCCGGGAGCCCCCGGCACCTCTCGGTCAACTGGGGACCGTGGGCCGGCGGCGGCATGGTGACCGACGCGCACGCGGCGGCCATGAGCCGGCGCGGGGTGTCGCTGCTCGACCGGGAACCGGCGATGGCCGCCCTGCGCGCCGGCCTCGACGGCGACGACATCGCCCTCACGGTCGCCGACATCGACTGGGACCGCTTCGCGCCGGTCTTCGCCTCCGCCCGGCCCCGGCCGCTGATCAGTGAGATCGCCGAGGTTGCCGCCCAGGCCGCGGCGGCGCGCGCCGACGCCGAGGACGGCGACCAGGTCGCCGGCGAACTGCGCAAGCGGCTCGGTGAGCTGTCGCAGGCCGAGCAGGCGCGGCTGCTGGTGGACCTCATCCGCACCGCCGCCGGCGAGGTCATCGGCCACGACAGCCCGTACGCCGTGGAGGCCGGTCGGCCCTTCCGGGACCTCGGCTTCGACTCGCTCACCGCCGTGGAGCTGCGGGGGCGGCTGGCCCGCTCGACCGGGCTGAGCCTGCCCAGTTCGGTGGTGTTCGACTACCCGACCCCGCAGGCGCTGGCCGAGCACCTGCGGGCCGAACTGCTCAGCGAGGCGTCGGTGGAGGCGCTGCCGACGCTGGCGGAGCTGGACCAGTTGGAGAGCGCCCTCGCGCTGCGCGACCCGGACGACATCGGCCGGGTGCGGATCACGATGCGGCTGCACAGCCTGCTCGAACGGCTCGGCACCGCCGAGGAACGTCGGGAGGAGACCGCCGAGGTGGCCGACCGGCTGCGGGTGGCCAGCAACCAGGAGCTGTTCGACCTCATCGACCAGGACCTCGGGCTCTCCTGAGCCGTCCGGGGACCTGTGGTGTCACGAGAAAGCGAGATGTCATGGCGGACGAAGAGCGGCTGCGCGAATACCTGACGCGGGTCGTCGCCGAGCTTCAGCAGACCCGCCAACGGCTGCGCGAGGTCACCGCCGAGGAGTCCGAGCCGGTGGCGATCGTGGCGATGAGCTGCCGCTACCCGGGCGGCATCAGCTCGCCTGAGGAGCTGTGGGAGTTCGTCTCGTCCGGCGGGGACGCCATCGGCGACTTCCCCACCGACCGGGGCTGGGACCTGGAGCGGCTCTACCACGCCGACCCGGACAACGCCGGCACCTCGTACACCACCTCCGGCGGGTTCCTGCACGACGCGGGGCGCTTCGACGCCGCGCTGTTCGGCATCTCGCCGCGCGAGGCGGTCGCCATGGACCCCCAGCAGCGGCTGCTGCTGGAGGTCACCTGGGAGCTGTTCGAGCGGGCCGGCATCGCCCCGCTGTCGCTGCGCGGCAGCCGCTCCGGCGTCTTCGTCGGCACCTCCGGGCAGGACTACGCCGCCGTGCTGCACCGGGCACCCGGCGTCGAGGGGTACGTGCTGACCGGCACCGCCGCCAGCGTGGTCTCCGGCCGGCTGGCGTACACGTTCGGGCTGGAAGGCCCGTCGGTCACCGTGGACACCGCCTGCTCGTCGGCGTCGGTCGCCATCCACCTCGCCTGCCAGGCGCTGCGCCAACGGGAGTGCGGCCTCGCCCTGGCCGGCGGGGCGACCGTGCTGGCCACCCCCGGCCCGTTCGTCGAGTTCTCCCGGCAGCGCGGCCTCGCCGCCGACGGCCGGTGCAAGTCGTTCGCGGCGTCCGCCGACGGCACCGGCTGGTCCGAGGGCGTCGGCATGCTGCTGCTGGAACGGCTCAGCGACGCCCGCCGCAACGGCCACCCCGTGCTCGGGATCATCCGCAGCTCCGCGGTCAACTCCGACGGCGCGTCCAACGGGCTCACCGCCCCCAACGGCCCCTCCCAGCAGCGGGTCATCCGGCAGGCCCTGGCCAGCGCGAAGCTCACCCCCGACCTGGTCGACGTGGTGGAGGCGCACGGCACCGGCACCACCCTCGGCGACCCGATCGAGGCCCAGGCCCTGCTCGCCACGTACGGCCGGGAGCGCGGCGACGCCGCGCCGCTGCTGCTCGGCTCGATCAAGTCCAACATCGGCCACACGCAGGCCGCCGCCGGTATCGCCGGGGTGATCAAGATGGTGGAGGCGATGCGGCACGGCGTCGTGCCGGCCACCCTGCACGTCGACGAGCCCACCCCCCACGTGGACTGGGCCGCCGGAGCGGTCACCCTGGTCACCGAGGCCACGCCGTGGCCCGCCGTGGACCGGCCGCGCCGCGCCGCCGTGTCCTCGTTCGGGATGAGCGGCACCAACACCCACCTCATCCTCGAACAGCCCGAGCCGGCCCGCGCCGAGGCCGACCGGCCGGCGGCGCCCGCGCCCGCGCCGGTGCTGCTCACCGGGCGTACCCGCGCCGCGCTGCGTCACCAGGCCGAGCGCTGGTCCCGGTACGTCGCCGACGACGCGGCCCTGCGCCCCGCCGACGTGGCCTGGACCTCGGTGGTCTCCCGCTCGCCCCTGGAACACCGGGCGGTCGTGCTCGCCGACGACACCGACGGGCTGCTCGCCGCCCTGGGCGCCCTCGCCGACGACCGGCCCGCCCCCGGCCTGGTCACCGGTGCCGCCGCCGAGCGTGGCGGGATCGCGTTCCTCTTCTCCGGCCAGGGCGCCCAGCGCGCCGGCGCGGGCCGGGAGCTGTACGAGACGTACCCGGTCTTCGCCGAGGCGCTCGACGAGGTGTGCGCCCACCTCGACCACCGGCTGCCCCGGCCGCTGAAGCCGCTGCTGCACGCCGAGCCCGGCACCGACGAGGCCGCGCTGCTCGACCAGACCGTCTACACCCAGGCCGCGCTGTTCGCCGTCGAGGTGGCGCTGCACCGGCTGCTCGGCTCCTGGGGGCTGGCCCCCGACCTGGTCGCCGGGCACTCCGTCGGTGAGCTGACCGCCGCCCACGTGGCCGGCGTGCTCAGCCTCGACGACGCGTGCGCCCTCGTCGCCGCCCGGGGGCGGCTCATGCAGGCCCTGCCCGCCGGCGGCGCGATGCTCGCCGTCGCCGCCGACGAGGCCCGGGTCGCCGAGTCGATCGCCGACGTGACCGACCGGGTCGCCGTCGCCGCCGTCAACGGCCCGGCCGCCGTCGTCGTCTCCGGCGACGGCGCGGCCATCGACGACCTGGCCGAACTCTGGACCGGCCGGGGTGTCAAGGTGCGGCGGCTGCGGGTCAGCCACGCCTTCCACAGCCCGCTCATGGAGCCGATGCTCGCCGAGTTCGCCGCCGTCGCCGCCCGCCTCGACCTGCGCGCCCCCACCCTGCCGGTGGTGTCCAACCTGACCGGCGAGCTGGCCGACCCGGCGCAGCTCACCGACCCCGGCTACTGGGTGCGCCACGTCCGGGAGGCGGTCCGCTTCGCCGACGGCGTACGCACCCTGCGGGCCAACGGCGTCGGCACGTTCGTGGAGGTCGGCCCCGACGCCGTGCTCACCGCCAGCATCCAGGAGACCCTCGCCGGGGCCGAGGCGGCCGACGCCGCCCCCGCCGTGGTGGTGCCGGTGCTGCGCCGGGACCGCCCGGACCGCCGCGCCCTGCTCGCCGCCCTCGCCCAGCTCCACGTCGCCGGCACGCCGCCGCGCTGGACGGACGTCCTCGCCGCCCGGCCCGGCCGGCTCGTCGGCCTGCCCACCTACCCGTTCGAGCGGCAGCAGTACTGGGTGCCGGCCGAGGCGCCCGCCGACGAGGCCGCCACGGACGGAGCCGGCGCGCTCGACCGGCGGTTCTGGGCGGCCGTCGAACGCGCCGACCTCGACGCGCTGCGCGACACCCTCGCCGTCACCGACCCCACCGCCGCCGAGTCGCTGCGTACCCTGCTGCCCGTCCTCGCCGACTGGCGGCGGCAGCGGCAGGAGCACTCGGTCCTCGACGGCTGGCGGTACCGGGCCGAATGGCAGGTGACCGGCGAACCCGCCCCCGCCCGGCTGACCGGCACCTGGCTGCTGGCGCTGCCCGAAGGCGGCGCCGACGACCCGGCGGCGCGGACCGTCCGGGCCGCGCTGACCGGCGCCGGAGCCGACGTACAGCCGCTGACCGTCGAGCCGGACGCCGACCGGGCCGGCCTCGCGGCGGCGCTCGCCGGCACCGACCCCGCCGGCGTCGTCTCCCTGCTCGCCGGGGAACCGCCCGCCGCCGACGGCACCGGCCTGCCCGGCCTGACCGCCACCCTCACGCTCGTGCAGGCGCTCGGCGACGCCGGGCTGGCCGCGCCGCTGTGGCTGGTCACCCGGGGCGCCGTCGCCGCCGCCTCGTACGACCGGCTCGCCGACCCCGCGCAGGCCGCGATCTGGGGCCTCGGCCGGGTCGTCGGCGTCGAGGCGCCGCACCGCTGGGGCGGCCTGGTCGACCTGCCGCCGGAGCCCGACGACCGGGCCGCCACCCGGCTCGCCGCGATCCTCACCGGATCGACCGGCGAGGACCAGCTCGCGGTACGCGGCCCCGGCGTCTTCGCCCGCCGCCTGGTGCGCGCCGCCCTCGGCGACCGCCCGCCGGCGCGCCGGTTCACGCCCACCGGCACCGCCCTGATCACCGGCGGCACCGGCGGCCTCGGCGCCCGCGCCGCCCGCTGGCTCGCCGCCGCCGGAGCCGAACACGTCGTGCTGGTCAGCCGGCGCGGACCCGGCGCCCCCGGCGCCGCCGAGCTGGAGGCCGAGCTGACCGGCCTCGGCACCCGGGTCACCGTCGCCGCCTGCGACATCGCCGACCGGGCCGCCCTCGCCGACCTGCTCGACCGGGTCGAGTCCGCCGGACCGCCGGTGCGTACCGTCGTGCACACCGCCGGCATCGCCCAGGCCACCCCGCTGGCGGAGGTCACCCCGGCCGAGCTGGCCGAGGTCACCGTCGGCAAGACCGCCGGGGCCACCCACCTCGCCGACCTGCTCGCCGACCGGGAGTTGGACGCCTTCGTCGTCTACTCGTCCATCGCCGCCACCTGGGGCAGCGGCGGGCAGGCCGGGTACGCGGCCGGCAACGCCTACCTCGACGCGCTGGTGCAGCGGCGCCGCGCCGACGGCCGCGCCGGCACCGCCATCGCCTGGGGGCCCTGGGCCGACGGCGGCATGCACGCGGCCGACGCCGAACGGAACCTGCGCCGCCGGGGCCTGCCCGCCATGGACCCGGCCGTGGCCATGGGCGCTTTGCAGCAGGCCCTCGACCACGACGACGTCACCGTGACGGTGGCCGACGTGGACTGGGCCCGGTTCGCCCCCGCGTACGCCTCCGCCCGCCGCCGGCCCCTGCTGGAGGGCGTACCGGAGGCGCGGGCCGCCCTCGACGGCGGCGCCACGGTCGACGACGGCGACGAGGGCCCGGCGGCGACCCTGCGCCGGCGCCTCGCCGCGCTGACCACGGCCCGGCGGGAGGAGACCGTCGCCGACCTGGTCCGGGAACTCGCCGCCGACGTGCTCGGCCACGACGGCGGGACCGCCGCCGTCCCGGCGACCACCGCGTTCCGTGACCTCGGCTTCGACTCGCTGACCGCCGTGGAGCTGCGCAACCGGCTCGCCGCCGCCACCGGGCAGGCGCTGCCCACCACCCTGGTCTTCGACCACCCCACCCCGGTCGTGCTGGCCCGCTTCCTGCTCGCCGGGCTCTTCGGCACCGAGGCCGGGCCAACCCCCGACGCCACCCCGGCCGCCGTGGACGACGACGAGCCGGTGGCCATCGTCGCCATGGCCTGCCGCTACCCCGGCGGCGTCGACGACCCCGAGCAGCTGTGGCGCCTCGTCGCCGACGGCGTCGACGCGATCGGCGACTTCCCGACCGACCGGGGCTGGGACCTTGACCGGCTCTACGACCCCGACCCGGCCAACCCCGGCACCACCTACGCCGACAAGGGCGGCTTCCTGCACGGCGCGGGCGAGTTCGACCCCGGTTTCTTCGGGATCTCGCCCCGCGAGGCGGCGGCGATGGATCCGCAGCAGCGGTTGCTGCTGGAGGTTTCGTGGGAGGCGGTCGAGCGGGCAGGGGTTGAGCCTGGGGTCCTTCGGGGTTCGCGAACAGGGGTGTTCGTGGGCACGAATGGTCAGGACTATGGGGCCCTGCTGATGGCTGCGGGGGAGCAGGCCGAAGGGTTCGGGGCCACCGGGAACGCCGCCAGTGTGGTGTCGGGTCGGGTGGCGTACGCGTTGGGGTTGGAGGGGCCGGCGGTGTCGGTGGACACGGCGTGTTCGTCGTCGTTGGTGGCGTTGCACCTGGCGGTGCAGTCGCTGCGGCGCGGCGAGTGCGACCTGGCCCTCGCCGGCGGCGTCACGGTCATGGCCACCCCCGGCACCTTCTTCGAGTTCTCCCGGCAGCGGGGCCTGGCGGCCGACGGCCGGTGCAAGGCGTTCGCGGCCGCTGCGGACGGCACGGGCTGGGGCGAGGGCGTCGGCGTGCTGCTCGTCGAGCGGCTGTCGGACGCGCGGCGCAACGGCCACGAGGTCCTCGCGATCGTGCGGGGGAGCGCCGTCAACCAGGACGGCGCCTCCAACGGGCTGACGGCGCCGAACGGCCCCTCGCAGCAGCGGGTGATCCGGCAGGCCCTCGCGTCGGCGCGGCTCTCCACGGCCGACGTGGACGTGGTCGAGGCGCACGGCACCGGCACCACCCTTGGTGACCCGATCGAGGCACAGGCCCTGCTGGCGACCTACGGCCAGGGCCGCAAGGCCGACGAGCCGCTGCTGCTCGGCTCGATCAAGTCCAACATCGGGCACACCCAGGCCGCCTCGGGCGTCGCCGGTGTGATCAAGATGGTGCTGGCGATGCGGCACGGAGTCGTGCCGGCGACGCTGCACGTGGACGAGCCGTCCCCGCACATCGACTGGAGCGCCGGCGCGGTGGAGTTGGCGACGCAGTCGCGGCCGTGGTCCGAGGTGCAGCGGCCACGTCGGGCGGCGGTGTCGTCGTTCGGCATGTCCGGCACGAACGCCCACGTGATCATCGAGCAGGCCGACGAGCCGTCCGAGGTCGCTGCTCCGGCCGAGCACGGTCCGGGACTCGTGGCCGCCGACGTTGTGGTGTGGCCGGTGTCGGCGCGCTCGAAGCGCGCCCTGACCGGCCAGGCGGCCCGGCTCGCGCGGTACGTGCGTGAGCACGGCGATCTCGCCCCAGCGGCGGTGGGCTGGTCTCTCGCCGCCACCCGGTCGACGTTCGACCACCGCGCCGCCGTGATCGGTTCGAGCGCGGAGGAGCTGCTGGCGGGGCTGGACGCGCTGGCGTCCGGGTCGCCGGCCGGCAACGTCGTCGCGACGGCGGCTTCGTCGCATGGCGCGGGCCCGGTGTTCGTGTTCCCGGGTCAGGGTGCGCAGTCGGCGCGGATGGCGGCCGGCCTGGTGGGTCGTACGCCGGTGTTCGACGCGCGTCTGGCGGAGTGCCAGCGGGCTCTGGCCCCGTATCTGGACGTGGACCTGGTGTCGGTGCTCACGGGTGATGACGAGTCGTGGTTGGCGCGGGTGGAGGTCGTGCAGCCGGTGCTGTGGGCCGTGGGTATGGCCCTGGCGGCGGTGTGGCAGCACGCCGGGGTTGCCCCGGCTGCGGTGGTTGGTCACTCGCAGGGTGAGATCGGCGCGGCCTGCGTGGCCGGGATCCTGAGCCTGGAGGACGCGGCGAAGGCGGTGGCGTTGCGGTCGCGGGCGCTGACGGTGCTGCGGGGCACCGGGACGATGGCGTCGGTCGACCTCTCCGCCGAGGCGGTCAGTGAGCGGCTCGGGGAGTTCCCCGGCGTGGGTGTCGCGGCGGTGAACGGGCCGTCCACGGTGGTGGTGTCGGGTCCGCCGCAGCCGGTCGCGGATCTGGTGGAGGCGTGTCAGGCCGACGGGGTGCGGGCGCGGTTGATCCCGGTGGACTACGCGTCGCACTCGGCGGCCGTGCAGGACGTCGCGGAGCAGTTGCGCGCTGACCTGGCCGACGTCACCCCCCAGGCCGGTCACACCCGGCTCGTCTCGACGTTGACCGGTGACTGGGTCGATCCCGCCTCGATGACGGCGGACTACTGGTACGAGAACCTGCGGCAGACGGTGCAGTTCGACGCGGCCGTGCGCGTCGCTGTCGCCGCCGGGCACACCACGTTCGTGGAGATCTCCCCGCATCCGGTGTTGACGATGCCGGTGACGGCGATCCTCGACGACGCCGGGGCGAGCGGGCACACGCTGGGTAGCCTGCGCAGGGGCGACGACGACGCGACGCGGCTGCTGACCAACCTGGCCACCGCCCACGCGATCGGCCTGCCCGTCGACCTGACGGCCGTCCTCGCCGAGACCGGCACCGTGGCGCTGCCCACGTACGCCTTCGAACGGGGACGCTTCTGGCTGGACGCGCCCGCGCACCGCGTACGCGACGTCGGCTCCGCCGGCCTCCAGGACACCGACCACCCGCTGCTCAGCGCGGCCGTACCCGTCGCCGACGACGGGACGGTGGTGCTGACCGGGCGGCTGTCCGTGCGTACCCACCCGTGGCTGGCCGACCACGCCGTCGGCGGGGCGGTGATCGTCCCGGGCACCGGCGTGGTCGACATGGTGGTCCGGGCCGGCGACGAGGTCGACGCCGGCCAGGTCGGCGACCTGACGCTGATCAACCCGCTGGTGCTCCCGCCGGCCGGCGCGGTGCAGGTGCAGGTACGCGTGGGCCCGCCCGGCGGCACCGGCGAGCGGAGCGTCACCGTGCACTCCCGCCCCGAGGAGAACGCCGACGCGGAGTGGACCCGGCACGCCGAGGGCCTGCTGCTGGCGCACCTGCCCGCCCCGGCCGCCGTATCGGGTCAGTGGCCGCCGGCCGACGCCGTCGAGGTCGACGCCGACCTGGACGCCTGGTACGCGCAGATGGCCGAGGGCGGCCTCGGCTACGGCCCCGCCTTCCGGGGCCTGCGCCGGGTGTGGCGCGGCGACGGCGAGGTCTACGCCGAGGTGGCCCTCCCCGAGGAGGCGACCGCCGACGCGTCCCGCTTCGGGCTGCACCCGGCCCTGTTCGACGCGGCCCTCCAGGCCAGCGGGGTCACCGCCCTGCTCGGCGACCCGGCGGACACCTCCGGCGCGGGCTGGATGCCGTTCGCCTTCCGCTCGGTCGCCCTGCACGCCCACGGCGCCACCCGGCTGCGGGCGCGGCTGCGCCCGCTCGGCCCGGACACCGTCGCGGTCACCCTCGCCGACACCGCGGGCCAGGCCGTCGCGACCGTGGAGTCGCTGACGTTCCGTCCGGTCGCCGCGGGCCGGGCCGACGAGGCCGCCGCCCTGCGCCGCACCTCGGTGTTCCACCTGGACTGGACGCCGCTGCCGAGCACCGACGGGGCGGCGGGGGAGTCGGTCCGCTGGGCGCTGCTCGGCGACGACACCCTCGGCCTCGCCGGGGCGCTCACCGCCGTCGGGCACCCGGTGCGGACCCACGCCGACCTGGCGGCGCTGGTCGCCGAGGTCGGGGAGTCCGGGGACGTACCCGATGTGGTGCTGGACCTGCGCGCCGGCGCGGAGTCGGACCCGCAGCGGGCCGGCGCGGCCGCGCACGACGCGGCCCGCGACGCGCTCGCGCTGGTGCAGCAGTGGTTGGGCGAGCCCCGGCTGGAGCGGTCCCGGCTGGTGCTGCACACCCGGGGCGCGGTCGGCGCCGCCCCGGGCGAGGCCCCCCGCGACCTGGCCCGGGCGAGCCTGTGGGGGCTGGTCCGCTCCGCGCAGTCCGAGCACCCCGGCCGGTTCACGCTGCTCGACACCGACGACGACGCCGCCTCCCTGGCGGCCGTCCCGGCGGCCGTCGCCTCCGGCGAGCCGCAGCTCGCGCTGCGCGACGGCGTGCCGCTGGTGCCCCGGCTGGCCCGGGCCCGCGACGCCGGGGTGCTGCCGCTGCCCGCCGACGAGGTGCCGTGGCGCCTCGACGTCACCGAGAAGGGCACGCTGGAGAACCTGGCCCTGCTGCCCGCCCCCGAGGTTTCCGGGGAGCTGCCGGCGGGCCACGTCCTGGTCGGGATGCGCGCCTCCGGGCTGAACTTCCGCGACGTGGTGCTGGCCCTCGGCATGGTCCCCGACCAGGAGGTGCTGGGCAACGAGGGCGCCGGCGTGGTGCTCGGCGTCGGGCCGGGGGTCACCGACCTCGCCCCCGGCGACCGGGTGATGGGCATCTTCTCCGGCTCGTTCTCCTCGGCGGCGGTCACCGACCGCAGGCTGCTCACCCGCATCCCCGACGGCTGGTCGTACACCGACGCCGCCGCCGTGCCCGTGGTCTTCCTGACCGCCTGGTACGGCCTGGTGGAGCTGGCCCGGCTGCGCGCCGGGGAGTCCGTGCTCGTCCACGCGGCGGCCGGCGGTGTCGGCATGGCGGCCGTGCAGATCGCCCGCCACCTCGGCGCGGAGGTCTACGGCACGGCCAGCCCCGGCAAGTGGCCGGCGCTGCGCGCCACCGGCTTCGACGACGCGCACCTCGCCTCCTCCCGCAGCCTCGACTTCGCCGAGGAGTTCGCCCACCGCACCGGCGGACGGGGCGTCGACGTGGTGCTCAACGCGCTCAGCGGCGAGTACGTCGACGCGTCGCTGCGGCTGCTCGCCGACGGCGGTCGGTTCGTCGAGATGGGCAAGACCGACAAGCGGGACCCGCGGCGGGTCGCCGCCGACCACCCCGGCGTCAGCTACCAGGTCTTCGACCTCATCGAGGCTGGCCCGGAGAAGATCGGCGCGATGCTGGGCGAACTGATGGCCCTCTTCGCCGGCGGGGCGCTGCGGCCCCTGCCCCGGCGCACGTGGGACGTCCGGCGCGCCCCCGAGGCGTTCCGCTTCCTCAGCCAGGCCCGGCATGTCGGCAAGCTCGCCCTGAGCGTCCCGCAGGCGCCCCGCCTCGACGGCACGGTCCTGGTCTCGGGGGCGACCGGCACCCTCGGCGCGCTGCTCTGCCGGCACCTGGTCACCGCGCACGGCGCCCGGCAGTTGCTCCTGGTCAGCCGGCGCGGCCCGGACGCCGAGGGCGCCGACGACCTGCTCGCCGACCTCAAGGCCCTGGGCGCGGACGTGTCGATCGTCGCCGCCGACCTGGCCGACCCGGACGCCGTGGCGGACGTGCTCTCCATGGTGGACCGGCGGCACCCGCTGCGCGCGGTCGTGCACGCCGCCGGCGTCCTCGACGACGCCACCGTGGAGTCGCTCACCCCCGACCGCCTCGCCGCGGTGCTGCGGCCCAAGGTCGACGTGGCCTGGAACCTGCACCGGGCGACCCTCGGCCACGACCTGAGCGCGTTCGTGCTCTTCTCGGCCGCCGCAGGCGTGTTCGGCGGCCCCGGCCAGGGCAACTACGCCGCCGGCAACGCGTTCCTCGACGCCCTCGCCGAGCACCGCCGGGCCCTCGGCCTGCCGGCGGTCGCGCTGGCGTGGGGCCGCTGGGCCCAGGCCAGCGGCATGACCGGCCACCTCGACTCGGCCGACATCCGCCGCCTCGACCGGGGCGGCATGGCCGCCCTCTCCGACGACGAGGGACTCGCCCTGTTCGACGCGGTCTGGCGCTCGGAGCGGGCGACCCTGATGCCCGCCAAGATCGTCACCGGGGTGGCGGCGCCCGGATCGCCCGTGCACCCGCTGCTGACCAACCTGGTCCGCGCCGCCGGCCGCCGGGCCGCAGCCGGCGAGGCCGCCGACGGGCAGGCGTACGCCGAGACGCTGCGCGCCCTGCCCGACGACAAGCGGGTACGCGCCCTGCGTGACCTGGTGCTGTCGCACGTGGCGGTCGTCCTCGGCCACGGCGACCCGGCCGGCATCGAGCCGACCCGCGCGTTCCGGGAACTCGGCTTCGACTCGCTCACCGCGGTCGAGCTGCGCAACCGGCTCGGCGCGGCCACCGGGCTGCGGCTGCCGGCGACGCTGGTCTTCGACAACCCGACGCCCGAGGCGCTCGCCACCCACCTGGCCGGGCAGTTCGCCCCGGTGACCCCGGCGGGGGAGACGTCGACGGCCGGCCGGGAACTCGACCGGCTGGAGGCGGCGCTCGTCGGGCTCGACCCGACCGACGACGAGTTCCGCCGGATCACCGACCGGCTGCACGGCCTGCTGGACCGGCTGACCGAGCGGCAGGCGGACGCGGACGGCGACGACGACGACCTGGAGTCGGCCACCGCCGAGAACATCTTCGACCTGATCGACCGCGAGCTGGAGACGTCGTGACGACCAGCCGCAACGACATCGGCATGCCGAGTGAGGTAGGTCCACGGTGAGCAACGAGGACGAGAAGTACGTCGAGTACCTGAAGCGTACGACCTCGGAGCTGCGGCGTACCCGGCGGCGGCTGCGCGAGCTGGAGGCCCGGGACTCCGAGCCCATCGCCATCGTCGCGATGAGCTGCCGCTACCCGGGCGGGGTCGACAGTCCCGAGGCGCTGTGGCAGCTCGTGCACGACGGCGGCGACGGGATCGGGCCGTTCCCCGCCGACCGGGGCTGGGACCTGGAGAACCTCTTCCACCCCGACCCCGACCACCCGGGCACCAGCTACGTGCGCGAGGGCGGCTTCGTCTACGCCGCCGCCGACTTCGACGCCGACCTGTTCGGTATCTCGCCCCGCGAGGCCGTCGCCATGGACCCGCAGCAGCGGCTGCTGCTGGAGACCTCCTGGGAGGCGTTCGAGCGGGCCGGCCTGCCGCTGCCGGCGGTACGGGGCAGCCGCACCGGCGTCTTCGTCGGGGCGTCGTCGCACGGCTACGACGGCATGATGGCGCAGGCCGAGAACGGCGAGGGGCACCTGCTCACCGGCAACGCCACCAGCGTCATCTCCGGCCGCGTCGCGTACACCCTCGGGCTGGAGGGGCCGGCGGTCACCGTCGACACCGCCTGCTCGTCCTCGCTGGTCGCCATCCACCTGGCCGCGCAGGCCCTGCGCAACGGCGACTGCGAGCTGGCGCTGGCCGGCGGCGTGACGGTGATGCCCACCCCGGCGGTCTTCGTCGGCTTCAGCCGGCAACGCGGCCTTGCCGCCGACGGCCGGTGCAAGGCGTTCGCCGCCGGCGCGGACGGCACCTCGTGGTCCGAGGGCATCGGCATGCTGCTGCTCACCCGGCTCTCCGACGCGCAGCGGCACGGGTACCCGGTGCTCGCGGTGGTGCGGGGCAGCGCGGTGAACCAGGACGGCGCGTCCAACGGGCTCAGCGCCCCGCACGGCCCCTCCCAGGTGCGCGTCATCCGTCAGGCCCTGGGCAACGCCCGGCTCACGCCCGAGCAGGTCGACGTGGTGGAGGCGCACGGCACGGGCACCCGGCTCGGCGACCCGATCGAGGCGCAGGCGCTGCTGGCCACGTACGGGCAGGACCGCGACGATGCCGCGCCGCTGCTGCTCGGGTCGGTCAAGTCGAACATCGGGCACACCCAGGCCGCCGCCGGCGTGGCCGGCGTGATCAAGATGGTGATGGCGATGCGGCACGGCGTCGTGCCGCCCACCCTGCACGTCGACGAGCCGTCCCCGCACATCGACTGGACCGCCGGGGCGGTCACCCTCGCCACCGCCGCGACGCCCTGGCCCGCCGTGGACCGGCCGCGCCGGGCCGCGGTGTCGTCGTTCGGCGTCTCCGGCACCAACGCGCACACCATCATCGAGCAGGCACCGGCCGAGGTCGAGGCCGAGGCGGAGCCGACCGCGCCGGTGGCCCGCACGGTGGCCCCCGTGCTGCTCTCCGCCCGCTCCGACGCCGCGCTCGCCGCGCAGGCCGGCCGCTGGGCCGCCCGGTTCGCCGCCGACGAGACCCTCCGCCCGCTCGACGTGGCCTTCTCGTCGGTCGCCTCGCGCTCCATCCTGGACCGCCGCGCCGTGGTGTCGGCGACCGGCCGCGACGACCTGTTCGCGGCGCTGCGCGCCCTCGCCGCCGGGGAACCGGCCGGCACCGTCGTCATCGGCGCCGGGGCGCCGCGCGGCCAGCTCGCGGTGCTCTTCTCCGGCCAGGGCGCGCAGCGCGCCGGCATGGGCCGCGAGCTGTACGCCGAGTTCCCCGTCTTCGCCGCCGCCCTCGACGAGGTGTGCGGTTACCTGGACCGGGCCCTGCCGCGCCCCCTGCGCGAGGTGCTCTTCGCCGCCGAGGGCTCGGCCGACGCCGAGCTGCTTGACCGGACGGTGTTCACGCAGGCCGGCCTGTTCGCCGTCGAGGTGGCGCTGTTCCGCCTCGTCGAGTCCTTCGGCATCGCCCCCGACCTGGTCGCCGGCCACTCGATCGGCGAGGTCACGGCCGCGTACGTGGCCGGGGTGCTGTCGCTGGAGCACGCCTGTGCGCTGGTGGCGGCGCGGGGCCGGCTGATGCAGGCGCTGCCCTCGGGCGGCGGGATGCTGGCCGTCGCGGCTGCCGAGGCGGACGTGCTGGTCACGCTGGACGGGCTGGCCGACGTGGGGATCGCGGCGGTCAACGGGCCGACGGCGGTGGTGGTCTCCGGTGCCGTCGACGCGCTCGACGAGGTGGAGCGGGTCTGGCGGGAGCGGGGCGTGCGTACGCGCCGCCTGGCGGTCAGCCACGCGTTCCACAGCCCGCTGATGGAGCCGATGCTCGCCCGGTTCCGCGCGGTGCTCGACCGGCTGGAGTTCTCCGCGCCGTCGCTGCCGGTGGTGTCGAACGTGACCGGTGCGCTGGCCGACGCCGACGAGATCCGTACGGCCGACTACTGGGTGCGTCACGTCCGCGAGGCCGTCCGCTTCGCCGACGGGGTCGCCGCGTTGCGTGCCGCCGGGGCGGACACGTTCCTGGAGATCGGGCCGCGCAGCGTACTGACCGCCATGGTCGGCGACGTCCTGCCGGGCGGGGACGGCGTGCTCGCCGTGCCGGCGCAGCGCGGGGACCGGCCCGAGGCGCAGGGGCTGCTGGCCGGGCTGGGCGAGCTGCACGTGCACGGGGTGGCCGTCGACTGGCAGCCGTGGTTCGCCGACACCGGCGCCCGGCGGGTGGATCTGCCCACGTACGCCTTCCAGCACCAGCGCTACTGGCCGGAGGTCGGCGGCACCGCCGCGACCGCCGCGCCGGGCGACAGTGCCGAGGGGGACTTCTGGGCTGCCGTGGAGCGCGGGGACCTGACCGGGGTCGCCGCCCACCTGGCCGTGCAGGACGACCCCGCGGCGGTCGAGGCCCTCGCCCCCGCCGTACCCGTGCTGTCGTCGTGGCGGCGGGCGCGGCACCGCGACGCCGTGGTGGACGGCTGGACGTACCGGGTCGACTGGGAGCCGGTACGCCCCGCCGCCGTGCCGGCGCTGACCGGCCGCTGGCTGGTCGTCACCGCCGACACCGACGACGCCGGGGTGGCCGGCACGCTGACCGGCGCCGGCGCCCACGTCGACACCCTCACCGTCGCCCCCGGCGTCGCCCGCGCCGAGCTGACCGGGCTGCTGCGCGGCCACGGCGACCAGGGCTGGACGGGGGTGCTCTGCGTGCTCCCCGCGACCGACCGGGCGCTGCCGGACGCCCCGGCCGTCTCCGGCGGCGCCGCGCTGCTGCTCACCCTCACCCAGGCGCTCGCCGACGCCGGCCTGCCCGGCCGGCTCTGGTGCCTCACCCGGGGCGCCGTCCGCGTCGGGGCCGGCGAGACCCTCGCCGACCCCTGGTCCGCCCTGGCCTGGGGCCTGGGCCGGGTCGTCGCCCTCGAACAGCCCGACCGCTGGGGCGGCCTGATCGACCTGCCCGCCCGCGCCGACCGCACCGCCGCCGACGCGCTGCTCGCCGTCCTCGCCGACGCCGGCCACGACCAGGTGGCGATCCGCCCGCAGGGCGTCTTCGGCCGGCGGCTGGTGCCGGCCGCGCCGCCGGCCGGCGCGGGTTGGCGGCCCGCCGGGACGGTGCTGGTGACCGGTGGTACGGGTGCCCTGGGCCGGCACGTGGCCCGTTGGCTGCTGGCCAACGGGGCGGCCGAGGTGGTGCTGGCCTCGCGGCGGGGCCCGGCGGCGCCGGGCGCGGCCGAGCTGGTCGACGAGCTCGGCGCGGTACGGGTGGTGGCGTGCGACGTCACCGACCGGGCGGCCGTCGACGCGTTGGTCGCCGCTCTGCCGGAGCTGACCGCCGTCGTGCACACCGCCGGCGTGGTCGACGACGGCGTCCTCGACGGGCTCGACCTGGGCCGGATGCAGACCGTCCTCGACGGCAAGGTCCGCGCCGCCCAGGTGCTGCACGAGGCCACCGCCCACCGCGACCTCGACGCGTTCGTGCTCTTCTCCTCCCTCGCCGGGGTCATCGGCAGCGCCGGACAGGGCAACTACGCGGCGGCCAACGCGTACCTCGACGCGTTCGCGGCCTGGCGACGCGACCAGGGTCTGCCCGGCACCGCCATCGCCTGGGGCGCCTGGGCCGAGGACGGCATGGCCGCCGCGCTGACCGCCCGGCTCGCCCGGGGCGGCGTCGACGCGCTCCCCGTCGCCGAGGCCGTCACCGCCCTCGGCCGGCTGGTCAACACCACCGAGCCGGCGGTCACCGTCGCCGACGTCGACTGGGGACGCCTCGCCGCCTCCTGGGGCCGCCCGACGCCACTGATCGCCGCCCTGCCCGGGGTGCCCGCCGTGCCCACCGGCCCCGCCCGCGCCGTGGTGGTCGGCCGGTCCCTGCCGCAGCTCGCCGACCTCGTGCGCACCCAGGCCGCCGTCGTGCTCGGCTACCCGGCCGGGCAGCCGCTGCCCGAGCGCACCTTCCGCGACCTCGGCTTCGACTCGCTCACCGCCGTCGAGCTGCGCAACCGGCTCACCGCCGAGACCGGCATGACCCTGCCCGCCACGCTGGTCTTCGACCACCCCACGGTCGCCGAACTCGCCGCCCACCTGCACGGCCTCACCGCCGGGCACACCACCGGCGAGGTGGTCGCCGACGGCACCGGCCGCGACCGCGAGCCGATCGCCATCGTCGCGATGAGCTGCCGCTTCCCCGGCGGCGTCACCTCGCCCGAGCAGCTCTGGGACCTCGTCGCCACCGGCACCGACGCGATGAGCCTGATGCCCGGCGAGCGCGGCTGGAATCTCGCCGAGCTGTACCACCCCGACCCCGAGCACCTCGGCACCAGCTACGTCCGGGAGGGCGGCTTCGTCGCCGGGGCCGGCGAGTTCGACCCGGCCTTCTTCGGCATCAGCCCCCGCGAGGCCCTCGCCATGGACCCGCAGCAGCGGCTGCTGCTGGAGGCCACCTGGGAGGCGTTCGAGCGGGCCCGGATCGACCCGACCGCGCTGCGCGGCAGCCGCACCGGCGTGTACGTCGGCACCAACGGCCAGGACTACGGCTCGCTGCTGATGGCCGCCGGGGACGTCGACGAGAACTACCTCGCCACCGGCACCTCCGCCAGCGTCATCTCCGGCCGGCTGGCGTACACCTTCGGGCTGCACGGCCCGGCGGTCACCGTCGACACCGCCTGCTCGTCGTCGCTGGTCGCCATGCACCTGGCCGCGCAGGCCCTCCAGACGGGCGAGTGCGACCTCGCCCTGGCCGGCGGCGCCACCGTGATGGCCACCCCCGGCATCTTCGTCGGCTTCTCCCGCCAGCGCGGCCTCGCCGCCGACGGCCGGTGCAAGCCGTTCGCCGGGGCGGCCGACGGCACCGGCTGGGGCGAGGGCGTCGGCCTGCTGGTGCTCCAGCGCCTCTCCGACGCCCGCCGCGACGGCAACCCGGTCCTCGCCGTGCTGCGCGGCAGCGCCGTCAACCAGGACGGCGCCTCCAACGGCCTCACCGCCCCCAACGGCCCCGCCCAGCAGCGGGTGATCCGCCAGGCCCTCGCCAACGCCGGACTCACCGCCGACCAGGTGGACGCCGTCGAGGCACACGGCACCGGCACCACCCTCGGCGACCCCATCGAGGCGCAGGCGCTCATCGCCACGTACGGGCAGGACCGTCCCGCCGACCGGCCGCTCTGGCTCGGCTCGATCAAGTCGAACATCGGGCACACCCAGGCCGCCGCCGGCGTCGCCGGGGTGATGAAGATGGTCCTGGCCATGCGGCACGGGGTGCTGCCGCCCACCCTGCACGTGGACGAGCCCACCCCACACGTCGACTGGAGCGCCGGCAGCGTCGAACTGCTCACCTCCGCCCGCCCGTGGGAGCCGACCGACGGCGTACGCCGCGCCGCCGTCTCCTCGTTCGGCATCAGCGGCACCAACGTGCACACCATCCTCGAACAGGCCCCCGCCGACGAGCCGGAGTCCGAGCCGGTGGTCGGCGGGCCGACCGGGGAGCTGCCCTGGGTGCTCTCCGGGCGCACCGTCGACGCCCTCACCGCCCGCACCCGGGACCTGCTCGACCACCTCGACACCGTCGACGACGACAACCTCACCGCCGTCGGCTGGTCGCTGGCCGCCACCCGCGCCGCCCACGACCACCGGGCCGTCGTCTTCGCCGCCGACCGCGACGAACTGACCGCGTCCCTCGACGCGCTCGCCGCCGGCCGGCCCAGCCCGCAGACCGTCACCCGCGTCCCCGGCACCCCGGGCGAGGTCGCCTTCGTCTTCCCGGGCCAGGGCTCCCAGTGGGTCGGGATGGCGGCCGAACTGCTCGACACCGCCCCGGTCTTCGCCGAGAAGTTCGCCGCCTGCGCCGAGGCGCTGCGCCCGTACGTCGACTGGTCGCCGACCGACGTGGTGCGCGGCGCGCCGGACGCCCCGTCGTTGGAGCGGGTCGACGTCGTGCAGCCCACCCTGTTCGCGGTCAGCGTCTCGCTCGCCGCGCTCTGGGAGTCGTTCGGGGTGCGCCCCTCCGCCGTCGTCGGCCACTCCCAGGGCGAGATCGCCGCCGCGTACGTCGCCGGCGGCCTCACCCTGGACGACGCGGCGGCCGTGGTCGCGCTGCGCAGCCGGATCATCGCCGGTATCGCCGGGGACGGCGGCATGGTCTCGGTCGCCACCACCGCCGACGAGGCCACCGGCACGATCACCCGCTGGGCCGGCCGGGTCGCCCTGGCCGCCGTCAACGGACCCACCTCCGTCGTGGTCTCCGGCGACAGCGCCGCCCTCGACGAGCTGGTCGCCCACTACGAGTCCCGCGAGGTGCGGGTGCGCCGCGTCCCCGTGGACTACGCCTCCCACTCCGCCCACGTCGAGCAGCTGCGCGAGCAGCTCCTGGAACTGCTCGCCGGGCTGCGGCCCCGCACCGGCGAGGTCCGGTTCCGCTCCACCGTGGAGGGCGACTGGCTCGACACCGCCGCCCTCGACGCCGACTACTGGTACCGCAACCTGCGGCAGACCGTCCGCTTCGACGAGGCGGTGCGCAGCCTCGTCGCGGCCGGCTACCAGACCTTCGTCGAGGTCAGCGCGCACCCGGTGCTGACCATGGCCGTGCAGGAGAGCGTCGAGCTGGCCGCCGCCGAACCGGACGCGGTCACCGTCACCGGCAGCCTCCGCCGGGGCGAGGGCGGCCTCGGCCGCTTCCTGCGCGCCCTGGCCGAGGTCTGGACCGGAGGTACGCCGGTGGACTGGCGGCCCGCCTTCACCGGCCTCGCCGGACGTCGCCTCGACCTGCCCACGTACCCGTTCCAGCGGCAGCTGTACTGGCCGCAGCCGTCCGCCGCGCCCGCCCCGGCCGCCGGCAGCGGCACCGCGCCCGTGGCCGACGACGAGGTCGACGCCCGGTTCTGGGCGGCCGTGGAGGCGGAGGACCTGGCCGCGCTCACCGCCGAACTCACCGCCACGACCGATGCGGAGCCCGTGCCGGACGCCGCGTTCGCCGACGTGCTGCCCGTCCTCGCCGCCTGGCGCCGCCGGCACCGCGACCAGGCCACCGTGGACTCGTGGCGGTACCGGGACAGCTGGACGCCCGTCGTCCCCGACGCCGCCGGCGAGCCCGCCGTCACCGGCACCTGGTGGCTGCTCACCGGCCCCGACGACACCGGCGCGGCCGAGGCCGCCTTCTGCGCCGAGGCCGTGCGGCGGCACGGCGGCACCGTCGTACCGCTGGCGCTGGACGCCGACCGCACGGACCGCGCGGCGCTCGCCGCCCGGCTGCGCGACCTCGCCGACGGTGGCTCCCGCCCCGCCGGGATCGTGTCGCTGCTGCCGCTCGACGAGACGCCCGCCCCGGCGCACCCGTCGGTGCCGGTCGGCTTCGCCGGCACGGTCACCCTCGTGCAGGCGCTCGGCGACGCCGGCGTCCGCGCGCCGCTGTGGTGCCTCACCCGGGGCGCCGTCGCCACCGGCCCGGCCGACCCGCTGCCGCACCCGCTCCAGCAGCTCACCTGGGGCTTCGGCCGGGTCGCCGCCCTCGAGCACCCCGACCGGTGGGGCGGCCTCGTGGACCTCCCCGACGAGCTCGACGACGCCGCCGGCCGCCGGCTGGCCCGCGTCCTCGCCGGTGCCGACGGGGAGGACCAGGTCGCGTTGCGGTGGGCCGGCGCCTTCGGCCGGCGACTGCTGCACGCCCCGCTCGGCGCCACCCCCGCCCCGCGCACCTGGCGGCCCTCCGGCACCGCCCTGGTCACCGGCGGCACCGGCGCGCTCGGCGGACACATGGCCCGCTGGCTCGCCGCCAACGGCGCCGCCCACCTGGTGCTGGTCAGCCGGCGCGGCCGGCAGGCCGACGGCATCGCCGACCTCGAGGCCGAGCTGGTCGCACTGGGCGCCCGGGTGACCGTCGCGGCCTGCGACGCCGCCGACCGGTCGGCGCTCGCCGCCGTCCTGGCCGACCTGCCGCCCGAGCACCCGCTGACCACCGTCGTGCACACCGCCGCCGTCCTCGACGACTCGGTGATCAACTCGCTGACCCTGGAGCAGGTCGACTACGCGCTCAGCGCGAAGGTCACCGCCGCGCTGAACCTGCACGAGCTGACCCGCGAGCTGGACCTCGACGCGTTCATCCTGTTCTCCTCGATGGCCGGCACCGTCGGCAGCTCCGGCGTGGGCAACTACGCCCCCGGCAACGCGTTCCTCAACGCCCTCGCCGAGCACCGCCGTGCCCTCGGCCTGCCCGCCACCTCCATCGGCTGGGGCGCGTGGGGCGGCGGCGGCATGGCCGACGGCGAGTTCGGCCGGATGCTGCACCGCCACGGCGCGCCCGAGATGCCCCCGCGGCTCGCCGTCGCGGCCCTGCACCAGGCCGTCGAGCACGACGAGACGTTCCTGACCATCTCCAACATCGCCTGGGACCGGTTCTTCGTCGCGTTCACCGCCACCCGGCCCGGGCCGCTGATCTCGGAGATCCCCGAGGCGCAGCGGTTGCAGGCCACCAAGGGCCTCGCCGAGACGAAGGAGACCGACGAGGCCGGCCCGGCCGGCGCGTTCACCCGGATGAGCGCCGCCGAGCGTCAGCAGGCGCTGCTCGACCTGGTCCGCGACCAGGCGGCCACCGTCCTGAAGTACGCCGACGGCCAGGCCGTCGACCCGCACCACGCGTTCCGCGACCTCGGCTTCGACTCGGTGACCGCGGTGGAGCTGCGCAACCGGCTCGCCACCGCCACCTCGCTGCGGCTGCCCGTGACCCTGGTCTTCGACTACCCGTCGCCGACCGCGCTCGCCCGGCACCTGCACGAGGAACTGGGCGGTGAGGCCGCCGTGGCCGTCGAGACCGCCCCGGTGGCGCTCGGCGACGACGAGCCGGTGGCCATCGTCGCCATGTCCTGCCGCTTCCCCGGCGGGGCCAACGACCCCGAGCGGTTCTGGCAGATGCTGCACGCCGGCCGCGACGCCGTGTCCGACCTCCCGGGCGATCGGGGTTGGGACGTCGAGCGCCTCTACGACCCCGACCCCTATTCCACCGGCACCTCCTACGTCCGCAGTGGCGCCTTCCTCTACGAGGCGGCGGAGTTTGATGCCGGTTTCTTCGGGATTTCCCCCCGCGAGGCGTTGGCCATGGATCCGCAGCAGCGGTTGCTGCTCGAGGTTTCGTGGGAGGCGGTCGAGCGGGCAGGGGTTGAGCCTGGGGTCCTTCGGGGTTCGCGAACAGGGGTGTTCGTGGGCACGAATGGTCAGGACTATGGGGCCCTGCTGATGGCTGCGGGGGAGCAGGCCGAAGGGTTCGGGGCCACCGGGAACGCCGCCAGTGTGGTGTCGGGTCGGGTGGCGTACGCGTTGGGGTTGGAGGGGCCGGCGGTGTCGGTGGACACGGCGTGTTCGTCGTCGTTGGTGGCGTTGCACCTGGCGGTGCAGTCGCTGCGGCGCGGCGAGTGCGACCTCGCCCTCGCCGGCGGCGTGACCGTGATGGCGACCCCCGGGCTGTTCGTGGAGTTCTCCCGGCAGCGGGGCCTGGCGGCCGACGGCCGGTGCAAGGCGTTCGCCGCGGGAGCCGACGGCACCGGCTGGGGCGAGGGCGTCGGCATGCTGCTCGTCGAGCGGCTCTCGGACGCGCGGCGCAACGGCCACGAGGTGCTGGCGATCGTGCGGGGCAGCGCCGTCAACCAGGACGGCGCCTCCAACGGGCTGACCGCGCCGAACGGCCCGTCGCAGCAGCGGGTGATCCGGCAGGCCCTCGCGTCGGCGCGGCTCTCCACGGCCGACGTGGACGTGGTCGAGGCGCACGGCACCGGCACGACGCTGGGTGACCCGATCGAGGCCCAGGCCCTGCTGGCGACGTACGGGCAGGAGCGCGACGAGCCGCTGCTGCTCGGCTCGGTGAAGTCGAACATCGGCCACACCCAGGCCGCCGCCGGCGTCGCCGGCGTGATCAAGATGGTGCTGGCGATGCGCGAGGGCGTGGTCCCGGCGACGCTGCACGTGGACGAGCCGTCCCCGCACATCGACTGGACCTCCGGCGCGGTGGAACTGGCCACGGAGTCGCGGCCCTGGCCGGCCGTGGACCGGGCGCGCCGGGCGGCGGTGTCGTCGTTCGGCATCTCCGGCACCAACGCCCACGTCATCATCGAACTGCCCGAGGACCGGCCCGCCGAGAGCGCGGAACCCGAGGCCGCCGAGAGCCGCAGCCCGGGACTCGTGGCCTCCGACGTCGTCGTCTGGACGGTGTCCGGGCGGTCGAAGGGCGCCCTGGCCGGTCAGGCCGCCCGCCTGGCCCACCACGTCCGCGCGCACGCCGACATCGATACGGCGGCGGTGGGCTGGTCCCTCGCCGCCACCCGGTCGACGTTCGACCACCGGGCCGCCGTCGTCGGCGCCGGGGTGGCCGAGCTGCTGGCGGGGCTCGACGCCCTGTCCGCCGGCGCGCCGGCGGGAAACCTCGTCACGGGTACGGCCGCCGGGACCGGTGCGGTGTTCGTGTTCCCGGGTCAGGGTGCGCAGTCGGCGCGGATGGCGGCCGGCCTGGTGGGTCGTACGCCGGTGTTCGACGCGCGTCTGGCGGAGTGCCAGCGGGCCCTGGCCCCGTACCTGGACGTGGACCTCGTTGCGGTCCTCACGGGTGAGGACGAGTCGTGGCTGGCGCGGGTCGAGGTCGTGCAGCCGGTGCTGTGGGCCGTCGGCATGGCTCTCGCCGCGGTGTGGCAGCACGCCGGGGTCACCCCGGCTGCGGTGGTCGGTCACTCGCAGGGTGAGATCGGCGCGGCCTGCGTGGCCGGGATCCTGAGCCTGGAGGACGCGGCGAAGGCGGTGGCGTTGCGGTCGCGGGCGCTGACGGTGCTGCGGGGCACCGGCACCATGGCGTCGGTCGACCTCTCCGCCGAGGCGGTCAATGAGCGGCTCGGGGAGTTCCCCGGCGTGGGTGTCGCGGCGGTCAACGGCCCGTCCACGGTCGTGGTCTCCGGCCCGCCGCAGCCGGTCGCCGACCTGGTGGAGGCGTGCCAGGCCGAGGGAGTGCGGGCGCGGTTGATCCCGGTGGACTACGCGTCGCACTCGGCGGCCGTGCAGGACGTCGCCGAGCAGTTGCGCGCCGATCTGGCGGACGTGAGCCCTCGGCAGGGGCACACCCGGCTCGTCTCGACGCTGACCGGGGACTGGGTGGACCCGTCCTCGATGACCGCCGGGTACTGGTACGACAACCTGCGGCAGACCGTGCAGTTCGACGCGGCCGTGCGCGTCGCTGTCGCCGCCGGGCACACCACGTTCGTGGAGATCTCCCCGCATCCGGTATTGACGATGCCGGTGACGGCGATCCTCGACGACGCCGGGGCGAGCGGGCACACCCTGGGCAGCCTGCGGCGTGGTGACGACGACGCGACGCGGCTGCTGACCAACCTCGCCACCGCGCATGCGATCGGCCTGCCCGTCGACCTGACGACGGTCCTCGCCGAGACCGACATCGTGGCGCTGCCCACGTACGCCTTCGACCGCAGTCGCTTCTGGCCGACCGCGGCGACCGGGCAGGGCGACACCGAGGAGACCCCGAGCGGCGTCGACTCGGCGTTCTGGGCGGCCGTGGAACGCGAGGACCTGGCCGCGCTCGCGGAACTCACCGAGCAGGACGCCACGGAGTCCCTGGAACGGCTGGGCGCGGCCCTGCCCGTGCTCGCCTCCTGGCGGCGGCAGCAGCGCAACCGGTCCAGCCTCGACGACCTGCGGTACCGCAGCGTCTGGCAGCCGTACACCGGGACGCCCGTCAGCTTCCTCCCCGGCGCCTGGTGGGTGATCGCCGACGAGCGGCGCCCGGAGGAGGGCGAGGCCGCCGTCGCCGAGCTGACCCGCCGGGGCGCCGACGTCCGGCTGGTGTCCCTGCCGGAGAACCTGACCGACCGCGCCGCCCTCGTCGCGCACCTGACCGGCGCCACCCGCACCGCCGACGGCGGGCCGGCCCCGGTGGACGGGGTGCTGTCGCTGCTCGCCCTCGCCGACGGCGCGGTCGACGACACCCAGCCGGTGCCGCCGTTCCTCGCCCGGTCGCTCGCGCTGATCCAGGCGCTCGGCGACCTCGACGTCGCCGCGCCGCTGTGGTGCGTCACCCGCGGCGCCGCCGGCACCACCCGGGGCTCGGCGCCCGGCCGACCGGAGCAGTCGCTGCTCTGGGGCCTCGGCCGGGTCGTGGCCCTCGAACACCCCGAGCGGTGGGGCGGTCTGGTCGACGTACCGGCCACCCTGGACGACCACGGCTGGGACCTGCTCTGCGCCGCCCTCGCCGGCCTCGACGGCGAGGACCAGCTCGCGATCGACGGCGCCACCATCCTGGTACGCCGGCTGGTGCGGGCCCCCGGCGGCGAGGCGCCCACCGACGAGGCCGGCTACCCGGGCACGACCCTGGTCACCGGCGGCACCGGCGCGCTCGGCGCGGAGGTGGCCCGCTGGCTGGCCGCCCGGGGCGCCGAGCACCTGATGCTCGTCAGCCGCCGCGGCGCGGACGCCCCCGGCACCGCCGAACTCGTCCGCGAGCTGACCGGGGCGGGCACCCGGGTGACCGTCGGGGCCTGCGACGTCGCCGACCGGGCGGCGCTGGCCAAGCTGCTCGACGAGGTACCCGCCGACGCGCCGCTGACCAGCGTCGTGCACGCGGCCGGCGTCCTCGAGGACGGGGTGCTCGACGGGCTCACCGCCGACCGCCTCGCCACCGTCCTGCGCCCCAAGGTGCTGGGCGCCCTGCACCTGCACGAGCTGACCGTCGGGCGGGAACTGCGCGCGTTCGTGCTGTTCTCCGCGATGGCCGGCCAGCTCGGCGCCGCCGGCCAGGGCAGCTACGCCGCCGCCAACGCCTACCTCGACGCCCTCGCCGAGCAGCGGCACCGCCAGGGCCTGCCGGCGACCTCGGTCGCCTGGGGTCCCTGGTCGGCCGGCGGGATGGCCGCCACCGACCAGGCCGTCGAGGAGCGCCGCCGGCGCACCGGCGTGGCCCGCCTCGACACCGCGCCCGCGCTCACGGCGCTCGCGCAGTGCGTCGCGCGGGGCGAGCCGGCGACGATGGTGGCCGGCATCGACTGGGCCCGCTACGTGCCCGGGTTCGTCGCCGTGCGGCCCAGCCCGCTCATCGCGGGCGTCGCCGAGGCGCGCCGGGCCGTCGCCGAGCGGGCCGAGGACACCGGCGTCTCCGCGGAGTCCCTGGCCGCCCTGCTCGCCGGGCAGACCGACGCCGAACGGCGCAAGACCCTGCTGGAACTGGTACGCGGGCAGGCCGCCGCGGTGCTCGGGCACGCCTCGATGGACGCCGTGGAGCCGGACCGGGCGTTCCGCGAACTCGGGTTCGACTCGCTGACCGCCGTGGAGCTGCGCAACCGGCTCACCGCGGCGACCGGCGTCCGGCTGCCCGCCACGGTGGTGTTCGACTACCCGACCGCCGCCGGGCTGGCCGAGTACGTGCGGGCCGCGATCGTCGACGGCGGGGTGGTCGGGGTCGCGCCGGTCTTCGGTGAGCTGGACAGGTTGGAAGCGGCGCTCTCCGGCTCGGCGCCGGACCGCAGCGCCCGAATTCGGATCACCGAGCGGCTGCGGGCGCTGCTGGCCTCCCTCAACGAGGCCGACGCGCCGGCGGACGGCGACACCGTCGCCGAGAAGCTCCAGGACGCGACGCCGGACGAGGTCTTCGACTTCATCGACCGCGAGCTGGGGATGTCCTGACGTGATCGCTGCTGCGACGACGGGTCAACACAAGGAGTGCGCGGTCCATGGCTGACGAGGCGAAGCTTCTCGACTACCTCAAGCGGGTCACCGCTGACCTGCACCAGGTGCGCCAGCGCCTGCGCGAGGTGGAGGCCGGTGAACAGGAACCGGTCGCCATCGTCTCCATGAGCTGCCGCTTCCCCGGCGGCGTGCGGTCGCCCGAGGACCTGTGGGAGGTGGTCGCGTCCGGTCGGGACGTGGTCTCCGACTTCCCGGAGGACCGCGGCTGGGACCTCGGGTCGCTCTACGACAGCGACCCCGAGCAGAGCGGTACGTCGTACACGCGGCAGGGCGGCTTCGTCCACGACCTGGCCGACTTCGACCCGGGCTTCTTCGCGATCTCCCCCCGGGAGGCGCTGGCGATGGACCCGCAGCAGCGCTGGCTGCTGGAGACCTCGTGGGAGGCCCTGGAGCGGGCCGGCATCGACCCGCACTCGCTGCGCGGCAGCCGCACCGGCGTCTTCGCCGGCAGCACCGGCCAGGACTACGGCACCGTGCTGATGGGCGCCGCGCAGGGCCTCGAGGGGCACCTGATGACCGGCAACGCCGGCAGCGTGGTCTCCGGCCGCATCGCCTACACCTTCGGGCTGGAGGGGCCGGCCGTCACCATCGACACCGCCTGCTCGTCCTCCCTGGTCGCCCTGCACCTCGCGGGCCAGGCGCTGCGGCAGCGGGAGTGCACCCTGGCCATCGTCGCCGGGGTCACCGCCATGTGCACCCCGGCCGCCTTCGTCGAGTTCTCCCGGCAGCGCGGCCTGGCCGCCGACGGCCGGTGCAAGGCGTTCGCCGCCGCCGCCGACGGGACCGGCTGGTCCGAGGGCGTCGGCGTCCTGGTGCTGGAACGGCTGTCGGACGCGCAGCGCAACGGCCACCCCATCCTCGCCGTGGTGCGGGGCAGCGCGGTGAACCAGGACGGTGCCTCCAACGGCCTGAGCGCCCCGAACGGGCCGTCGCAGCAGCGGGTGATCCAGCAGGCGCTGGCCAACGCCGGCCTCGCCGCCGGTGGCGTGGACGTCGTGGAGGCGCACGGCACCGGCACCCGGCTCGGCGACCCGATCGAGGCGCAGGCGCTGCTGGCCACGTACGGGCAGGACCGGGGCAACTCGGCGCCGCTGCTGCTCGGCTCGGTCAAGTCGAACATCGGCCACGCGCAGGCCGCCGCCGGGGTCGCCGGCGTCATCAAGATGGTCATGGCGATGCGGCACGGACTCGTACCGCCCACCCTGCACGTCGACGAGCCGACCCCCGAGGTCGACTGGTCGGCCGGCGAGGTCTCGCTGGTGACCGAGGCGACGCCGTGGCCGGCGGTGGACCGGCCGCGCCGTTCGGCGGTCTCCTCGTTCGGGGTGTCCGGCACCAACGCGCACACCATCCTGGAGCAGGCCCCGGCACCGCAGCAGCCCGCGTCGGCCGCCGCGCCGGTGGTCGAGCGGCCGGTCGTGCCGGTGCCGGTGTCGGCCCGGGACGCCGCCGGCCTCGCCGCGCAGGCGGGCCGCTGGGCCGCCCGGATCGCCGCCGACGACACCCTGCGCCCCCTGGACGTGGCGTTCTCGTCGGTCACCTCCCGCTCCACCCTGGACCACCGGGCCGTGGTCTCCGCGACCGGCCGCGACGACCTGCTGGCCGGGCTGCGCGCCCTCGCCGCCGGGGAGCCGTCCGGCGCGGTCGTCACGGGCCAGGCCGGCGGCCGGGGATCGCTGGCGGTGCTCTTCTCCGGCCAGGGCGCGCAGCGCGCCGGCATGGGCCGGGAGCTGTACGCCGAGTTCCCGGTCTTCGCCGCCGCGCTCGACGAGGTGTGCGTGTACCTGGACGCGCTGCTGCCGCGCCCGCTGAAGGAGGTGCTGTTCGCTCCCGAGGGTTCCGCCGAGGCGGAGCTGCTGGACCAGACCGCGTTCACCCAGGCCGGGCTGTTCGCCGTCGAGGTGGCGCTGTTCCGCCTCGTGGAGTCCTTCGGGATCACACCGGACTTCGTGGGCGGCCACTCCATCGGCGAGGTCACCGCCGCGCACGTGGCGGGGGTGCTGTCCCTGGCGGACGCGGCGGCGCTGGTCGCGGCGCGGGGCCGGCTGATGCAGGCGCTGCCCACCGGCGGTGGGATGCTGGCCGTCGCGGCGGCCGAGGCCGACGTCCTCGCCACGCTCGACGGGCTGGTCGACGTGGGGATCGCGGCGGTGAACGGGCCGACCTCGGTGGTCGTCTCGGGTGCCGTGGACGTGCTGGACGAAGTGGAGCGGCTCTGGAAGGACCGGGGCGCGCGCACCCGCCGGCTCACGGTCAGCCACGCGTTCCACAGCCCGCTGATGGAGCCGATGCTCGCCGACTTCCGGGCCGTCCTCGACGGGCTGACGTTCGCCGCGCCGACGCTGCCGATCGTGTCGAACGTGACCGGCGCGCTCGCCGACGCCGACGAGATCCGCACCGCCGACTACTGGGTGCGCCACGTCCGGCAGGCCGTCCGCTTCGCCGACGGGGTCGCCGCGCTGCGCGCCGCCGGGGCGGACACGTTCCTGGAGGTCGGGCCGCAGAGCGTACTGACCGCGATGGCGGCGGACATCCTGCCCGGTGACGACGGCGTGCTGGCCGTCGCCGTGCAGCGCAAGGACCGGCCCGCCGTGCACGGGCTGCTGGCCGGGCTGGCCGAGCTGCACGCGCACGGGGTGGCCGTCGACTGGCAGCCGTGGTTCGCCGACACCGGCGCCCGGCGGGTGGACCTGCCCACGTACGCCTTCCAGCACCAGCGCTACTGGCCCGAGGCGGGCGCCGGGTGGACCGGCGACGTCACCGCGTTCGGCCTGCGGCCCGCGCAACACCCCCTGCTCGGGGCCGCCGTCGGCGTCGCGCACGCCGAGGGCTTCCTGTTCACCGGACGGCTGGCCCGGCGTACCCACCCGTGGATCTCCGACCACGTCGTCTTCGACACCGTGCTGCTGCCCGGCACGGGCTTCGTGGAACTCGCCCTCCAGGCGGGCGCACACGTCGGCGCGGACCACGTCCGCGAACTCACCCTGGAGTCGCCGCTGATCCTGCCGGAGACCGGGGGCGTCGACATCCAGCTCTGGATCGGCCCGGCGGACGAGACCGGCTGCCGGTCCGTGTCGCTGCACTCCGCCCAGGACGGCGAGCCGACCGAGGGCGAGCGGGCCTGGACCCGCAACGCCAGCGGCGTGCTGGCCAGCGGCCCTGCCGCCCCGAGCGGCCCGGTCGGCTGGTCCGACCTGACCACCTGGCCGCCGCCCGGCGCGACCGAGGTCGGCACCGACGACCTGTACCTCAACCTCGCCGCCCAGGGCTACGACTACGGCCCGTCGTTCATCGCCCTGCGCTCCGCGTGGCGGCGCGGCGACGACCTCTTCGCCGAGCTGGCGCTGCCCGAGGCCCCCGCCGCCGAAGCCGGCGGGTACGGCCTGCACCCGGCCCTGCTCGACGCCGCGCTGCACACCCTCGGCCTGACCACGCCGGCCGGTGAGCCCTCCGGGGCCGACATGCCCCCGGGGTACGGCCGGCTGCCGTTCTCCTGGAACGACGTCGCCCTGCACGGCGCCGGCGCCGCGGCGGCCCGCGTCCGGGTGTCGCACACCGGCCCCGACAGCATCTCGCTGCTGCTCACCGACGTCACCGGCGCGCCGGTCATCTCCGTCGGCTCCCTCGTCCTGCGGCCGGTCTCCGCCGACCAGCTCCGCACCGCCTCCGGCGGCGGCACCGAGTCGCTGTTCCGGGTCGAGTGGGCGCCGCTCGCGCTGCCCGCCGGCCCGGCCACCGTCGACTGGGCGGTGCTCGGTGACGCGGCGGCGCTCACCGACGCGGTCGCCGCCACCGGCACGGCCGTGACGGCGTACGCCGACCTGACCGCCCTGGCCACGGCCATGGACGACGGGACGGACGCACCCGGCGTGCTCGTCGTGCCGTTCCTCGACCCGCCCACGTCGGCGGACGTGCCCCGGGCCGTCGCCGAGGTGACCCACCGCGCGCTCGCCGTGCTCCAGCAGTTCCTCGCCGACGACCGCTACACGGCCTCCCGGCTGGTGGTGCTGACCTCAGGCGCGGTCGCCACCGAATGGGACACCGACCTGACCGACCTGGCCGGCGCCGCCGTGATCGGCCTGCTCCGCTCCGCCCAGTCGGAGAACCCCGACCGGTTCGTGCTGGTCGACGTCGACGACATCGCCGGCTGCGCCGCCGCGCTCGTCCCGGCCGTCGCCACCGACGAGCCGCAGGTCGTGATCCGCGCGGGCGTCGCCGCCGGCGCCCGGCTCACCCGGGTACCCGCCCCGAGCGAGCCGCCGGCCGCCCCGTTCGACTCCGACGGCACCGTCCTGATCACCGGCGCCACCGGCACCCTCGGCCAGCTCATGAGCCGGCACCTCGTGGACACGTACGGCGTCCGACACCTGATCCTCACCAGCCGGCGCGGCCGCGCCGCCGGGGGCGTCGCGGAGCTCTGCGCCGAGTTGGAGGCGCTCGGCGTGAGCGTCACCGTCGCCGCCTGCGACGTCGCCGACCGCGCCGCCGTGGCCGAACTGCTGGCCGGCATCCCGGCGGAGCACCCCCTCACCGCCGTCATCCACGCCGCCGGCGTCCGCGACGACGGCGTCATCTCCTCGCTCACCCCCGAGCGGATGGACGGCGTGCTGCGGCCCAAGGTCGACGCCGCGTGGCACCTGCACGAGCTGACCGCCGACCTCGGCCTGAAGGCGTTCGTCTCGTACTCCTCGCTCGCCGCCACCGCCGGCGGCCCGGGCCAGGGCAACTACGCCGCCGCCAACGCGTTCCTCGACGGGCTGGCCCAGCACCGCAAGGCGCGCGGCCTCGCCGCCCTCACCCTCGCCTGGGGCCTCTGGGCCGACCGCAGCGGCATGACCACCGAGCTGGACGACGTCCACCTCAACCGGATCTCCCGCTCCGGCGTCGCCGCGATGGAGGCCGAGGAGGGGCTCGCCCTCTTCGACGCGGCCTGCCGCACCACCGACGCCGCGCTCGTCCCGGCCCGGCTGGACCTCGCCGCGATGAAGGTGCAGTTCGCCGGCGGGAGCATCCCGCCGCTGTACCGGGCGCTGATCCGCATGCCCGCCCGCGCCGCCGCGGCCACCACCGGCGCGTCGCTCGTGCAGCAGCTCGCCGGGCTCGGCGACGCCGAGCGGGCCGCCGCGCTGGTCGAGATCGTCCGGGGCCAGGCCGCCGCCGTGCTCGGCTACCCCGACCCGGCGGCCATCGAGCCGCGCCGGGCGTTCAGCGAGTTCGGCTTCGACTCGCTCACCGCCGTCGAGATGCGCAACCGGCTCAACAACGCCTTCGGGATGCGGCTGCCGGCCACCCTCGTCTTCGACTACCCGACCCCGCACGACCTGGCGGCCTTCCTGGGTACGGAGATCGCCGGCACCCCGGTCCCCGTGCGACCCACGACGACCGCCGTGCCGGTCGGCGACGACGAGCCCCTCGCGATCATCGGCATGGCCTGCCGGCTGCCCGGCGGCGTGTGGTCGCCCGACGACCTGTGGCGGCTGGTGGTCGACGGCGTCGACGCGATCAGCGACCTGCCGACCGACCGGGGCTGGGACCTCGACAGCCTCTACAGCCCCGACCCCGACGCCCCCGGCACCTTCTACGCCCGCGGCGGCGGCTTCCTCAGCGGCGTGGACAAGTTCGACCCCGGCTTCTTCGGCATCTCGCCCCGCGAGGCCCTGGCCATGGACCCGCAGCAGCGGCTGCTGCTGGAGACCACCTGGGAGTCCTTCGAGTCCGCCGGCATCGACCCGACCGACGTACGGGGCAGCAGCACCGGCGTCTTCGTCGGCACCAGCGGCCAGGACTACGGCTCGCTGCTCGCGTACTCGCCGGAGGCCGCCGAGGGCTACATGCTGACCGGGATGACCAGCAGCGTCATCTCCGGGCGGGTGGCGTACACGTTCGGGCTGGAGGGGCCGGCGGTGTCGCTGGACACCGCCTGCTCGTCGTCGCTGGTCGCGCTGCACTGGGCCGGTCAGGCGCTGCGGCGCGGCGAGTGCGACATGGCCCTCGCCGGCGGCGTCATGGTGATGGCCACCCCGACCGCGTTCGTCGAGTTCTCCCGGCAGCGCGGCCTTGCGGCCGACGGCCGGTGCAAGTCCTTCGCCGCGTCCGCCGACGGCACCGGCTGGTCCGAGGGCGTCGGCATGCTGCTCGTGCAGCGGCTCTCCGACGCCCGCCGGCAGGGCCGCACCGTGTACGCGGTGGTGCGCGGCTCCGCGATCAACCAGGACGGCGCCTCCAACGGCCTGACCGCCCCGAACGGCCCCTCGCAGCAGCGGGTGATCCGGCAGGCCCTCGCGTCGGCCCGCCTGACCACCGCCGACGTGGACGTGGTCGAGGCGCACGGCACCGGCACGACGCTGGGCGACCCGATCGAGGCGCAGGCCCTGCTCGCCACGTACGGGCGGGAGCGGCCCGCCGACCGGCCCCTGCTGCTCGGCTCGATCAAGTCGAACATCGGCCACGCCCAGGCCGCCGCCGGTGTGGCCGGCGTGATCAAGATGGTGCAGGCCATCCGGCACGGCCTCGTCCCGGCGACGCTGCACGTGGACGAGCCGTCCCCGCACATCGACTGGACCTCCGGCGCGGTCGAACTGGCCACGGAGTCGCGGCCCTGGCCGGCCGTGGACCGGCCGCGTCGGGCGGCGGTGTCGTCGTTCGGCATCTCCGGCACCAACGCCCACGTGATCATCGAGCAGGCAGACGAGCCGCAGGCCGTGGCCCCCGCCGAGCAGGGCCCCGGGCTCGTGGCCTCCGACGTCGTGGCCTGGCCGCTGTCGGGACGGTCGAAGGGCGCCCTGACCGGCCAGGCGGCCCGCCTGGCGGAGTACGTGCGCGAGCACGGCGAGGTGGACGCGGCGGCGGTGGGCTGGTCCCTCGCGGCCACCCGGTCGACGTTCGACCATCGCGCCGCCGTGATCGGTTCGAGCGCGGAGGAGTTGCTGGCGGGGCTGGACGCGCTGGCGTCCGGGTCGCCGGCCGGCAACGTCGTCGCGGCGGCGGCTTCGTCGCATGGCGCGGGTGCGGTGTTCGTGTTCCCGGGTCAGGGTGCGCAGTCGGCGCGGATGGCGGCCGGTCTGGTCGGTCGTACGCCGGTGTTCGACGCGCGCCTGGCGGAGTGCCAGCGGGCTCTGGCCCCGTACCTCGATGTCGACCTCGTGTCGGTGTTGACCGGCGACGACGAGTCGTGGCTCGATCGGGTCGAGGTCGTGCAGCCGGTGCTGTGGGCCGTGGGCATGGCCCTCGCCGCGGTGTGGCAGCACGCGGGTGTGACTCCGGCTGCGGTGGTCGGTCACTCGCAGGGCGAGATCGGCGCGGCGTGTGTGGCCGGGATCCTGAGCATCGAGGACGCGGCGAAGGCCGTGGCCCTGCGCTCGCGGGCGCTGACCGTGCTGCGGGGCACGGGGACGATGGCGTCGGTGGACCTGTCGGCCGAGGCGGTGGCCGGGCGGCTGTCGGCGTTCCCGGGTGTCGGGGTGGCGGCGGTGAACGGCCCGTCGACGGTGGTGGTGTCGGGTCCGCCGCAGCCGGTCGCGGATCTGGTGGAGGCGTGTCAGGCCGACGGGGTGCGGGCGCGGTTGATCCCGGTGGACTACGCGTCGCACTCGGCGGCCGTGCAGGACGTCGCGGAGCAGTTGCGCGCTGACCTGGCCGATGTGACCCCCCAGGCCGGTCACACCCGGCTCGTCTCGACGTTGACCGGTGACTGGGTGGACCCGTCCTCGATGACGGCGGACTACTGGTACGAGAACCTGCGGCAGACGGTGCAGTTCGACGCGGCTGTCCGCGTTGCGATCGCCGCCGGGCACACGACGTTCGTGGAGATCTCCCCGCATCCGGTGTTGACGATGCCGGTGACGGCGATCCTCGACGACGCGGGCGCCACCGGGCACAAGCTGGGTAGCCTGCGGCGTGGTGACGACGACGCGACGCGGCTGCTGACGAACCTCGCCACCGCCCACGCGATCGGCCTGCCCGTCGACCTGACGGCCGTGCTGACCCGGACCGACGCCGTGGCGCTGCCCACGTACGCCTTCGACCACCAGCGGTACTGGGTCGAGCCGCCGGTCCACCGGGCGCAGGACGTCAGCTCCGCCGGCCTCCAGGACGCCGGACACCCGCTGCTCAGCGCCACGCTGACCTTCCCCGACAGCGAGCGGATGGTCTTCACCGGGCGGCTGTCGGTGCGTACCCACCCGTGGCTCGGCGAGCACCGGGTGATGGACAACATCCTGCTGCCCGGCACCGCCTTCGTCGAGCTGGCCACGTACGCCGGCGAGCAGGCCGGCTGCCCGACGGTGGAGGAGCTGACCCTGCTCGCCCCGCTCGTCCTGCCCGAACTCGGCGCGCTCCAGGTGCAGCTGATGGTCGGCGACCGGGACGACGACGGGCGGCGCAGCGTCCAGCTCTACTCCCGGCCCTACCGGGACGGCTCCGACGAGATCCTGGCCGACGTCGCCTGGACCTGCCACGCCACCGGTCTGCTCGGCCCGCAGCCGGCCGACGCCGCACCCGCCTTCGACCTGGGGGTGTGGCCGCCGCCCGGCGCGACGCGCGTCGAGGCCGACGACTTCTACTCCGGCATCGAGGCCACCGTCTTCGGGTACGGCCCGGCCTTCCGCGGCCTGCGCGCCGCGTGGACCCGCGACGACGAGGTCTTCGCCGAGGTCGAGCTGCCCGCCGACCACCACGCCGAGGCCGGCCGCTTCGGCGTGCACCCGGCGCTGCTGGACGGCGCGTTGCAGGCCATGTCGATCGGCGGCTTCCTCGGCCGGATGGGCGACGGCGCCGACGCCAGCGTGCCCCGCCTGCCGTTCGCCTGGACCGGGGTCTCGCTGCTCGCCGCCGGGGCCACCGCCCTGCGCGTCCGCGTCGCGGCGGCCGGCGAGGTCGGCGTCTCCTTCCAGGTGGCCGACGCCACCGGCGCCCCGGTGCTGCACGTCGACTCGCTGATCATGCGCCGGGTCTCCGGCGACTCGCTCGGCGCGGCCCGCTCCGGCCGGCACGAGTCGCTGTTCCAGGTGGACTGGCCGGTGCTGCCAGTGCCCACCGGCCCCGTACCGGCGGCCACCCGCTGGGTGGCGCTCGGCGACGACCTGGCCCTCAGCGCCGCCTGCGAGGCGGCCGGCGCCCGGGTGCGTACCGACGTCGGCCTCGACTCGCTGGGCGACCTGCTCGCCGGGGGTGAGCCGGCGCCCGAGGCGGTGATCGTCCCCGTCGGCGACGTCGGGGACCCGACGGACCCGGCGTTGGCCGGGCAGGCGCGGGCCACCACGCACCGTACCCTCGCCGCGTTGCGGACCTGGCTCGCCGACGACCGGTTCGCCGACTCGCGGCTGGTGCTGGTCACCCGCGACGCGGTCGCGGCGGGCGAGCAGCAGACGGTCAACCTTCGCCAGGCTCCGGTCTGGGGTCTGCTGCGCACCGCGCAGCTCGAACACCCGGGCCGGTGCCAGCTCGTCGACCTCGACGACACCCCGGACAGCGCCGCCGCGCTGGCCGCCGCCGTCGCCTCCGGCGAGCCGCAGCTCGCCGTGCGAGCCGGGCAGGTCCGCACGCCACGGCTCGGGCGGGTCCCGGCCGGGGTGGAGCCGCTGCCGGGCGGCATCGACCCGGACGGCACCGTGCTGATCACCGGCGGGACGGGCGTGCTGGGCCGCATCCTGGCCCGCCACCTCGCCACCACCCACGGCGTACGGCACCTGCTGCTGGCCGGGCGGCGCGGCGCGGCGGCCGAGGGGATCGACGACCTGGTCACCGAACTCGCCGGCGCCGGTACGGAGGTGACCGTCGCGGCCTGCGACGCCGCCGACCCCGACGCCCTGTCGGCGCTGCTGGCCGGGGTGCCCGCCGCGCACCCGCTCACCGCCGTGGTGCACGCCGCCGGCGTCCTCGACGACGGCGTGCTGGAGTCGATGACCCCCGAGCGGGTGGACGCGGTCGCCGTACCCAAGATCGACGCGGCGTGGCACCTGCACCGCCTCACGGCCGACGCGGACCTCGCGGCCTTCGTCCTGTTCTCCTCGGCGGCGGCCACCCTGGGCAGCGCGGGCCAGTCCAACTACGCGGCGTCGAACGCCTTCCTCGACGCCCTCGCGGCGCACCGCCGGGCCCGTGGGCTCGCCGGCATCTCGCTCGCGTGGGGCCTGTGGGAGCAGGCCAGCGGCATGACCGGCCACCTCGGCGACGACGACGTGCGGCGGATGGCCGAGCAGGGCGCCGCCGGTCTCGCCACCGAGCAGGCGCTGAACCTCTTCGACGCCGCGTGGCGGCTCGACGCGGCGGCCGTCGTACCGATGCGCCTGGACGTCGGGACGCTGCGCGGGCAGGCGGAGGCCGGCACCCTCGCGCCCATGCTCCGGGCCCTGGTCCGGGTGCCGCTGCGGCGCTCCGTCGACGCCACCGGCGCCCGCTCCGGCGGGGTGCAGCTCAGCCAGCGACTCGCCGGCCTGGCCGGCCCGGAGCGGCTCAAGGTGGTGCTCGACGTGGTACGGGCGAACATCGCCGCCGTCCTCGGCCACGCCGGCGCCGACGCCGTCGACCCGAACCGGCTCTTCACCGACCTGGGCTTCGACTCGCTCACCGCCGTCGACCTGCGCAACCGGCTCAACGGCCTGTCCGGGCTGCGGCTGCCGGCGACGCTGGTCTTCGACTACCCGACGCCGACGGCGCTCGCCGAGAAGCTGACCAGCGAGATCGCCGCCGACGCGGCGCCCTCCACGCAACCGCTCTTCCAGGGCATCGACACGGTGGAGAGCCTGCTCAACAGCATCCCGCTCGACCCGGCGGCCCGGGCCCGGTTCACCGCCCGCATGCAGGACCTGCTCGCCAAGGCGTCCGACCTGGCGGCCGGGCCCGCCGCCGAGCCGGACCGGCCCGACCTCGACTCGGCCAGCGACGACGAGATCTTCGACTTCATCAGCAAAGAGTTTGGAATCTCCTGAGATGACCAACCTTCGAATCGAGGCAGGGGCCACCCGATGAGCGACGACAAGCTGCGGTACTTCCTCAAGCGGGTGACCGCCGACCTGCACGACACCAAGCGCAAGCTGCAGACCGTCGAGGCCCGGGATCAGGAGCCGCTGGCCATCGTCTCCATGAGCTGCCGCTTCCCCGGTGGGGTCCGGTCGCCGGAGGACCTGTGGGAGCTCGTCGCCGACGGCCGGGACGCGCTCACCGAGTTCCCCGACGACCGGGGGTGGGACCTGGAGGCGCTCTACGACCCCGACCCCAACAAGCCGGGCAAGAGCTACACCCGCATCGGCGGGTTCCTCGACGGCGCCGGTGACTTCGACCCGTCCCTCTTCGGCATTTCCCCGCGTGAGGCCCTCGCCATGGACCCGCAGCAGCGGCTGCTGCTGGAGACGTCCTGGGAGGCCGTCGAGCGGGCCGGCATCGACCCGCTGTCGCTGCGCGGCAGCTCCACCGGTGTCTTCGTCGGGCTGAGCACGTCCAACTACGGCATGGGTCTGCCGAACGTGCCCGAGGGCGTCGACATGTACATCGGCACCGGCAACACCACAAGCGTCGCGTCCGGCCGGATCTCGTTCACCCTCGGCCTCAACGGCCCGGCCGTCACCGTGGACACCGCCTGCTCCTCCTCGCTGGTGGCCCTGCACCTCGCCGTGAACGCGCTGCGTCGCGGCGAGTGCGACCTGGCCATCGCCGGCGGCGTCACCGTCATGGTCACCCCGGGCGTGTTCGTCGTCTTCTCCCGGCAGCGCGGCATGTCCGTCGACGGCCGGTGCAGGGCCTTCGCCGCCGGCGCGGACGGCACCGGCTGGGGCGAGGGCGGCGGCGTGCTCGTCGTGGAGCGGCTGGCCGACGCCGAGCGCAACGGCCACCCGATCCTCGCCGTGATCCGGGGCAGCGCCCTCAACCAGGACGGCGCGTCCAACGGGCTCACCGCCCCGAACGGCCCCTCCCAGCAGCGGGTCATCCGGCAGGCCCTCGCCAACGCCCGGCTCGGCACCGCCGACGTCGACATGGTCGAGGCGCACGGCACCGGCACCACCCTGGGCGACCCCATCGAGGCGCAGGCGCTCATCGCCACGTACGGGCAGGACCGGCCGGCCGACCGGCCGCTGTGGCTGGGCTCGGTGAAGTCGAACATCGGCCACACCCAGAGCGCCGCCGGCGTCGCCGGGCTGGTCAAGATGGTGATGGCGCTGCGCAACGGCGTCATGCCGGAGACCCTGCACGTCGACGAGCCCTCCCCGCACGTGGACTGGACCGCCGGGGCCGTGTCCCTGCTCACCGAGTCCAAGCCGTGGCCGGAACTGGACCGCCCCCGCCGCGGCGGTGTCTCCTCCTTCGGCGTCAGCGGCACCAACGCCCACGTGATCCTGGAGGAGTACCGGCCGCGCGTCGCCGACCCGGTCGCCGTCGACGGCGAGGAGGCCGTCGAGGCCACCGCCGTCGAGCCCGCGCGACGGCCCGGCCTGGTCGCCTCCGACGTCACCCTCTGGCCGGTGTCGGCCCGGTCGAAGACCGCCCTCGCCGGGCAGGCCGCCCGGCTCGCGCGGCACGTGCGCGAGCACGGCGACCTCGCCCCGGCGGCGGTCGGCTGGTCGCTGGCCACCACCCGCTCGACGTTCGACCACCGCGCCGCCGTCGTCGCCTCGACCGCCGACGAGCTGCTCGCCGGGCTGGACGCCCTCGCCGCCGGCCAGCCGGCCGGCAACCTCGTCACCGGTACGGTCACCAGCGCCGGCACCGGCCCCGTCTTCGTGTTCCCCGGCCAGGGCGCCCAGTCGGCGCGGATGGCGGCCGGCCTGGTGGGTCGTACGCCGGTGTTCGACGCGAAGCTGGCGGAGTGCCAGCGGGCCCTCGCCCCGTACCTCGACGTCGACCTGGTGTCGGTGCTCACCGGCGACGACGAGTCGTGGCTGGAGCGGGTCGAGGTCGTGCAGCCGGTCCTGTGGGCCGTCGGCATCGCCCTCGCGGCCGTGTGGCGCGCGGCGGGCGTCGTCCCGGACGCGGTCGTCGGCCACTCGCAGGGCGAGATCGGCGCCGCCTGCGTGGCCGGCATCCTCACCCTGGAGGACGCCGCCCGGACGGTGGCGCTGCGCTCCCGTGCGCTCGCCGTGCTGCGCGGCACCGGCACGATGGCGTCGGTGGACCTGCCGGCCGACGCGGTCACCGAGCGGCTGCCGGCCTTCCCGGGCGTCGGGGTGGCGGCCGTCAACGGCCCGTCCACCGTCGTGGTCTCCGGCCCGCCGCAGCCCGTGGCCGACCTCGTCGCGGCGTGCCAGGCCGAGGGCCTGCGCGCCCGGCTCATCCCCGTCGACTACGCCTCCCACTCCGAGGCCGTGCAGCAGGTCGCCGAGCAGCTCCGCGCGGACCTGGCCGACGTCACCCCCCGGGCCGGCCACACCCGGCTCGTCTCCACCCTGACCGGGGACTGGGTCGACCCCGCCGCGATGACCGCCGACTACTGGTACGACAACCTGCGCCGGACCGTGCGGTTCGACGCGGCCGTGCGCACGGCGATCGCCGCCGGGCACACCACCTTCGTGGAGATCAGCCCCCACCCGGTGCTGACGATGCCGGTCACGGCGATCCTCGACGACAGCGGCGTCACCGGCCACACCCTGGGCAGCCTGCGCCGCGGCGACGACGACCCGACGCGCCTGCTGACCAACCTCGCCACCGCGCACGCCATCGGCCTGCCCGTCGACCTGGCGGACGTCCTCGCCGAGACCGACGTCGCGCCGCTGCCCACGTACGCCTTCGACCACCAGCGGTTCTGGCTCGACGGCAGTGGCGGCCCCGACCTGGAGAGCCTGCTCTCCGGCGCCGGCGACCCCAGCGACGCGAGCTTCTGGGCGGCCGTGGAACGCGGCGACGTCACCGCCCTCGCCGAGACCATCGCCACCGACGAGACCCCGGCGCACGAGGTCCTCGACGCGCTGCTGCCGGCCCTGCCGCTGCTCACCTCCTGGCGGCGGCAGCGGCGCCGGCAGTCCGACATCGACAGCTGGCGCTACCAGGACACCTGGAAGCCCCTGACCGGCGTCGCCAACCGGGGCATGAGCGGCACCTGGGTCGTGGTCATGCCGACCGGCGACATCATCGAGCCCTGGCAGGACGCCTGCGTCGAGGCGTTCACGGCCGCCGGCGCGACGCTGGTCCCGGTCGCCGTCTCCACCCCCGACGTCGACCGCGACCAGTTCGGCAAGCTGCTCCAGGAGGCGCTCGCCGCCGCACCGGGCGGCGACGCCGCCGCCCCCGAGGTGACCGGCGTGGTCTCGCTGCTCGCCTTCGACGAGCTGGCCCACCCGCTGCACCCGTCCGTGCCCGGCGGATTCGCCGCCACCGTCGCGCTCTTCCAGGCCCTCGGCGACATCGGCCTGCGCGCCCCCATGTGGAGCGTCACCTCCGGCGCGGCCTCCGTCGGCATGGCCGACCTGCTGCGCTCCCCGGTGCAGTCGCTGGTCTGGGGCTTCGGCCGGGTCGCCGCGCTGGAGCACCCGCAGCGCTGGGGCGGTCTCGTGGACCTGCCCGAGGCCGTCGAGGACCGCTGCGCCGACCTGCTGGTCGCGGCCCTCACCACCGCCGGGGAGGAGGACCAGATCGCGGTACGCCCCAGCGGTCTGCTCGCCCGCCGGCTCACCCGGGTCCCGCTCGGCGACAGCCAGCCCGCCAACCCGTGGCAACCGTACGGCACGGCGCTGGTCACCGGCGGCACCGGCGCGCTCGGTGGGCACGCCGCCCGCTGGCTGGCCCGCAGCGGCGTGGAGAACATCGTCGTCGTCAGCCGGCGGGGCATGGCCGCGCCGGGCGCGCAGCAGCTCGTCGACGACCTCACCGAGCTGGGCGCCCAGGCCACCGTCGTCGAGTGCGACGCCTCCGACCGCGACGCGCTGGCCGACCTGATCGACGCGATCCCCGCCGAGTACCCGCTCACCGCCGTCGTGCACGCCTCCGCCGTGCTCGACGACGCCATGATCAACGACATCCGGCCGGAGCAGATCGAGCGCGTGCTCCAGGCCAAGGTCGACGTCGCGTACAACCTGCACGAGCTGACCCTCGACCACGAGCTGTCGGCGTTCATCATGTTCTCGTCCTTCGCCGGCAGCGTGGCCAGCTCCGGCGTCGGCAACTACGCCCCGAGCAACGCGTTCCTCGACGCGCTGGCCCAGCACCGGCGCGGCCTCGGCCTGACCGCCACCAGCGTCGCCTGGGGGGCGTGGGCCGGCGGCGGCATGGCCGACGGGCCGCTCGGCGAGCTGCTGCACCGCCACGGCGTACCCGAGATGACCCCCGACGCGGCCATCGCCGCGCTGCACCAGGCCGTCGACCACGGCGAGGCGTTCCTCACCATCGCCGACATCGCCTGGGAGCGGTTCTCCGTCGCCTTCACCGCCACCCGGCCCGGCCCGCTGATCAGTGACCTGCCGGACGTGCGGCGGCTCGCCACGGCCGAGAAGGTCGCCAGCGTGGAGGCCGGCGACGGCCCGGAGTCGTTGCAGGAGCGGCTCGCCGGGCTGCCCGCCGCCGAGCGGCTCGCCGTGCTGCTCGGCCTGGTCCGCAGCCAGGTCGCCGCCGTGCTCAACTACCCGTCCGCCGAGTCGGTGGACGAGCACCGGGCGTTCCGGGAGCTGGGCTTCGACTCCGTCACCGCCGTCGAGCTGCGCAACCGGCTCGGCTCGGCCACCGGCGTGGCCCTCCCGGTCACCCTGGTCTTCGACTACCCGACCCCGACGACCCTGGCGGAGTACCTGTTCGCCGAGGTCGCCCACGACGACGTGGTCACCCCGACCGCCCTCCTCGACGATCTGGACCGGATCGCCGACAGCCTCGACGTGGTGGCGCGCGACGAGGCCGCCCGGGTGCGGGCCACCGTACGCCTCCAGGCGATGCTCTCCCGGCTCGCCCAGGACAGCGGTGGCGCCGACATCGGCCGGCACCTCGACGACGCCACCGACGACGAACTGTTCGCGATGGTGGACAAGGACCTCGGCATCTCCTGACCTCCAGCTCCAGCTCTCTCCCGTCCCTTTCGAGGAAGCGGCACTCCGATGGCCAATGAAGACAAGCTCCGCGACTACCTCAAGCGGGTCATGGCTGATCTCCACGACACCCGCCGCCGGCTCAGTGAGGCACAGTCCCAGGAACTGGAGCCGGTGGCGATCGTGGCGATGAGCTGCCGGTTGCCGGGCGGGGTGCGCAACCCCGACGACCTGTGGGAGCTGCTGCGCGACGGCCGGGACGCCGTCACCCCCTTCCCCGACGACCGGGGCTGGGACCTGGAGCGCCTCTACCACCCCGACCCCGACAACCCGGGCACCTCGTACGCCCGGGAGGGCGGGTTCATCGACGGGGCCGGGGACTTCGACTCCGCCTTCTTCGGCATCTCGCCCCGTGAGGCGTTGACGATGGACCCGCAGCAGCGACTGCTGCTGGAGACGTCCTGGGAGGCGGTCGAGGCCGCCGGCATCGACCCCGCCTCGCTGCGCGGCAGCCGGACCGGGGTGTTCGTCGGCACCAACGGGCAGGACTACGGCACCCTGCTGATGATGTCGCCGGACGGCGACGAGGGGCACTCGATGACCGGGGGCGCGGCGGCCGTCGCGTCGGGCCGGGTGTCGTACGCCCTCGGGCTGGAGGGGCCAGCCGTCTCCATCGACACGGCCTGCTCGTCGTCGCTGGTGGCGCTGCACCTCGCGGTGCAGGCGCTGCGGGCGGGGGAGTGCGACCTGGCGCTGGCCGGCGGGGTGACCGTGATGGCCACCCCGGGCCTCTACATCGGATCCAGCCGGCAGCGCGCCCTCTCCCCGGACGGGCGGTGCCGGTCGTTCGCCGCCGCCGCCGACGGCGCCGGGTTCTCCGAGGGCGTCGGCTGGCTGCTGGTCGAGCGGCTGTCGGACGCCCGCCGCAACGGCCACCGCGTCCTCGCGGTGGTCCGCGGCACCGCCGTCAACCAGGACGGCGCGTCGAACGGGTTGACCGCCCCGAACGGGCCGGCGCAGCAGCGGGTGATCAGCCAGGCCCTGGCCTCCGCCCGGCTCGCCACCGCCGACGTGGACGTCGTGGAGGCGCACGGCACCGGCACCAAGCTGGGCGACCCGATCGAGGCGCAGGCGCTCATCGCCACGTACGGGCAGGACCGGGGGGAGGCGCCGCCGCTGCTGCTCGGCTCGGTGAAGTCGAACATCGGCCACGCCCAGGCCGCCGCGGGCGTGGCCGGCGTGATCAAGCTGGTGCTCGCCATCCGGCACGGCCTCGTGCCGGCGACGCTGCACGTCGACGCGCCGTCCCCGCACATCGACTGGACGGCCGGCGCGGTGGAACTGGTCACCGAGGCACGGCCGTGGCCCGAGACCGGCCGGGTACGGCGCGGCGCCGTCTCCTCGTTCGGCATCTCCGGCACCAACGCCCACGTGATCATCGAGCAGCCGGCCGAGCCGGCCGAGGAACGCCCGTCCGGCTCGGCCCCCGGCCTGGTCGCCGCCGACGCGCTCCTGTGGCCGGTGTCGGCCCGGTCGAAGGCCGCCCTGGCCGGGCAGGCCGCCCGGCTCGCGTCGTACCTGCGTGAGCGGGCGGGCACGGACCCGGCGGCGGTGGGCTGGTCCCTGGCGGCCACCCGCTCCACGTTCGACCACCGCGCCGCCGTGGTCGCCTCGACCGCCGAGGAGCTGCTGTCCGGGCTGGACGCGGTCGCGGCCGGGCTGCCGGCCGGGAACGTGGTCACCGCCGTGGCGTCGAGCCCCGGCGCGGGCCCCGTGTTCGTCTTCCCGGGCCAGGGCGCCCAGTCGGCGCGGATGGCGGCCGGCCTGGTCGGTCGTACGCCGGTGTTCGACGCGAAGCTGGCCGAGTGCCAGCGGGCCCTGGCCCCGTACCTGGACGTCGACCTGGTGTCGGTGTTGACCGGCGACGACGAGTCGTGGTTGGCGCGGGTCGAGGTCGTGCAGCCGGTGCTGTGGGCCGTGGGCATGGCCCTCGCCGCGGTGTGGCAGCACGCGGGTGTGACTCCGGCTGCGGTGGTTGGTCACTCGCAGGGCGAGATCGGCGCGGCGTGTGTGGCCGGGATCCTGTCCCTGGAGGACGCGGCGAAGGCCGTGGCCCTGCGCTCGCGTGCCCTGACGGTGCTGCGGGGCACCGGCACCATGGCGTCGGTGGACCTCTCCGCCGAGGCGGTCGCCGAGCGGCTGCCGGCCTTCCCGGGCGTCGGGGTGGCGGCCGTCAACGGCCCGTCCACCGTCGTGGTCTCCGGCCCGCCGCAGCACGTCGCCGACCTGGTGCAGGCGTGCCAGGCCGAGGGGATCCGCGCCCGGCTGATCCCCGTCGACTACGCGTCGCACTCGCCCGCCGTGCAGGAGGTCGCCGAGCAGCTCCGCGCGGACCTGGCCGACGTCACCCCGCAGGCCGGCCACACCCGGCTCGTCTCCACCCTGACCGGGGACTGGGTCGACCCCACCGCCATGGGCGCGGACTACTGGTACGACAACCTGCGGCAGACCGTGCAGTTCGACGCCGCCGTGCGGGTGGCCGTCGCCGCCGGGCACACCACGTTCATCGAGATCAGCCCGCATCCGGTGCTGACGATGCCGGTCACGGCGATCCTCGACGACACCGGCGTCACCGGCCACACCCTGGGCAGCCTGCGCCGCGACGACGACGACCCGACGCGGCTGCTGACCAACCTCGCCACCGCGCACGCCATCGGCCTGCCCGTCGACCTGACGAAGGTGCTTCCCGCCGCGCCCGCCGTCGACCTGCCCACGTACGCCTTCGACCACCACCGGTACTGGCCCGCGCCGCCGGTCTTCCTCGCCGCGCCCGACGGCGAGCCCGACATCGACCGGTGGCGCTACCGGGTCACCTGGCAGGCCGTGCCCGACCTGCCGCTGACCTGGCTCGGCGGCACCTGGCTCGTCCCGGTGCCCGCGGCGCTGGGCGACGACCCCCTGGTCACCGACGTGCTGTCGGCACTCGGCAACTTCGGCGCGGACGTCGTACCCGTGCGGCTGGACGCCACCGACGACCCGGCGGCGCTGGCCGACGCGCTGGGCGCCGCGCTCGCCGGCCCGGACGCCCCCGTCGCCGTGCTCTCGCTGCTGGGCCTGGACGAACGCGCGCACCCGGAGCATCCGGCGACCTCGCTGGCCGTCTCGGGCACCGCCCTGCTGGTGCAGGCGCTCGGCGCGCTCGGCGTCGAGGCGCCGCTGTGGTGCGCGACCCGCGGGGCCGTCGCGGTCGGCCCCGACGACCCGGCGCCGCGCCCCGTCGCCGCCTCCGTCTGGGGGCTCGGCCGGGCCGTCGCCCTGGAGCACCCCGGCCGCTGGGGCGGTCTGCTCGACCTGCCGGACGTCCTCGACGCGCAGGCCGGCGCGCTGCTCTGCGCGGCGCTCGGCGCCAGCGGCGGCGAGGACCCGTTCGGCGACGGCGACGACGCGGACCAGTCCGGCGGCGAGGACCAGCTCGCCGTCCGCGACTCCGGGGTGTACGTGCGCCGACTCGCCCGGATCACCGAACCCGAGCCGGCAGCCTCCGGGGACGCCTGGCGGATGCGCGGCACCGTGCTGATCACCGGCGGCACCGGCGGGCTGGGCGGGCACCTGGCCCGGTGGGCGGCCCGCTCAGGCGCCGCGCACGTCCTGCTGGCCAGCCGCCGGGGCCCGGACGCCCCCGGCGCCGCCGAGCTGGAGGCGGAGCTGACCGACCTCGGCGTACGGGTCACCGTGGCCCGCTGCGACGTCGCCGACCGGGCGCAGGTGGCCGACCTGCTCGCCGCCGCCCCCGCCGACGCCCCGGTGACCGCCGTGCTGCACACCGCCGCCGTCCTCGACGACGGGATCGTCGACACCGCCACCGCGCAGCGCCTGCACACCGTCGCCGCGCCGAAGTGCGCCGGCGCGCTGCACCTCGACGAGCTGACCCGGGACCTCGACCTGGACGCCTTCGTGCTCTTCTCCTCGGTCGCCGGCACCACCGGCAACGCCGGGCAGGGCGCGTACGGGGCGGCGAACGCGTTCCTCGACGCCCTCGCCGAACGGCGCCGGGCTGAGGGCCGACCCGCCCTCTCCGTGGCCTGGGGCGCCTGGCGCGGTGCCGGCCTGCCCGCCGACAACGAGCGCGCCCAGCAGCGGCTGCGCCGGGGCGGCATGGTCGGCATGGACCCGGACCTGGCCGTCGAGGCCCTCGCCCGGGCGCTGCGGCGCGACGAGACCACCACCGTCATCGCCGACATCGACTGGGCCCGGTTCGCCCCCGCGTTCACCCTGGTCCGGCCCAGCCCGCTGCTCGGCGACCTCGCCGAGGTACGCGAGGCGACGCGCCCCGCCCCGCTGGAGGCCGCCGAGGAGGAGCCGGACGTACCGTCGGCCCTGGCGCGGCGGCTCGCCGGGCTCGCCCCGGCGGAGCGCGCCGCGACGCTGCTGGAGCTGGTCCGCCAGTGCGCGGCCACCGCGCTCGGCTACGGCGCCGCCGACGACATCCCGGCCACCCTGCCCTTCCGCGACCTCGGCCTGGACTCGCTGACCGCCGTGGACATGCGCAACTTCCTGGCCGCCGCCACCGACCTGCGGCTGCCCGCGACGCTCGCCTTCGACTACCCGAACCCGACGGTGCTCGCCGCGCACCTCGACGAACTGCTCACCGGCGCCGCCCCGGACGTGGCCACCCCCGCCCCGGCCGCCCCGGCCGACGACGACGAGCCGATCGCCATCGTGGCGATGAGCTGCCGCCTGCCCGGCGGGGCGGACACCCCGGAGCAGCTGTGGCAGCTCCTCGCCGGCGGCGGCGACGCGATCGGCGAGTTCCCCACCGACCGGGGCTGGGACCTCGACCGGCTCTTCGACTCCGACCCGGAGAAGGAGGGCACCAGCTACGCCCGCGAGGGCGGCTTCGTCACCGGGGCCGCCGACTTCGACGCCACCTTCTTCGGCATCAGCCCCCGCGAGGCCCTGGCCATGGACCCGCAGCAGCGGCTGCTGCTGGAGGCGTCCTGGGAGGCCATCGAGCGGGCCGGGATCGACCCGCACGCGCTGCGCGGCAGCCCCACCGGCGTCTTCGTCGGCACCAACTACCAGGACTACCGCAACCTGATGTTCAGCGCCGAGGGCGCCGAGGGGCACCTGATGACCGGCAACGCCGGCAGCGTGCTCTCCGGCCGGGTGTCGTACACCCTCGGGCTGGAGGGGCCCGCCGTCTCGGTGGACACCGCCTGCTCGTCGTCGCTGGTCGCGCTGCACTGGGCCTGCCAGGCGCTGCGCCGCTCGGAGTGCTCCCTCGCCCTCGTCGGCGGCGTCACCGTCATGTCCACCCCCGGGGTGTTCGTCGGCTTCAGCCGGCAGCGGGGGCTCGCCCCGGACAGCCGGGTCAAGGCGTTCGCCTCCGCCGCCGACGGCACCAGCTGGGGCGAGGGCCTCGGCCTGCTGCTCGTCGAGCGGCTCTCCGACGCCCGCCGCAACGGCCACCCCGTGCTCGCCGTGATCCGGGGCAGCGCCGTCAACCAGGACGGCGCGTCCAACGGGCTCACCGCGCCGAACGGGCCGTCGCAGCAGCGGGTGATCCGGCAGGCGCTCGCCAACGCCGGGCTCACCCCGGCCGACGTGGACGCCGTCGAGGCGCACGGCACCGGCACGAAGCTCGGCGACCCGATCGAGGCGCAGGCCCTGCTCGCCACGTACGGCCAGCGGCCCGCCGACCAGCCGCTCTGGCTCGGTTCGATCAAGTCCAACATCGGGCACACGCAGGCCGCCGCCGGGGTCGCCGGGATCATCAAGATGGTGCTGGCGCTGCGGCACGGCTACCTGCCGCAGACCCTGCACGTCGACGAGCCGACCGACCAGGTGGACTGGTCCGTCGGCGCGGTCGAGCTGCTCGACGAGGGCCGCCCGTGGCCCGTCACCGACCACCCGCGCCGCGCGGCCGTCTCCTCGTTCGGCATCAGCGGCACCAACGCGCACACCATCCTGGAGCAGGCCCCGGAGCCGTCCGTCGTCGAGCAGCCCACGGGCGACCCGGCCCTGCTGCCGGTGGTGCCGGTGCTGCTGTCGGGCCGCACCGGTGCCGCGCTGGCCGCCCAGGCGCAGCGCTGGGCCGAGCAGCTCACCGGGCTGGAGGCGCCGCGTACGGTCGACGTCGGCTGGTCGTCGGCGGTCTCCCGGGCCACCCTGGAACACCGCGCCGTCGTGCTGGCCACCGACCGGATCGCGCTGGGCGCCGGGCTGCGCGCCCTCGGCGCCGGCGAGGACTCGCCGCTGGTGGTCACCGGCGTGGCCGCGTCCCGGCCGAAGGTGGCGTACCTCTTCTCGGGGCAGGGCGCCCAGCGGGCCGGGATGGGTCGCGAGCTGGCGGAGGCGTTCCCGGTCTTCGCCGCCGCCCTGGACGAGGCCTGTGCCGCCCTCGACGCGCACCTGCCCCGCCCGCTGAAGCCGCTGCTCTTCGCCGAGCCCGACACCCCCGAGGCCGAGGCGCTGGACCGCACCGAGTTCACCCAGCCGGCGCTCTTCGCCGTGGAGGTGGCGCTGTTCCGGCTGCTGGAGGCGTGGGGCGTGCGCCCCGACGCCGTCGCCGGGCACTCCATCGGCGAGTTCGCCGCGGCGCACGCCGCCGGGGTGCTCTCCCTGGCCGACGCCGCCGAACTGGTCGCCGCCCGGGGCCGGCTGATGCAGGCGCTGCCGGCCGGCGGGGCGATGCTCGCCATCGCCGCCACCGAGGCCGAGGTGACCGCCACGCTCGCCGACCGCGCCGAGCGGGTCTCCGTCGCCGCCGTCAACGGTCCCGCCGCCGTCGTGGTGTCCGGGGCCGGCGACGCCGTCGAGGAACTGGCCGCCGAGTGGACCGCCCGGGGCGTACGGATCCGGCGGCTCACGGTCAGCCACGCGTTCCACAGCCCGCTGATGGATCCGGTGCTCGACGACCTCGCCGCCGTCGCCGGACGGCTGCGCTACGCGCCCCCGACCATCCCGATGATCTCCACCGTCACCGGCGCGCCGGTCGACGTGGCGGAGATCGGCACGCCCGACTACTGGGTGCGCCACGCCCGCGACGCCGTACGCTTCGCCGACGCCGTCACGGCGTTGCGGGAGCGCAACGTCACCGGCTACGTCGAGATCGGTCCGGACGGGGTGCTCACCGCCCTCGCCCAGGCCGTCCTCGCCGAGGACGCCCCGGCCGGCGGGCGGCCCCCGCTGGTCGTGCCGGCCCTGCGCCGGGACCGTGCCGAGCCGACCACCCTGCTGCGGGCGGTCGCCGCGCTGCACACCCACGGCGTCTCCCCGGACTGGTCCGCCCTCTACGCGGGCACCGGCGCGCAGCGGGTCGACCTGCCCACCTACACCTTCGACCGGCAGCGCTACTGGCCGGAGCCGCCGCCGTGGGCCAACCTGGCCGCCGAAAACGAGCACACCGAGGTCGAGCGCCGCTTCTGGGCGGCCGTCGAGGCCGAGGACCTCGAGTCGCTGGCCCGTGACCTGGACGTGCACCGCGACCAGCCGTTCGGCACCGTGCTGCCCGCCCTGTCCGCGTGGCGGCGGCGCGGCCGGGAGCGGGCCCTCGTGGACGGCAGCCGGTACCGGGTCGTCTGGGAGCCCGTCGCGGAGACCCCGCAGGAGCAGGACCCCGGCCGCTGGCTGGTGCTGCTGCCCGCCGACCGGGCGGACGACCCCGACCTGAACTCCTGCACCTGGGCGCTGGGCGCCGAGGTCAGCATCGTGCCCGTGGACACCGCCGCCGACCCCGACGAGCTGTGCGGCGGATTCGCCGACGTGCTCACCGAGGCGCTCGGCGCGGGCGAGGGGCCGCTGTCGATCCTGTCCTTCCTCGGCCTGGACGACACACCGCACGCCGAGCATCCGGCGCTGCCCCGCGGCCTCGCCGCGACCGTGCACCTGCTCCAGCAGCTCGTCGACCTCGACGCCCCGGCCCGGCTGTGGTGCGCCACCCAGGGTGCCGTCGGAACCGGCGACGGCGACGTCCCCGCCAACCCCCGGCAGGCGATGCTGTGGGGCCTGGGCCGGGTGGCCGCGCTGGAGCAGCCCACCCGCTGGGCCGGGCTGGTCGACCTGCCCACCGACCTCGAACCGTGGACGGCGATGCGACTCGGCGGCCTCCTCACCGGCGGCGGCGTCGAGGACCAGCTCGCCGTCCGCGACTCCGGGGTGCTGGTGCGGCGGCTCGTCCCGGCGGTCACCGAATCAGAGCCCGCGCCGTGGCAGCCCCGTGGCACGGTGCTGATCACCGGCGGCACCGGCGCGCTCGGCGGGCACGTGGCCCGCTGGGTGGCCGCCGCCGGCGCGCAACGCGTGGTGCTGACCAGCCGGCGGGGCACCGACACCCCGGGCGCCGCCGAGCTGCTCGCCGAGCTGACCGGCCTCGGCGTGGACTGCCGGGTCGCCCGCTGCGACGCCGCCGACCGCGCCGCTGTGGCCGAACTCCTGACCGACCTGCGGCGGGAGGGGCCGCCGCTGCGCGCGGTGGTGCACGCCGCGGGGGTCAGCGAGGTGGTGCCGCTGTCCGACACCACCCTGGAGGACCTGGCGTACGTCATCGCCCCGAAGCTCTCCGGCGCCGAGCACCTCGACGAGCTGCTCGACGACACCGAGCTGGACGCGTTCGTGCTCTTCTCGTCCATCTCGGCGGTGTGGGGCAGCGGCGGGCAGGGCGCGTACGCGGCCGGCAACGCCTACCTGGACGCGCTCGCCGAGCGGCGGCGCGGCCGGGGCCTGCCGGCCACGTCCGTCGCGTGGGGCCCGTGGACCGAGTCGGGCATGTACACCGAGGGCGCGGCGGAGCAACTGCGCCGCCGCGGCCTGCGGGTGATGCCGCCGGGCGTGGCGATGGCCGGACTGCGCCACGCCCTGGCCGCCGACGACACCTGCGTCACCGTCGCCGACGTCGACTGGGCCACCTTCCAGCCGCTGTTCACCTCGCTGCGGCCCAGCCCGCTGCTGGCGGAGCTGCCGGCCGTACGCGAGCTGGACGCCGCCCCCGCCCAGACGCCGGACGCGTCCGCGCCGGTCGCCCGGGACCTGCTCGCCGGGTTGCGGGCGCTGCCCAGCGACGAACGACGGGCCGCGCTGCTGGAGATGGTGCGGGTCGACGCGGCGAAGGTGCTCGGCCACCCCTCCGGCGACGCGATCGAGACCGACCGGGGCTTCCTGGACCTCGGCTTCGACTCGCTCACCGCCGTGGAGCTGCGTAACCTGCTCACCGCGGCGACGGGGCACGACCTGCCCACCACGGTCGTCTTCGACTACCCGACCCCGGCCGGCCTGGCCGACCACCTGTACGAGGAGCTCTTCGCCGACGGCGACGCGGACGTCGGCGACGGCGACGAGGAGTCGGTCCGCCGGGCCCTCGCCGCGATCCCGCTGGACGAGCTGCGTCAGGCGGGCCTGCTCGACCAGCTGCTCCAGCTGGCCCGCACGAGCGCCGGCCCGTCGGCCGTGGCGCCCGCCGCCCCGGCCGCGTCGCCCGCGCCCGAGGCCCAGATCCGCGAACTCGACGTCGCCGGCCTGGTCCGGATGGCCCTGGAAGGCTCCGACTCGTGACCCGGCCGGCCCTGAGGAGCCCCCGATGAGTGTTTCCCTGGACGAGGTCGTCGGCGCGCTGCGCGCGTCCCTGCTCGACAACCAGAAGCTCAAGCAGCAGAACCAGCAGCTGACCGCCGCGCTCAGCGAGCCGGTGGCGATCATCGGCATGAGCTGCCGGTTCCCCGGCGGCGTCGGGTCGCCGGAGCAGCTGTGGGACCTGGTGGCGGCGGGCACCGACGCGATGTCGCCGTTCCCCGACGACCGGGGCTGGAACCTGGGCGCGCTCTACGACCCGGACCCCGACCCCGACAGCCGGGGCACGTCGTACGTGCGCGAGGGCGGGTTCCTCTACTCCGCCGGGGACTTCGACCCCGCCTTCTTCGGCATCAGCCCCCGCGAGGCCCTCGCCATGGACCCGCAGCAGCGGCTGCTGCTGGAGACCGCGTGGGAGGCGTTCGAGCGGGCCGGCATCGACCCCACCACGCTGCGCGGCGCGCCCACCGGCGTGTACGCGGCGACCAGCAGCCAGGGCGACTACGCGGCGCTGCTGACCGGGGTCAGCGGCGGCGTCGAGGGCTACCTCGGCACCGGCAGCGCCGCCGCGGTGGCCAGCGGCCGGATCTCGTACGCGCTGGGCCTGGAGGGGCCGGCGGTCACCGTGGACACGGCGTGCAGCTCGTCCCTGGTCGCGCTGCACCTGGCCTGCCAGGCGCTGCGGCTGGGCGAGTGCACGATGGCGCTGGTCGGCGGCGTGTCGGTGATGGCCACCCCGACCGTCTTCGTGGAGTTCTCCCGCCAGCGCGGCCTGTCCACCGACGGCCGGTGCAAGTCGTTCGCCGCCGCCGCCGACGGCACCGGCTGGTCCGAGGGGGCCGGCATGCTGCTGGTCGAGCGGCTCTCCGACGCCCGCCGCAACGGCCACCCGGTCCTCGCGGTGGTACGCGGCAGCGCGGTCAACCAGGACGGCGCGAGCAGCGGGCTGACCGCCCCGAACGGCCCGTCCCAGCGGCGGGTGATCCGGCAGGCCCTCACCAACGCGGGGCTCAGCGCCGAGCAGGTGGACGTCGTCGAGGCGCACGGCACCGGCACCACGCTCGGCGACCCGATCGAGGCGCAGGCGCTGCTGGCCACGTACGGCAAGGAGCGCCCCGCCGACCGGCCGTTGTGGCTGGGGTCGGTGAAGTCGAACATCGGGCACACCCAGGCGGCGGCGGGTGTGGCCGGGGTGATGAAGATGGTCCTCGCCATGCGGCACGGGGTGCTGCCGCCCACCCTGCACGTGGACGAGCCCACCCCGCACGTCGACTGGAACAGCGGGGCGGTGTCCCTGCTGACCGGGGCGCAGCCCTGGCCGGAGACCGGGCAGCCGCGCCGGGCCGGGGTCTCCGCGTTCGGGATCAGCGGCACCAACGCGCACGTCATCATCGAGCAGGCCGCCGGGGCGGACACCGACGACGCCCGGCCGGCCGGCACGCCCGCCCCGCCGGCCCCCTGGATCGTCTCCGCCCGGTCCGCGCCGGCCCTGGCCGGACAGGCCCGGCGGCTGCTCGACCATCTCGCCGACCAGCCCGACCTGGCCCCGGCCGACGTGGCGTACTCGCTGGTCACCACCCGGGCGGCGCTGCCGCACCGGGCCGCCGTGATCGGCGACGACCGCGACGCGCTGCTGTCCGGCCTGCGCGCGGTCGCCGAGGAGCGCACCGCCCCCGGCGTGGTACGCGGGGTGGCCCGCCCGGCCGGCAAGGTCGCGTTCCTCTTCACCGGCCAGGGCGCCCAGCGCCCCGGCATGGGCGCCGAGCTGTGCCGCCGGTTCCCGGTGTTCGCCGCCGCGTTCGACGAGGTGGCCGGGGAGCTGGACCAGCACCTGAGCCGGCCGCTGCGGGAGGTGGTCTTCGCCGAGGCCGACTCGCCCGAGGCGGCGCTGCTGGACCGCACCGAGTTCACCCAGCCGGCGCTGTTCGCCTACGAGGTCGCCGCCTACCGGCTGGTCACCGCGTGGGGGCTGCGCCCGCAGTTCCTGCTCGGGCACTCGGTCGGCGAGCTGGCCGCGGCACACGTCGCCGGCGTGCTGTCGCTGGCCGACGCGGCGGCCCTGGTGGCCGCCCGGGGTCGGCTGATGCAGCAGCTGCCGGTCGGCGGGGCGATGCTGGCGGTACGGGCGTCCGAGGCCGAGGTGCTCCCGCTGCTCGACGAGCGGGTGTCGCTGGCCGCCGTGAACGGTCCCCGCTCGGTGGTGCTCTCCGGCGACGAGGAGGCCGTGCTCGCGGCGGGTCGGCGGCTGGCCGCCGAGGGCCGGCGGTCGCGCCGGCTGCGGGTCAGCCACGCGTTCCACTCCGCGCGCATGGACGCCATGCTGGCCGACTTCCGGGTGGTCGCGGAGAAGGTCACCTGGCAGCCGCCGACCCTGCCGGTCGTCTCCGACCGCACCGGCGAGCCGCTGACCGCCGCCCAGGCCACCGACCCGGGCTACTGGGTCGACCACGTGCGGGACACCGTCCGCTTCCACGACGGCGTCGCCACCCTGGCCGCCGCCGGTGTCGCGACCTTCCTGGAACTCGGCCCCGACGGCGCCCTGACCGCGCTGGCCCGCGAGTGCCTGCCTGACGTCGAGCCCACGGCCTTCGTGTCGCTCGGCCGCCGGGATCAGCCGGAAGCGGCCACCCTGCTCGCCGCGCTCGCCGCCGTCGACCTGCGCGGCGCCGGGGTGCACTGGCCGGCGCTCTTCGCCGGCAGCGACGCCGCCCGCGTCGAGCTGCCCACCTACGCCTTCCACCACGAGCGGTACTGGCCGGACCCGCCCACCGTCGACCTCATCCAACCCGCCGCCGCCGGCGACGACGAGGAGTTCTGGGCCGCGGTGGCGGCGGGCCGGCCGGACGCGCTGGCCGCCACGCTCGGCCTCGACGGCGGCCGGCAGGAGGCGCTCGCCGAGCTGCTGCCCGCCCTCGCGTCCTACCGGGACCGGCGGCGTCGCGGATCCGAGCTCGACGGCCTGCGGTACCGCGCCGACTGGGCCCGCGTCGCCCCGCCCGCCGCCGGCACCGCGCCGGCCGGCGAGTGCCTGGTGGTGGCCGGGGCGGGCACCGACGCCGACGCCGTGCTGGCCGCCCTGCGCGCCGAGGGCCTGACCCCGGTGCTCGTGACCGTGGCCGACGACCCGGACGACATCGCCCGGGCCCTACCCGCCGGCGGCACCCCGTCGGTCGTGCTCTCGCTGCTGGCGGCGGGGGAGCCGGCCGGGACCGCCGCGCTGGCCGCGACCGCCGCGCTCGTGCGGGCCCTCGGCGGCGCCGGGAGCAGTGCGCCGGTGTGGACGGTGACCCGGGGCGCGGTGGCCGTCGACGCGGACGATCCCGCGCCCGCCGTGGCCGGCGCGTACCTATGGGGTCTGGGTCGGGTGCTGGCGTTGGAACAGCCGCGCCTGTGGGGCGGGCTGGTGGACCTGCCGGCGGAGCCGGACGACGCCGCGCTCGCCGTGCTCGCCCGGCTCGTCGCGGCCGGCGGCGACGAGGACCAGCTCGCGGTGCGCTCCGGCGGGGTGTACGCGCGGCGGCTGTCGCGCGCCCCGGCCGGCGCCGCCGACGCGGACTGGCGGCCCCGGGGCGCGGTCCTGGTGCACGGGGCGGCGGCGGTGCGCACCCCGCACCTGTTGCGGTGGCTCGCCGACCGGGGCGCGGCCCACCTCGTCGTCGTCGGTTCCGTGCCGCCCGCCGACCTGGGCCGGGACGTCGCCGTCACCGGCGTCGACGACCTCGACGGGCTGCCCGAGGCGCTGGACCGGCTGGCCGCCGCCGGCACCGAGGTCCGCACCGTCCTGCACGTCGCCGACTCCGACGGGGCCGGCGACCCGGTCGTGGCGCTGGAGCCGCGCGACCTGGCCGACGCCGTGGCCGTCCGCACCGCCGCCGTGCACCTGCTCGACCAGGCCTGCGCCGGTCGGCCGGTCGACGAGTTCGTGGTCTTCACCTCCACCGCCGCCGTCTGGGGCAGCGGGGGAGCGGCCGTCTCCGCCGCCGCCGGTGCCGGGCTGGAGGCCCTGGCCGCCGGCCGGCGCGCCGCCGGCCGGCCGGCCACCGTCGTCGCGTGGGTGCCCTGGGCGGACGAGGTGACCGATCCGGTACCGCTGCGTCGCCGGGGGGTCCGTCCGCTGCCCACCGCGCTGGCCCTGTCCGCGTTGGAGCAGGCCGTGGGCCGCGGCGACGAGCAGCTCGCGGTCGCCGACCTCGACTGGGCCGCCTTCGTGCCGGCCTTCACCGCCGTCCGGCCCAGCCCGCTGCTGCGCGGCGTGCCCGAGGCGGCGGTCGTCGCAGACCGGGACGCCGGGCCCGGCGGCGAGGCCACCGACCCGGCCCGGGCGCTGCGCGACCGGCTGGCCGGCGTCCCGGCCGGCGACCGGCACCGGATCCTGCTGGACCTCGTGCGGGCACGCGTGGCCACGGTGCTCGGGCACGCCTCGCCCGGGGCGGTCGAGGCCGACCGCGACTTCCTGGAACTCGGCTTCGACTCGCTGACCGCGCTGGAACTGCGCGACGCGCTGTGCCAGGAGACCGGGGCGGAGCTGTCGGCGACCCTGCTCTTCGACCACCCCACCCCTACGGCGCTCGCCCGCCACCTGCTCGGTCAGCTCGTCGGCGCGGACGCCGCCGAGGACGCGGCGGACGCCACCGGGGGCGGCGCACCGGAGAGCGCCGGCGGCGGCCTGCTCGGCGGGCTGTTCAACCAGCCGAAGGCGCGCGAGGACCCGGCCGGGTACGCCGAACTCCTGGTCAAGCTCGCCCAGTTCCGGCCCAGCTTCAGTGAACCGGCGCAGCTCACCCGACCGGCCGGCATCCTCCGGCTGGCCCAGGGGGACGCCCGGGCGCAGCTGGTGTGCTGCTGCACCATGTCGCTGCTCTCCGGGGCCCACGAGTACGCCCGACTCGCCGCCGGCTTCCGGGGGGTGCGCGACGTGTGGGCCCTGCCCAACCCGGGGTTCGGCGTGGGCGAGGAGCTTCCCGCCGACCTCGACGCCCTGCTGCGGGTGCACGCCGACACGGTGCTGCGCGCCGTGGGCGCCGGCCCGTTCGTGCTGGCCGGCCACTCGGGCGGGGCGATGGTGGCCAACCTGCTCGCCGGCGAGCTGGAACGCCAGGGCCGGACGCCGGACGCGGTGGTGCTGATGGACACCTACCCGGCGAACAGCGAGGTGCTCGGCGGATGGGTGCCGCAGCTGCTCGACGGAATGATCGACCGGGAGAGCGCGTACACGCCGATGGACGACTGGCGGACGACCGCGTGGGCCGGCTACCTGCCCCTGTTCCTGGACTGGCAGCCGGTCGAGATGGCGGCGCCGACCCTGCTGGTCCGGGCCAGCGAGCCGCTGGGGGAGTGGGCCGGCGAGGAGGACGGCTGGCGGTCCCGCTGGCCCTACCCGCACGAGGTGGCGGACGCGGCCGGTGACCACTTCAGCATGGTCGCCGACCGGGGGCCGGAACTCGCCGGCACGGTGCAGCGGTGGCTGACCGCGCAGGGCCTGTGACCGGTGCCGCCCCTGGCGTGCCCCTAGCGCCCCCTATCGGCGCACCCACATCTATCGGACCGATGTTTCAGGACGGAGCATGACGACGTGGACGAGGCAGTGGTGGTCACGGAGCTGGTCAAGCGGTACCAGCCCAACATGCCACCGGCGGTGGACGGACTGAGTTTCTCCGTCGGCGCCGGTGAGGTCTTCGGCCTGCTAGGGCCGAACGGCGCCGGCAAGACGACGACGATCGGGGTGCTGACCACACGGGTGCGGGCCACCTCGGGCCGGGCCCGGGTGTGCGGCGCCGACGTGATCGGCGCGCCCGCGGTCGCGCGGCAGTTGCTGGCGGTCGTACCGCAGCGGGTGAACCTGGACCGGGCGCTGACCGTCCGGCAGAACCTGCTGTTCCACGCGGCGTACCACCGCGTGCCCCGGGCGGAGCGCATCCGGCGGGCGGACGAGCTGCTGGATCAGATGGGGCTCAAGGACTTCGCGAACCACCGTACCGACTTCCTGTCCGGCGGCCTCGCCCAGCGCACGATGATCGCCCGCGCGCTGATGCACTCGCCCCGGGTGCTCTTCCTCGACGAGCCGTCCGCGGGCCTGGACCCGCAGTCCCGGCTCTTCGTGCACGACCGGATCGCCGAGCTGAAGCGGGCCGGGGTGACCGTGGTGGTCACCACGCACGACATGGACGAGGCGGAGAAGCTCTGCGACCGCGTCGGCATCGTCGACCACGGCAAGCTGCTCACCCTGGACACCCCGTCCGCGCTGACCCGCACGCTGCCGGGCAGCAGCACCCTGACCCTGGTGGTGACCCCCGGCGCCCCCGCCGAGGAGGTGCGGGCCGCGCTCGACGCGATCCCGGACGTGGAGCAGGTGGAGCACTTCAAGATGACCGCCCCGGCGCCCGTCGCCGCGCCGGCGTTCCCCGGCATGCCGGCGATGCCGATGCCCGCGCCGGCCCCCGACGCGCCCGTTGATCCGGACGCCCCGCTCTCCTTCCGGGTCTACACCAGCGGTCAGCCGGCCAACGCCATCCCGATGGCGATGAAGATCCTCGCCGACCTGGGCTGCGAGGTTCGTGACCTCAACATCGGCCAGCCCAGCCTGGAAGATGTCTTCATCCACCTGACCGGAAGGGAACTTCGGTGAGCGTCGCCGCCCCCGCCCCCCCGTCCGCGCCCTCGTCGGCCGCGGCGCCGCCGCCGGTGAGCGCGCTGGACCAGTTCGCCACGTTCCGCGCGGTGCTCTCGCGGGACCTGTTCGTCACCGGCCGTGAGCTGGTCGGCTTCCTGCTCCAGGTCTTCATCCAGCCGCTGTTCATGCTGCTGATCTTCGGCAAGGTGCTCAGCGATCTGGGCTATGCCAGCGACGACTTCTCCAACGTGCTGCTGCCCGGCGTCATCGCGCTGAACGCCTTCCTGATCGGGCTGGAGAACACCGCGCTGCCGATGATGATGGACTTCTCCTTCACCCGGGAGATCGAGGACCGCCTCCTGTCGCCCATGGCGATTCCGCTGGTGGCCCTGGAGAAGATCGTCTTCGGTGGCATCCGCGGCCTGATCGCCGGTGTGGTGCTGATCCCGGTCGGCATGCTCATGCTCGGTGTCACCTGGCCCTGGGCGGTCGTGCTCAAGGTGGTCGGGGTGTTGGCGATCGGCGCGCTGGTCGGTGCGGCGGTCGGCCTCGCCTTCGGCACGCTGGTGCCGACGCAGCACATCCAGATCATGTTCACCGTGGTGATGACCCCGATCATGTTCACCGGCGCGACCCAGTTCCCGCTGCTCGGCCTGGACTCGCTGCGCTGGTACCAGGTGATCTGCTCGCTCAACCCGCTCACCTACATCAGCGAGGCGACCCGGTCGCTCGTCGGCCCGCCCGGGGTCGAGTCGCTGCCGCTCTGGCTGTGCATGTGCGTCCTCACCGGGGTCTTCGTGGTGTTCTCGGCGATCGGCATGCGTGGCTTCATGCGCCGCGCCATGGACTGACCGACCAGGACCGACGCCAGACCTTCCCGTCCGTCGTACCACCCGAACGCCGATGGCCCGGGCCGCTCACGCGGCCCGGGCCATCGGCGTCGTGGTTTCGGGCGTCACGTCAATCGGCAGAAAACCCCATTCTCCGCGAGCGTCGTCGCGCCAACCGTGGCAGGCTGCATAGACGGCGGTAGTTCCTGGGCCCGACTGTCCCGGAGTGACCGGCCCTGTGTCAGGGGACCGCCGAACGTCGCCGAATCGATAAAGATCGATGACTGGCCCTGCCGCTGACTGGCCGGCTCCACGAACAGCCCGCCGGTGCGGCGTACTCCAGGGTCGGACGGCGCAGGTCGCCGCACAGGCGGGAAGGAGTGGCGGACGGTGCACATGACCGGAAACGACCGCGACCGAGCGGTGCTGGTCGTCGCCTACAACAGCGCGGGGATGTTCAACCCGTTGCTCACCATCGTGGGCGAGTTGAAGGCCCGGGGAGTCGGGAACGTCTGGTTCGCGTCGACCGAGGATCGCCGGGCAGACGTCGAGGGGCTGCGTGGGCCGGGTGAGGTCACCTTCGTCTCGCTCGGCCCGGCCCGGCCACAGTCGTCACCGGACACCTGGGACGACGCCACCTACCGGGCGCTGACCACCGGCGACCGTGCGACCAGCTTCGCCCGCTACCTCGACGTCAGCACCGACTACGACCACGTGCAGCAGCTCTACCGCCGCTGCCTGGACATCATCGACGAGGTCGGCCCGGCGGTGGCCGTGGTCGACAGCCTCGCCAGCTGGGCGATGGACGCCGCACAGACGCGGCGGCTGCCCTACGTGGTCAGCATCTCGCTGCCGCCGTCCAACTTCCTCCAGGAGCAGCTGCCGCCGCGCTACCCCGCTCCGTTCTCGGGACTGCCGCAGCAGATGACGCCCCGGCAGCAGGCGGCCAACACCGGCTTCCGTAACCGGCTGGTGCGGGCGCTGATGGAGCCGCAGCGGCTCCGCCGCAGCCTCGCCGCCGTGGCCAGCCGGAAGGCGGCCGGCATCCCCAACCCGGAGATGCGCCCGGCGGGCTACGTCGAGGCCGCCGAGGCCCTCATGGCGTACACGGTGTTCGGCTTCGAGTACCCGTTCGCCACCGCCCCGGAGAAGCTGCGGATGCTCGGCCCCGTGGTGCCCCGCGAGCTGTCGCCGGCCGACGACGACGAGCTGATGGGGTGGCTCGACGAGCACCCCTCGGTGGTCTACGTCGGGTTCGGCACCATCATGCGACTGTCGCAGGGGCAGGTGGACGCGATCGTCGAGGTCGCCGAGCGGCTCGGGCCCGAACACGCCGTGCTGTGGAAGGTGCCCGCACGCCAACGGCACCTCCTCCCGTCGGCGCGACGGCTGCCGGCCAACCTGCGGGTGGAGGCGTGGCTGCCGTCGCAGCTGCGGGTGCTGGCCCACCCGCACGTGCGGGTCTTCTTCAACCACGGCGCCGCCAACGCCATCCACGAGGCCGTCCACTTCGCCGTACCGCAGCTGGTGATGCCGTTCTGGCTGGACTGCCCCGACGGCGCGGTGCGGGCGGTCGACAGCGGGGTGGCGCTCGCCGTCGAGCGCGCCGATTCGCTGAACGTCGAGGACGTCCTGGCCAAGCTCGGACGACTGCTGGGCGAGGAGACGTTCCGGGCGCGGGCGCGGCTGTGGAGCCGGCGGATGCGCCAGGCCGGCGGGGTCACCGCCGCCGCCGACCTCGTGCTGCGGCACCGCGACGCCGCGGCCGCCCGCCCGCCCGCCGGCCTGGCCGTCGGCTGAGCTTCTGGCTGCCGTACGCCGAAGGGGCGCGGTGGTCTGCTGCCACCGCGCCCCCTTCAACGCCCGTCAGGACGCGGCGCCCTGGGTCTCGTCGGCCAACGCCTCCGCGTACGCGACGAGCCGGGACGGCAGGTCGGTACGGCGCTTGACGTCCAGCTTGCGGTAGACCCGGGTCAGGTGCTGCTCGACCGTGCTCACCGTGATGAAGAGCTTGCTGGAGATCTGCCGGTTGGTGTGCCCCTGCGCGGCCAGCGCGGCGACCCGGCGTTCGGCGTCGCTCAGACCGTCGTCCGGCTCCTGCAACTCGGCGGCGGCCGGGTACGCCGGCAGCCCGCTGCCCGGCTCCCGGCGGATCAGCCGCTGGGCCAGCACCGACGCCCCGCAGTCCTGGGCGAGCTGGTAGGCCCGCCGCACGAGCAGGCGGGCGCGGGCCGAGTCCCCGGCGCGTTGCAACGTCTGGCCGGTGTCGCCGAGGGCCCGGACGAGTTCCAGCCGGTCGCCGCTGGACTGGAGCAGGTTGACCGCCTCGGAGAGCAGCTTGCGCCGGTGGTCCTGGGCGGCGGTGGTGGCGAGCAGGCGCAGCGTGCGGCCCCGGGTCCGGTCGTCGACCCCGTGCGGCACCCGCAGCTGCTCCTGGAGAAGCTGCGTGGCCTGCGTCTTGTTGCCGACGCTGAGCTGCACCCGGGCCAGCTCCAGCCGCCACGGCACCAGCCCGGCCGCGTCGATGCCCCAGGCGCGCATGAGTTCGCCGCAGCGCCGCAGGTCGGTGGTGGCGGCGTGCGGCCGCCGTACGGCGAGGTGGTGCCGGGCGCGGGCGGCCAGGTAGTGCAGGCCCAGCGGGGTGCGGAACATGCCGGGCGGGACCGGGTGGGCGAGCCACCGGTCGGCCTCGGAGAACCGGCCCGACTCGGTCGCGCAGGCGACCAGCGTGGCCAGCGGGCCGGCGACCGCCACCCCCCAGGCGGGGGCGGGCATGTCCTCCAGGGCCGCGCGGGCGTGGTGTTCGGCGCCCGGCAGGTCGCCGATCCGCAGCGCCGCCTCCGCCCGGATCGCCCGGATGACGGCCCGCCACCCCGGCGCGTGCTGGGCCGCCGGCCGGCCGAGCAGCACGTCCCCCCAGACCGCGGCCCGGTCGGAGCGACCCGTCCAGAGCAGCGCGAGCAGGGGAGCGGTCAGCAGGCCCAGCGCCCCGTCGTCCGTGTGGTGGCGCTGGAGGAGCTGCTCGGCGGTCGCCACGGTGTCGTTGTCCGCGGCCGGCGTCAGCGCGGTGCCGAGCACCGTCACCGCCTGGAGCAGCGGGCTGATCGCGGTCGGCGCGCTCGCCGCCCGGCTCCAGGTGCTCGGGGTCTCCCGCACGCTGGCCAGGTGGTCCGGGTGGGAGAGCGAGACCAGCAGCTGCATCATCCGCAGGCGACCGGGCAGGGAGCCGTTCTCCTCGTCGGACGGGAAGGCCGTGACCGCCTCGGTGGCCTCGTCCACCCGGCCCTGCCAGAGCAGGTAGGGCACGGCGGACAGGCCCGCGTCGGTGGACCAGCCGGCGGCCCGTGCCGTCTCCACGAGCTCGGTCAGCTGCCCGTTCACCGTCAACGGGTTGATCTGCCAACGCGCGCTGACCAGCATCTCGGTGGTGGCGGTCCGCTGCTGCTCGTCCACCGACGCCCGGGAGACCAGCCGCAGGCAGGCGGCGGCCACGTCGGGCCGGCCCGACGCCAACGCGTGCCCGGCGGCGTCCTGGAGCACGGGCACCATCCAGGGGGCACCCGCCGTGCCGGCGGCCACCAGGTGCTCGGCCACCACGCTCGGCTCCGCGCCGTGCTCGTGCAGCACCTCGGCGGCCCGCTGGTGCAGGCTGCGCCGTTCGTCGGCCGACATGTCGCCCAGGATCGAGCGCAGGATGCGCGGGTGGCGCAGCTCGTCGGACTCCATCAACCCCGAGGTACGCAACACCCGCACCGCCGGGACCGTGGACTCGGGCACCACGTCGAGGAGGTGACCGAGCAGGTCGACCGGCGCCGGCCGGTTGAGCACCGCCAGTGCCTGGGCCACCCGGCGTACGCCCGGCTCGTGCCGGTAGAGACAACCGAGCACGGCCTGGTCGAACGCGTCACCGACGGCCTGGCCGTAGTCGTCGCTCAGCCCGCCGCCGGCCCGCTCCTCGAGCAGCGCCCGGGTGAGCAGCGGGTTGCCGCCGGTCATCCGTACGCACCGCTCCGCCGTCCTGCGGGCGTCGGCGTCGTCGGCGTCGCCGCCGGCGAGCCGGGCGACCGCCTCCACGGTCAGCGGCGGCAGGCCGATCCGGGAGAAGTGCGGCTGGCTGAGCAGTTCGGCCCGGAACAGCGGGTGCGGCGGACGCAGCGTCGACGCCTCGGCGAGCACGAGCATGATGCGGGCGTGGCGCAGCCGGCGGGCCACGTAGAGGAGGCAGTGCAGCGAGGCCGGGTCCGCGTGGTGCACGTCGTCGACGGCGAGGACCAGGGGACCGGCGTTGGTCAGGTCGAGCAGGGCGGCGAAGAGCCCGTGCAGCAGCGGCGCCCAGGCCCGGTCGCCGTCGGCCGCCTCGCCGCCGGGCTCGGGCAGCGGTACGGCGAAGGTGGCGTCCCGCATCAGCTTCTCGATCCGGGCCGCCTCCTGCGGCGCGAGCCGTGCACTGTGGAATAGCTGGCCGACGACCCCCAGGTGCAGCCCGCGCTCCGCCCGGGAGCCCGCGGCGCTCATCACCTGCCCGCCGGCACCCGCCGCCCACTCGCTGAACGACTCCAGCAGGCTCGTCTTGCCGCTTCCCACGGCGCCGGTGACCAGCGCGACGTGGCCGCGCTGCTGGTCCTCACAGGCCCGGAACGCGCGCCGGAGACGGGTCGTCTGTTCCTCTTGCTGCACCAACACCAGCGTGTCAGCCCTTCTCGTACGCGGCGACGGACCGGGAACCCCGGTGCTGTCGACGCCGCCTCCCCCTTGCCGGACAGCCGCCCCTGCACCCGCGTGTGCCGGGTAGGGGTGGAGCGCACCGGGCCGCCGTGCCGGGTGGACCTGGAAATCTTTCGCCGGACCGGGGTTTTCGCCGTACGGTCCGCGTGTTCAGGCGAGTCTGGCACCGGCGCGGGTGTGCGACAACGGGCGCGGGACCCCACCGTTTCGCGCACAAACCTGCGGCCCTCGAACGCATATAGGGGTTGCGCGAATCGCACTGAGGGGTGTCGGCGCCGGCCCGACGGGGGAGGTGGACACTCCGTGAGGGGCTGGTGTCGGGTGTGCAGCCTGATGGTGTCACACCGGGCTTCCCCACGCACCCCCGTCGGCACGGACAGTGGTGGGAGGTGGACGCGCGGCGACGGTCGCGGCGAAGGCTGTCGGGCGTCGCCCGGCCGGGCGTCAGGCGGCCGGCAGAAGGGCGTACGCGCCGACGGCGCCAGGGATGAACGGCAGGTGAACGCCGACCCGATCCACGGTGAACAATCGGCGACGACCGACAGTCCGGTGTGGAGGGTCAGCGGCGGCCGACGGTGAGTGCCGCGGCGCCGGACCGACGGTGAGGGCCGCGGCGTCGAGCCGACGGTCTGGGTCGCAGCTTTGGGCAGCCGGCGACGGCGGCCGCCGCGGTGTCAGGCCGACGGCCGGGGTCGAACGCCGGGGTGCCTCAGCGCAGCCGAGGGCCGGGAGGCCGGCGCTCCGGGTCGAGCGAGCCGCGCGGCGGCGGATCCAGCAGCGTCGCGCCGGGCCGGCTCATCCGCAGCCGGCTGGCCAGCTCGCTGCGTGAGTTGACGTCCAGCTTCCGGTAGATGCGGGTCAGCCGCTGCTCGATCGCGCTGACCGTCAGGAAGAGCTTCTCGGCGATCTCGCGGTTGGTGTGGCCCTGGGCGACCAGGGCCGCCACCTTGGACTCCGCGTCGGTCAGCCCGTGCACCACGACCGTCGTGTCGCGGCGGCCCTCGGCCGCGCCGCTCCTGGCGGAGATGCCGAACCGCAGCATCGGGATGCCGCACTCCTCGGCGAGTTCCCGGGCCGAGCGCGACGCCACGCGGGCCTGCCGCCGGTCGCCGGCCTGCTGGTAGGCGTGGCCGAGGTCGGCCAGGTTGTGCGCCAGCTCCATCCGGTCGCCGCACTGCCGCAACAGCCGCACGGCGCTGCGCAGGTGCGGGATCCGGTCCGGCCCGTCCTCGGTGGCGGCCAGGACCCGCAGGGCGGCGGCCCGGTACCGGACGTGGACGGGCCGCAGCCGGGCCAACTCGTCGCGGACCAGCCGGCTGGCCTGTTGACGGCGGCCCATCCGCAGCAACGCCCGGGCGGACTCGGTGCGCCAGGGGATGAGGCCGGAGAAGTCGAGCCGCCAGCGGTTCATGAGCTGCCCGCAGAGCTGGAAGTCGGCCAGTGCGGCCTCCGGGCTGCCCGCGGCGAGGGCGTGCATTCCGCGGGCCTGCAAATAGTGCAGCCCGATCGGCGTCTCGAACATCGCCGGCGGGACCGGCGTCTGGAGGCAGGCCGCCGCCGCGTCGAGCTGGTCCATGAAGGTGAGGGCCCGGATCCGCACCGCCAGCGGTATCCCGATCACCACGCCCCAGCCCTTGGGCGAGAGCTGCCCCAGCGCCTCGTCGGCCAGCTTGTCGGCTCGGGAGAGGTCGCCGAGGCGTCCGGCGACGGTCGCCCGCAGGGCCGTGAGCATGGCCGACGGGGTGGGGTAGCGCGGGGCGGCGGGATCGCGGCCCAGCCGGTCGCACCAGTCGTCGGCGAGGTCCAGGCGATCCGCGTAGATGATGGCGATGAGGGCGCAGACGGCGGTCCACATGTTGCGTTCGTCGTCGAGCCCGGTGGTCGACAGCGTCCGCTCGGCCTGCTCGACCGCGCCGACGTCACCACGGTCGAGGACGGCCGACAACAGGGTGGCCCCCTCGACCCCGCGCTTGACCTTGGCCAGCGTCAGGGGGTCCCGTACGGCCGTGGTGGGGGCGGGACGGTCGACCATCACGCCGGGGTAGAGGGTCGACATCCAGCCCGTGATGATGAGCAGTTCGGCGGCGGACCGCGGGTCGGCGCTGTCCGCCCGTTCGCTGAGGTGGTTGACCAGCGCGGCGGCCTCCTCGATCTCACCGTGCCAGAGGAGGTACTGGATGGGGCCGGCGGCCTGCTGGCTGCCGAGGTGCCCGGCACGGATGGCGCTGACGACGCCGATGAGGTGGGGGAGCGCGGCCTGCGGGTCGAGCCGCCACTCGGCACGGGCCAGCGCGGAACGGATCCGGGCCCGCAGGCATTCGCCGGCGCAGCCCCGGTGCGCACGGCGCAGGTACCGCAGGGCGGTCTCCACCTCGCCGTCGAGCAGCGCCTGCTCGCCGGCGTCCAGCAGGGTCTGCGCCATCCAGGGCTCGGCCAGCTCGTCGATCCCGACCAGGTGCGGCGCGACCCGGGCCGGCGCCGCGCCGTCGTCGTGCAGCAGGCAGGCCGCCTCCAGGTGCAGCCGTGCGCGTTCCTCGGCGGTCGTCCCGTCGATCACCGCCTGGCTCACCGCCGGGTGGCGCAACCCCTGCTCGGTGATCAGCCCGGCACTGGTCGAGTCGTCGATCGCGCCCAGCGCGGCCCGCGACCGGGCGTCGACGAGTTGCGGCAGCAGGTTGCCGTGCAGCGGTTCGCCGGTCACGGCGAGCACCCGGGCGGCGTTGAGCACCAGATGGTCGCAGCGGTACAGGCAGCTCAGCACCGCCTCCCGGAACGACTCGCCGACGGCGGGGTGGTCGGCGGGGCGGGTTGCCACGGCCTGGTCCTCGGCGAGCGCCTGGAGCAGCAGGGGATTGCCCCCGCTGATCCGGTGGCTCTCCGCGGCGATGGTCCGGGCGACCGGGACGCCGAGCCGCTGGGCGAGCAGATGGAACGTGCCGTCGGGGCTGAGCAGCGGCAGCCGGATGCGGTGCAGCCTCGCGGGTTGCAGCAGTTCGGCGTGCACGTCCGGCCGCCACGGCCTGGTACGCGGCGCCTCGGTCAGGACGATCAGCACGGGCAGGCCGGAGATCCTCCGGGCCACGTAGTCGAGGCAGCGCAGCGACGGCACGTCGGCGTGGTGGACGTCGTCGACGGCGATGACCAGCGGTTCCCGCGTGGTCATCTCGAGCAGGGCGCCACCGATGGCGGCGGTGGTCAGAGCCGTGCCCTCGTCGTCGGTGTCGTCGGCGTCCGCCCAGGCGAGGGCGCCCTCGTCCAGCAGCCGCTCCAGCCGGGCCAGGGTGTCCGGGGTGCCGGCCCCGCTCAACGGCGCCGCCCGGACGAGTTGTCGGACGACTTCCAGCGGCACGGTGCGTTCGGCGCGGGACGCACTCGCGCCGAGGACGCGTGCTCCGGAGTCACAGGCCCGCCGGGCGAAGGTCTGCAACAGCGTGGTCTTACCGACGCCGACCGGACCGGTCAGCACGGTCACCGTCCGGTTCGTCGACGCGTTCCCACCCCGGAACAGGTCCGCGAGCCGGCCTTCCAGCAGGCTCAGCTGGCACGACCGCTCGGTCAGCTCCATCGCCGTGGCCTCCGAGGGAGCGCGCGGTCCGCGGTCACCGAACGGGCCGCCCGACCTGCGCGGCCCGGGAGCTCGACGAAATCGGAGACCGGCAATTCTTGACCCAATCCATTATTAGCAAATATAGACGACCATCGAACATGGCTGGCAAACATCGATCGACTTGACCGGCCGGCGACTTCGAGTCGCGCCCTTGTCGACCTCGGCGATAATTCCCCAGCCTCTCGGGTCGGCCTCCCCCTATCGACCACCGTGATGGTGGGAGTATGGCAGTTCGGCAATTGGGCGGCAAGCCAAGGTTTGTAAAGGATGGGCAAACATCGGTTGCGGGCCAGCGCCGGCCCGAGCGCGCCTTCGGCGTCGGTCGACAACGGAAAGTCGCCGGGTGGCGTCGCAACGTGACAGAGCGCTCTCGTGACCCATTGGTTGCGCCTTTCTGGCCCGCTCGGCGATTGGCCGGCGCGGTTTCGCGTGCTAGGTGTGTCCGGTTTGCGGCGTCGCCCGCCGCCCCGGCGCGGCCGCGAGCTGTCCGCCCGTCGACATGGGGAATCGTGCAGTGTCGATGAGGTCGGCGATCCCGGTCCCGGTCACTGGGACGCAACTGCCGAGGCCAGCGCGTAGGTGCTGCTCAACTCAGGGTTGGTGCGGCCGGCGCCCGGGGTGCGCGCCCGGCCCGGGGCGGGTGCGTCGCACGTCCGGGCGGCTGCCGCCGGCGTGTCGGCTCCGCCGGGCCGGCCCGCCGCCGGGACGTTCCGCCCGGGTCTGGCGGCCGAAATTGGCGAGGATTCCCGAAATTGTTGCGGAGTGAAGCATCGGGTGCCCCGAAGTGCGACCGCGGACTGCCGGGGGGTGGGGTGGTGGATCGGGTGTGCCGCGAGTCGCGCGGGCGGCCGCCGATTCGGACGTTTGGGAAATTCAACGATTATGTTGTTAAAAAAGAATTATGCGGCCCAGGGTCCCCGATGGGGGGCGCCGGTGCGGGGCCGCTACCGGAAAGTGTTTGAGTATGAATGATAGACGTCAATGTCATGCCATGTTCGGGGTGTTGCCCGGAGAGGTCGCGGCCGATTCTGTTATTCAATGTCCGCAGATGCTGCGGCACCGTAGTCCGTCCATAGTGGCGGAGGCCGGAAAGGGTGGCCGCTCCGGCCGTCCCCGGAGCCGGAGCGAAATCCTGTCCTACCTGGGCCGTCGGCCCCGGCAGGGGACCGGGGCGCGGTGGCTAGGGGTTGTGCCGGACGATTGCCCGGCCTAATTTCGGGGCACCCGTTTCCAACATCGGGATAGCCGGATATGGGGCCGTGCCGGTCCCATGACCTGAAGGGCTCTGTGGCCGTCGTGATGTCCCAGCCGCTGCCGCGACTCGTTGACGCCCTCCGCAGGGGATAGCGGAGATGACACTGCTGCCGGCGCTGCGGGGATTCGGCGCGGATCGGGCCGACGCGGTGCGGGTGGCCGACCGTACGCTCTCCAGCGAGGCCCTGCTCGGCTGCGTCACCGCCGTCGCCGACCGGATCCGGGGCGCGGATGCCGTCGCGGTCGACGGCACGCCGACCCTGGAGACGGTGGTCGGCATGCTCGGCGCCCTCCACGCGGGCGTCCCGCTCGTGCCGCTGCCGCCCGATGCCGACGAGCGCGAGCGGCGCCGCATCCTTCGGCAGTCCGGGGCGACACTGTTCCTCGGCCGGGACCTGCCCGACACCCACCGGCTGCCCACGGTCCCGGTCGACCTGCGCCAGCGCTCGTCGACGCGGCACCCCGAGCCGTCGCCCGGCACCGACGCGGTCATCCTCTACACCGGCGGCGCCGGCGGGCCGCCGCGCGGCGTACGCATCTCGCGTCGCGCCATCGCCGCCGACCTCGACCTGCTGACCCAGGCGTGGCGGTGGTGCGAGGACGACGTGGTGGTCCAGGGCGCGCCGCTCTTCCGGGCGTACGGCCTGGTCGTCGGCCTGCTCGGCGCGCTGCGGGTCGGCAGCCGCTTCGTCCACCTCGACCGCCACGCCGCCGCGGGACCGGTCGGCACCATGTACCTGGCGATGCCCGAACAGTGGGCGAGGATCGCACTGAACAGCCGGTGGGCCCGGTCGCTGGCCGCGGCGCGCGTCCTGATCTCCGCCGACGCCCCCCTGCCCTCCGCCGTGGCCGAGCGCCTCCGGCTGCTGACCTCGCACTCACCGGTGCAGGCGTACGGCACCACGGAGACGCTCATCGCCCTGACCGGGCGGGCCGACGACCGCACCGCCGCCGGCGGCGTCGGCACCCCCCTGCCCGGCGTGCAGACCCGGGTGCTGGACCGCGAGGCCCGGCCGGTGCCGGCCGACGGTGAGTCGGTCGGCGAGCTGAGCGTCTGCGGCCCGACGCTGTTCAGCGGCTACGTCGGGGCCGGCCAGGGCTTTCCGGCCGGGCGCTGGCACGCCACCGGCGACCTGGCCAGCGTGGCCGCCGACGGCTCGTACCGGATCATCGGGCGGTGCGGGCTCGACGTGGTGCACAGCCGGGGCCGGCGGATGCACGCCGGGCAGATCGAGGAGGCGCTGCTGAGCCATCCCGGGGTCCGGGAGGCGGCCGTCGTCGGCACGCCGCACCACGCGCTCGGCGAGCAGGTCACCGCGTACGTCGTCGCGGAGGGGCTGACCGCGCAGGTGCTCATCGACCACGTCGGCCGGTACCTCTCGGCCTGTCAACGACCCCGGCGGGTGCACTTCGTCGACGAGCTGCCGCGCAGCGCGCACGGCCGGATCAGGAAGTCCCTGCTGATCGCCGCCGGCTGAGCCGACCGCGTCGGGCGGGCGTCCACCCCGTCGGCCGCCGCGGTCAGCCCTCCACCCAGCCGTGCCGCCGGGCGAGGTCCAGCATGCGGGCGCGTACGGCCACGATCTGCGCCCCGGTCAGATCCGACACGGACGTCACCAGCGCCTCGGTGGTCTCGGCGTAGAAGGCCCGCTCGGAGAGCACGTCGCAGAGGCCCTCGTCGTCCTCGGCCCCGCCGGCGGCGTGTCCGCTGTCCCTGCCGCGCGCGCCGGTGACCGCCACGCCGGCCCGGGAGGGCGCCACCGCGCCGGCCGTCCCGTTGCGCTCCGCGACCGCGCCGACCACCCGCACCAGCACGGCCTTGGGGCCGCGGTCGGTCCCCACCGCCTCATACTCCACCGGGACGCCGGGCGTCAACGCCCACTTGTCGCCGTCCAGCATGTTCGCGTGCACGAACACGTCGTCGCTGCCGTCGTCCGGGGCGATGAACCCGTAGCCCCGCACCTCGTCGAACCGCACCACCTTGCCAGTGAGCATCGCTTTCCCGCATCCGTCCGACCCAAAATCCGCGTGCCCCGCCCGTGGGACCGGGGCCGCCCCAGACTGGCAGCCACCTGCGCGGCCCGGCACCCGTACCCGACCCCTATGGTGCACCGTACCGCCGACGCCGGGGCGGCGAGGGTCGCCGCACCGCCTAGCATCGGCGGACGTGATCGAGCAGATCCTGCCTCCCGCCGTGGCGGTGGCCGAAGCCTTCACTGACCCCACCGGCCTGACCCTGTTCCCCGAGGAGGAGGCGCTGGTGGCCCGGTCGGTGGAGAAGCGCCGCCGGGAGTTCACGACCGTGCGGCACTGCGCCCGGCTTGCCCTCGGTGAGCTGGGGTTCGACCCGGCGCCGATCGTCTCCGGCGCCCGGGGCGCCCCGGTCTGGCCGGGCGGGGTGGTCGGCAGTATGACGCACTGCGACGGCTACCGGGCGGCGGTCCTCGGCCGTACGTCGGCGTTCGCCACCCTCGGCGTGGACGCCGAGCCGCACGCGCCGCTGCCCGAGGGGGTGCTCGACGCGATCGCCCTGCCGGCGGAGCGGACGCGCACCGTCGCGCTGTCGGCGGCCCGCCCCACCGTCTGCTGGGACCGCCTGCTGTTCAGCGCGAAGGAGTCGGTGTACAAGGCGTGGTTCCCGCTCACCGGCCGGTGGCTGGACTTCTCCGAGGCGGACATCGTGATCGATCCGGCCGGCACGTTCGAGGCCCGGCTGCTGGTGCCCGGCCCCGTGCTCGGCGGGACCCCGGTGACGGCCTTCGCCGGCAGGTTCCTCGTCGAGCGGGGACTGCTCGCCACCGCGATCAGCATCCCGGCCGCGCGCCCCTAGCCCGCCGTCAGCCTGCTCTTCTGCACCTTGCCGAGGGCGTTGCGGGGCAGCGCGTCGACCAGGCGTACCTCGCGTGGCCGCTTGTGCGCCGACAGGTGCCGGGCCACGAAGTCGATCAGCTCGGCGCCGTCCACCCCGTCGCCCACCACGTACGCGGTGACCTGCTGGCCGAGGTCGGGGTGCGGGACGCCCACCACGGCGGCCTCGCGGACACCGGGGTGCGCCAGGAGGGCGTCCTCCACCTCGCCGGCGCCGATCCGGTAGCCGCCGCTCTTGATCAGGTCGGTGGACGCCCGGCCGACGATCCGGTGCCAGCCGTCCGGGTCGACGGTGGCGACGTCCCCGGTGCGGAACCAGCCGTCCGGGGTGCGGCTGGCCGCGTCGGCGTCCGGGCGGTTGAGGTAGCCGTCGAACAGGGTGGGGCCGGCGACCTGGAGCTCGCCCATGGCCGCCCCGTCGGCGGGCAGGACGGCGCCGTCGTCGTCGACGAGCCGCGTACGCACGCCCGGCAGCGGCAGCCCGACGGTGCCCGGCCGACGCGGGCCGTCCGCCCGGGCGCTCACCGTGATCAGGGTCTCGGTCATCCCGTACCGCTCGACGACCCGGTGGCCGGTGAGGGCGGCGAGGTCCGCGAAGACGGCGGCCGGCAGCGCCGCGCTGCCCGAGACGAGCAGCCGCGCCGGGCGCAGCGCCCGTGCCGCGTCCGGGTCGGCGGCGATGCGGGACCAGACGGTCGGCACGCCGAAGTACATCGAGCCGGTGGCGGCGGCGTACCGGTCGGGACGCGGGCGGCCCACGTGGTGCAGCCCGCTGCCCAGCCGCAGCGGCCCGAGCACGCCGAGCACCAGCCCGTGCACGTGGAACAGCGGCAGGCCGTGCACCAGCAGGTCGTCCGGCGTCCACGCCCAGGCGTCGGCCAGCCCGTCCAGGCAGGCGGCGACCGCGCGGCGGGAGATCACGGCGCCCTTCGGGGCGCCGGTGGTGCCGCTGGTGTAGAGGATCACCGCGGTGCGGGCCGGGTCCGGTTCCGGGTGGACGGTGTCCGACCGGCGGGTCAGGTCGACGGACACGACCGTCCGGCCAGCGCCCTCGGCGCCGCGCGCCGCGCCGGCCGGGACCAGCAGCGCCGTCGACCCCGAGTCGCGCAGGATGTGGTCGCGCTCCATCGGACCGGCGTCCGGCGGGACCGGTACGACCGCCGCTCCGGCGGTGAGCGCGCCGACCACTCCGACCACTGTCTCCAGGGTCGCGGTGGCCTCGATGGCGACCCGGTCGACGCCGTGCAGCTCGTCGGCCACCGCGGCGGCCAGGCGGCGCAGCTCCACCCAGGACACCGCGCGGTCGTCGACCCGGACGGCGCCCGGGCGTTCGTCGGTGCCCTTCGTCAGCCAGCTCAGCAGCGGCATGGTGCGATCCCTCTCCAGCGGCTCGGACCCGGGCCGGCGCGGCCTGCCGCGCCGGCACCGGACGACGGGCGCCCCGGACGCCGGTAGGGTCGGTGCGACGCTGGCGGATCCGGGCGCGTACGCCGCGCCGGCGGGCCCGGGACGACGTCCTGACCGTAGTCGGGGCTCCCCGGGGCCTGCCACCCCTACGGGCGCGGGCGGCGTCGGACGGGAGGTGGCACCGGTGGCCGTGGACGCGACACCGTGGGCGGCGGCACCCGACGGCGTGCGGGCCGTCGTGCTCGACCTCGACGGGGTGCTGGTCGACAGCCTCGCCGTGGCCCGGGAGGCGTTCGCCCTCGCGTACGCCGAGGTGGTCGGCGACGGCGTGGCCCCGGTCGAGGAGTACTGCCGCCACCCCGGCCGGTACCTGCCGGAGGTGCTGGAGCTGATGGGCCTGCCGGCGGCGCTGGCCGGGCCGTTCGTGCGGGAGAGCAACCGCCTCGCGCACCGCGTCACCCCGGTCGAGGGGGTGCCGGAGCTGCTCGGCACGCTGCGTCGGCGGGGGATCGGGCTGGCCGTGGCCACCGGCCGCAGCGGAGTCCGCGCCCGGGACCTGCTCGGCCGGCTCGACCTGCTGCCGCTCGTCGACCACGTGGTGGGCTCGGACGAGGTGCCCCGACCGAAGCCCGCGCCCGACATCGTGCGGCGGGCGCTGCGCCTGCTCGGGGCCCGCCCGGGCGAGGCGCTGATGGTCGGCGACGCGCCCAGCGACCTGGCCAGCGCGCGGGCGGCCGGCGTGATGGCGGTCGCCGCGTTGTGGGGCGAGTCCGACGAGGAGACCCTGCGCGCCGCCGGCCCGGACGTCGTCCTGACCCGGCTCGACGAGCTGCTGCCGATCTGCCCGGCCCGGCGGTGACCGGCCCCGCACGGACCGGGTCTGGACGCCGCGTGTCCCGATTCCCGCGTCCGGCCGGCGGTGACGGGCCCGCGCCGACCGGACACCTGCGGTGACCGGTCGGCACCCCTGCCTCCGGGGCGCGTGCGCGGCCGGTACCCCTGTCCCGCGCCGGTTCCCGGTCGGACACCCCCGATTTGTCAACTGATCAGTTGATTGGCGCATCGGTTGGCCGGATGATGTCGGGCGTCGGTCGGCCTGGTGCCGGCCGGCACCGGCCCGTTCCCGCAAGCCGACGCCGCGATCAGCCGAGGGGTCCCGCCCTTCTCGACGGCAACCCGCACGTGAAGGAGGACCACCCCCCATGCCGGTCATCGAAGTCGATCATCTGCAGAAACGGTACGGCGAGAAGATCGCGGTCGACGACGTCTCCTTCACGGTGGAACAGGGCGAGATCTTCGGCGTGCTCGGCCCGAACGGGGCCGGCAAGACGACCACGGTCGAGTGCGTGCAGGGCCTGCGCCGCGCCGACGGCGGCACCATCCGGGTGCTCGGGCTCGACCCGATCCGCGACCGCACCGAGGTGCGGCAGCGCGTCGGCGCCCAGCTCCAGGAGAGCCAGCTGCCCGACAAGGTGCGGGTGTGGGAGGCGCTGGACCTGTACCGGTCCTTCTACCGCAACCGGGCCGACATCGACGAGCTGCTGACGGACCTCGGCCTGGCCGAGCAGCGCAACACGTACTTCCAGAAGCTCTCGGGCGGGCAGAAGCAGCGCCTGTCGGTGGCCCTGGCGCTGGTCGGCAGGCCGGAGGTCGCCATCCTCGACGAGCTGACCACCGGCCTGGACCCGCAGGGCCGCCGGGACACCTGGGACCTGGTCGAACGGATCCGCGACCGGGGCGTCACCGTCGTGCTGGTCACCCACTTCATGGAGGAGGCGCAACGCCTCTGCGACCGGCTCGCGATCATCGACAAGGGGCGGGTGGTGGCCATCGACAGCCCCGCCGGCCTGCTCACCCGGGTCGGCTCCGAGCACCGGGTGCACTTCCGTCCCGCCGAGCCCGTCGAGGACGCCCTGCTGCTCGCGTCGCCCGACGTGACGGGGGTGTCGCGCTACCGCGACGAGGTGACGGTGACCGGCACGAAGGACGTGCTCCAGGCGGTCATGTCCGTGCTCAACGGGCGCGGGATCGGCTACGACGCGCTGCGGGTCGAGCAACCCACCCTCGACGACGCGTTCGTCTCCCTCACCGGCCGCTCGGGCCGGACCGCCGCGCAGTCCCCGACCGACGGGAGGTCGTCGTGAGCGCCCTGTCCAAGCTGATCGCCGTCGAGACGAAGCTGTTCCTGCGGGAACCGGTGTCGTTGTTCTTCGTCTTCGCCCTGCCGATCGGCCTGATGCTCGTCTTCGGGCTGCCGCAGCGCGCCGGTACGGCCGCCGACACCGGGCAGCACGCCGAGCAGACCTTCCTGCCGTCGCTCGCTCTGGCCCTCACCATCGGCATGCTCGCGCTCTTCACCCTGCCGATGGCGCTCGGCATCTACCGGGAGCGCCGGGTGCTGCGCCGCCTGGCGACCACCCCGGTGCAGCCCAGCCTCCTGCTGGTGGCCCAGGTGGTGGTCAACCTGGTGATGGGCGTCCTCGGCGCGGTGGTCACCGCGATCGCCGTACGGTTCCTGCTGGACCAGCCGGCACCGGCCAACCTGCCCGGGTTCGTGCTGGCCTTCCTGCTCGGGGTGGCGTGCCTCTTCGCCGTCGGCCTGCTGATCGCGGCGCTCGCGCCGTCGGCCAGGGCGGCGCAGTCCATCGGCCCGGCGCTGTTCTTCCCGCTGCTCTTCCTGGCCGGCGCCTGGCTGCCGCGCGACCGGATGCCGGCCGCCCTGGCCGCCATCGCCGACTACTCGCCGCTGGGCGCCACGGTGGACACCCTCGGCGCGGCGTGGGCGGGCGCGAACCCGGAGCTGCCGCAGCTGATCGCCCTGGCGGTGACGGCCGTGGTCGGTTCCGTAGCGGCCACCCGGTTCTTCCGCTGGGAGTGATCCCCCGCACCGTCGTGGTCGGTACGGGGGACATCGTCGCTGCCCAGGGCCGTTCCTAGGGGTGACCTAAGGGTGTCGGGCGAATGTGATCTGGATTACGTTCGGAGCAGAACGGGCGGCCGGTGACCGGACAAGGACGTTCGACCGCGAAGCGTCCGTTCACCCGGCAACGGGTGTCGTCAGACCTGTGTGGACGCCGCCGCACCACGCGGCGGCCCGTCCAAGGTGTGCGGAATGCGACGGAGGTCGTGCCATGAAGGACGTTTCGCAAGCTGATCCGGTCACCCGGGACGCCGCCGGCGTCATCGACGTCGTCCTGGAGGGCGGCCCCGTCGACCTGCCGGCGGATCTGCGCAGCCGCCGGGTGGCCAGGGCGGAGGAGAAGATCAAGGTCCTGCACTACGGCGGGTACGAGCACTTCGAACGGGGCGCCGCCCCGGGGGCGCTCGACCTTCCGGTGGTCTTCCGCTGGACCGGCCGGACCCGGATCGCCGAGTAGGGAAGGGCGCAGCAGTCTCATGAGGGCACAGGACCACCGGCCGGGGCCGCACCTGACGGTCAGCGACACGAACGAAGCCATCGCCTTCTACACGGACGTCTTCGACGCCGTCGCGATCCAACGGGAGTGTCTGCTCGACGGGCGCGTCCTGCACGCGGAGCTGGCCGTCGGCGGCCACCGTCTGACCGTCAGCGAGTGGCACGAGGCGGGCACGGCGTCGGCGGTGGAGAGCCGTGACGACGTGCTGACCATCGAGCGGACGGACCCCGAGTCGGTGCTGCGGCGGGCGGTGGCCGCCGGTGCCCGCGTCGAGACGCCGGCGGACCCGTCGCGCCAGGTGACGCTCCGCGATCCCGCCGGCCTGTGCTGGGCCGTCGTGGGTCCGCAGCGGGCGGCGTAGGCGAGCTTCCACGCCCGCCGCCGCGGTGGGCCGAGACCGTGACAGGGCCCGCGCACCTAGCGCGGGCCCTGCTCGCTGGCACCGTCCCCCGCGCCGACCTCACCCCCGCACCCGCGCCCGGTGGGCGTTGCGGGTGCGTACGGCGAAGAAGAGCGCCGCGGCCCGGCGGACGTCCCCCGGGCGGCGCGGGTCCGTGGCGATCCCGTGCAGCAGGTCCCGGTCGGCCCGCTCCGCCGCCAGCGTCGTCAACAACGAGAAGCACTCCCGCGCGCCGTCGCGGCCGGCGGGACCGTCCGGACCGGCGGACCAGTGGGCGAGCAGCGCCGCCAGCACGTCCGCCCGGAACGACGGCGTGCCGGCCCCGGCGGTGCCCCGGCCGGCGAGCAGGTGCCCCGCGGCGATCGCCCCGTCGGGTCGCGTCAGCCGGGCGCGCAGGAAGGCCGGCGCGACGGCCGCCCGGCTGATCGCCTGCAACGCCACGAACCGCGCCGAGCCCGTGTTCATCAGCGTCACCCACTCGTCCGGCCGCCAGTCGCGGGCGAGCGGCCCGGCCGCCAGGTACTCCACCAGGCTGGGCCAGACCGAGGTCAGGGCGTGCCGGTCGGCACGGAAGAGATCGGTGGCGAGCAGGATCTGGCGTACGCGCGCGGGCCAGTCGGGCAGCACCGTCGCGGGGGGAGCCGGGGCGTGCGCCGCCGACCAGTCGACGACCGCCGCCACCGGATCGCCCCCGGCGACGGCGGCGGTGGCCGCCACCTCGACCAGATCCGTGTGCCGGGTGTCCAACCAGGCGGCGACCGCCTCGCCCCCGGCCGGGTGGCGGCGCAGCGCCTCGCAGGCGGCGTCGAGGCTGTCCCGGCCGCCGCGCAGCAGGGCGCGGACGAACTCGTCGAGCAGGGCGGCCGGGCCGGGCTGCGTGGCCGCCCCCGCCTGCCCACCCTCCCAGACCAGCACCGCGACGGTGGCGGTGAGCGGATTGTGCACCGGGTCGGTGATGCGCTGCGCGTGCGTCCAGTCCAGGAACCTGCGGGCGGCGTCGCCGTCGGGGAACCAGCGGGCCGCCAGCAACGCCACGTCGGCGTCGGTGAAGTGCGCGAGGTGGTACGCCGGGTAGCCGTCGCCCAGCACGGCCAGCTCGTCCTCGGCCAGGTGCCGGGTGGTCACCAGGAGCCGCCAGGGCCGCGGCGCACCGGCCGGGCCGGGGGAGCGGGCCAGCTCCGCGAGGCGGTTGAGGACGACGGCCCGCTCGTCCGGGTCGGCGACGGCGTCCAGCGCGTCGACGCAGACCAGCCACCGCCGGCCGGGGACGGGTGGTCGCTCGACGTCGATCGGCGCGCCCTCCCCGGGGTACGCCTCGGCGAGCGCGGCGGGCAGCGGCTGGTGCACCAGGGCGGACGCCGGCAGGCTCACCAGCACCGGCCCGGGCGGACAGCGCCGCCGCCGGCCGCGCCCGGCCAGCCACCGCCGCGCCGACCGGGCGCTCTCGTAGCGTACGAGCGCCGTCTTGCCACTGCCCGGCTCCCCGATCAGCAGCACGTTGCCGCCGCCGGTGAGCAGGTCCGCGACGTCCACGCCGTCGCCGGACGGCGTGAGCCGCGGCACCGCCCGGCGCGGCACGTACACCTCGGACAACGGCTTGACGTAGCCCCCGAAGCGGTGCGGATGGACGATGCCGGCGTCCGCCTCGCCGCGCCAGACCGGGCGCAGCGAGGCCCACCAGCCGCGCCGGCCCCGGGCGTGGCGGTGCAGGGCGACGCCCGCGGTGGCGAGCGCGGTGGCGAGCGCCACCGTGCCGCTGACGACGCTGGCGACCTTGTCGGAGACGTCCAGGTCCATCGGCGCTCAGGACCGGCCGGCGCCGGGCCGGTCGGCCGACAGGTGGTGCGCGCCGCACCCCTCGCAGTACGCGCCGGTCTGCTCCTCGTCGCAGTGCCGCCACGGGGCGGGCGGGCCGGTCGGCGCGGCCCGCTGCGCCGGCGGCTCCTGCGGCCCCCACCGCGACGTCTGGTGGGCCACCACCAGGGAGGACTGGGTGAGGCGAACGTCGACGTCGGGCTTGAGCCGGACCCGGCCCCCGGCGGCGTCCAGGACGTCCACGACGCGGGCGAGCAGGGCGACGTCGTCGTCGCGGCCCGTGGCGTGGGCGAGCGCCACCGCGCGCCCGAGGTGCTCCTCGGCCTCCGGCACCCGCCCCGCCCGGGCGGCCGACAGCCCCCGCTGGACCGCCGCCGCGTAGTCCTGCTGGCGGGTGTAGTACGCCACGCTCTCGTTGATCTCCGAGTACCGCAGGGCGTCCTCGGTCCACTCCACGGTGAGCGGCGCCTCGACGGGCGCGGCGTCGGCACCGGCGTGCACGCTCAACCAGCCGACGCGCCGCCGCGCCCCGGGCGCCATCGCGTCGACCTCCAGGGCGACGTGGTAGTCGCGCTGGTCGTGCGGGCTCCACGCGCCGACGGGGTAGTCGGTGGACAGCTCGCCGGCCGGCTCGCCGCGCCCGCTCAGGTCGGCGAGCGCCGGGTGCACCTGCTTGACGAAGCGGACCCGGGCCAGCCCGGTGGTGCGTACGCGCAGCCGCACGTGGGGGACCCGCCGGGACATCGCCCGGCCCAGCACCGCCCGGAAGTCGTCGGCGAGCCCGGTGAGGTCCTCCACCGGCACGACGGGGTTGGCGCCGAGCGCCTCCGCGATGCCCAGCAGCTCCGCCGCGTCCCAGTCGTGTACGCCGTCGGCGGAGCCGATGGCGCGGCAGTCGACGGTGAACCGGCCCACGCAGTCGTCCACCGCAGCCTGCAGGTCGGCGGGGCGCTGGGACTCGTTGCGCCCGTCCGTGAGCAGGATGACGTGCCCGATCGCGTCCGGTCGCGTCGCCAGCAGCTGGCGGGCCAGCAGCAGCCACGTGCCGATGGCCGTGCCGCCGTGCGGGGTGACGTGCCGCAGCGCCCTGCGGGCGGCGGCGCGGGTGCTCTCGTCGGCTACCGCCAGCCGCCGGTCGCCCGGGTAGACCATGGTGGCGTGCCCGGTGCCGGACACCACCGCGAACGCCACCCCGTCCGGCAGGGCGTCGACGGCCGCCAGGGTGGCCTGCCGGGCGGCGCGCATCTTGGCCTGCGGCGCCCCCATCGAGCCCGACGAGTCGAGCAGGATCACCTCGGCCAGGTCGCCGTGCCGGACGTCCGGGTGGGCCGGTTCCTCGCCCCGGACGGTGGCGACGACGTCGAGCACCGCCCCGTCGGCGGGGACGCACTCGGTGTGGTGCACGCGCAGCCGCAGCGGCAGGTCGTTCACGGGGGACCTCTTTCCGTCGGGGCCGGCGGCCGGGGTCACCACCACGTCACCGGCCGGTACGCGTTGGCCAGCTCGACGAGCGCGATCCGCTCCCGCCGGTCGGCGGTGCGTCGGGCGCGGGAGCGGCACCGGCGCTCGAACGCGCGGCGCAGGGCGTCCTCGTCGAGCCGGTGACCGAACAGCCGCCGGTCGCCGTGGCGCCCCTCGGTCAGGTCGCAGTCCAGCGCGATCCGCAGGATGTGCGCCTCCACCTCCTCGCGTTCGCCGAACGGGGGCAGCTTGTCGACGATCGCGGCGGCGTCGAGCGCGGCGTCGAGCCGGCGCCCGTCGTCCGGCGCGTCGAGCAGGATCCGCACCGCGCAGGTCACCGCCACCGTCGAGGCACGGGAGGACTCCGGCACCCGCAGCAGGGCGTCGGCCGCGCTGCGCGCGTCGGCCGTCGCCAGCAGGCAGCGGGCCAGCCCGAACGCCGCACCCACCACGCCCGGGTCGGCGTCCCACACCCCCCGGTAGTGGTCGGCGGCCGTCCGCGGGTCGCCGTCGAGTTCGCAGGCCACCGCGTACGCGAGCCGGGTGGACACCTCGCCGGGCAGCCAGCCGTAGACCTGCTCGAAGCGGCGTCGGGCGGTGGCGGTGTCCCGCCCCACCAGGGCCACCAGGCCGCGGTGCCACCACAGCGCCCAGTCCCGCAGGTCCTCGGGGAAGTCGGCGAGCAGCGGGCCCGCCTCGGCCACCCGTCCGGCGGCGAGGTGGGCCCGTACGGCGCGGTAGGTGACCTGTGCGGTCCGCTGCGGCGCGGTCTTCAGCAGCTCGATGAGTTCGGCCGGGTCGGCGGCGCCGAGCGAGGCGAGGAACCCGGCGGCCGGGTCGGTGCCGTCGACCAGGGGTACGGGCAGGCCGAGCATGATCTCCACGACGTCGAGGGCGGCGCGGTCGGTGTGCAGCGCGAACGCGCACGTGGACGGGCTGAACAGGGTGGAGCGGGTCGGCCGGGGCACGCCGTCGGTGGCGGAGCCGACCTGCCGGCGTACGCCCCGGACCTGCTCGCGCATCTCGGCCGCCGAGGCGAACCTGTCCTCCGGCTCGGCGGCGGTGGCGCGGGCGAGCAGCCGCAGGAACGGGTCGAGCCGCGCGGGAACGGGCAGCCGCAGCAGGTCCGCACCCGGCGGGATCCGGGTCACCTCGGTGGAGCGGGGCACCAGGGTCAGCGCGGCGAGGGTACGCCCCACGGTGTAGAGGTCCGACCGCACGCTGGGACCGGCCGGCCCGAGCCGCTCCACCTCCGGCGCCGTGTAGCCCACCGTGCCCCACGCCGGGCTGACCGTGTTGTCGATGCGGCGGGCCGCGCCGAAGTCGACCAGCTTGATCGGGTCGTTGGTGCCCTGGCCGCCGACGCGCATCACGTTCTCGGGCTTCAGGTCGCAGTACAGCCAGCCCTGGTCGTGCAGGTACTCGAAGGCGTCGAGGATCTGCACGGCGTACCCCAGCGCCTGCGCCACGTCCACGGCGCAGGACCCGCCGCCCGGTCCGGCCGTGCTGCGCGCCTCCTCCAGGGTGCCACCGTTGACGTACTCCATCACCAGGTAGCCGCCGTCGCGGTCGGACTCGGGCCGCAGCGCGTGGGTGATGGTGACGATCCTCGGGTGGTTCAGCGCGATCAGCGCCTGCCGCTCGGCGACGAACGCCGCGACGGCCTCCCGGTCCTCCGGGTTGCGCTGTCCCTTCAGCACCCGCCAGGCGCCGTCCATGTCCTCGTCGCGGGCGAGGAACACCCACCCGACGCCGCCGTTGCCCAGGCAGCCCTCGATCCGGTAGCGCCCGGCGCGCAGGTCACCGTCGGCCAGCGGCGGGGTGAAGGAGTAGCGGGTGCCGCAGTCGGGGCAGAACCCGGCGACCCGGGGCAGCCGGGGACCGCGGTGCCGGTGGCATCTCGTGTTGCCGCAGTAGCGGGAGTGCTCGGGCACCACCGCCTGCGACACCACCGCCGTCAGGGGGTCGTGGGGCCGCGCGGTCGGCAGCACGGCCGGTCGCTCCCACGGCCGCGACGTCGTCCGGGGCGGTCGCGGATCGGCCACGGGCGGCCGGACCGCCGCGCCACCCACGTCGGCCCCGCCCGCGCCGAGGCACTCGTGGCCCCACAGCCGGCAGAACCCGTCCTCGTCGACGGCGCCGGGGCAGTTGCGTTGCGCGCAGTCGCGGTTCACCGTCATCGCGTACCCCCGTTCACGGCCCGCTGGTAGGCCCGCACCGCCCGGCTCGCGTCGGTCAGCGCGAAGGCGTCGGGTCGCAGCGCGGCCAGCGCCTCCCGGTAGGCACGCTCGACCTGCGGGTGCTCGGCCCGGCCCTCGTCGGCGGCCTTCTGCCGGTACGCCTCCAGCCGCCCGGTCAGCTCCGCGTGGCAGCCGCGGCGCAGTCGGCGCCGCGCGGTGTCGGTCCGCTCCACCGCCCGGTCGACGGCGGCCCCCAGCGACCCGTCGTCGCGTTCCGGCTGGACGTCGCCGCGCCACCACTGGCCCCGGCCCGCCGCCTCGGCGGCGCCGAGCCGGTCGAGCAGCGCGTCGACCGCGAGCGCCGCCACCGGGTCCGTCCCGTCGCCCAGCCCCTCGGCGGCGGCCTCCGCCGCGAGCCGCCGCAGCCGCTCGACCGAGGAGCGCAGCCGCTGCGCCCGGACCGTCAGCCGGTCCCGGCCGTGCGCGTCGACGATCCGGCGGATCCGGGCCACGTGCTCGCGGGCCGCGACCAGGATCTCCTGGACGCTCATCGCCTCCACGGTCACCGGCTCGCCGGTGGCCGCGGTGAACCGGACCTGGCACGGGTCGGCCAGCAGCCGGGCCAGCACCTGAGCGCCCGCGCCCGTCGGCTCCTCGACGCCGTCGAGGTCGTCCACGAGCCGGTCGAGGGCCAGCGACAGGCAGCCGAGCCGGTGCAGCAGGCCCCGGGCCTCCTGGGCGGGCGCGGCGGCCGGGCCGTCGGGCTGCCGGAAGGCGTCCGTGACCAGCTGCTGCACGTCGAGCAGGTGCTCGCAGACCCAGGCGTGCGCGGCCAGGGCGGCGTCGAGGCGTTCGCGCACGGCCATTCCCCCACCGCCCATCAGTCGGCCGGCGCGGGGGTGGCCGGCGCGGGATCGGGCGGCGGCCAGGCCGTGGTGGCCGGCCCGGGCGAGGGCATGCCCCGGTCCCGGTGGCCGGCGAGCCACCGGTCGTGGGCCTGCTGCCACACCGTCGCCGTACGCGGCTGCGCCAGCACGTGGTTGACGAACGCGACCAGGTCCCGGCCGTCGGTCAGGCGGAACGCGAAGGCGTGCGGCTCGTCGGTGAACCAGGTGCAGTCCTCGTCCCGGTGGTGCTCGCAGGAGCGCCGCTCCTCCCGGGGCGCCTCGGTCACCAGGGTCGTGTCCGGGGCCATCCGGGCGAAGCCCAGCAGGATGTTGTCGTCGGTGCTGACGCCGTCGACCTGGCCCTGACGCAGCATGACCAGGCAGTCGACCGGGTGCGGAGCGTGCACCGGGACCGGCCGCAGGCCTCCCGTGGTGCGGTAGCCGGCGATCATCGCCAGCGAGGTGGTGTTCGCGGCGGCGCAGACCCGCCGGCCGCCGAGCTGTTCCATGCCCGCGAACTCGGGTGTGCCGTCGGGGCGCTTGCGGACCAGCACCGTCTGCCCGGAGTCGAGGTAGTCGTTGGAGAACAGCACCAGCCGGGCCCGCTCGCAGGAGGCCGTGAGCGACGTGGCGACGACGTCGATCTCACCTTTGTCCAGCATGGTGAAGGCACCCTGGCCGGGCGGCACCGCCTTGAAGGTGAGCCGGCTGCGCGGGTCGTCGGCCGGCCAGAGGGCGCGGGCCACCGCCAGCATCAGCTCGATGTTGAAGCCCTCGAACCGCTGGCTGCTGGCGTCCCAGTGGCTCATGGTGGCGTCGGACGGGTCCACGCCCGCGACCAGTTCGCCCCGGTCGAGGATCCGGCGCGGGGGCGTCGGGTCGGGCGGGAAGCTGCGGCGTACGGGGCAGATTCCGCCGGTCGCGTCGGTGGTCGGCGCGGTCGCCACCCCCGGTGGCCGCGCGGGGGGCGCGGGAGCCGGCGTCGCGGGGGCGGCGCACCCGGCCAGCGTCGCCAGGAGCGCGAGGAACGCGGCCCGGCGTCGGGTCCGCGTGGAGGTCGGCCGGGGCGTGGTCACTGGTACTCCCGGTGGCGCTGGCGCAGTCCGGCGACCACACCGGCGGCGGCGAGCAGGGTCACCCAGGCGGCTGCGGCGCCCAGGTGGCGGCGCGCCTCGGGCAGGTCGGCGACCATGCGGGAGACCTCCTCGTTGCGGGTGGTCAGTTCGGTCAGCAGGTGCCCCTCGGCGGCGACGAACGCCCGGCCCGCCGGTCCCTCGGCGAGCACGGTGTCGACCGCCGCGCGGAACGCGTTGGGGGTCTTGATCTGCCGGGCCGGCCAGACGTCCTCCTCCAGGTCGGTGCAGTCGATCCGGTCCGGTGTCTCCCGCCCGGCGGCGGGGGCGAGGCAGAGGTCCCGGCTGTCGAAGTCCGCCTTGTGCCCGGCCGGGTCGACGCTCGCGCCGAGCCCCAGGTAGACGTCGGCCCGGCCGGCGAGCAGGGCGCCGAGCCGCTGCTGGGTGGCGCTCTGCGCGTCGATCGCCCGTTCCAGCTCCGGGAACCCCCGGTCGGCGTCAGGCCAGTGCCACCACGAGGAGACCAGCATGGCCAGGACCGCCGTGGTGCCCACCGAGGCCAGCAGCAGGCCCGGGTTCAGCCGGCGCCGGGTCCGCCGGCGCAGCCATACCTGGACCACCACCAGCGCGGCGAGCGCGGTCAGCGGGACCAGGATCGACGCGGCCAGCCACGGGCGGGCGTCGGCGCGGGCGTCGAGCAGCAGCCTGGTGTCGTAGTTCCACAGGCCCTGGGCGGCGGTGAGCAGCTCGGTGGACATGTAGTGCGACGCCTGGCGCGCGTACGCGGAGGCGAGCACCGCGCGGGCCGCCGGGCTGCCCGTCCCGGCCTGTTGCGTCGTCGCCGGCGGGCAGGGGCGCCGGTTTCCCGTGGCCGTCGCGGACAGCGGACCGGCCACCCGCAGGGCGGCGCACACCACGTCGCGGTAGACCTTCAGCCGGGCGGCGATCGTCGCCAGTCGGGTCAGGCGGGCCGGGTCGCCCACGGCGTTGCCCATCGAGTCGGTCAGCGTGCGCTCGACCTCGTGCACGGACGCGTCGTAGGCGGCCACCAACGAGGCCCGTCGGTCCTCGGTCGGTGGGAGCAGGAAGACGGCGCTGGCGGCGACGTCCGCGTCGGCGAGGCCCTGGTAGATCTCCCGGGCGGTCGTGCTGGTGCCCACGGCGGTCGCGGCGGAGCGTTCGCCCAGCGTGGTTGCCGACGGGCGGGACTGCACGGCGACGACGGCGGTGGCGGCCAGCGCGGCGAGCAGCACGGCGCCGCTGAGCACGATCAGCGCCGGGGTCGTCCGGAGGACGTCGCGGAGCCGGCCCGTCCCGGCCGGGCGCGCCGGCCCGGCGGACCGGTCGGCCCCGGTCTGGTCCCCCGTGTGCGACGCCATTCCCGTCCTCCCGCTCGCGAGGGCCCCGTCCGGCGCCCTCCTGGCGGAAGGCGTCGCGGCACCGGTGGCGGCCCCGTCCACCCCGCCGGCGGCCGTCGGCGCGAGGGCCGGCAGTCGGTCGGGTGATCACGGACGGGGGAGGACCAGGGTGGCATTTCCGCTGCCCGGGCGGCACACGTGTGTCCGGTATCTGACCTGAGCGTGACCGTGCGAACACGCGCGGAGAGGGTCAGGGCGCCGGGTCGTCGGCCTCGCCGCGGGCCGGGAAGGCCAGGGCCAGCGTGAGGTCGAGGACCGTCGCCGGGTCGGTCAGGCGATCGCCGTACAGCTCGCGCAGCTTGCCCATCCGGTAGCGCACGGTCTGCGCGTGCACGAACAGGTCGGCGGCCACGTCGTCGCGCCGGCCCTGGTGCAGCAGCCAGGAGCGCAGGGTCTCGGCGAGCCGGTCGGCGGTGCCGGGCGGCAGCGACGCGAGCGGCGCGAGGACCCGGGCGCGCAGGTCGGCGAGCCCTTCCGGGTCGGTGCTGAGCACCAGCTCCGCGAGGTGCTCCTCGGTGTCCAGCGCCGGCCCGTCGTCGGCCGGGCGCAGGCCGAGCGACAGGGCCCGGACCGCCCGCTGGTAGGACGAGGCGACCACGGTCCAGGGCCGGGCGGGGCCGAGCACGGCGCGGCGGCCGTGCAGCACCCGGGCGAGCTGCCGCCGCCGGTCGCCGTGTGTGTCGGGCACCAGCAGCACCGCCAGGTCCTCGCCCGCCCCGCCTGCCGCAAGGTCGTCGCCGCTCTCCAGGGTGCGCGGGTGCAGCAGCGCGAGCGCCGCGCGGAGGTTGGCCCGGGGCAGCAGGACGACGGTGAGGCTCTGCGGCGGCGGCCAGTCGGCCCGCTCGGCGCTGCGCAGCAGGGCCTCCTCGGGCTCCCCGGCAAGCAGCCTCTGGGTGAGCCGTTCCAGGTTGCGCCGCCGGGCCCGTCCGGCGCTGGCCAGCTCGTCGGCGTGCCCGGCCACGCTCGCGGCGGAGAGTTCGTCGATGTACGCGAACATCAGTTCGGCGAACTCGGCGACGGTCGCGGCCGACGACCCGCCCTGCACGGTGGTGGTGGACATCTCCCGCCAGGAGACCCGGGCGCCGACGCGGTACGCGGCGAGCAGGGCGTCCATGCTCCGGCCGGAACGCGCCTCGCCACTGCCGAGGGCGTACGCGGCCTCCAACGCGCCGCCGAGCGGGATGCTCGGGTCGCCGCCGTGGGAACGCCCGATGAGCTGGAGGAACGTGCCGAGGGCGAGCTGCACCGCCGTCTCGATCTTCTCGCGCATCTGGCCGGTGAGGGTGCCGGAGTAGCTCGGTACCTCGGCGGTGATGGCGGTGATGGTGCGCTCGGCGAGCAGGGGGAGCCGCTCGTGCAGCTCGCCGGCCACCCGGGCGTCCAACTCGAGCCGGGCCGCGCGCCGCGTGGCCTCCGAGCGTTCGGACACGTTGTTCCCTCCGCACAAAAAGCCTCGTCCGGTTCACCTTCGCAGGTCAAGATTTTATGCCATTCGGCGGGCGACCATCGAATCATGACCACCACCGTCCCGAACCCCTCCGGGAAGGCGGCCCTGCGGGGCCGGATCCTCCGGCTGGCCGCGTCGGTCACCACCCCGCTGCTGCCCGACGACTACCTCGACATGGTCGCCCCGCTGCGCTCCGGCGCCGACCTGCGCGGGCGGATCCTCGCCGTACGCCCCGAGACCGCCGACGCGGCGACGCTGGTGATCCGGCCCGGCCGCGACTGGCGCGGGCACACCCCCGGGCAGTACGTCCGCCTCGGCGTCGACGTCGACGGCGTACGCCAGTGGCGGGCCTACTCGGTGACCTCCGCGCCGCAGCGCCGGGGCGGACCGATCTCGGTGACCGTCAAGGCCATCCCCGACGGGGTCGTCAGCAACCACCTCGTCCGCCGGACCCGGCCCGGGACGCTGGTGCAGCTCGACCAGGCCCAGGGCGACTTCGTGCTGCCGGGCCGGCCGCCGGCCCGGGTGCTCTTCGTGACGGCGGGCAGCGGCGTCACCCCCGTCATGGGGATGCTGCGCGCCGACGTGCTGGGTGGCGCCGACGTCGTCGTGGTGCACTCGGCGCCCACCCCGGACGACGTGATCTTCGGCGCCGAGCTGCGGGACCTCGCGACGCGGGGCGCGATCCGGCTGGTGGAGCGGCACACCGACAGCGACGGGCTGCTCACCGTGGCCGACCTCGAGCGCCTCGTGCCCGACCACCTCGACCGGGAGACCTGGGCCTGCGGCCCGGTCGGCCTGCTCGACGCCCTCGAGGAGCACTGGACGGCCGCGGGGCACGGCGACCGGCTGCACACGGAGCGGTTCCGCCCCACCGTCATCTCGGCCGGCGAGGGCGGCGCCGTCACCTTCGTCCGCTCGGGCGTGACCGTCGCCGCCGACGGCGCGACCCCGCTGCTCGACGCCGGCGAGAACGCCGGGGTGCTGATGCCCTCGGGCTGCCGGATGGGCATCTGCTTCGGCTGCGTCCTGCCGCTGCGTCAGGGCGCGGTTCGGGACCTGCGTAACGGGGAACTGACCACGGCGGTGCCCGGCGACGGCGTCCGCATCCAGACCTGCGTGTCGGCGGCGGCCGGCCCCTGCGACATCGACCACTGACCGGAGTACCTGACGTGACCGTGATCCAGAACAAGCCCGTCAACCCGATCGCCCACCTCACCGCCGAGGACATCGAGACCATCGGCAAGGAACTCGACGCGATCCGCGAGCGGGTGGTCGCCGACCGGGGCGAGCGCGACGCCGCCTACATCCGCCGGGTCATCTCCACGCAGCGCAAGCTGGAGATCGGCAGCCGGGTCGTGCTGCTGTTCTCCCTCTTCCCGCCCGCCTGGATCGTGGGCACCGCCGGCCTGACCGTGGCCAAGATCCTGGAGAACATGGAGGTCGGCCACAACGTCCTGCACGGCCAGTGGGACTGGATGCGCGACCCGAAGATCCACTCCACCACCTGGGAGTGGGACCACGTCTCGCCCGCCGAGCAGTGGAAGCACTCGCACAACGAGCTGCACCACACGTACACGAACGTCCTCGGCAAGGACAACGACCTCGGCTACGGCATCATGCGCGTCGACGAGGACCAGCGGTGGCACCCGTTCCACCTGGGGCAGCCGCTGTGGAACTTCATCAACGCCTGCTTCTTCGAGTACGGCATCGCCGCGTACGACCTGGAGCTGGGGCGCAACCTGCGCAAGGGCCGGCACAAGAGGCCGGAGTTCCGGGCCCGGGCGCGTGCCGTGGGCCGCAAGATCCGCCGGCAGGTGCTCAAGGACTACGTCGTGCACCCGCTGCTGTCCGGGCCCTCGTTCCTGCACACGCTGGCCGCCACCTTCACCGCCAACCTCCTGCGCAACCTGTGGAGCCACTCGGTGATCATGTGCGGGCACTTCCCGGAGGGCGTGGAGACCTTCTCCCGGCGCTCGATCGAGGGCGAGACCCGCGGCGAGTGGTACCTGCGGCAGATGCTCGGCTCGGCCAACATCAGCGGCAGCCGGCTGATGCACATCATGACCGGCAACCTGTCGTTCCAGATCGAGCACCACCTCTTCCCGGACCTGCCCAGCAACCGCTACCAGGAGATCGCCCCCGAGGTGCGGGCCCTGTTCGACCGGTACGGGCTGAAGTACACCACCGGCTCGCTGCCCCGACAGGTCTTCTCGGCGTGGCGGAAGGTCGTCCGGCTCTCGCTGCCCAACCGCCAGACGCCCCGCCGCGCCGACGAGCGCCCCGCCCCGGCCCTCGCCACCTCCGGGGTCTGATCCTCCTCCGGCACCGCCGCCCGCCGCGAAACGCGCTGGGCGGCGGCGCCGGGTCCGCGTACAGTCGGGGCATGGAGATCAGGCGCTTCTTCGCCGCCGCGGCCGCGCGAGCTTCGCGCTCGTCGGTCGCCGCCGCCTGACCTCACCATCTCCCGCCGGCGACCGGAAACGGTCCGCCGGCTTCTCGTCTCCGTCGGCCCGCCGGTCTCCCGGTGGTCGGACCCTTTCCGGTCGTCCGAACCCGGAAAGGCCACCGCCATGACGTACGACCCGATCAGCCGCACCTTCCTCGACTTCTTCCGCGAGCGCGGCCACGAACTCGTGCCCGACGGCTCCCTGATCCCGCCGCCGGGTGACCCGGTGCTCTTCACCACCTCCGGCATGCACCCGCTGACCCCCTACCTGGAGGGTCGACCCCACCCGCTGGGCCGGCGGCTGGTCAACGTGCAGCGCTGCCTGCGCACCACCGACCTGGACGAGGTGGGCGACCGCACCCACCTGACCCTGTTCCGGATGCTCGGCTCCTGGTCGCTCGGCGACTACGACCTGCCCCGCAGCCTGCGGTGGGGCTACGAACTGCTGCGTGACGGTTTCGGCGTGCCGCACGACCGGATGCACGTGACCGTCTTCGGCGGCGACGACCGGGTGGGCCCGGACGAACCCTCGCTGCGTACGTGGGGTGAGCTGGGTGTGCCCGTGGAGTTGACCGGGGAGGAGAACTGGTGGTCCAACGGCCCGACCGGGCCCTGCGGACCCGACACCGAGATCTTCGTCTGGACCGGCGACGGCCCGCCCCACGGCACTCCGGGCACCGACGAGCGGTGGATGGAGGTCTGGAACCACGTGGGGATGCGCTACCACCGGCACGGCGACGGCCGACTGACGCCGCTGCGGCAGCCCAACGTGGACACCGGGATGGGCCTCGAACGGCTGGAGATGGTGCTGCGCGGGCACCGCTCGGTCCACGAGGGGGAGGGGCTCGTGCCGTGGGTGCGCGGCGTCTGCGACGTGTGGGGCCTGCGGGACGCGTCGCTGCGCGTGGTCGGCGACCACCTGCGCACGGGCGTGGTGGTGGTCGGCGACGGCGTACGCCCCTCGAACACCGGCCGCGGCTACGTGCTGCGCCGGCTGTTGCGCCGGACCCTCACCACGCTGTGGCGCGACGAGGCGTCCAGGACCCTGTCCGACCTGCCGACCGCGCCGGTGCGACACACCCTCGACAGCTTCCGCCAGCCCGTGACCGTCGACGAGGTGCGCGAGGTGTTCACCGGCGAGGAACGGCGGTTCCGGGAACTGCTGCGTCGCGGCCGGCCGGTGGTCCTGCGGCGCCGGTCCCGGGGCCCGCTGACGGACGCGGACTACCGGGACCTGCACGACACCCACGGGCTGCCCCGCGACCTCGTCGACGGCCTGCTCGCCGAGGCGGGCTGACCCCGCCGCCCGCGCGCCGCCCGTCGTCGTGGCCGACGCTTCCGGCCGCCTCCTCGACGACCTTCCTGCCGATGAAGGGCGATCCGCGACGGCAGGGCGTCGATGCGAGGGTCGTCCGCCGTCCGGCCGGTACCGGGACACCCCGGTGCCCGGCCGGACGGCGGGCCGCGCCGCTACCGGGCGTAGGTCTCGAACTCGGCGACCTTCGGGCTGCCGCCCGAACTGGTGATCCTGAAGGTGATCTTGGCCAGTGACGTGGCGGGGAAGGTGATCGCGCCCGCCCCGCTGCCGGAGGCCAGGACGGCGCCGCTGCCGTGGTTGACGAGCTGCCAGGACCCGATGCTGCCCTGGGTGCCCGAGGGCTCACGGATGACCACCCTGGACACCGTGGTGGCGGAACCCCACTTGATGGAGATGTCCCCGGTCGCGCCGGCCGGCGACCAGTACGTGCTCAGGCTGCCGTCGCGCACGTTGCCGTAGCTCGTGCCGCTGGCCTTGCTGGAACCGTCGGAGCCGGCCCCGATGCTGAGGTTCGGCCCGGCGGGCTGGGTCGGCGTCGGCGCGGGGCTGGTCGGCGCCGGGGTCGGGCTGGTCGGCCCCGGCGCGGGGGTGGTCGGCGCCGGCGTCTGCGGCGAGCAGCTGCCGTTCGACTCCCGCAGGCCCGTGTTGGCGCCTGCCGTCTGGCGGACGACGTCCGGCACGCAGCTGGCCGCGTCGAGGCTGTAGGCGTACGGGATGCTGACGGTGGTGTTGGACTGCGGGTTGGGGCCGGCCGGGTTGTTGTCGCTGCCGGGGCTGGACCAGGTCACGTTGTCGAAGATGTTGCCGGCGACCTGCCAGTAGCCGGCCTCGCTGGTGTAGAAGGTGCCCAGGACGTCCTTGGAGTTGCGGAAGTAGTTGTTCTCCACCTTGGCCCTGGCGCCGGCGCGGGAGTTGATGCCGGACTCGTGCAGGCTCACGTAGTGGTTGTTGTAGATGTGCGCGATGCCGCCGCGCAGCAGGGGCGTACGGGAGTCGATGTTCTCGTACAGGTTGTGGTGGAACGTGACGAAGCCGTTCGAGCGGTCGCTCTCGCTGGAGCCGATGAGGCCGCCCCGGCCGGAGTTGCGCAGGATGCTGTAGGACAGGGTCACGTACTGGGTGTCGTCCTTCATGTCGAACAGGCCGTCGTAGCCCTCCGACTCGCCGCCGGAGGCCTCCAGCGTGGCGTGGTCGACCCAGACGTTGCGGACGCCGCTCTCCATGCCGATGGCGTCGCCGCCGTTGGATGTGGGTGAGCCGGACTTCTTGACGTTACGGACGGTCACGTTCCGGATGATGATGTTGCGGGACTCGCGGATGTGGATGCCCAACTGGTCGAAGACGGCTCCGGTGCCGACCCCGATGATCGTGACGTTGCTGATCTGCTTGAGCTCGATCACGCCGGCGGCGGTGCTGCAACTGTTGCCGGACACCTTGGCGGTGTTGCCGTGGTTGATCGTCCCCTGGACCTCGATGATGATCGGGGTGCTGCTGCTGGGCCGGGTGCACAGGGCCGTGTGGATGCCGGTCCCCGTGCTGACCCGCACCGTCTGCCCGCCCGCCCCGCCGGTGGTCCCGCCGTTCTGGGTCGCGTAGCCGGTGGCGGCGCCCGCGGCCGCCGACGCCTCGTGCATCGGCAGGACCGCGACGCCGATCGCGGCCCCGACGGCCGTCGTGGCCAGTGCCACCTGGAGTCGCAGTGCGACTGGTCGTCTCATCTTCGCCTCGTCTCTCAGTTCGGATACGGGTGTTGCTGCGTGTCTGTCGTGTCGGCGGTCCGCCGGGGGCCGTCCGTCGCCGGCCGGTCGTCGGTGGACGTCCGCGTGGAACTCGCCCCGCTGTCGATCGCTCGGCGGTCGCGCCGCCGGCCCCGACCGCCGAGGTCGTCGGTGCCGGCGCGGGACACCGTGAGCGCGCTCCCGCCCGCTCCGCCCGTGGTGCCGCCCGTCGTCGCCGCTGCCCGGAAAGCGCTTTCCAGCGAGGATAGGGAGATGTCTATGCCCATGGCAAGGGCGTGCCCGGATTGCGGGGTGATGGGCTGATGCGTCCGGCGGCGCGGCGCGTCCGGTGGGCGCGGCGGGGTGGTGCGCCGGCGGGCCGGATCAGTCAGGATGACCTGCGCGAGGGCGTCGCCCGGCCGCGCCGCGGCCGACGGCCCGCCCGACGACGGAAGGAGACCCGTGTCGTCCACCCTGCTCTCCCGTCGCGACCTGCGCTTCCTGCTGCACGACTGGCTGGAGGTGACCCGGCTGACCGAGCGGCACCGCTACGCCGAACACTCCCGGGAGACCTTCGACGCCGTGCTGGAGCTCGCCGAGCGGGTGGCCACCGAGCGGTTCGCCCCGCACAACCGGGCCGCCGATCTCGCCGAGCCCACCTTCGACGGCCGTCGGGTGCACACCATCCCGCAGGTCAAACAGGCCCTCGACGTCTTCGCCGAGACGGGGCTGCTGGGTGCCGGCATGGACGCGTCGGTCGGCGGCATGCAACTGCCGCACGTCGTGCAGGCCGCCTGCTTCGCCTGGCTCCAGGCCGCCAACGTCGGCACCTCGGCGTACCCGCTGCTGACCCTCGGCAACGCCAACCTGCTGCTGGCGCACGGCAGCCCCGAGCAGATCGACACCTGGGTTCGGCCGATGGTGCAGGGGCGCTTCTTCGGCACCATGTGCCTCTCCGAGCCGCACGCCGGCAGCTCGCTGGCCGACATCACCACGCGCGCCGAGCCACAGGACGACGGGACGTACCGGCTGCACGGCACCAAGATGTGGATCTCGGGCGGCGACCACGAGCTGTCGGAGAACATCGTCCATCTCGTCCTCGCCCGGATCCCCGGTGGTCCGCCCGGGGTGAAGGGCATCTCGCTGTTCATCGTCCCGAAGGTGCTGCTGGCCGACGACGGCGCGCCCGGCGCCCGCAACGACGTCGTGCTGGTCGGCCTCAACCACAAGATGGGCTACCGCGGCACCACCAACACCCTGCTCAACTTCGGCGAGGGCGTGCACCGGCCCGGCGGGCGCCCCGGCGCGGTCGGCTACCTGGTCGGCGAGCCGCACCAGGGCCTGGCGCAGATGTTCCACATGATGAACGAGGCGCGCGTCGGGGTGGGCGCCGGCGCCACCGCCCTGGGCTACACCGGCTACCTGAAGTCCCTCGCGTACGCCCGCCAGCGGCCGCAGGGCCGCCCGCTGGCCGACAAGGACCCGGCGACGCCGCAGGTGCCCATCGTCGCCCACCCGGACGTACGCCGGATGCTGCTGGCGCAGAAGAGCTATGTGGAGGGCGCCCTGGCGCTGGTCCTCTACTGCGGCCGGCTGCTCGACGAGGAGAAGACCGCGCCGGAGGCGGCCGACCGGGAGCGGGCCCGCCTGCTGCTGGACGTGCTCACCCCGATCGCGAAGAGCTGGCCCTCGCAGTGGTGCCTGGCCGCCAACGACCTGGCCATCCAGGTGCACGGCGGCGCCGGCTACACGCGGGACTACGACGTCGAGCAGCACTGGCGCGACAACCGGCTCAACCCGATCCACGAGGGCACCCACGGCATCCAGGCGCTGGACCTGCTCGGCCGCAAGGTCACCATGCGCGGCGGGGCCGGGCTGGCGCTGCTCGTGGAGACGGTCCGGGGCACGACCACCCGCGCGTGGAAGGTCGGCGGCGAGGCCGCCGAGCTGGCCGCCGCGCTCGGCGCCGCCCTCGACCGGGTCTCCCTGGTCACCCGGCGGCTGTGGGGCACCGGCGAACCGGAGGTGGCGCTGGCCAACGCGAGCGTCTACCTGGAGGCGGTGGGCCACGTGGTGATCGCCTGGATGTGGTTGGAGCAGTTCCTCGTGGTCGAGGCGGCCGGCGGCCCCGGCGACGGCCCGGACGCCGACCTGCACGCCGGCAAGCGGCAGGCGGCCCGGTTCTTCTTCCGGCACGAGCTGCCCCGCACGGCGGCCCAGTTCGACCTGCTGGACAGCCTCGACCGGACCACGCTGGAGATGCGCGACGACTGGTTCTGACGGCGTGCGCCACCTGCCTATCCTTGCCAGTCATGAACCCCGGTGACGTGTCCGTCCCACCGTCCGCCGCCGGCGCCGAGGAGCGACTGGAGATCCTGCGCCGCTGGTGGCGGCTGCCGGCGCCCGCCCGGCGCGAGGTCCGGCTGCTCAGTCGCTCCGGACGACACCACCCGGATCGGGAGGTGGCCTGGGTGGCCTGGCGCTGGGCGCAGGTCGTGCTGCCGCCGGGGGCACCGGAGCCGGGCCGCGCCCGCAACCTGCTCAGCGCGGCCGGCTTCTGGGTGCAGATCCTGCTGGAGCTCGGTCTCGGCGGCGATCCGACGGACCCGCCCGAGCCGCGCTGGCTCGACCGCCGCCGGGCCCGGCGCATCCTGCGGGCCGGCCCACCCGTCGGCTGAGGGAGGCGGAGGTCCGGCCGCGCCCGAGCGAGGGTCGGTGACCCGTGCCGGTCGAGCTGGGGTCCCGCCGGCCGGCGCCGGTCCAGGCTGGGGTCCCGCCGGCCGGTTCGTTCGCCCCGCCGCGCGAGCGGGACGGTCTCAGCCGTCGGCGAGCAGCCGGTCGCGGACCTCGCGGCGCAGGATCTTGCCGATCTGGGAACGGGGCAGGTCCTCGACGACGACCACGCGGCGGGGGACCTTGTACCCGGCCAGGTGCTGCCGGCACGCCGTCCGGACGTCCGCCTCGTCGGGCTGGGTGCCCTCGTCGGCGACGACCGCCGCCACCACCTCCTCGCCGTGCGCGCCCGGCAGGCCGACCACCGCGGCGTCGCGGATGCCGGGTACGCGTCGCAGCGCGTCCTCCACCTCCGACGGGTAGACGTTGAACCCGCCGGTGATGATCAGCTCCTTGATCCGGTCGACCACGCTGACGAAGCCGTCGGCGTCGGCCACCACGACGTCCCCGGTGCGCAGCCAGCCGTCGGGCAGCAGCGCCGCCGCCGTCTCCGCCGGGCGGTTCCAGTAGCCGGCGAACACCTGCGGCCCCCGGATCAGCAGCTCGCCCGCCTCGCCCGGGGCGCGCTCGCGCGACGGGTCCTCCGGGTCGACGATGCGGATGTCGGTGGACGGGAACGGCACGCCGACCGTGCCCGGCCGCCGGGCGGGGGAGACCGGGTTGCCGAGCGCGACCGGCGAGGTCTCGGTCATGCCGTAGCCCTCGACGAGCAGCCCGCCGGTGACCGACTCCCACAGCTCGACCGTCGCCGGGGGCAGCGCCATGGCGCCGGAGATGGCGTACCGGGCCGAGGAGAGGTCGACCCCGCGCTCCCGGGCGGCCGTGGCCAGCTTCTCGTAGATCGGCGGGACGGCGGGCAGGAAGGTCGGCGGACGGCGACGCACCGTGTCCAGCGTCTGGTCGAGGTCGAAGCGGGGGAAGAGCACCAGCGTGGCGCCGATGCCCACCGAGAAGGTGAGGCAGAGCGTCAGCCCGTACGCGTGGAACAGCGGCAGGACCGCGTACACCGTCTCCTCGCCGTCGCGCAGGCCGGGCACCCAGGCGCGGCCCTGCGCCGCGTTGGTCCGCAGGTTCCGGTGGGTCAGGATCGCGCCCTTCGGGGTGCCGGTGGTGCCGCCCGTGTACTGCAACAGCGCCGTGTCGTCCGGGCCGGGGGCGGGGTGCGCGGCGGCCAGCGGGCCGGCCTCGGCCACCAGCCGCTCCCAGGACAGCGCTCCGGGCGCGGGCCCGGTCATCGCCGCGCGGGTGGCCCGCGCGCGAGCCAGCGGCAGCCGCAGCGCCCAGCGCTTGCGCCGGGGCAGCGCCCGGGTCAGGTCCACCGCGAGCACCGTCTCGACGGCCGTCGCGCCGACGGCCCCCTGCACCAGGGGAGCGACCTTGTCCCAGACCACCGCGACCCGGGCGCCGTGGTCGGCGAGCTGGTGGGTGAGCTCCTGCGGGGTGTAGAGCGGGTTGTGCTCCACCACCACCGCGCCGATCCGCAGCACGGCGTAGAACGCGACCACGTGCTGCGGGCAGTTGGGCAGCACCAGCGCCACCCGGTCGCCCCGGCCGACGCCGAGGCGGCGCAGCGCCTCGGCCGCCCGGCCCACCTGGTCGTCCAGGTCGGCGTACGTGGTGGTGGCGCCGAAGAAGTCCAGCGCGACCCGGGGGCCGAACCGGCGGGCGGCGTCGCGCAGCAGGTCGACCAGCGACTCGTCGGACGGCGTGACGGTGGCCGGCACGCCCGGGGCGTAGCTGCGCAGCCAGGGTCGCTCCGCGCTCAGGTCCATCTCTCTCCTCCGCCGTACGTCCATCGTCCTACCACACGGTAACCTACGGTCGCGTAGGTCCCGACGTCCTGGACGCACCACGAGATCCGGCCGGTGCTGGCGGCGATGCTGCTGATCGGCGCCGACGGCGCCGCCCGGCGGGTGGCCGGGCCGGTCCTGCGGGCGACCGCTCGCCACCTACGGCGGGGCCGCCGCGCTCGACGTCAGCGGTGCCCGGCGGAATGGCGGATGGCCTGCCGGCCCTTGACCACCGCCAGCACGATCACCACGGCCAGCGCGACCGCGCCGATGATCACGAGCCAGCGGACCGCCTCCAACAGCAGCCCGAGCAGGACGAGCGCGCCCGCGACGACGCCGACGACCCAGAGCAACGTCCGCATGTCCACCTCCCGTGGCTCCGACCGCGTCGTGCGGCCCACGGGAACTCCTTCCCGGTCCGTCCCGCACCATGCCGCCGTCGGCGACGCGGCTGTCGTCGACGGGCGGCCCCGTCAGCGCTGGGCGACGTAGACGGTGTTGGCCGAGCGCCCGCCGGTCAGCGGGTTGGCGAACGGGACGACGTGCGCCCGCGCGGTGCGGAACACCTCGCTCAGCGTCGCCTCGAAGTCGGGATCCGGCGGGTCGTCCGACCAGAGGGCGAACACCCCGTCCGGGTGCAGGTGGGCGGCGAGCCGGCGCAGGCCGTCGGGCGTGTAGAAGCTGGCGTGGCTCGGGTGCAGCACGTTGCGCGGCGAGTGGTCCACGTCGAGCAGCACGGCGTGGAACCGCCGCCCCGGCTCCCGCGGGTCGAACCCGCTGCCGTCGGCGACCGCGGCGAAGAAGTCGGCCCGCACGAACCGGGTACGGGGATCGGCGGCCAGCCCGGCGGCGAAGGGGAGCAGTTCGCGCCGGTGCCAGTCGATGACGTCCTCGATCGCCTCCACCACCAGCAGCGAGCCGACCCGCTCGTCGGAGAGCGCGGTGCGGGCGGTGTAGCCGAGGCCGAGGCCGCCGACGACCACGTCGAGGCCCTGCCCGGACAGGGGGGCCAGGCCCAGCCGGGCCAGTTCGATCTCCGCCACGGGGAAGAGGCTCGACATCAGGAACTCGTCGTCGAGCTTGACCTCGTACACCTCGACGTCGAGCTGCGGGTCGCGGCGCCGACGCAGGCTGATGAGGCCGATCGGGGTCTCCCGCCAGGCCAGTTCCTCGAATCGCACGCCCACGGGCCCGGATGCTACCCGCCGGCACCTCGGGTCCCGGCGGTCGGCACGCGCATTCCTGCCGCGCGGGCGGGTATGCGTGCCCGTCGAGGGCCGCCGACGGGGGCCGGACAGGGAGGGCGCGGTGGCGGACATGCTGGCCGGACGGCTGCACCTGGCGGAGCGGGCGTTGCGGATGGAGCCGGTGCCGGTGCCCGAACCGCGGGACGGGCAGGTGCGGATCAGGGTCGAGGCGGCTGGGGTCTGCCTCTCGGACGTGCACCTGATCGACGGCACCCTCACGCCGCTGTACCTGCCCGGCGACGTGGTGACGCTCGGGCACGAGGTGGCCGGGGTCGTCGACGCGTTCGGCGACGACGTCGAGGGCTGGCAGCCCGGTCAGCGGGTGCTGCTCCAGGCGGGGGAGCGGGACCGGCGCGGCACCGTGCTGACCCGGGGCGTGGACTACGACGGCGGCTGGGCCGAGTACGCCGTGGCCAGCGAGAGCACGGTGGTGCCGATCCCGGACGACCTCCCCTTCGAGCAGGCCTGCGTCATTCCCGACGCGGTCTCCACCCCCTGGGCGGCGGTGACGGACACCGCGCGCACCCGCCCCGGCGAGGCGGTCGGGGTGTGGGGCGTGGGTGGGCTGGGCGCGCACGCCGTGCAGTTGCTCCGCCTGGTCGGCGCGGCCCCGGTGATCGCGGTGGAGCCGCTGGCGGCGGCGCGGGAGCGGGCGGTGGCCCTGGGGGCCGACGCGGTGCTCGACCCGGCCGACGCCGCCTTCCGCGACGCCGTGCTGGAGCTGACGGGCGGGCGGGGGCTGGACGTGGCGTTCGACTTCGCCGGCGTCACCGCCGTGCGCGAGCAGGCGCTGACCGTGTTGGGCCGCCGGGGCCGGCTGGTGCTCGCGGGCATCGCCAACAAGCCGGTGACGATCGCGTCGGACAGCCCGTTCAACTACTTCCAGCAGGCGGTGCTCGGTCACTACGGCTCGGAGGGCGAGCACGTCGAGCAGTTGGTGTCCCTGGCCCGGCAGGGGCGGCTCGACCTGGCGGCGTCGATCAGCGACGTGCTGCCGCTGGCCGACGCCCAGGAGGCGGTGCGTCGGGTGCAGACCAAGCAGGGCAACCCGATCCGGCTGATCCTGCGCCCCTGAGCGGCCCGGTCCGTCGGCGTACCGCTGCTCCTCGCGCGGGGCGGGCGGGGGCGCTCACGGCCGGACCGCCGTCGGGTCGGGCCGGCCGGTACGTCGACGCCGGCGGCGTACCCCGACGATCGCGACCGCCGTCGCCGCGACCGCCGCGCCGAGCGTCCACAGCAGGGGATCCGTCCGCAGGTGTGCGGGCAGTTGCCCGGCCAGGACGAACACGCCCATCGCCGCCACGAACCAGCCGAACGCCCGGCGCAGCACGTCCTCGCGGACGCGTCCGGCCAGCCGGCCGCCGGCGAGGCTGCCGAGCACGGCCGCGGCGGTGACGGCGGTGGCCAGGCCCGGGTCGATGTCGACGGTGGACAGGTAGCCGGCCAGCCCGGCGAACGACTTCATGGCGATGACCACGAGCGAGGTGCCGACCGCGACCGGCATCGGCAGGCCGCCCAGCAGCGCGAGGGCCGGCACCACCAGGAACCCGCCGCCCGCGCCGACCAGCCCGGTGACCAGTCCGACCACGACGCCGTCGAGGAGCACCCGCGCCACGGGCAGCTCACGCCGCTGCCGCCCCGGGCCGTCGCGCCGGCCCCGCAGCATGGCCGTCGCGGTGGCGAGCATCATGACGGCGAAGCCGGCGAGCAGGACGGCGGGCGGGACGAACGCGGCGAGGCGCCCGCCGCCGTACGCGCCGGCCATGCCCGCGGCCCCGAAGAGCAGGCCGGTGCGCCACCGGACCCGGCCGGCCCGGGCGTGCGGCAGCGCGCCGACGGCGCTGGTCACCCCGACGACGAGCAGCGAGGTGGCGATCGCCTCCCGGGCCGGCAGGTCGGCCACGTAGACCAGCAGCGGCACGGCGAGGATGGACCCGCCGCCGCCGAGCAGGCCGAGGCTCACCCCGATGAGGACGGCCAGCGCGACGGTCAGCGCGAGGCTGCCGGTCACGGCAGGGGCCGGGGCGTCGGGTGGTCTCCGAGCCGACCGACGAGGGTGTCCACATCGCAGCTCGCGCCCCGGTTGTAGGGGAGCCTGCCGAGCAGCATGCCCAGCGCGCAGGTGTCGGTGACGGCGGCGAAGGTGAGGCCGGCGCCGATGAGGCCGGCGACCCACTTCAGGCCGGGTACGAAGACCGAACCGAGGACGCTGAGCAGGACGATCGAGCCGGCGACGAGGCGGACCTGCCGCTCCAGCTCCCAGCGGGGGGTGCCCCGTCGGACCGGTCCCTGGGCGGCCTGCCACGCGGTCATCCCGCCGTCGAGGATCCTGAGGTTGGGCAGCCCGACGCCGGCGAGGGCCTGCCCGGCCCGGGCGGCGCGGGCACCGGAACGGCAGATCAGCACCACGGTCTCGTCGAGGTGCCGCCGCAGCTCCTCGCGGTGCTCCCTGAGCACGTCGAGCGGGACGTTGTAGGCGCCGGGGACGTGGGCCGTCTCGAACTCCGCGGGGGTGCGCACGTCCAGCATGCGGGGAGCGCGGCCGGAGTCGACCAGCTCGCGCAGCGTGGCGGCGTCGAGGGTGGCGGGCAGGGCGTTCGGTGAAGTGGTCATTTCTCCTCGTCCAGGGATGGCTCGCCCGTGGGCGGGCAGGGTGAGCCGGACCGCCGTCGATCGGCGTCGTTCGGCGGCGGCGAGCGCGCGACACCGTGCGGACGACCGGTGGCGGCCCGGCGCGTAGGGAAGGGGGCGGCGGTGCGGGTCGGTCAGGCGTCGCCGGGGCTCATGGCGACCCCGGCGGCCTCGGCCCGGCCGAACTTGTCGTCGATCACGACGACCTCGCGACCCGCGTTGGCCAGCAGCGAGGCGGCGGCCGTGGCCCGGTACCCGGAGCCGCAGTGCACCCAGACGGTGCCGGCGGGCACCTCGGCGAGGCGTCCGGGCAGGTCGGGCAGGGGGATGTGCACGGCGCCCTCGACGTGACCGGCGGTCCACTCGTTGGTCATCCGGACGTCGAGCACCACGTCCGGGGCGGGCAGCCCCGCCGGGGTGTCGCCGGCCCGGGCGGCGGCCAGCGCGGGAAAGTCGGCCATGCGCAGCTCGCGGAGCTGTCCCGGCTCGGTGGACCAGCGGTCGGGGTCGCCGGTGGCCTGGGCGGCCGGCCGGTCGATGCCGATGCGGACCAGTTCGCGCTGGGCGTCGGCGACCTGCTCCTCGGTCTCCGCCAGCAGGGTGAGCGGCGCGCCCCAGTCGATGAGCCAGCCGAGCCAGGTCGACATCGGGCCGTCGAGTCCGAGGGCGACGGTGCCCGCCAGGTGCGACGTGGCGTACGCCTTGCGGTGGCGCAGGTCGACGACCCACTGGCCGGCGGCGATCCGCTCCCGCAGCTCGGCGGCGTCGGCCCGGGCGACCGGGGTGAGGTCCACCGGCGCCGGGCCGGCGAGGTTCGCCACGCCCATGTGGGCGTAGTACGCCGGGTAGGCGTCGAGCCCGGCGAGGGTCTCGGTGACGAACTCGTCGGCGGCGAGCCGCAGCACGGGGTTCGCCCGCTTCTCCCGGCCGATGGTCGACTCGGGCGCGTCGGACTGGCTGGCGGAGCAGAAGCTGCCGAAGCCGTGGGTGGGCCACACCTCGGCGCCGTCGGGCAGCAGGTCGGCCAGGCGCCGGGCCGAGGCGTGCTGGTGGTGGGCGAGTTCGTGGGCGTGCTGCCCGCCGAGCAGGTCGGTGCGCCCGGTGGTGCCGAAGAGCAGTGAGCCGCCGGTGAAGACGCCGACCGGGCGCCAGCCGGCGTCGTCGGCCTCGTCGAGCACGTACGACAGGTGGTGGAACGTGTGCCCCGGGGTGGCGAGCACCCGCAGCCGCAGCGCGCCGGAGACGGGCACGGTGTCGCCGTCGGCGACCGGCGTCCGGTCGAAGTCGACCTCGTCGTCCGCGGCGACGAGGTAGCGGGCACCGGTCAGCCGGGCCAGCTCCAGACCGCCGGAGACGTAGTCGTTGTGGATGTGGGTCTCCACCACGTGGGTGACGCGTACGCCCTTCTCGCCGGCCAGGTACAGGATCCGGTCGATGTCGCGCTGGGGGTCGACCACGATCGCCACCGTGCCGTCGGAGGCCAGGTAGCTGCGGTCGCCGAGCGAGGACGTCGCGATGACGGACACCTCAACTGCCATTGCCGTACTCCTTGTGGGATCAAATACCCCGGGGGGTATGCGGCGGACACACGTCGGGTGTGCTGACGCGTGCACTCTGTCTACCCGCACACGTCGCTGTCACGCAACGTGTGCGGTGCGTTTCCTTCGGTGGTGGTCAGGCGAGGGCGAGGAAGAGCTTCTCCAGCTCCTCCTCCGTCATCTCCGGGGAGTCGCCCCGCTCGCGGGCGGCGGTGCAGTGCCGCATGCCGGAGGCGATGATCTTGAAGCCGGCCCGGTCGATCGCCTTCGACACCGCGGCGAGCTGGGTCAGCGCCTCGCGGCAGTCCTGGCCGGTCTCCATCATCTCGATGACCGCGTTGAGCTGGCCCCGGGCCCGCTTCAGGCGGGTCAGGGCCTCGCTCGTCATCTCGGGTCGCAGCTTCACCGCGCGCCTCCTCGCTCTCTCCGAGCATACCCCGGGGGGTACCCGTACGTGCCCATGTTAACCCCTCACGCGAGAGGCGTCCGCGTCCGCGCGGTGATCCTGGTCGCACCGCCGGGGCCCGACGCCGGGAATCTGGGCGCCGTCGCCACGCAGGGTCCTCGGGGCATCGACGCAACGCTTATCCTGTGCCCCGACCGCCCCACCGGAAGGGATGCGATGCCGTCGCGGCAGGACCAGCTGCACTCGTACCAGTTCACCGTCCAGCGGGCCGTCGCCGCGCTGGTGATGCGGGAGACCGACCCGGCGCAGTCACCGTTCCGGCGGCTCGCCGGCGCCGGCCTGGCCAGCGTGCTGGTCGCGGCCATCGGCCTGGGCGGGTTCGCCCTCTACGGCCTCTTCACCGGGGGCGGCAGCAGCTGGCGCGACCCGGGCGCGGTGATCGTGGAGAAGGAGTCCGGCGCCCGGTTCGTCTACCGGGAGGAGAAGCTGCACCCGGTGCTCAACTACGCCTCGGCCCTGCTGATCATCGGTGCCGAGCGGCCGAAGACGGTGCTCGTCTCCCGTCGCGCCATCGACGGGGTGCCGCGCGGCCTGCCGCTGGGCATCGCCGACGCCCCGGACTCGCTGCCCGCCAGGGGCCGGCTGTCCACCGCGCCGTGGACGGTCTGCTCCGTCGCCGCCGAGGCCGACCGGACGGCGCCCCGCTCGGCGCTGCTGATCGACGTGCCGGTCGGCGAGGGCCGGGAGCTGGGCGAGGACGCACTGCTGCTGCGCGATCCCGACGGGGGGCTGCACCTCGTCTGGCACCAGCGCCGCTACCTGGTGCGTGACCCCAACCGGGTGCTGGCCGCCCTGGCCGCGACCCGGGCCCGAGCGGTCCCGGTGGCCCCGGCCCTGCTCAACAGCCTGCCCGCTGGCGCCGACCTCGCCCCGCTGACCCTGCCCGACGAGGGGGAGCGCTCCGCGCGGGTGTCCGGGGCGCGGATCGGCGACGTCTACCTGGTGCGCAACTCCGGCGGCGGCCGGCAGTACGCCGTCGCGCTGCGCGACGGCCTCGCCGGCATCACCGAGTTGCAGGCCGGCCTGCTGCTCGCCCGCACGGGCCAGGGCGAGCCGGAGCCGATCACGCTCGGGCGGTTCGCGGCGCTGCCCAAGCTGCCCGACCTCGCCCCGACGGGACCGACCGCCCCGCCGACCGTACCGCCCCGGCTCGCCGCCGCCGACGGGGTGGCGCTCTGCGCCCGGGTGGGCGACGACGGCGGCGTCACCGAGGTCCGGCTCGGCGTACGACTGCCGGACCTCGCCGCCGCGCCGCGTACCGCCCCGGCGGCGGGTGGCGGGGTGCGCGCCGACCACGTCGTGGTGGAGCCGGGTCGGGGCGCGGTGGTCGAGGCGGTCGCGGCGCCCGGCGCGACCGGCGGCGCGATCTCCGTGGTCACCGACCTGGGCCGGCGCTACGTCCTCGCGGGCGGCGACGTGCTCGGCGCGCTCGGCTACCGCGACGTGCGGCCGGTGCGGCTGCCGGCCGGCCTGGTGGCTATGGTGCCCGCCGGCGCCACGCTCGATCCAGCCGCCGCGCGGGTCGTCGCCGCCCCCGCCTGAGCGCGCCACCGGCCTGAGCGTGCCCCCCCGCCCGGGGTCAGTCGGCGGGGCGGCGCAGCACGGTGACGGCGAAGTCGGCGTCGTCGCGCCACGGGCGCAGGTCCCACGTGGCGAAGCGGTGCTCCAGCCGCAGGCCGGCGGCGACCGCGTCGGCGTCGAAGCCGGTCAGCGGGTAGCCCCGGTCGGTGCCGAAGCCGACCGCCAGCACGCCGTCGGGGCGCAGGTGGGCGGCGACGCGGCGCAGCACCTCCCGCTCGGTGCCGGGGGCGACGAAGGCCAGCACGTTGCCGGCCAGCACCGCCGCGTCGAACGGCTCCGGCTCGCCGGCCGCCGTCAGGTCGAGCTCGGCCAGGTCGGCGACCAGCCAGCGCGGGCCGGGGTGGTCGGCGCGGGCGGCCTCGACCAGGGCCGGGTCGGCGTCCACCCCGACCACGGCGTGGCCCCGGGCGGCCAGCGCCGCGCCCACCCGGCCGGTGCCGCAGCCGGCGTCGAGGATCCGGGATCCGGGCGCGACCATCGCGTCCAGCAGCCGGGCCTCGCCGGCCAGGTCGGCCCCGTCGGCGGCCAGCCGGCGGAACCGGTCGATGTACCACTGCGAGTGCTCCGGACCGGTCTCGGTCTCCCAACGGGTCGGGTTTCCCATGCCGCCACCGTAGCCGGGCCCCCGGTGCTCCGGTGGCGGCGGGGCGGACGGGGACCTCCGCCGGCGACACGGTGTCCGCCTGCCAGAACGCCGCCAGGACAGCGACGCCCTAGCCGTCGACGCGGGCCGACGGATCGAGCACCCAGTGGTTGGTGCGGAAGAGGCGGCCGGCGAACTCCGTCTGCTCCTCGCCCACGAGGGCGAAGCCGCCCGAGCGGCAGATGGCGTTCGACGCGGCGTTCGTCGTGGCGGGGAAGGCGTGGATGAGGCCCCAGCGGCCGTCCGTCCGGGCCAGGTCGAGCACGGCGCGGACGGCCCTGCCGGCCAGGCCCCTGCCCTGGAACTCCGGCGCGACCATCCAGCCGATCTCGGAGATGCCGCCGTGGGCGTACACCGTCACCGTCCCCGCCACCTCGGTGCCGCCGGCCGGGACGATCATCTTGATCCAGGCGCTGCCGTCCCGCACGGTCTCGAGGTCGCGCCGGAGCTGGGCGGACACCCGCTCGCGCGGCTGCGGGCCGCCGAGTTCCGCCATCACGACGGGATCGCAGCGCAGGCGTACGTAGGCGTCGAGGTCGCCCGGCTGCACGTCGCGCAGCCGCAGCCCGGCAGCGGGCGGGGCAGCCGCGGGCGGGGTGCCCGGGACAGCGTCGGGGGAGGCATCCACCCGGCACATCCTCCGTCGGCGCCCTCCGCGCGGCAACCCCGCCCGCCGGCTCAGCCCTTCTCCGCGCCGCTGGTGAGCCCCTCGGTGAGCAGGCGTTCGCTGGCGAAGAAGAGGATCACGATGGGCAGGGTGAGGATCACCGAGCCGGCCATCAGCACCGTCTTGGGCACCTCGACGCCGTCGGAGAGCTGCGCCAGCCCCAGCGACACCGTCCACCGGTTCGGCTTGTCGACCAGGAAGAGCAGGGCGAAGAGGAACTCGTTCCAGGCGATCATGAAGTCGTACAGGGCGACGGCCATGATGGACGGCGCCGCCAGGGGGAGGCTGATCCGGCGGATGATGCCGAGCCGTCCGGCGCCGTCGATGGCCGCCGACTCCTCCAGGCTGACCGGGATGGTCTCGAAGTAGTTGCGCAGCATGTAGACCGACACCGGCAGCGTCTGCGAGATGTAGACGAGCACCAGACCGAACAGGGAGCCGCGCAGCCCGGCCCGGGTGAAGACCACGAAGAGCGGGATGGCGATGACGATCGACGGGAAGAGGTAGACCGCCAGGAACAGGAAGTCGACCTGCCGCCGGCCGAAGAACCGCAGCCGGGCGACCGCGTACGCGCCGGGGATCGCCACGGCCAGCGTCAGCAGCGTCGCCGCGACGGCGACCAGACCGCTGTTGCGCATGAAGGTGAGGAAACCCTGGCCGCCGTCGTCGACGGCCTTCACCACCTCGGCGTACGTGTCGAACGTCAGCTCGCCGAGGCCCACCACCAACGAGCCGGGGTCGAGCAGCAGCCGCTCGATGGGGCGCACCGAGAGCACCAGCATGTAGTAGAAGGGGAAGACGGTGACCAGCAGGAACGCGGCGATCACCAGCCGGCGCAGCCAGCGCAGGCCCACCGTCTCGATCCGGTCCCGGTCCATCAGCCGTCCCTCCGTCCGCCGAAGAAGCGCAGGTACACCACCACGAACACGATGAGCACCACGGCGAGCACGACCGCCTGCGCCGCCGCCGCGCCGATGTCCGTACGCGCGGTCAGGAACTCGTAGACCCGGACGCTGACCACCTCGGTGCCGGCGGCCCCGCCGGTGAGCAGGTAGACGTCGTCGAACTTGTTGAACGTCATGATGAACCGCAGCACGCCCAGCAGGCCGATCACCGGCAGCAGCTGCGGCAGCAGGATGTGCCGGAACCGCTGGCTGGGCGTGGCCCCGTCGACCCGGGCCGCCTCCTCCAGCTCGCCGGGGACCGCCTGGAGCCGGGCGAGCAGGAACAGGAAGGCGAAGGGGAAGTAGCGCCACGCCTCGAAGGCGACGACCGTGGCCAGTGCGGTCGACTCCTGGGACAGGAACGGCACCGGGGTGTCCCAGCCGAGGAACCGCCGGCCCCAGTCGTTGACGATGCCGAGCTGCGGGTCGAGCATCACCTGCCAGACGAAGGTGACCGCGACCACCGGCGCCACGTACGGCAGCAGCATCGACGCGCGCACCAGGGTGCGGCCCCGGAACGGCCGGCGCACGACCAGCGCCGCCACCAGGCCGAGCACGATGGAGCCGGCGGTGCTGGCCACGGCGTAGACCAGCGTGGTCCACAGCGTGTCGGCGAAACCCGGGGTGTTCAGCACCCGCTCGACGTTGTCCATCGTGAACTCGCTGAACAGCCCGGTGCGCCGCAGGGTGGCCAGGCGTACCCGCTGGAAGGCCAGCACGACGGTCCAGACGATGGGTATGCCGATCACGGCGACCACGACGAGCAGCGTCGGGGCCACCAGCGCGAGCCCGGCGCGGGACTCGCGGCGGCGCAGGGTCAGTGGTCTGCGGCGGCGGGCCGGGGCCGGCCGCTCCCGGGCGGGGGAGCGGCCGGTGCCCGGTGGGGCGGTGGTCAATTGACGCCCGCCTTGATCGCCTCCACGTCCTTCTTCGCCCGTCCGGCGGCTGCGGCGGCGTCGGTCTTGCCGGCGACCACGTCGTTCAGGGCCTTGGGCACCGGCAGCTCGCCGAGGATCGCGCCGACGAGCTTGCCCTGGCCCTGGGTGAGGCCCCAGCGTTGGAAGGTGTCGGGGCTGCCGCGCAGACCCGCGAGGACCTCGTCGCCGTAGACCTCGGCGAGCGGCTTCCTGGTGTCGACCCCGGCCTGGCTGGAGTTCCAGGCGGTGAGGAACTTTTCCGGCTCCTGCGGGGTGCCCTTGCGGACGGGGAAGCGTCCCTCGGGGGACATGCCGAACCAGCGCGGGTAGCCGTCGCCGAGCATGTGCTCCACAAAGGACATCGCCGGGTCGGCGGCGGCGCCGTCGAGCACGGCCCATGAGCTGATCTCGCCGTACTGGGCGGGTTCGGTGCCGTTCGGGCCCTTGATCGCGGTGACGAAGCCGCTGTTCTTCGCGAGGAACGTCGGGTCGGACTGGCACTGCGGGCAGGTCGGCTTGGCGTCGTTTCGCAGGCCGGCCAGCTCGTCGAGGATGAACGGCGACCAGACCAGCATGGCCGCCTTGCCGGCGAAGTAGGTGGCCCGGGTGGTGTCGACGTCCTGCGCGCCCTTGACCGAGCTGGTGCGCATCAGCTCGCCGTAGAACCGGAACGCCTCGACGCACTCGGGGGAGTCCAGCTTCACGGCCCCGGAGTCGTCGGTGAGCTGGCAGTTGTTGGCCAGCGCGAGGTGCTCGAAGGTCTGCTGGGTGAACACGTCGCCGGGGGCGGTGGCGGCCGTGATGCCCGCGACGCCGCCGGTGTTGAGTCTCGTCGCGGCGGCGGCGATCCTGTCGTACGTGTCGGGGGCGGGCAGCCCGGCGGCCGCGAAGAGGTCCTTGCGGTAGACGAGCAGCTGGCCCCAGCCGTCGCTGGGCACGGCGAGCTGCCTGCCGTCGTCCGAGGTGAGCTCCAGGGCCCGCGGCGAGAAGGTCGGCCGGCCGAGCTTCTCGACGACCTCCGCGTTCGCCGAGGAGTGCAGCAGCTCGTTGCCGGCGAGGGTGCGGACGCCGGCGAGCGACACCGAGCCGACGACGTCGGGCAGTTCGCCGGCGGCGGCGCTGGAGGCGATCAGGGACGGGAACTGGTCCTCGTTGACGGTGACCAGGTCGACGGCGATGCCGGTGCTGGCGGTGAAGTCCGCGATGATCGCCTTGGTGGCGGTGACCCGGTCGGCCACGTCCTCCAGGCTCCACACGGTGATCTTCCTGCTGTTGCTGTCGGATTCTTCCTCGCCGCAGGCCAGCAGGCTGGCCCCGGTGACTGCCATGATCAGGGTGGCGGCGAGTATCCGCATCGGAGGTGCTGACATCGGTGGCACTCCTCTCGAAGGGTATGGAACGGATTCAACCCCTTCGATTGATCAATTACAAGACATATGCCGATTTATTGCCTACGATGGAGCCCAGTGCTACCGGGATGTGACTCATGGTCAACTGGGTTGTCTCACTCGCCGGGCCCCGACGGATCAGCCTCGAGCCCTGCCCCCCGGATCCGCTCGGCCCCGGCCAGGTCCGGATCCGCACCCGCTACTCCGGCATCTCGGCCGGCACGGAGCTCACGCTCTACCGGGGCAGCAACCCCCGGCTGAGCAAGGACTGGGACGACGTCAGCCGGATGTTCGTGCCCCGGCAGAGCACCGTGCCGTACCCGCTGGTGGGCTTCGGCTACGAGGAGGTCGGCGAGGTCGTCGAGGTCGCGCCCGACGTGCCCGACCGGCGGACCGGGCAGGTCGTCTGGGGCATCTGGGGGCACCGCGCCGAGGCGGTCGTGCCCGCCGGCACCGTGCACCCGCTGCCCCCGCACCTGGATCCCCTCGCGGCGGTCTTCGCCCGCCCCGGGGCGATCGCACTCACCGCCGTGCTCGCGGGCGACCTGCACCTGGGCGACTGGGTGGCGGTCTTCGGGCAGGGCGTCATCGGGCTGCTCGCCACCCGGCTCGCCGTCCTCTCCGGCGCGCGGGTGGTCGCCGTCGACCGGGTGCCCGCCCGCCTGGCGCACGCCGGTCGGCTCGGCGCCCGGCTCGCCGTCGACGCGGGCGCCGAGTCGGCCGCGGCCGTGCTGCGCCGGTCCACCGGCGGCCGGGGCGCCGACGTCTGCCTGGAACTGTCCGGGGCGTACCCGGCGCTGCACGAGGCGATCCGTTCCACCGCCCACGCCGGCCGCGTCGTGGCCGCCGGCTTCTACCAGGGACAGGCCGACGGGCTCGGCCTGGGTGAGGAGTTCCACCACAACCGGATCCAGCTGGTGGCGGCCCAGGTCTCCGGGCCGACCCCGGCGCCCGGCATGGCCGGCCGGTGGACCGGGGCCCGCGTCGCACACACCTTCATGGACCTGGTGGCCGAGGGCAGCGTCGACCCGCTGCCGCTGGTGAGCCACGTCGTCGACGCGAGCGCGGTGGCCGACGCGCTGGCGCTGCTCGACCGCGGTGACGCAGACGTCCTCCAAGTGGTGCTGAGGTTCTGATGACGATTCCCCTGGCCTGTCAGGAGCAGCTCCTGCCGGGCACCGACCTGATCCAGAAGTACGCGCTCGCCACCGCGCTCGGCTACGACGCCATCGAGCTGCGCGGCGCCGGCGACCTCGGCCTCGCCCGGCGGCTGCCCGAGCTGCGCCGGGCCCGCGCCGCCGGGGTGGTCATGCCCACCGTCTGCGTGGAGATGGACCACTTCATCGGCGACTTCGACCCCGAGCGCTCCCGCGACGCCGTACGCAACCTGCGCTCCCAGCTCTCGGTGATCGCCGAGCTGGGCGGCGTCGGCGCGCTGACCCCGGCCGCGTGGGGGATGTTCTCCCGGCGACTGCCGCCGTTCGAGCCGCCCCGCTCGCCCGCCGACGACCGGCAGGTGCTCGTCGACGCCCTGGGCGAGCTGGGCGAGCACGCCCGCGCCGAGGGGGTCACCCTCTTCCTGGAACCGCTGAACCGGTACGAGGACCACATGGTCAACCGGCTCGACGACGCCGTCGCCCTCTGCGCGACCGTCGGGCTGCCCTCGGTGCGGGTGGTGGCGGACACCTTCCACATGAACATCGAGGAGGACGACGTGCACCGGGCGCTGCGCGCCGCCGCGCCGTACCTCGGGCACGTGCAGGTCAGCGACTCCAACCGGTTCCAGCCCGGCACCGGGCACCTCGACTGGCCGGCGCTGGTGCGCACCCTGCTGGAGATCGACTACCGGGGCTGGCTCGCGCTGGAGTGCCGGCTGCGCGGCGACCCCGTACGCGCCCTGCACCAGGCCGCCGCCGTGCTGCGCCACGCCCAGCCCCGGCAGGCGGCGGCGTGAGCACCGGGACAGCCGGCGGCGCGTACACCGCCGACGCCGGGGCCCGCGACGTCGGGGCACTGCGCCGTCTCGCCGTCGCCACCCTCGAGGCCAACTGGGAGCACGACCACACGGTGCCCTCGCGCACCCTCTACCCGCACCAGTGGAGCTGGGACTCGGCGTTCATCGCGATCGGCTGGTCCCACGTGCGCCCCGAGCGCGCCTGGCGGGAGCTGACCAGCCTGTTCCGGGCCCAGTGGCGCGACGGGCGGGTGCCGCACATCGTGTTCAACCCGGCGCTGCCCGTCGGCTCGTACTTTCCGGGCCCGGAGTTCTGGGCGTCGGGGCACGCCGAGGGCGCCCCGGCCGCCGCCACCTCCGGGCTGATCCAGCCGCCCGTGCACGCGTCCGCCGCCTGGCTGGCGTACCGGCGGTCCCCCGGCGGGGCCGGGCGGTCGGCGCTGCGCCGGCTCTACCCCCGGCTGGTGGCCCAGCAGCGCTACCTCGCCACCCGCCGGGACGTCGGCGGGGGCGGGCTGGCCTGCGTCGTGCACCCGTGGGAGTCCGGGCTGGACAACAGCCCCGCCTGGGACGCCCCGCTGGCGGCGGTGCCCGCCGACGCGGCCGTCATGCGCGCGTACCGCCGGCACGACACCGCGCACGCCGACGCCGCGCACCGCCCCACCGACCTCGACTACGCGCGCTACGTCGCGCTCGTGGCGTCCTACCGCGAGCGCCGCTACCGCGACGACGACCTCGCCGCCCGGCACCCGTTCCTGGTGGAGTGCCCCCTGGTCAACGCCGCGATGGGCGCCGCGGAGCGCGCCCTCGCCCGGATCGCGCCGTTGGCCGGCGCCGACCCCGGCCCGCACCGGGAACGCGCGGCGCGGATCACCGAGGCGCTGGTGCGCCGGCTGTACGACCCGACGACCGGCACCTTCCAGCCCCGGGACCTGCGCGCCGACCGGCTCGTGCCGGCCCGTACGGTGCTCGGCCTGACCCCGCTCGTCCTGCCCGACCTGCCCGCGCGGCAGGTGTCGGCGCTGCTCGCCGAGGCGTGCTCGCCGCGCTTCGGGCTGGCCGCCCGGATGGACCGCCCGCTGCCCAGCCACGACCGCACCGCCGGAGACTTCGAGCCGCTGCGCTACTGGCGCGGGCCGAGCTGGATGAACATCAACTGGCTGGTACGCCGGGGACTGCTGCGCCACGGCCGCCCGGACCTGGCCGCGGGCCTGCGCGACTCGATGATCGAACTGGTGGCCGGCGCCGGCTGCCACGAGTACTTCCACCCGGACACCGGGGCCGGGCTCGGCTCGCCGGCCTTCGGCTGGACGGCCGCGCTGCTGCTCGACGTCCTCGCCGACGACCCGGCCGGCTGAGCCGACCCGTCCCCGTCAGCTCAGCCCGACCCGTTCCGGTCGGCTGAGCCCATTCGTCCCGCCGGTCAGCCCGCGGGCACCAGCTCCCGCAGCAGCCGCTGCACCCGCGCCCGGATCTCGTCGCGGATCGGCCGGACCGCCTCGACGCCCTTGCCGGCGGGGTCTTCGAGCCGCCAGTCCTCGTAGCGCTTGCCGGGGAAGACCGGGCAGGCGTCGCCGCAGCCCATGGTGACGATGACGTCGGAGGACTCGGCGGTGGCGTACTCCAGCAGGGTCGGCGTCTGCGTGCTGATGTCGATGCCGACCTCCCGCATCGCCTCGACGGCGGCCGGGTTGACGGTCCCGGCCGGCGCCGAGCCGGCGGAGCGCACCTCGACGGCGTCGCCCGCGAGGTGCCGCAGCCAGCCGGCGGCCATCTGCGAGCGGCCGGCGTTGTGCACGCAGACGAACAGGACACTGGGCTTGTCGCTCACGGCGGTGTTTCCTTTCAGCGCGAAGCGGAGACGGTCGGCCGGCCCGGGGCCGGTGACGGGAAGAACCGGCGGCGTGCCCACAGCGAGACGTAGACGAGGGCGACCAGGACCGGCACCTCGATCAGCGGCCCGACCACGCCCGCCAGGGCCTGCCCGGACGTGACGCCGAAGGTGCCGATCGCGACGGCGATGGCGAGCTCGAAGTTGTTGCCGGCGGCGGTGAAGGCCAGCGTCGTGGTGCGCGCGTAGCCGAGGCCGACCGCCCGGCCGAGGGCGTACGAGCCAGCCCACATCACCGCGAAGTAGACCAGCAGCGGCAGGGCGATACGGGCGACGTCCAGCGGTCGGTCGGCGATCGCCTCGCCCTGGAGGGCGAACAGGACGACGATGGTGAAGAGCAGCCCGTACAGCGCCGCGGGGCCGATCTTCGGCAGGAACCGGCGCTCGTACCAGTCGCGGCCCCGGGTCCGCTCGCCGAGGCGGCGGGTGAGGTAGCCGGCCGCCAGCGGGATGCCCAGGAAGATCAGCACGTTGCCGGCGATGTCCCAGCCCGACACGGCCAGTTCGGCGCCCTCCAGGCCCAGCCAGCCCGGCAGGACCGCGAGGTAGAACCAGCCGAGCACGCCGAACGCGAGCACCTGGAACACCGAGTTGAGCGCGACCAGCACCGCGGCGGCCTCCCGGTCGCCGCAGGCCAGGTCGTTCCAGATGATCACCATGGCGATACACCGGGCCAGGCCGACGATGATCAGGCCGGTGCGGTACTCCGGCTGGTCGGCCAGGAAGATCCAGGCCAGGGCGAACATCAGCGCCGGCCCGACGACCCAGTTCAGCACCAGCGAGGAGACCAGCAGCCGCCGGTCGCCGGTGACGGAGTCGAGCCGGTCGTAGCGGACCTTGGCCAGCACCGGGTACATCATGATCAGCAGGCCGAGGGCGATGGGCAGCGAGACGCCGCCGATCTGCACCGCGTCGAGCGCGCTGTCCAGGCCGGGCACCAGCCGGCCGAGCAGGAGGCCGGCCGCCATGGCGAGGCCGATCCAGACCGGCAGGAACCGGTCGAGGCGGGACAGGCGTCCGACCACGGCCGTCTCGGCCGGATCGTCGTGCGTGGTGGTGCTCACGGGGCTCCCGTTCGGGTCGTCGGTGGGGGCGTGTCAGCGGTCGGACCCGCCGCGTCGCCCCCGGTGGGACGCGGCGATGGTCCGTGCGGGCAGGTCACAGGCGGGTGGCCGGCACGCCGAGCTGGTCGAGCAGCCGGCGGACCCGCCGCTCGATCTCGTCGCGGACAGGCCGTACGCCGGCCAGGTCGAGGCCGGCGGGGTCGTCGAGCTCCCAGTTCTCGTAGCGGGTGCCGGGGAAGACGGGGCACGCGTCGCCGCAGCCCATGGTGACCACCACGTCGGCGGCGCGGACGACCTCGTCGGTCCAGGGTTTGGGGAATTCGTCGGCGATGTCGATGCCGCGTTCGGCCATCGCCGCCACGGCGGCGGGGTTGACCTCGGTGCTGGGCTCGCTGCCGCCCGACCAGGCCACGGCGGCGTCGCCGGCGAGGCGGGCGAAGAAGCCCAGCGCCATCTGCGAGCGACCGGCGTTGTGCGTGCAGAGGAAGAGGACCACCGGGCGGCCGTCGCGGTGGTGCCCCTCGACCCGGGCGAGCGCACGCAGGCGCTGTCGGGCGAAGCGCTCGGCCAGGAGGGGCAGGAAGTGGGGGACGCTGCCGAGAGTGGCGAACTGTTCGTAGCTGGCGTGCAGGAACCGCTCCACGGTCTCGGCGCCATAGCTGCCGTCGAACTCGGCGGCCAGCCGGGTCGCCGCGGTGCGCAGGGCGACCTGCTGGTCGACGGCGAGATTCGGGTGGGAACGGGTGTCGGTCATCGCGATGCTCCTGGGGTGACGGCGGGGGCGAGTCGCTCGACCCGGGCCTCGATCTCGGCGAATGCCGCCTCGAACGCCTCGTCTGTGTCGACGCGGACGGGGTCGGGCACCGACCAGTGCAGGCGGGGGCGGGCCGCACCGGTGAAGCCCTCGTGCGCGTTGTCGCAGACGGCGACGACCAGATCCTCGGCGCGTACGACGTCGTCGACGTGGGCGGTGCCGACCGGGTCGAGACGCAGCCCGTGGCGGCGGGCCACCGCCACGGCACGGGGGTGCACCCGGTGGGCCGGGCGGGTGCCCGCCGACGCGGCCGGGGCGTGCGTGCGCCGCGTCCAGAGGGCGGCGGCGAGCTGGGAGCGGGCCGAGTTGTGGGTGCAGACGAAGACCACCCGGCCCACGTCGGCCAGCGGCGGCGGGGTCAGCGTCGACAGCACTGTGGGTCGCAGCCGCAGGTAGGCGCGGCGCCGGTCACCCTCGGAGCGCGTGCGGGTGACCAGGCCGGCGTCGGTGAGCACCTTGACGTGGTGGGCCACCAGGTTGGTGGGCAGGTCGAGGGCGTGGGCGATCTCGCCGGGGGAGGAGTCACCCAGCAGCAGCGCGTCCACGATCGCCAGGCGCGCCGGGTCGCCGAGGGCGGCGTGGATCCGGGCGCGGGCGGTGAGGGAAGCATCAGCGTCCATTGACTCAATACTTGCTGAGTTATCGCGCCGGTGTCAAGCGAGGGTGGCGTGCTGCACCCGGACGCCCCGCCCACGGCGGGGCCGTTTGCCGGCACCGGGGGCGGGTAACCGCCGGGCCGGTGACGACAGGAGGCTGCCGTGCGGTTTCCCCTATTCGTCGACGCGGTGTCCCGCCGCGCGGGGCTGCCCACCGCGCAGTCCGCCACGATCGCCCGCGCCGTGTTGCAGACGATGGTGGAACGGATGAGCGGCGCTGCCGCCGGCCGCCTCCCCGACGACCTGGACGGCTATCTCGGCGAGCCCGGTCCCGGCGCGGCCCCGGCGGGCGCGGCCGGGCCGGCGGACTTCGTACGCCGGGTGGGGGAGCGGGCCGGGGTGGACGAGGCCACCGCCCGGGCCGGCACCGGCGCCGTCTTCGCCACCCTGCGGGAGGCGGTCACCGTCGACGAGTTCCGCGACATGGTGGCCCGGCTGCCCCGGGACTTCGACGGCATGACCCAACCGATCCCCCGACCGGACGCCTGACCAGCCACCCCGACACCCGCCCGGCACGCGGATCATCGCGGTCGGGCAGCGCGCCTTATGCTGCTTCCGACGTGACGGTATAGGCAGATCATGAGGCCCCCGGGGAGCATGGCGAGCGGCCCGATCGCAGTCCGCCCGTGCCCCCGCGGGGCGCCGCGCCCCGGGTCGGTCCGGCGCACCGCACCGGACGTCACCGTTCCGGCGACAGCGCCACCGGAACGGCCCCTTCGACGAAAGGCGCGCGGTGACCTGGTTCCTCTCCGCCGGCGACTGGCGCTCGGCGCCGGTCCAACTCTTCTGCCTGCCCTACGCGGGCGGGGGCGCCAGCGTCTTCCGGCGCTGGCAGGACGGGCTCGCCCCCGACGTCGAGGTGCTGCCGGTGCAACTGCCCGGCCGCGAGAACCGGATCAGCGAGAACCCCGTGTTCCGGGCCGCCGACGTCGCGTACGCCATCGCCGAGCGCATCCGCGGCCCGTACGCCATCTACGGCCACTCGATGGGGGGCCGGGTCGGCTTCGAGGTGGTCCGCGAACTGCGCCGCGCCGGACGTCCGCTGCCGCTGCGGCTCTACGTCGGCGGCGCCCGCGCCCCGCACGTCAGCGCCCCCAGCCACTTCGACGGGCTGTCCCGGGTGGCCGACGACGAGCTGCTGCGCCGCCTGGAGGCCGGCGGCGGACTGCCGGCCGGGCTGCTGGAGTACCCCGAGCTGGTCGAGCTGCTGCTGCCCCTGCTACGCGCCGACTTCGCGCAGGTCGACGACTACCGCTACACCCCCGAGGAGCCGCTGCCGATGCCGATCGTGGCGTTCGCCGGCCGCGACGACGACACCGTCAGCCGGGAGCACAGCGACGGATGGCGGGAGCACAGCGCCGCCGGCTTCACCCTGCGCGAGATCGACGGCGGGCACTTCTTCCTCAACGAGCGGCTGCCCGAGCTGCTCGCCGCGATCCGGGCGGACCTCGCCGCCGCCCACGCCGACATGCCCACCCGCCGCCTCGGGTGAGCCCCCCGCCACGGCCGTCGCCGTCAGGACCACGATCCCGCCGACGGGCGACGAGCCGTCAGGACCACCGTCCCGCCGACGTCGGCGACGTCGGCGGGCGACGACAGGAGCGAGAGCATGAGTGACCCGAGCGCCACGCTGCCGGTGGTCGTCGAGGACGACGGGCGCGAGCTGACCGAGCTGATCGCCGCCCGCCGCGCGGAGCTGCGCGCGAGCCTCGTGGCGCACGGCGCCCTGTTGTTCCGCGGGTTCGACGTGGGCGGCGTCGAGGGCTTCGACCGGGCGGTACGGGCGCTGTCGGGTGAGCCGCTGCCCTACACCGAGCGTTCGTCGCCCCGGCACGCCATCGCCGGGCGGGTCTACACCTCGACCGACTACCCGCCGGACGAGGAGATCTTCCTGCACAACGAGAACTCGTACCAGGCCCGCTGGCCGCTGACGTTGTTCTTCCACTGCCTCACCCCGCCGCACACGCGGGGCGCCACCCCGCTGGCCGACGTCCGCCGGGTCCACGACGAGATCGACCCGACCGTACGCGAGGAGTTCGTCCGCCGCCGCTGGATGCTGGTACGCAACTTCCACGGCGACTTCGGCACCCCGTGGCAGCACGTCTTCGGCACCGGGGACCGCGCCGAGGTCGAGGCGTACGCGGCGGCGAACCGCATCGAGGTGCAGTGGCAGGGCGCCGACGGGCTGCGTACCCGGGCGGTGCGCGACGTGGTGCACCACCGGCCCGGCTCGGACACCCCGCGCTGGTTCAACCACGCCACGTTCTTCCACGTGAGCACCCTGTCCAGGGACCTCCAGGAGGGGCTGCTGGCCATGTTCGGCACCGAGGGACTGCCGGCCAACACCTACTACGGCGACGGCGGCGAGATCCCCGCCGACGTCATGGAGCACCTGCGGTCCGCGTACCGGGCGGCGAGCGTCCGCTTCGACTACCAGCGCGACGACGTGCTCGTCGTGGACAACATGACCGCCGCGCACGGGCGGGAGCCGTTCACCGGCCCCCGCAGGATCGCCGTCGCGATGGCCGAGCCGCACACCCCCTGACGGCCGCCCGGCGCCCGCCTCAGGCGTCCTCGTAGCGGTCGGCGACGTCGGCCTCCGGCAGCTCCTCCGGATCGGCGACCCAGGCGGAGAAGACCGGCACCCCGTGCCACGGGCCGGGCGCCCCACCGCCGGCCCGGTCGTCGGTGGCGACCGCCACCACGGCGTACGGGTGGCCGAAGCGCAGCTCCGCGACCCGGGCCACCCCCTCCGGCGGCAGGCTGAGCGTCGCGGCGAACCCGGTGACGGCCGCCGCCTCGAAGCCGTACCGGCCGTAGCGGGCCATCGCCGCCTGGGCCGCCTCGAACTCCAGACCCGGCTCGTCCAGCAGCTCCCCGAACACCCGCGCGACGGCCGGGTAACCCAGGCCGGGCGCGCTCAGCCCGTGCCGGCTGCGGGCCGACCAGCAGGGCAGCACCGCCGTCGTCCGCTCCTCCCGGCCGTCCGGCGCGTTGGTGCGGGTCGGCTCCTCGCGCAGCGTCCACAGCGGGCCCTCGCCCAGCGGCACGTCGAACAGGGAACGTCGTGCCGGCAGGTGCCCCTCCGGCGTGTCGGCGGCGACCGCCGCAAGCTCGTGGGCCGCCGCGAGGACGTCGCCGGCCGGCACGTCGGGCGCCGCGACGACGGAGACCACCAGCAGCCCGGCCGCGCCGTCGGCGGTCCGCGCCGGCCGGGCGGGGGCGGCGTGCACGGCGACGGTGCCGGCCCTTGTGGTGTCGGCGATCCAGCAGCGGTGGCCGTACCGCGGGCTGCGCAGCGCCCGGCGCAGCGCGCCGGCCCAGGCGCTACCGGACCCGAGCGCGTCGGCCGGTGCCACCTCGAACGGGGTCGCCCACGAGACCCGGGTGGCCAGCGCGCTGGCCAGCACCAGCAGCACCTGCGGCGTGACCGTCAGCGGGAACGCCTCGACGAGCCCGAGCGTGTGCTCGCGGGCCCACGCGTCGAGCCCGGCCTGCTCCGGCAGCGCCCCGGTCGCGGTCGACGCGGGCAGGGTCCCCCGCCACCCGTCGAGCCCGGCGCTCGCGCGTCCCGACCGGTGCCAGAACGCGGTCGCCGAGGGCACCAGCGGATGCGGCGCCGCCAGCAGGGCGTGGGCGGCCGTGGCGGCGGTCCTGGCGTCGGTGCCGAGCGCCTCCTCCAGCGCCGCGCGGGTCGCACCGGTGGCGGCCGGCGCGGCGAGCGCCAGCAGCAGCCACGCGCCGAGCGGGGAGGCGACGTGGTGCCCGTCGCCGGTCACGGCGTGCAGGCGGTCGGCGTAACGGGCCAGGGGCGTACGGATGTCGGTCGTCACCGCCCCACTGTGCCCGCTCGACCGGCCGCCGTCACCACCACCGTCGCGAGCCGCCCCGGGTTTTGTCACAGCACTGTCATGAGACCGCAGGGTTTCCTCCACCATCGACGCCGAGAGTAATCGCCGGTCGTCGCCGGCGTCCCTGGCAGTCGGACTCCGGCCGGCTCCCCGAGCCGCCCGTGGACGTCGGCGCGCCCAGCGACACCTGTCCGAGTTCCCGGGCGCCCAGACGGGGCGCGGGACAACCCGAGATGCGGGCCGACCGGCGCGCGGCGCCGGCAACGCGCCCTGCGCGCCCGGACGCCCACGGAGGTCCACAGACCATGACCGTGTCCGCCACAGGCCCGGCAACCGACGACACCCCGCCGGACGGCGCACCCCCCGAACCGGGCCACCCCCGGCAGGGCATCGACCGGACGGTGCTGGGCGTCGCCGCCGTGGTGTCCGTCCTCTTCGTCGCATGGGGCATCGTCGCCACCGACAGCCTGGCCTCGGTCAGCGGCACCGCGCTCGACTGGGTGGTCCGCTCGTTCGGCTGGGTCTTCGTACTGGCCAGCACCGGCTTCGTGGTGCTCTCGATCTGGCTGGCGTGCAGCCGGTACGGCCGGATCAAGCTCGGCCGCGACGACGACAAGCCGGAGTTCTCCACCGTCTCGTGGGTCGCGATGATGTTCAGCGCCGGCATGGGCATCGGCCTGATGTTCTGGGGCGCCGCCGAGCCGCTGTCGCACCTGGCGACACCGCCGCGCGGCCTCAACGAACCGAACACCCCGCAGGCCGCCCGGGTGGCCATGGAGTACTCCCTGTTCCACTGGGCACTGCACCCGTGGGCGATCTACGCCGTCGTGGGCCTGTCGCTGGCGTACTTCACCTTCCGCAAGGGCCGGCGCGGTCTGATCAGCAGCGCCTTCTTCCCCCTCATCGGGGAGCGCGCCGGCCGTGGGCCCGGCCGGGCCATCGACGTCTTCGCGATCCTCGCGACGCTGTTCGGGTCGGCCGTCTCCCTCGGCCTCGGCGCCCTCCAGATCAACAGCGGTCTGACCAACCTCTGGGACGTGCCGAAGTCCACCCCGCTGGCGATCGGCATCATCGCGGCGCTCACCGTGGCGTTCGTGGTCTCCGCCGTCACGGGCGTCAAGCGGGGCATCCAGTTCCTGTCGAACACCAACATGGTGCTCGCGGTGGCGTTGATGTTCTTCCTGCTCGTGGTGGGCCCGACGGTCTTCGTCCTCAACACGCTCACCGCGTCGACGGGCGGCTACCTGGCCAACCTCGTTCCGATGAGCTTCCGCACCGGCGCCTTCGGTGGCGAGCAGTGGATGGCCGGCTGGACCATCTTCTACTGGGCCTGGTGGATCTCCTGGACCCCGTTCGTCGGGGCCTTCGTCGCCCGCATCTCCAAGGGCCGCACCATCCGTCAGTTCATCCTCGGCGTGGTGGCCGTCCCGAGCCTCGTCAGCATCGTCTGGTTCTCGGTGTTCGGCGGCACCGCCGTCGACCTGCAACTCGGCGGCACCGACCTGTCGGCCGCGGTGAAGGAGAGCCCGGAGGCGGCGCTCTTCGCGGTGCTGCGGGAGTTCCCGTTCTTCACCGTGACCGCGATCCTGGTCATGGTGCTGGTGGCGCTCTTCTTCGTCAGCGGCGCCGACGCCGCCTCGGTGGTGATGGGCACCCTCTCCTCGCGCGGCAACCTGGAGCCGAAGGCCTGGCTGGTCTCGATGTGGGGTGTCCTGACCGGCCTGGTGGCCGCGGTGCTGCTGCTCGCCGGTGGGCTGTCCGCCCTCCAGTCGCTGACGATCCTGGCCGCCCTGCCGTTCCTGTTCGTGATGGTCGGGATGGTGGTCGGGCTGCTCCGCGAGCTGCGGCGCGAACCGGACAGCGCCACGATGGCCCCGCAACTGCGCGCCCTCGTCTCGGCCACCGCACGACCGGCGCCCACGGACCCCGACGCTTCCTGACCGCCAGCGGGCGCGGGCCGTCCCGAACCGGGCCGGCCCGCGCCGCGCCGGGCCCGACCCCCGGCGGGTGGACGTACGATCGTGGGCGTCCGTACGGGCGGTGCCACGCGGGCTCCGCCGGGCCGAGCGAGGAGGCACGCCGTGACGCAGGCTCCGCCGGCCGCCGCGTCGGCGCCGCGCCTGATCGTGCTCAACGGCCCGCCCGGCTGCGGCAAGTCGACGTTGGCCCGCCGCTACGTCGAGGATCACCCGCTCGCGCTCGACCTCGACATCGACCGGATCCGTGACCTCGTCGGCCGGTGGCGTGACCATGCCGGTCCCGCCGGGCTGCTCGCCCGTAGCGTCGCCCTGGCGGCGGCCCGGGCGCACCTGGCCGGCCGCCACGACGTGATCGTCCCGCAGTTCCTCGGCCGCATCGAGTTCATCGAGCAGGCCGAGCGCGTCGCGCACGACACCGGCGCGGACTTCCACGAGATCGTGCTGCTCGACGACAAGCAGAACGCGCTGCGGCGCTTCGCCGAGCGCAGCCGTACCTCCAGCGACCCGGCGCATCTCGACGCCCAGCGCCTGCTCGACCGCCACGGCGGGGCCACGGAGCTGGCGGGCATGTACGACCGGCTGCTCACGGTCGTGGCCGCCCGGCCCGGCACGCGGGTGGTGCGCAGCGAGCACGGCAGGGAGGACGAGGCCTACCGGGACCTCCTCGCCTGCCTCGCCTAGGACGCGGGGCCTCGTCGGGTCGGCGGTGGACGTGTCGGGGCCGCCTCCCGCTCCGACGGCTCCGGGCGCTCCACGCGGGTGGGGTCGCCACGGACGAGTTCGTCGTGGATGCGCCAGCGCGCGGCGACGACGGCGCGCCCCGCGGCCTCGTCGCCGCGCGCGATGCGCTGCCGCAGCAGCTGGAGGGCGAGGCGGCGGTTCAGGCTGAACTGCCGTTCCGTGTCGACCACGACCACGAGGCCCGAGGGCCGGTGGGTCGCGCGCACCGCCGTGCTGGCCTTGTTCCGGTGCTGGCCGCCCGGCCCGCCGGTGCGGCAGGCCACGATGTCGACGTCCGCCTCCGCGAACGTCGTGACCGGGCTGTCGAGCCGGCACGGTCGGGCGACGACGTACCAGTTCTTCCGGCCGGTGCCCGCCCGGTAGGGGCTGGGGGCCTGCCAGCACAGGGTGCCGGTCCACGAGGCGGTGAACGCCTGGACGTCGCCCCCGTCGATCCGGATCAGGGCCGACCGGAAGGTGCCGGGCCGGTCGCCGGGCACCGTCTCGACCCGGTGGGTCGTCAGGCCCCGCCGGGCGGCGTCGGCCTCCAGGCGGCGCAGCAGCCGGGCCAGCGCCCAGGCACACTCCTGCGGGCCGCGCCCGGCGGACATCAGCAGGTGCGTGCTCACGGCCGGCCCCGCCTGCGGCGGCCGTCCCGACGGTCCGGCCGGGCGGCGGAGCCGACGTCCGGCGTCTTGTAGGTGACCAGGGGGACGGTGGTGGCCACCGGGGTGGCCAGGCCGTGCTCGACGAGGTCGTCGACCACGCGTTCGATGCGCTTGTAGGCCGTGGGCGCCTCCTCGAAGAGCAACTGGCGGTCGCCACACACCACCAGCGAACCCACGGGGGTGCGGCGCAGTTCCTCGACGGTGTGCTTGGCCCGGCTGCGCCGCAGGGCGTCCGCGCGGGACATCTTGCGACCCGCGCCGTGCGCCACCGAGTGGTTGGCCTCCGGGCCGGCATGGGCGGCCACCAGGTAGGAGGGGGTGCCCCGGGTGCCGGCGACGAGCACGTCGCGGCCGTCGCCCGGGGCGGCACCCTTGCGGTGCAGGTAGAGCCCGTCGCGGACCTCCACCAGGTTGTGGCACTGGTCGACGACGGGCGCGGTGGGCTCGGCCCCCAGGGCGTGGGCGACCCGGGCGGCCAGCAGCCGCCGGTTGAGCGAGCCCCACCGTACGGCGTCGTCGTGCGCCGCCAGGTAGGCCGCCGGGTCAGGGGCGGGGCCCGCGCCGTGGGTCTCGGTGTGCGCCCGCAGGATGCGCTCGCCCAGCCCCCGGGAACCGGAGTGCACGACGAGCACGAGGTCGCCGGCGTCGAGCCCGAGGCGGCCCGCGTGGCCCGGCTCGAAGACCGTCCCGACGCGCGCCAGCTCGACGAAGTGGTTGCCCCGGCCGACCGTGGCGAGTCCTTCGGTGTGCCCGGCGGGGATATCGCCGTGCAGGACGGCCCAGGCGGGGTCGTCGGCGTCCCGCTCGGGGTCGAGCGGGCGGTCGAGGTCGGGGAAGCGGGCGGCGAGCCGCTCCGGCACGGCACGCTTGAGCCTGACCGGGAACACGGCGATGCCGCAGCCGATGTCGGAGCCCACCAGGAACGGGTACAGCACGGTCGAGGCCATGGCGGCGCCGATGGGGGCGCCCTTGCCCGGGTGCAGGTCCGGCATGGCGGCGACGTGGACCATGCCGTCGAGGGCGGCCACCTGCTGGCACTGCGCCAGGGCGTCGGACTCGATCCAGCTCGTGGGGGAGGCGAACACGGCGACGGTGGCCGGGGTGGACTGCGGCAGGAACTGGTGCTGAGACAAGGACGCTCGCTTCTCGCGGAAACGGGAATGGACGGACGGCACCACGACACCGGTCGGTGCCGCGCGCCTCGGCGATGGGGATGCTGCCCGTCAGAACGTCATGACCGACACGATTCCGGAGCCGACCGTCCGCGGCAACCGACTTTCCGCCGCACCGGCGACCTGTGCGACGCCCTGCCAGCAGCCCCTGGTCGTCGCGACGGCGTGCGGCGGTCAGGGGGCGGGCAGGGCGCCGAGGCGGTGCAGCAGCTGCCGGCCCAGCGGCAGGCGCTTGTCGGCGTCGCCGTCCGCGCGGACGTCCACGTTCAGCGCGAAGCAGTACAGCCGGTCGCCGCGCTCGACCCAGCCGACCCACCATCCCGTGCCCGGGTCGGTGGCGTCCGTCCAGCCGGTCTTGCCGTACAGGGCGTACCCGCCGGTGCGCTCCAGGCGCAGGATGTCCCGGACGGTGGCCTGGTGCCCCCGGTCGGCCGGCAGCTCGCCCCGGGCCAGCCGGGCCAGCCACCGTGCCTGCTCGTCGGCCGAGATCTCCAGCGGCCCGCTCAACCAGAACCGGTCCACGGCCGGCCCGACCTCGCCGTTGCCGTAGCCGAGCCGGTGCAGCCACTCCCGTTCCCGGTCCGGGCCGATGCGGCGGGCCAGCTCCTGGAACACCGGCACGTTGGAGACCCGGACCGCGTCGCGCAGCCCCATGTCCCGCTCCCAGGCGGCGACGCGCTGCGGCCCGCCGCCGTACGGGACCTTCTCCCGATCGTCGCGCACCACGCCGGTCTCCAGCGCGATCAGGCTGTGCGCGATCTTGAACGTCGAGGCGGGGACGAAGCGCCGCTCGGCCCGCTCCCGGTCGACCATGACCACGCGTCCGGCCGTCACGTCGTACATCACGAAGGTGCCCCGGAGGCCGGCCTGCCGGAACAGGCCCGCCAGGTCGTCGCGGACCTCGACCGCCGGCGCGGTCGGCGTGGGGGACGGACCCGTGGCGGCGGTGGCGGACGCGGCGTCGGCCGGCGGCGGCTGCGAACGCCCGCTGCCGGTGCAGCCGGTCACGCCGGCCAGCAGGAGCAGGGCGACGGCCGCGGCACCCGCGACCCGTCGCCGGGGCCGGGCGCCCGGGCCGCCCGCCGTCGGCGGCGCGGCCAGGCTCCCCGCCCGTGTCTCGAAGACCACCCGCCACCGCCTCCGTCCGTGCCGGCACCGACACCCCAGTGAAGCACGTGCCAGGGCGCTACGGCGCCGCCCGACCGCCCCGCGCCGCCGGTCGGCTCACGGCCTCGCCGGGGCGTCCGGTTCCGACACCCGCAGGTGCCGGTCCAGGTTCGCGACCAGCTCGTCCGCGCCGGCGGGAACGACGTCGTCGGCCCAGCTCCGCAGCGCCCGCAGGAACCCGGCCAGGTCCGCCCGGACGCCGTCGACGAGCCCCGTCAGCTCATCGAGGTCAGCGTCCACCCAGGAACCGCCCTCCTCGTCCGCCCACACCCGGACCGTGCCGTCGGGGCGCTGCTCCACCCAGGGGTCGGGGTCGTGGCCCAGGTTCGGTGAGCGGCCGGCCGGGATCTCGTACCACTCGCGCCAGTCCTCCAGGCCACTGCAGCAGCCCGGGTCGATCCGCGCCCCCGTCGTTGGGTCGGTGAGGCGCAGACCGCCGGGCACCACCAGGGAGCCGGGCTCCGGGTCGGCCGCCACCACCGGCAGCACGGCGGTCAGCGGGTCGTCGTCCCCGGGCCACACCGTGCGGTCGTCGAGGTGGTTGTACGCCGCGATCCGGGCCACGGCGGCGCCCACCTCGGCGGCGGTCAGGGCCTCGGAGAGCGCCAGCCACGGCCCGACGTCGGCCACCGGCCAGAGCGGGAAGTCGTCGAGGCGACCCACCTCGAGCACCGGCTGGAGCCGTGGCGCGTGGCGGGTGGAGGCGGACCGGGACCCGACGGCGCGCCCGCCGGGGGTACGGGGTCCGGTCACGGTGCGGACGCGCCGATCACGGCGGCCACCTCGGGCGGCAGCGGGTACGGGCGCTCCGGCGGCAGCAGCGCCTCGGCGGCGGTGTCGTCGCCCGCGTCGAGCGCCGCACGCACCGCGTGGGCGGTCGGGGTCACGTCGGTGAGACCGACGAGCCACTCGTCGACGTAGCGCCGCACCGCCTCGCCGCCGAGCCCGACCTGGAGGGACCGGTGCGGCAGCGGGGCCAGGCGCAGCGACCGTTCCGGGTCCCACTGCACCCGCACGGGGCAGGCCCGCAACCGCCCCGACCAGGTCTCCCGGTCGGGGTACAGGTCGCGGTCGAAGCTGCTCGGGCACGAGTTGGCCAGCGCCCACTCGAAGCCGGCGCGGGTGATCTCGACGGCCAGCACCCGCTCCTGCCCGGGCTTCGCGCCCCATCCGCAGCGGTACATCATCCAGCGGAACGACGGCTTGATCCACGTCATCCGTTCCCGCTTGAACGGCGGCACGAAGCGGCCGGCGGCCAGCGCCGGACCCGCGATCTCCGGCGGGTACGCCTGGTACACGGTGACGGTGTCGGCGGTGTGACGGGCACGGACCTGGTGCGGGGGAACCGGCATGGCGCCGATCCTGACGGCTCGCCCCGGGCCCGGTCCACCGGATTGTCCCCACCGGGCCGCCGGTCCCGGTGGGGGATAGGCTGCCGGTCGTGGCAGGACTTCTCAGGAGTGTGGCGGCCCGCATCGGCGGGGTCATCCCGTCGCCGCGTCGGCCCCGGCCGGGCCCGGCGCAGGTCGCCCGTCCCCGCCAGGTCGCCGCGTTGCAGCGCCGGCAACTGGCGTACGCCCCGGAGCGCGACGGGCACGCCGATCCGGGGGAGATCGTCTGGACCTGGGTGCCGTACGAGGACGACCCGCGGCAGGGCAAGGACCGCCCGGTGCTGGTGGTGGGCCGGCACAGCCGGACGCTGTTCGGGCTGATGCTGTCCAGCCAGAGCGAGCGTGACGGGCAGCGGCACTGGCTCGCGCTCGGTCCGGGCGAGTGGGACCGGGACAACCGGCCGAGCTGGGTGCGGCTGGACCGCGTACTGACCATGCGGGAGGACGGCATCCGCCGCGAGGGCGCGGTGCTGGACCGGGCCCGGTTCGACCGGGTGGGGCAGGCCCTGCGGGCCGGCTACGGCTGGCGCTGAACGTCAGGCCGGCTCGCGGCTCGGGCCGACCGCGGCGTCGTGGGCGTCCGGCGGCGGGTACGGCTGCGCGGCCAGGAGTCGGGCCAGGTGCGCGCTGTTGAGCGCCAGCGCCTTCGTGGTGCGTCCCGTGGTGTCGGGCTTGGGGCGGGCGTCGATGTAGTCCACCTTGTGCAGCGCCTCGCCGACCCAGTAGGTGGCGCCCGCCGCGGGGCAGGTGAAGCCGACCTCGTTGAGGGCCTGCTGCACCTCGCCGATGGTGTGGTGCGCGCCGTCCTCGTTGCCGACGACCGCGACCCCGGCGACCTTGCCGTAGGTGAGCAGCCGGCCCTCGGCGTCGGTCTCGGACAGCTCGGCGTCGAGCCGCTCGAGGACCATCTTGCACACCGCGGACGGCTGGCCGAGCCAGATCGGCGTGGCGATGACGAGGATCCGCGCGGCCATCAGCTTGGACCGGATGGCCGGCCAGCCGTCGCCGTCGCCCTCGTCGGTGGAGACCCCGAACCGCACGTCGTGGTCGACGACCCGGACCAGGTCGCCCGCCACCCCCTGCTCGGCGAGGGCGTCGAGCACCTCGCGCCCGAGCACCTCGGCGCTCGACGGGGCGGGGGACCGCTTGAGGGTGCAGTTCAGGACCAGGGCCCGGATGCTCGCCACGGTGGTTCCCCTTCCGGCCGGTGCGGCGCTGACCCCGCCGGCATACCCGCCGGCCGTCGCGGGACACGTGGAAACGCCTCGCGCCCGGTCGGCGGTCCGTCGGGGCGGGCCGGCCCGCTCAGCACTCCGCGAGGTGGGCGGTGTCGACGAGTTGGCGGGGCGGGCGGGCCACCCCGAGGCTCTTGGCCCGGTACATCGCGGCGTCGGCCCGGTCGAGCGCCTCGGTGAGCTGCGCCGGCCCGGTGACGGGGGCGAGCCCGACGGAGGCGGTCACCCGGACGCTGAGCCCGCCCAGCGGGATCGGGGCGGCGAGGCTGTCGCAGAGCCGCCGGGTGGCGTGCTCGATCCACCGCCGGTCGATCGTGGGGCTGGTGAGCAGCCCGGCGAACTCGTCGCCGCCGAGCCGGGCGACCAGGTTGTCCCCGGCGAAGGCGGCGAGCCGCTGGGCGACGCTGACCAGCACCTGGTCGCCGGCGGCGTGCCCGTAGCGGTCGTTGATCTGCTTGAAGTCGTCGAGGTCGAGCACGACGGCGATCAGCGGCTGGCCGGCCGCGTCGGTGAGCAGGGTGGCGGCCAGGCGGTAGAAGGCGCGGCGGTTGGGCAGGCCGGTCAGCGGGTCGTGGCTGGCGGCGTGCCGCTCGGCGGCAAGCTCGGCCTGGAGGTGCCTGATCTCGGCCTCGGCCTCGATCGCGCGGCGCCGCAGCTGCCAGGAGGTGACGAGTGCCCCGGCGGCACAGATGCCGGACGCGATGGTCAACGGATCCGGCACGAGACCTCCCATCACCACGATGACTCCCGGCCCCGGCACGCGGCGGTCCACGCCCGCGCCAGGTCCTCTCCGCCCTGGTGGCGGCCCAGGTTCGGTAACTCTCAGTGAACGGATGGGTACCGTTCACGTGCGTTATCATGCTCGCTGTCCGATGCAGATGCAATAGCAGATGCACGTGCAGGAAGCCCATCGTCGATGCCGTGCGCCCCTCACCGAGCCGCTGCGGCCGGCGTCGCGGGGCTCGCGAGAGAAAGACGCCCATGCAACAGCCTCCGAACGGCGTTCCCACCACCCAGCTGCCCCCGCTGCGCTGGCAGAAGAGTCGCCGGAGCAACCCCAGCGGCAACTGCGTCGAGCTGGCCGAACTGCCGGGCGGCGCCGGCATCGCCATGCGCAACTCCCGGCACCCCGAGGGGCCGGCGCTGATCTACACGGTCGACGAGATCGCCGCCTTCGTGCTCGGCGCCCGCGACGGCGACTTCGACGATCTGATCGCCTGACCGCGTCCCGTCGGCGGGGCGGATTGTCCGCACCGAGGAAGTTCACCTCACTCACGGTTCATGGCATGCTTACACGTCGGCCGCGCGAGGGCACCTGGCCGACCTGAACCGGCGTGTGGAGGTCGGCTGTGGCGATGGGTCCCGCCGAGGGCGGTCCGGGGACCGGCCCGACCGTGCTGCGCATGTTGCTCGGTGCCCAGTTGCGCCGGCTGCGCGAGTCCAGCGGGGTGACCCGGGAGGGCGCCGGCTGGGAGATCCGCGCGTCCGAGTCGAAGATCAGCCGGATGGAGCTGGGCCGGGTCGGCTTCAAGGAGCGCGACGTCGCGGACCTGCTCACCCTCTACGGCGTCACCGCGTCCGAGGAACGGGAGGCGCTGCTCAAGCTCGCCCGCGACGCCAACAGCCCGGGCTGGTGGCACCGCTACGGCGACGTGCTGCCGAGCTGGTTCCAGTCGTACCTGGGGCTGGAGGCGGCCGCGGTGCTCATCCGCAGCTACGAGGTCCAGTTCGTCCCGGGCCTGCTCCAGACCCGAGAGTACGCCCGCGCGGTGGTGCTGCTCGGGCACGGGCGGGCCGCGCCGGCGGAGATCGAGCGCCGGGTCGCCCTGCGCATGCAGCGCCAGCGGTTGCTGCACCGCGAGCGCCCGCCGCAGCTGTGGGCGGTGGTGGACGAGGCCGCCCTGCGCCGGCCGATCGGCGGCCCCCGGGTGATGCGTGACCAGGTGGCGGCGTTGATCGAGGCGACCAAGTCGCCGAACATCCGGCTCCAGGTCATCCCGTTCGCCGCCGGGGGGCACGCCGCCGCCGGTGGGGCCTTCACCATCCTGCGCTTCGGCGACCAGGAACTGCCCGACGTCGTCTACATCGAACAGCTCACCAGCGCGCTCTACCTCGACAAGCGCGACGACCTCGACTACTACGCGGTGGCGATGGAGCGACTCTGCGTGGAGGCGGAGCCGCCGGAGCGTACGCCCGAGATCCTCGGCGGGATCCTGGACGACCTCTATCCGGGGTGAGCACGGCCGGGCGTCGTCCGGTCGGGGCTGCGGCTACCATGGTCGCCGACCGGCGACAGTGGACGGACGCCCCCGCTCGCGGGGCGCAGAGTCGTGGAGGCTGCCTTGACCACCGATGCCCCGGGCACGACGTCCGGCCCCGCCAGCCCCAGCGACCGCATCGACACCTCGGTGGCCCACCCCGCGCGCCGGTACAACTACTGGCTCGGCGGCAAGGACAACTTCCAGGCCGACCGGGACTCCGGCGACATGGTGGCGGCGTCCTTCCCGACGATCCGCACCGCCGCCCTGGAGAACCGGCGTTTCCTCCAGCGGGCGGTGCGGCACCTCGCCCGGGAGGCGGGCATCCGCCAGTTCCTCGACATCGGCACCGGCATCCCGACCGCCGACAACACCCACGAGGTCGCCCAGGCCGTCGCCCCCGAGTCGCGGGTGGTCTACGTCGACAACGACCCGATCGTGCTCGCGCACGCCCGGGCGCTGCTGACCAGCTCGCCCGAGGGCGCCACCGCCTACATCGACGCCGACCTGCGCGACCCGGAGCGCATCCTGCGCCACCCGGACCTGCTGCGCACCATCGACCCGTCCCGGCCGGTGGCCCTGATGCTGGTCGCGATCCTGCACTTCGTGGGCGACGACGACGACCCGTACGCCGTGGTCACGCGGCTGCTCGACGCGCTGCCGCCGGGCAGCTTCCTGGCGGCCTCGCACGCCACCCACGACTACCTGCCGCCGCAGGTGGCGCAGGAGGCGAAGGAGGCGGCCCGGGGCGACGGGCCGCACGGCCTGATCAACCTGCGCACCCGGGCCGAGTTCACCCGCTTCTTCGCAGGGCTGGAGCTGGTGGAGCCCGGCATCACCTCCGTCGCCGAGTGGCGTGCCGAGGACGCCCCGCAGCCGCGGCCGACGGCGGCCGAGGTCAGCATGTACGCAGGGGTGGCCCGCAAGCCCTGACCCGCGCCCGCGTCGGGGACGACCGGCGCTGGTGGCGTCGTGCGTGCGCTGCACCTCGTCGTTCAGCTCGGCCGGCGGACGGGCACCGCGCTGGTGGTCGCCCCCGCCGGCAGGGCAGACTGAAGGGCTATGTCGCCGTTCTCGCCCGCCCTGCGGTTGCACGACCGCTACGTCCTGCGCGAGCGCATCGGTCTCGGCGGAATGTCCGAGGTGTGGCGCGCCGACGACGAGGTGCTGCACCGCCCCGTCGCGGTCAAGGCCCTCACCCGTCAGTTCGCCACCGACCCGCAGCTGCGGGCCACCATCCAGCGCGAGGCCCGCGCCGCCGCGCGGCTCACCCACCCGCACGTCACCCAGGTGTACGACTACGGCGAGGCGACCCTCGACGGCGGCATGGTCGTGCCGTACCTGGTGATGGAGCTGGTGCAGGGGCACAACCTCGCCGACCGGCTCGCCTCCGGCCCGCTGCCCTGGTCGGAGGCGGTACGGATGGCCGCCCAGGTCGCCGGCGCGCTCGCCGCCGCCCACCGCATCGGCGTTGTGCACCGCGACGTCAAGCCCGGCAACGTCATGCTCACCGAGACCGGCGCCAAGGTGCTCGACTTCGGCATCGCCGCGCTCGCCGGTCCGCACCATCCGCGCGCCGGTCAGACCGGCGAGCTGCTGATGGGCACCCCCGCCTACTTCGCCCCGGAGCGGATGCGGCCCGGGCCGCCGAACCCGGCCAGCGACGTCTACGCCCTGGGGGCGCTGCTCTACCGCACCCTCACCGGCCGGGCCCCGCTGCCCGTGCAGACCTGGGAGGACGCGCTGGAGGTGCACGCCGGGCACCGGCCGGTGCCGCCCCCGCGGGCGCCGGGGCTGCCGGCCGACGTCGCCGAGCTGACCCTGGCCTGCCTCGCCACCGACCCGACGCGCCGGCCGAGCGCCGCTGAGCTTTCCGCCCGTCTGGGCGCGTCGACGTCGGCCAACCCGCCGACGGCTGTCCTGCCGCCCCTGCCCGGGAGCCCCGCGCACCCGCCGACCCTGGTCGACCGCGCGCTGCCGGGGCCCGACCGCGCGCTGCCGGGGCCGGCGTCCGGGCGCGCGGGGGTGCCGTACCCCGCCCCGGCCGGCGGGCACCAAGCCGTGGCCGCCCGTACCGGCCGGGGTGTCCCGGCCACCGACGCGCGGGCGACACGGAACAGGCCCGTCACCGCGCTGGTCGCCGTCGGCGTGGCGCTGCTCGTCGGGCTCGTCGGGGCGATCGTGCTCCCCGACGGCGCGAGCCCACCACCGGCGGCGGCCCCCACCACCGGCACGCCGGGCGGCGAGCCGACGTCGGCCAGACCGACGCGACCGCCGGCCACGACCGCCGCCCCGCCGCCGGCGACCGCGCGACCCGACCCGGTCGGCCTGCCGCAGTTCATCGCGGAGTTCGCCGCGGTGCTCGCCTGGGCGCAGGCACGCGGCGAGATCGACCGCAAGACGGTCGAGGGGCTGCGGGACAAGCTCGCCGACCTGAGCCGGGGCAAGCAGAAGGACCGGGCCAAGCGGGTCGAACAGCTGCGGGAGCGCCTCGCCGAGGCCGCCGAGGAGGGGCAGATCCCGCCGGACACGGCGGCGCGACTCGACGCCCTGCTCGACCGGGTCGACACGGGGCCGCGGAACGACGACGAGGACGACGACTGAGCCTGCTCAGGCGACCTCGACCGTCGAGCCCTGCACCACCCGACCGCTTCGGACCACCTGCGCGTACGCCCCCACGCACGGCTGTGGGCCCAGCTGCGGCAGCGGCGCCACCCGGTTGAGCCGGGCCGGTACGCGCAGCGCCTCGCCCTGCCGGGGGAGCGGCCCGTGCGCCAGGGTCGGCACCGCGCACCGTGGGGTCGGGGCGAGCACCCGCAGCACCAGCTCCGGGCCGATCCGCAGCTCGCGGCCGACCCAGTCGTTCTCGGCGAAGCCGTCCACGTCGACGTCGAGCACGAGGTTGGGCCGGTAGCGGACCGCCTCGACGGTGCCGGCCGGAAGCTCGGCGGCCACCCGGGCCAGCGTGGCCGTGGTGACCAGGTGCACCGGGGCGAAGTCGAAGAAGGTGCCCGGCGCCGCCGCCCCGAGCGGACTGGCGTCGACCGGGACCTCGGCGGTGAGGCCGGCGGCCAGCACCGCGTCCGGGTCGGCCCGGTCCAGCACCGCCCCGGCGGGGGGCCGGTCGATCAGCGTGACCGGGGCGTCGAGCACCCGCGACAGCACGTCGTCGACGTCGGGGTCGACGCTGGACACGGCCCGCCCGTCGGGCAGCGTGATGCGTACGGGCCCGGGTGCGGCGCCGGTCGCGTGGAGCGCGAGCAGGCCACGCCAGAGCCGGGGGTGTTTCGCGCTGGCCACCCGCCCGGTGCCCCGGTGTCGCAGGGCCAGCCGCCGGTCGCCCGCCACGCCCGCCGGGCCGACGTCGGCGGCGGGCAGCCGCTCGCCCAGCATCGACTTCACCGGATAGCGCCACAGCTGCGCCAGCCGGCCGGTCACCGCGCCGACCGGGGCCGCGTCGGCGATCGTGGTGCGCGTCGTCACGGGGTCACCCTAGTGCGGTTGCCGCCACCGGATCGCCCCGGCGCGGCGTGACGGTCCCCGGACCGGATCCGACCCCTGGGACCGGTCCGGGGCGGGCGGGCACCGCGGCCGGGGGCGTCGCCCGGCGCTACCGGGCCAGCAGGGCGCGCAGGGCGGCGACGACCTCGGTGGGCGCCTCCTCGGCCATGAAGTGCCCGCAGGTGACCGTCCGGTGTTCCAGGTCGGGTGCCCAGGCCCGCCACAGCGCGGCCGCGTCGTAGCCGAGGGCGGCACCCCAGTCCTGTTGCAGCACGCTCACCGGCATCCGCAGCGTCGCGCCGGCGGCCCGGTCGGCGCGGTCGTGCGCGACGTCGATCCCGGCGGAGGCCCGGTAGTCGGCGACGATGGAAGGCACCGCCTCCCGGGACGCCCGCAGGTACGCCGCCCGCACCTGGGCGGGGATGGCGTCCGGGTCGCGGGTCCAGGCGTCGAGGAAGTGGCCGAAGAAGGCGTCCGCGCTCGCCCCGATCAGCCGCTCGGGCAGACCCGGGGGCTGGGCCATCAGGTAGAGGTGGAAGCCGACGGCGGCGGAGACGCCGCGCATGACGTCCCACATGTCGAGGGTGGGCAGCACGTCCAGCGCGGCCAGGTGGGTGACCGTCCCGGGGTGGTCCAGGCCGGCGCGGACGGCGACCAGGGCGCCGCGGTCGTGCCCGGCGAGGGCGAACCGCTCGTGGCCCAGCGCCCGGGCGAGCGCGACCACGTCCGCGGCCATGGTCCGCTTCGAGTACGCGGTCCCGTCCGTGTCGGCCGGCTTGTCGCTGTCGCCGTAGCCGCGCAGGTCGGGGCAGATCACGGTGTGGTCGGCGGCGAGATCGGCGGCGACGTGCCGCCACATGAGGTGGGTCTGCGGGAAGCCGTGCAGCAGCACGACCGCGCTGCCGGAACCGGCGACGGCCGCGCTGAGCGTCACGCCGTCGGCGACGGTGACGCGTCGGTGCTCGAATCCGCTGATCGTCGGGTGCATGGTGGGCCTTCCTGTGGTGCCGCCCTCGCGGCGGGTGCGGTGGTCCGGGGACCACGTCGTCCGGCACCGAGCGTGCCCGGGGGCGATCAGCGACCGGTCAGCGACGGATGAGTGCCGCGCGGTGCCGGCCCCGGGCACCCGGCCGGCGGGGCCTGCCTAGATTGGTGCCATGACCAGGCACCCGGCGGCGGACGCGGTGGCCTTCGGCGTGCTGGGACCGGTGCGCGCGGTGCGCGACGCCGGACCTGTCGCGCTGAAGGGCCCCCGCCACCGCGCCGTGCTGGCCCGCCTGCTCGTCGCCCGGGGCCGGGTCGTACCGGTCGAGCGGCTCGTCGGGGACCTGTGGGAGAGGCCCTCGGACGGCGCGGTGGGGGCGATCCGCACGTTCGTCGCCGACCTGCGCCGCGCCCTGGAACCGGACCGGGCGGCCCGGCAACCCGCCCGCCTGCTGGTGACCGCCCCGCCCGGCTACGCGCTGCGCGCGGCCCCGGACGCCGTGGACGCCTGGCGGTTCGAGGCAGCGGCCGGCGAGGCCGGCGAACTGCTGACGGCCGGCGACGCCGTACCCGCGCTGCGTCGCCTCGACGAGGCACTGGGCCTGTGGCGCGGTCCGGCGTACGCGGAGTTCGCGGACCAGCCCTGGGCCCGCGCGGAGATCGACCGGCTCGACGAGTTGCGGATGCTGGTCCTCGAGCGGCGGGCGGAGGCGCTGCTGGCGCTCGACCGGGCCGCCGAGGCCGCCGCCGGACTACGGGCCCACACGGCCGGCCACCCGCTGCGGGAGGACGCCTGGCGGCTGCTGGCCACCGCCCTGTACCGGTCGGGCCGCCAGGGCGAGGCGCTTGCCGCGCTGCGGCAGGCGCGCGACACCCTGCTCACGGAACTCGGCGTCGACCCGGGCCCGCGGCTGCGCCGGCTGGAGGCGGACATCCTCGCCCAGGCGCCGGAACTGATCCCGCCTGTGGTGCCCGCGCCCGTGGTGAGCGCCGGGGCGGCGACGCCCGTGGTGGGCGCCGGGGCGGCCGCGCCCGTGGTGGGTGCCGGAGCGGCCGCGCCCATGCCGGCCGGCGCGGCGGTCCCGCCTGACGAGCGCCCGTTCGTCGGGCGGGACGGGGAGCTGATTGCCCTGCGGCAGGCCGCCGCCCACGTCGCCGGGCACGGCAGCCTCGCGCTCGCCCTCGTCTCGGGCGAGCCGGGCGCGGGCAAGACCGCGCTCGCCGACGCCCTCGCCCGGGACCTGGCCGCCGCCGGCTGGACGACCGCGTGGGGCCGCAGCCCGGAGTACGACGGCGCCCCGGTCGCCTGGCCCTGGGCCCGGATCACCGCCGCGCTCACCGCGTCCGCCCCCGGTGCCGCACAGCCGGGGCCCGCCGCGGCGGGCCCGGGGGTGGACGCGGCGGGCCGAGCGGCGGACGAGGCGGACCCGGAGGTGGACGCGGCGGGCTCTGGGGTGGACGCGGTGGACCCGGCGGTGGCCCGGTTCCGGCTCCGTCGCGCCGCCGCCTCGCTGGTCTCGGCGGCCGCCGGGCGGGGACCGGTGCTGCTCGTCGTCGACGACCTGCACCGCGCCGACGCCGACACCCTGGACCTGCTGACCGCCCTGGTCGGCGAGCCGGAGCCGGTGACCGGTCCGGTGCTGATCGTCGGCACGTACCGCACCGCCGAGATCACCCCCGAGTTGACCGCCGCGCTGGCCCGCTTCGCCCGCGTCGAACCGGTCCGGGTGCACCTGGGCGGCCTGGCCGAGCCCGCGACCGGGGACCTGGCCCGGGCGGTCGCCCGGCAGGAGCTGGAGCCGTCCGCGGTGCGCCTGATCCACCGCCGCAGCGGCGGGAACCCGTTCTTCGTACGGGAGTTGGCGCGGCTGCTCGCCACCGGGGGCGGCGCGGCCCTGCACGAGGTGCCGACGGGCGTACGCGACGTCATCCGCCACCGGCTGACCCGGCTGCCGGACGAGGTCCGTACGCTGCTGCGGCAGGCCGCCGTGCTCGGCCGGGACGTCGACCCGGACCTGCTGGCCGCCCTCGCCGGCGACACCCCGTCTGTCCTCGACGGTCTCGATCTCGCCCTGGCCGCGGGATTCCTCACCGAGTACGGCGCCGACGGGCGGCTGCGGTTCACCCACATCCTGGTGCGCGACACCCTCTACGGCGACCTGTCCGCGCCGCGCCGGGCCCGCTGGCACGCCGCGGCCGGCGAGGCGGTCGAGCGGCTGGACCCGCACGACGTCACCGCCCTCGCCCACCACTTCGCCCTCGCGGCGACCCGCGCCACCGCACCCCGCGCCGCACGCTACGCCCGGGCGGCCGCCGGGCGCGCCGAACGCCGCTTCCAGCCGCACGAGGCGGCCCGGCTGTGGCGTCAGGCGCTGTCCGCCCACGACCGGGCCGGCGACGGCGACGTACGGGGGCGGCTGGACGCCGTCATGGGGCTGGGCCGCGCGCTCGCCGTCACCGGCCACCTCGACGAGGCGCGGCGACTGCGCTCCACGGCCCTCGCCACCGCCGTCGAACTCGACGACGCCACCCTGACCGGCGATGTCCTCGCCGCCTTCGACGTCCCGGCCGTCTGGACCCGCAACGACGACGAACGCCTCTCCCGCCAGGTCGCCCGGGCCGCCGAGCGGGCGCTGGCCGCGCTCGGCGACGGCGATCCGCAACGCCGCAGCCGGCTGCTGAGCACCCTCGCCCTCGAACTGCGCGGCACCACCACCGACCACGGTCACCGGGCCGCGTGCGAGGCGGAGGCGATCGCCCGACGGCTGTCGCATCCGGCGCTGCTCGCCCACGCGCTCAACGCCCGCCTCCTGCACACGTTCGGCCGGGCCGGCCTCGCCGGCGAGCGCGCCCGCATCGGCGCCGAACTGGTCGAGCTGGCCGGTCGGCACGGGCTGGTGAGCTTCGAGGTACTCGGCCACCTCGTCCTTCTCCAGGCACGCTGCGCGCTGGCCGACCTCGGGGCCGCGGACGCGCACGCCCGCGCCGCCGAACGCCTCGCGCAGCGCTACGACCTGCCGCTGGTCGGCGTCTTCACCAGCTGGTACGCCGCCCTGCGACTGGCGATCGCCGGGCAGCCGGACGAGGCGGAGGCCGCCTACCGGGCGGCGCAGGCCCGGCTCACCGGCGGCGGGATGCCCGGCATGGAGCAGGGGCTGCTCGCGTTGGCGCTGCTGTGCCTGCGGCCGACCGCGCCGCAGCCGGAGGGGACCGCCGGGGGCGCGGCTGACTTCGGGCCGTACGAACCCTGGGCGCGCCCCCTGGTCCTGCTCGCCGCCGGTCGGCGCGGCGAGGCCGCCGCCGCGCTGCGCGCCGTTCCGGACTCGCCGCACGACCTGCTGCGCGAGGCCCGGCTCTGCCTCGCTGCCCGCGCCGCCCTCGCCCTCGACGACCACGACACGATGCGGCAGGCGTACGCCGCGCTCGTCCCGGCCGCCGACGAGCTGGCCGGCGCCGGCAGCGGCGTGCTGACCCTCGGCCCGGTGGCCCGGCACCTCGCGGACCTCGCCGCCGCGATGGGGCGCGCCGACGAGGCCGCCGCGCACCGCCGGACAGCCCGTGCGGTCGCCGCCCGGGCCGCCCGCTAGGCGCCTCCCGGCCTTCCGCGCCCGCCGCCACGGGCCGCCCGCCGCCCGGGAGGGCCGGCCCCGTGGCGGACTCTCAGGAACGGTTCGTAGCGTGGGGGCCATGATTCGTACCGCGCACGCCCTGCTCGCCTCCGGCACCGACACCGCGGAGGCCGCGCCACCCGAGGACGGACTGATCGGCTTCGTCATCGGTCTGGTCGAGCGGCTCGGCGGTCCCGGCGCGGGTCTGGCCGTGGCCCTGGAGAACCTCTTCCCGCCGATCCCCAGCGAGGTGATCCTCCCGCTGGCCGGATTCGTCGCGGGTCAGGGCCGGATGAGCGTGGTCAGCGCGATCTTCTGGACCACCCTCGGCTCGCTGCTCGGGGCACTGGCCCTCTACTGGATCGGCGCCGTGCTCGGCCGGGAACGGGTCCGGGCGATCGCGCAGCGGCTGCCGCTGGTCAAGCTCAGCGACGTGGACCGCACCGAGGAGTGGTTCCTGCGGCACGGGGTGAAGGCCGTCTTCTTCGGCCGGATGATTCCGATCTTCCGTAGCCTGATCTCCATCCCGGCCGGCGTGGAGCGGATGCCGGTGTGGACGTTCGCGGTCTACACGACGCTCGGCAGCCTGATCTGGAACACGACCTTCGTGATGGCCGGCTATCTGCTCGGCGACAACTGGCACCTGGTCGAGGGCTACGCCGGCGTGCTGCAGAAGGTGGTCATCGTGGCCTGCGTGGCGGCCGCCGGCTGGTTCGTGGTCTCCCGGATCATCCGGGCCCGGCGCGGCACGGCGCCCGTCGACCCCGCCGCGCCCGTCGACTCCGCCCCGCCCGTCGGCCTTGCCCCGCCCGTCGAGCCCGCTCCGCTGCCGTACGCGCCGGACCCGACGGGGCGGGGCACGATCTACCGCAGCGTCTACTCCGACGCGCAGGCCCCGGACCGCGACCTGTCCCGCTGAGCCTCAGGCGCGTGCCGGACCGTGTCTGGGTCCCGTGAGATCTTGGTAGGAAAGTGCCCCTCCAGGGGCGCGAAACTACCAAGATCTCCACCGGTCACGATCACGCCCATCTGCGTCGCGTGTCCGGTTTCGGTGGTGGCGTGCGGGGAGTGCGGCTGGCTGTGCTGGGCGGGTCCGGGGGTGGGCGGGGTGTTCGGTTTGGGGGTGTGGTCGGGGGCATCGTGGGGGCGGAATCGTGGCGGGGGTGGGGTGGTTACATGATGCGTACGACCGAGTAG
>NZ_JBQHDF010000011.1:0-175770 GCF_052068495.1 Micromonospora sp. SD12 | reverse complement strand
ACGGGCTTGGTCTGGGTGGGGGCGGCGTAGGCGGTGGTGACGGGGCCGGCGATGGCGCCGCCGGTGAAGGCGAGCCCGGCGGCGGTCAGGGCGGTCTTACGCAGGATGTCGGTACGCATGATGTCGGCACCTTCCGATCGGGGGTACGCGGACACACGCCAAAGGGGGGACGGGTGCCGCGAAAGAGGAAAGGGGTCGAAACCAGAAAGGGGTGCGCCCTACGACGAGAGGGTGGGCGTGTCCCGGGGGATGCAACGACGCGGACCCGGCCGGCATTCCGACCTCGGCCCGGCCACCGCAAGGGCTCCCGGGGGTCACGCGCTCACGATGGATACAACGACCGGGGCCCCCGACCCATGCCCACCGACCCGGTGACCCGCCCCACCCCAAACCCCCGCAGACCGGACGAGCGTGCCTGGATTCGCCGCCTGCGGACCGTGCAAGACGGACGTCATCCCCCGAACCGCACACCATGCCGAAACCGAACACAGCGCCGGAACCGCACACCATCCCCGAGCCGCACGCCGCGCCGAACCGGACACCGCGCCGGGAGCCGCACAGCACCCCCGAACCGGACAGCGCGCCCGAACCGCGGGATCAGCGGGAAAGGGCCGCCGGACGTCCGGCCCCGTGCCCGCCGATGCCCGCAGACCCGCCGACGGGGAGATGGACGCCGGGCCGTTGGCTCTGGTGATCGCGTCCCCCGTCCCCGGACCGTCGCCCGCGCTGCTCGCCCGCGTCGAGGCCAGCGTGAACCGGCGCCGATCATCCCGGTGGTGGGGTCCAGCCCGCCGGAGAGGGTGGTCAACCGGCACCACGACTGCGTGATCGGCGCAGAGAGGGTGGAGGGTGCAGAGAGGGCGGCGGCCCGGTGGGAGTGCCACCGGGCCGCCGCCCTCTGCCGCTGTTTCTGCCCTACTCGTCCGCGCCGGCGGCGGCGGTGCCGCCGAGGTCGGCCGGGACGGCGTCCGGCACGGTGGCCGGCCGGTCCGCGCCCTTGAAGACGAGCTTGGACTTGTCGATGTCTTCCGGATCGCCCTCGCAGTCCACCACCACGATCTGACCCGGGGTCAGCTCGTTGAAGAGGATCCGCTCGGACAGGTTGTCCTCGATGTCGCGCTGGATCGTGCGACGCAGCGGACGCGCACCGAGCACCGGGTCGAAGCCCTTCTTCGCCAGGTACTTCTTGGCGTTGTCGGTCAGCTCCAGGCCCATGTCCTTGTTCCGGAGCTGGCCCTCGATCCGCTGGATCATGATGTCGACGATCGACAGGATCTCGGTCTGACGCAGCTGGTGGAAGACGATGGTGTCGTCGATCCGGTTGAGGAACTCAGGCCGGAAGTGCTGCTTGAGCTCGTCGTTGACCTTCTGCTTCATCCGGTCGTAGTTGGACTCGGAGTCCTCCGACGCCTGGAAACCGAGCGAGACCGCCTTGGCGACGTCGCGGGTGCCCAGGTTGGTGGTCAGGATGATGACCGTGTTCTTGAAGTCCACGATCCGGCCCTGACCGTCGGTGAGCCGACCGTCCTCCAGGATCTGGAGCAGCGTGTTGAACACGTCCGGGTGGGCCTTCTCGATCTCGTCGAAGAGGACCACCGAGAACGGCCGACGCCGCACCTTCTCGGTCAGCTGGCCGCCCTCGTCGTAGCCGACGTAGCCGGGAGGGGCACCCACCAGCCGGGAGACCGTGTAGCGGTCGTGGAACTCGGACATGTCCAGTTGGATGAGGGCGTCCTCGCTGCCGAAGAGGAACTCGGCCAGCGCCTTGGAGAGCTCGGTCTTACCGACACCGGACGGGCCGGCGAAGATGAACGAGCCCGAGGGGCGCTTCGGGTCCTTCAGGCCGGCCCGGGTACGCCGGATCGCCTTCGAGACCGCCTTGACCGCGTCCTCCTGGCCGATGACGCGCTTGTGCAGCTCGTCCTCCATGCGCAGCAGGCGCGAGGTCTCCTCCTCGGTCAGCTTGTAGACCGGGATGCCGGTCCAGTTGCCGAGCACCTCGGCGATCTGCTCGTCGTCGACCTCGCTGACGACGTCCAGGTCACCGGCCTTCCACTCCTTCTCCCGCTGGGCCTTCTGCCCGAGGAGCTGCTTCTCCTTGTCGCGCAGCTGGGCGGCACGCTCGAAGTCCTGCGCGTCGATCGCGGACTCCTTGTCGCGACGCACCTGGGCGATGCGCTCGTCGAAGTCGCGCAGGTCCGGCGGCGCGGTCATCCGGCGGATCCGCATCCGGGCACCGGCCTCGTCGATGAGGTCGATCGCCTTGTCCGGCAGGAAGCGGTCGGAGATGTAACGGTCGGCCAGCGTCGCGGCGGCCACGAGAGCGGCGTCGGTGATGCTCACCCGGTGGTGCGCCTCGTAGCGGTCGCGCAGGCCCTTGAGGATCTCGATGGTGTGCGCCAGCGACGGCTCACCCACCTGGATCGGCTGGAAGCGGCGCTCGAGGGCCGCGTCCTTCTCCAGGTGCTTGCGGTATTCGTCGAGCGTGGTCGCACCGATGGTCTGCAGCTCGCCGCGGGCCAGCATCGGCTTGAGGATGCTCGCCGCGTCGATCGCGCCCTCGGCGGCACCGGCGCCGACCAGGGTGTGGATCTCGTCGATGAAGAGGATGATGTCGCCGCGGGTGCGGATCTCCTTGAGCACCTTCTTGAGGCGCTCCTCGAAGTCACCGCGGTAGCGGGAACCGGCGACCAGGGCACCGAGGTCGAGCGTGTAGAGCTGCTTGTCCTTCAGCGTCTCGGGCACCTCGCCCTTGATGATCTTCTGGGACAGCCCCTCCACCACGGCGGTCTTGCCGACACCGGGCTCACCGATCAGGACCGGGTTGTTCTTGGTACGGCGGGAGAGCACCTGCATGACCCGCTCGATTTCCTTCTCGCGCCCGATGACCGGGTCGAGCTTGCCCTCGCGGGCGGCCTGGGTCAGGTTGCGGCCGAACTGGTCCAGCACGAGGCTGGTGGACGGCGCGGCCTCGCCCGGCGCGGCGCCCGCCGCGGCCGGCTCCTTGCCCTGGTAGCCCGAGAGCAGCTGGATCACCTGCTGGCGGACCCGGTTGAGGTCGGCGCCGAGCTTGACCAGCACCTGGGCGGCGACGCCCTCACCCTCACGGATCAGCCCGAGCAGGATGTGCTCCGTGCCGATGTAGTTGTGGCCGAGCTGAAGCGCCTCGCGCAGCGACAGCTCCAGCACCTTCTTGGCCCGCGGCGTGAACGGGATGTGCCCGCTCGGCGCCTGCTGGCCCTGGCCGATGATCTCCTCGACCTGCTGTCGCACACCCTCCAGGGAGATGCCGAGGCTCTCCAGAGCCTTGGCGGCGACGCCCTCACCCTCGTGGATCAGGCCCAGCAGGATGTGTTCCGTACCGATGTAGTTGTGGTTGAGCATCCGGGCCTCTTCTTGGGCCAGGACGACAACCCGTCGCGCTCGGTCGGTGAACCGCTCGAACATGCCCTCGTGCTCCTCACGTGCCGTGCGCACTCGATCTTGATGGTCAAGAAGTCGTGGCGGGGCCGGTGCGCGGACGACCGGGACGGGCGTCCGTGCCTCCTTACTCTATCGCCGCGAACCGACTCCGCTGAGGTCGTGTGTCCCCGCCGGAGGCCGTGTACGCGCCGTTTTGCACAACCGTCCGCGCTCAGGGGGTGTTCCGGTACCCCTACCTGTACGCGCAGAGCGAAATTCGGCGCGGTCGCGGAACCCGTCATGCGGGTCGCGCCGGTGCCTGCGCGGCCCGGATTCGGACCGCGTGGGAGTCGTCCACAGGCTGTGGACAGACTCTCCACCGGCTGTGGACAACGACCGTCGGGACGGAATTCTTCCCGCTCGGCTGCCGTCGCGGACGGATACGGCGAGCCCGGCGCGGAGCCAGCCTGGCGGGCACCGCGACGCCGGCCCGGAGCCAGCCGGGCGGATACGGCGACGCCGGCCCGGAGTCGTGCTCCGGCCCGGCGTCGTGGTCGCCCGTCGAGGGTTCCGGTCAGTGACCGGCCTTCGCGTGGTACTCGTCGACGATCTCCTGGGGGATCCGACCCCGGTCGGAGATGTCCTTGCCGGCCTTCTTGGCCCAGGCGCGGATCGCCTTGTTCTGCTCCCGGTCGGCGGTGGCACCACCCCGGCCGCGCGCGGCCCTACCGCCGACGACGACGCCGCCCCTGCCCACCTTGCTGCCGTGGGCGATGTACGGGGCGAATACGTCGCGCAATTTCTCGGCGTTCGAGCTCGACAGGTCGATCTCGTACTGAACGCCGTCGAGCGCGAACTTGACCGTCTCGTCAGCGTCCCCGCCGTCCAGGTCATCGACCAGCTTATGAATGATCTGCTTGGCCACGTCCCACATTCCTTTCGAGCAGGGTGCTCCTGCAAACTGTAAGCACGATAACCCGCGCGACGCTTGCCGCGTCAATAGGATGCGGTAACGACCCGGTGGAGATGCGCGACTACTCCGGGCGAACCAGGGGGAAGAGGATGGTTTCCCGAATTCCCAGGCCCGTGAGGGCCATCAACAGCCGGTCGATTCCCATTCCCATACCCCCGGCCGGCGGCATTCCGTACTCCATCGCCCGGAGAAAGTCCTCGTCCAGCCGCATGGCCTCGTCGTCGCCGCGGGCGGCGAGCTGCGCCTGGGCCACCAGCCGCTCCCGCTGGACCACCGGGTCCACCAGCTCGGAGTACGCGGTCCCGAGCTCGAAACCGAGCACGTAGAGGTCCCACTTCTCGGCCAGTCCGGGCTCGCTGCGGTGCGCCCGGGTCAGCGGGCTGGTCTCCTCCGGGTAGTCGCGGACGAAGGTGGGCGCCGTCAGGCCCGGCACCACCAGTTCCTCGAACAGTTCCTCCGCCAGCTTGCCCGGCCCCCACTTGGGGTCGACCGCCAAACCCACCTTGTCGGCGTACTCCACGAGACGGGCGCGCTCGGTGCGTACGGTGACCTCCTCGCCGAGCGCCTCGGAAAGCACCCCGAAGAGGGTCACCGAGCGCCACTCGCCGCCCAGATCGAACTCCCGACCGTCGGCGTGCGTCACCACGGTCGACCCGCCGACGGCGATCGCCGCCTGCTGCACGAGATTTCGGGTCAGCTCGGCCATGGTGTCGTAGTCGCCGTAGGCCTCGTATGCCTCGAGCATCGCGAACTCGGGTGAGTGCGAAGAGTCGACACCTTCATTACGGAAGTTGCGGTTGATCTCGAAGACCCGGTCGACGCCGCCGACGACGGCCCGCTTGAGAAACAGTTCCGGCGCGATTCGCAGATACAGATCGGTGTTCAGTGCATTGCTGTGGGTCACGAATGGCCGGGCCGCCGCGCCACCGTGCAGCAGCTGGAGCATCGGGGTCTCGACCTCGATGAAGTCCCGGCCGTGCAGCGAGTCGCGCAGGCTGCGTACGGCCGCGGCCCGGGTGCGCACCATCTGGCGGGCCTGCGGCCGGACGATCAGGTCCACGTAGCGCTGCCGGACCCGCGCCTCCTCACTCAGCGGCTTGTGCGCCACCGGCAGCGGGCGCAGCGCCTTCGCCGTGACCGCCCACTGCTCGGCCAGCACGGACAACTCTCCGCGCCGGCTGGTGATCACCTCGCCGGTCACCCCCACGAGGTCACCGAGGTCGACCAGGCGCTTCCAGTCGTTCAGCCGGTCGGCGCCTACCCGGTCGAGGGAGAGCATGGCCTGCAACTCCGTGCCGTCGCCGTCGCGCAGCGTGGCGAAGCAGAGCTTGCCGGTGTTGCGTACGAAGATCACCCGACCGGTGACCGAGACCCGGTCGCCCGTGGCGGTGTCGGTGGGCAGCTCGGCGTACTTCTGCCGGAGGTCGGCCAGCGTGCTGGTCCGGGGGAAACCGATCGGGTACGGCTCGACGCCCTCGGCGAGCATCCGGTCCCGCTTCTCCCGGCGGACCTTCATCTGCTCGGGAAGGTCGTCGGCGGGATCGACTGGCACGGGGTTCTGCTCGGTCACGGCACGCTTCCTCAGAAGGAGATTTCGGGCGGGGTCAGGCCCCGAGCGTACTCAAGGCGCCCGGAGGGCGTTACGGGATAACCCGCCCGCATGACCGGCCCCACTCACGCCCTCCCCGGCGGCCGGGGTTCAGACGTTGCGCTCGTAGACCATCCGCAGGCCGATCAGGGTGATCATCGGCTCGTGGTGGGTGATCGTGCGGCACTCGTTGATCACGAGCGAGGCCAGCCCGCCCGTGGCGATCACGGCGCTCACCCCGCCGATCTCCTCGATCATCCGCTCGACGATCCGGTCCACCTGCCCGGCGAAGCCGAAGTAGAGGCCGGACTGGAGGCACTCGACGGTGTTCTTGCCGATCACCGAGCGGGGCTTCGTCGCCTCGACCTTGCGCAGCTGGGCGGCCCGGGCGGCGAGCGCGTCGAAGCTGATCTCGATGCCCGGGGCGAAGGCGCCGCCGAGGAACTCGCCCCGGCCGCTGATCACGTCGAAGTTGGTGGTGGTGCCGAAGTCCACCACGATCGACGGCCCGCCGTAGAGGGTGTAGGCGGCCAGGGTGTTCACCACCCGGTCGGCGCCCACCTCCTTCGGGTTGTCGATGGCGAGCTGCACCCCGGTGCGCACCCCGGGCTCCACGATCACGCTCGGCAGGTCCGCGTAGTAGCGGGACAGCATGGTGCGCAGCGAGCGCAGCGCGGCCGGCACGGTGGAGCAGGCCGCGACCCCGGTGATCTCGACCGCGTCCCCGGCGAGCAGCCCGCGGAACTTCAGGCCCAGCTCGTCGGCCGTCGAGCGCGCATCGGTCTTGATCCGCCAGGAGTGCACCAGCTTGTCGCCGTCGAAGGTCGCCAGCACGGTGTTGGTGTTTCCGATGTCGATGCAGAGCAGCACGCACGCAGCCTAGACAACGGCCGGCCGCCGGTTCACCCGGTGCGCAGGTCCATGGCGATGTCGAGGATCGGCGAGGAGTGCGTCAGGGCCCCGACCGACAGGAAGTCGACGCCGGTCGCCGCGTACCGCGCCGCCACGTCGAGGGTCAGCCCGCCGGTCGCCTCCAGCTCCGCCCGGTCCCCCACCGACGCGACCACCTCGGTCAGCATCTCCGGGGTCATGTTGTCCAGCAGGAGGAAGTCCGCCCCGGCCTCGACCGCCTCCAGGGCCTCGGCGACCGTGTCGACCTCGACCTGCACCGGCACCTCCGGGAAGGTCTCCCGGACCCGACGGAAGGCGGCCGTGATGCCGCCCGCCGCGAACTTGTGGTTGTCCTTGATCATCGCGACGTCGTGCAGGCCCATCCGCTTGTTCGTGCCGCCGCCGGCCCGTACCGCGTACTTCTCCAGGGCGCGCAGGCCCGGCGTGGTCTTGCGGGTGTCGAGCACCATCGCCTTGGTGCCGGCCAGGGCGTCCGCCCAGGCCCGGGTGTGGGTGGCCACGCCGGACATCCGGCAGAGCAGGTTGAGCGCGGTCCGCTCGGCGGTCAGCAGCAGCCGGGTCGGGCCGGCCACCGTGGCCAGCACGTCGCCGCGCGCCACCCGCGCGCCGTCGTGGGCCACCACCGACACCTCGACCGTACGGCCGGCGCCGGTCGCCTCGCCCACCAGCTCGAACACGGCCGCCGCCACGGCCAGCCCGGCCACCACGCCGTCGGCGCGGGCCACCAGGTCGGCCGTGTCGGTCTGCTCCGCCGGAATGGTGGCGACGCTGGTGACGTCGAGCAGGTCCGGCCCCAGGTCCTCGGCGAGCGCGCCCTCGATCACCCGCCGCACCTGCGCCGGGTCCAGGCCCGCGTCCCGCAGTGCCCGTTCCGTCGACTCCGTCATCGGGTCCCCTCCCACGCTTGCGTCAGCCGGCCCTGCGCCCCGACGGCGCCGACCAGGTGGCCGTGCCACCGCTCGTCGGCCGTCGGGAAGTCCTCCCGCCAGTGGCAGCCCCGGGTCTCCCGCCGGGCGTACGCGGCGGCGACCAGCGTCGACGCCACGGTGATCAGGTTCGTCGCCTCCCAGTCGGCCGTCCGGGGCCGCCCCCGGCCCTCGCCGAGCCGGCCCAGTACGGCGGCGGTCCCGGCGAGGGTGTCGGCCGAGCGGAGCACACCCGCGCCCCGGGTCATCGCCCGCTGCAGCTCCGGCGTCGCCTCGGCCGGCACCACCCAGCCCTCGCCGCCGACCCAGGCGCCCGTCGGCGCCGGTTGGGCCTGCCCGGGCAGCCCGGCCGCGATGTCCTCGGCGATCCGTCGGGAGAACACGAGCCCCTCCAGCAGCGAGTTGCTGGCCAGCCGGTTCGCGCCGTGCACACCGGTGCAGGCGACCTCGCCGCACGCGTACAGCCCGGGGATGGACGTGCGGCCGCGCAGGTCGGTGCGGACGCCGCCGGAGGCGTAGTGCGCGGCCGGGGCCACCGGGATCAGGTCGGTCGCCGGGTCGACGCCGATGGCCAGGCAGGACGCCACGATGGTCGGGAACCGCCGGGCCAGGAAGTCGCCGCCCAGGTGCCGGGCGTCGAGGAAGACGTGGTCCGCGCCGGTGGCCAGCAGGACCCGGTGGATGCCCTTGGCCACCACGTCCCGGGGCGCCAGCTCGGCCAGCTCGTGCTGCCCGAGCATGAAGCGCTTGCCGTCGCCGTCGACCAGGTGGGCGCCCTCGCCGCGCAACGCCTCGGAGACCAGCGGCTGCTGGGCGTGCCCGGCGCCCGGAAGGCCGGCACCGGCCGGGGTGATCAGCGCTGTCGGGTGGAACTGGACGAACTCCACGTCGGTCACCGCCGCGCCGGCCCGCATCGCGAGGGCCACCCCGTCGCCGGTCGACACGGCCGGGTTGGTGGTGGCCGCGTAGATCTGGCCCATCCCGCCGGTGGCCAGGACGACCGCGCGGGCCAGGATGGCGCCCACGCCGTCCTCGCTGCCCTCGCCGAGCACGTGCAGGGTGATGCCGCACGCCGCGCCGAGCCCTTCCGGGGAGTCGCCCGGGGCGCGCAGCAGGTCCAGCACCAGGGCGTGCTCGACCAGCCGGATCCAGGGGTCGCGGCGTACGGCGGCGTGCAGGGCGCGCTGCACCTCCGCCCCGGTCGCGTCGCCGCCGGCGTGCACGATCCGGTCGGCCCGGTGCCCGCCCTCCCGGGTGAGCATCAGCGAGCCGTCGGCGTTGCGGTCGAACTCCGCCCCGATCCGCATCAGCTCGCGCAGCCGGGTCGGGCCCTCCTCGACCAGCACCCGTACCGCCGCCGGGTCGCAGAGCCCGACGCCGGCGATCTCGGTGTCCGAGGCGTGCGCGGCCGGGGTGTCGTGCGGGTCGAGCACGGCGGCGATGCCGCCCTGCGCCCAACGCGTCGAGCCCTCGTCGATGTTGACCTTGGTGACCACCGTGACGTGCAGCCCCGCCTCGCGCAGGTGCAGCGCGGCGGTCAGCCCCGCCACCCCGGAACCGACCACGATCACGTCGGTGGTCTCCACCCAGCCGGGCGCGGGGGCGGCCAGCAGTCTGGGCAGCGCCGGCAGGTCGACGGTCGGAAGCTCCATGCCCACAGTCAACCCGAAGGACCCTCGCGAGGGGCGGCCGGGGCGGGACGAGTGGTACGCGCCATCGCGTCCGGACGCGCCGGCCGACGCCACGCACGGCGGCAGGCCGGCGCGGCTCGGTCTGGCGCGGCCCGGACCGGCGGGTGCTACCGCGTCCGGACCGGGAGGGCCGCCGGGCCCGCGCCCCGCAGCGAGCCGGTCACCGTACGGTCGTCGAGCCAGAGGTAGCAGCGGACGCCCCGGTCGCCGACGCGCCACCGGCCGGCCCCCGGCGGGCGGACCACGACGCCGCTGCGGAAGCGCAGGTCGGCGTCGTCGGGCACCCCCCCGTAGCGGCCGAGCACGGAGCGGCAGCCGGCGTACAGCGGGGCCCAGTCGGCGGGGCGGGTCGGGTACGGGCGGTCGGGCGCCCGCCACACGCCGACGAACTCTGCGTCGTGCCGGGCGGCGCAGTCGACGGGGAGCAGCGTACGCACCGACCCGCCGTCGGCGCGGGCCCGCTGGCAGCCCAGGCGCAGCGGGGACGGCCCCCGCAGGGCGTCCCGGAGGCTGCCGGTGCGCAGCACCACGGTGGCGGCGGCCTCGACGGTGCTCACCTCGGTCAGGTCGCACCGGTACCAGCGGGCGCCGGCCGCCCAGCCCGCCCCGGACGGCACCGCCACCGCCAGTCGCAGCCGCCCCGCCCGCCAGTCGGCGCCGACGTGACCGGTCGCCCGGGTGTCGCAGTCGGCGAAGGCGCCCCGCAGCTCGGCCGAGCCGCCCGGCGGTGGGGCGGGCCGCTCGGCGGGGAAGGCACCGACGTGCACCGTCTCGACCCGGTGCGGCGCGGCGCAGTCCACCGGCGCGTACGCGGCCAGCGTCACCACGTCGGCGAAGTCGGCGACCTGGCACACCCCGGCGGTGGGGGTGAAGGGCCCGGGGGCGGACGGGGCCGCCCAGTCGTCGACCAGGTCACCGTCCAGCCCGCCCGAGTCGGCGCACCCGGCCAGCAGCGATGCCGTGACGACGGCAGCGAGCAGGGCAATCGCACGGCGCATCGCGGCCTCCCCCAGCCACCCGCGTCTGTCGACGGGCAACCAGACTACCCAGGGATGACCTTCCGATGACAGACCGCACAGGCGACCACTTTGACGCCCCGGACGACCCTAGGGATCACGAAGGGGACGAACGGGCGCGGCGCGGACGACAGGAGGAAGCGGTCCGCTCAGACGGCGGCGGCGAAGGGGTTGGGCACCGGGGCGCCGGCGGTGCCGGGGGCGGCGGTGGTCGGGTCGGTGTTCAGCTCGACGACCCGGTTGTCGGCGTCCACGTGCACGACCCGCGGCCGGTACGACCGGGCCTCGGCGTCGTCCATCTGCCCGTACGAGATGAGGATCACCAGGTCCCCCGGGTGCACCAGGTGGGCGGCGGCACCGTTGATGCCGATCACGCCGCTGCCCCGCTCGCCCGGGATCACGTACGTCTCCAGCCGCGCCCCGTTGGTGATGTCCACGATCGCCACCTGCTCGCCGGGGATCAGGTCGGCGGCGTCGAGCAGGTCCTCGTCGACCGTCACCGAGCCGACGTAGTGCAGGTCGGCCTGGGTCACCGTGGCGCGGTGGATCTTCGACTTGAGCATGGTGCGCAGCATCGGGGTGCCTTTCGCGGGATGGTGGCGGGGTCGGGTTCAGGAACGCGGGGCGAGCCGGATCGCCGCGTTGTCGATCAGCCGGGTGGCACCCACCCAGGCGGCGACGAGCAGTCGCGCCGGCCCGGAGACCGGCCCCGGCTCCAGGTCCGGGTCGGTGAGCACCAGGTAGTCGAGGCGCGCGCCGGGCGTACCGGTGCCGAAGGCCGCGTGCGCGGCGGCGAGCACCGCCCCCGCGTCGGCGCCCTCGTCGGCCGCCGCGGCCCCGGCGCGCAGCGCCGCCGACAGGCTCAGCGCGGCCTCCCGCTCGGCCGGGGAGAGGTAGCGGTTGCGGCTGGACAGGGCCAGCCCGTCCGGCTCCCGCACGGTGGGTACGCCGACCACCTCGACCGGCACGTCGAGGTCCCGGGCCATCCGCCGCACCAGGGTCAGCTGCTGGTAGTCCTTCTCGCCGAAGAACGTCAGGTCGGGGCGGGTGAGCTGGAGCAGCTTCAGCACCACGGTGAGCACCCCGTGGAAGAACCCGGGGCGGCTCTGCCCCTCCAGGTCCTCGCCGAGCGGGCCGGGGTTGACCCGCACCCGGGGCTGCCCGTCCGGGTACATGTCGGCCACCGAGGGGGCGAAGACCACGTCCGCGCCCGCCCGCCGGCAGATCTCCAGATCGGCGTCGAGGGTGCGCGGGTAGCGGTCGAAGTCCTCGTTCGGGCCGAACTGCAACGGGTTGACGAAGATCGTGACGATCACGTGGTCGGCCCGCTCCCGGGCCGCCCGCAGCAGCGTCTCGTGCCCGGAGTGCAGCGCGCCCATGGTCATCACGACGCCGACGGTGCCCTTCAGCCCGTCCCGCGCCGCCGCCAGCTCGGCGCGGCCGTGCACCAGTTCCGTCACGTGATCCCCTCCGTCCACCGTCGGCCCGGTCACGCCGCCACCTGCCGTCGGTCGCCGGCGAGCACGCCGAGCAGCGACTCCGCGTCGACCGGCCGCAGCCGGCCCGCCGCGATGGCCCGGTCGGCCGTACGCCGGGCCAGCGCCAGGTAGGGCGCGACCGACTCGGGGGCGGTCGCGGCGAGCCGGGCCAGGTGCCGCTCGACCGTGCCGGCGTCGCCCCGGGACACCGGCCCGGTCAGCGCGTCGTCGCCGAGGCGCAGCGCGTTCTCCAGGGCGGCCCGCAGCAGCGGGGCGAGCACCTTCTCCGGCTGGGTCACCCCGGCGTCGCGCAGCCGGTCGGCGGCCTCGTTGACCAGGGTCACCAGGTGGTTGGCACCGTGCGCCAGCGCCGCGTGGTAGAGCGGCCGGTCCGCCTCGCCGACCCACTCCGGCACCCCGCCGAGGTCGGCGACCAGCCGGGCGGCCAGGGGGCGCAGCTCCGCCGGGGCGGTCACCCCGTACGAGATGCCGGCCAGCCGGGCGAGGTCGTCCGGCGTACCGGTGAAGGTCATCGCGGGGTGCAGGGCCAGCGGGCGGGCCCCCGCCTCGGCGGCGGGGGCGAGCACGGCCAGCCCGTGCGCGCCGGAGGTGTGCGCGACCACCTGGCCGGGGCGCAGCGCGCCGGAGCCGGCAAGCGCGGCGACCACCCCGGCGAGCGCGTCGTCGGGCACGGCGAGCAGCAGCAGGTCGGTGGCCGCCCGCGCCACGGCGTCGGCGGACCGGCGGGGCACGCCGGGAAGCAGCAGCGCCGCCCGGGCCCGGGAGGCGCCGGAGCCGGCCGTGGCGGCGACGACCCGGTGGCCGGCGGCGGCGAGGGCGGCGCCCAGCACGGCACCGACGCGGCCGGAGCCGACGACGCCGACGGTGAGGAAACGGGGGATGGCGGCCGGCGGAACGGCGGCCCCGTGGGGGGCGGCCGGGCGCGGGCGCAGGGGTGCGCTCATGGCGACGATCCAGTCCTCGAGAAGGGGTACCGGTCGATCGCAAGTATGCGCCGGGGCCACGGAACCGGGACAAGGATGTGTGAAAACGTTCACCGACGGCACCGGCGGCCCGAGGGACGACGGACCGGCCCCGACCGGCTGCGTAGGGTCGGCCCGGTACCGCACGCCGCGTGGGAAGGAACCGATGTCGATCCGCTGGCGGGACGCGATGCAACGGGCGCTCTACGGGCCGGGCGGCTTCTTCGTCTCCGGGTCGGGGCCCGCCGACCACTTCCGCACCAGCGCGCACGCGTCGCCGGCGTTCGCCGCCGCCCTGCTGCGACTCGTCGAGCAGGTCGACGCCGCCCTCGGCCACCCCCGCGTCCTGCACGTCGTCGACGTGGGGGCCGGCCGGGGCGAGCTGCTGCGCGCGCTCTCCGCCGCGCTGGGGGTTGCCGGGGAGCCCGCCCGCTCCGGGCGGTCAGGCTTGATCCCTCCGCGGACGGGCTCCCCGGCAACCCCGACTCCTCCGGCCGCCGCCCGGCCCTCGGCCTCGTCCGGCCCGTCGTCCGCCGGTCCCGCGCCCTCCGCGTCGGTTCCGCTCGCCTTCCGGGTACGCCTCACCGCGGTCGAGAAGGCTCCCCGACCGGTCGACCTGCCCGACGGGATCGACTGGCTTGACGAGATCCCCGCCGGGATAACCGGGCTGCTGGTGGCCACCGAGTGGCTGGACAACGTGCCGCTCGACGTCGCGGTGCACACCGCCGAGGGTTGGCGCTACCTGCTGGTCGACCCGGCCACCGGCGAGGAGACCGTCGGTGACCGGGTCGACCCCGCCGACGCGGACTGGCTGGCCCGATGGTGGCCGGTGCCAGCGGCCGGAATCGACGGGACCGGCTCGACCGGGTCGGAACCCCCTACGGCAGTGCGGGCCGAGATCGGCCGGACCCGCGACGACGCCTGGGCCGAGGCGGTACGGAGGGTCGACCGGGGGCTGGCGTTGGCCGTGGACTACGGGCACCTGCGCGACGGCCGGCCCGTGGACGGGACGCTGACCGGGTACCGGGGCGGGCGGCAGGTGCCGCCGGTGCCGGACGGATCCTGCGACGTCACCGCGCACGTCGCCATGGACTCGGTCGCCTCCGCCGGCGCCCGGGTCGCGCGGTGCGCGTACGACCTGGGGTCGCAGCGGGAGGCGCTGCGGGCGCTCGGGGCCGACGGCGGGCGACCGCCGCTGAGCCTGGCCGTCGGCGACCCGGCCGGGTACGTGCGGGCGCTCGCCGCCGCGTCGGCGGTGACCGAACTGACCGACCCGGCCGGGTTGGGCGGGCACTGGTGGCTGCGGCAACCGGTCGGCGTCGACCCCGCGCGGTTCATGGCACGATGACGGACATGACCACGGACGCCGGCGACCTCCGCGAACTGACCGTCGGCACCGGGGCCGGCGGGGAGCAGCTCGGCACCGACATGGTGCTCAACATCGGGCCGCAGCACCCCTCCACGCACGGCGTGCTCCGGCTCAAGCTGGTGCTCGACGGCGAGCGGGTGGTGGCCTGCGAGCCGATCGTCGGCTACATGCACCGGGGCGCGGAGAAGCTGTTCGAGGTCCGCGACTACCGGCAGATCATTGTGCTGGCCAACCGGCACGACTGGCTCTCGGCGTTCTCCAACGAGCTGGGCGTCGTGCTCGCCGTCGAGCGGCTGATGGGCATGGAGGTGCCGGAGCGGGCCACCTGGCTGCGGATGGCGCTGGCCGAGCTGAACCGGGTGCTCAACCACCTGATGTTCCTCGGCTCCTACCCGCTGGAGATCGGCGCGATCACGCCGATGTTCTACGCGTTCCGCGAGCGGGAGACCATCCAGGCGGTCATGGAGGAGGTCTCCGGCGGCCGGATCCACTACATGTTCAACCGGGTGGGCGGGCTCAAGGAGGAGGTGCCGTCCGGCTGGACGGGCCGGGCCCGGGCCGCCATCGCCGAGGTCCGCCGGCGGATGCCCGACCTGGACAACCTCATCCGACGCAACGACATCTTCCTGGCCCGCACCGTCGGCGTCGGGGTGCTCTCGGCGGCCGACGCCGCCGCGTTCGGCGCGTCCGGGCCCGTCGCCCGGGCCTCCGGCCTCGATTTCGACCTGCGCCGCGACGAGCCCTACCTGGCCTACGACCAGCTCGACGTGCCGGTGGTGACGAAGACCGCCGGGGACTGCCACGCCCGCTTCGAGGTGCTGCTCGACCAGGTGTACGCCTCGCTCGACCTCGCCGAGCAGTGCCTGGACCGGGTGGACCGGCTCACCGGGCCGGTCAACACCCGGCTGCCGAAGGTGCTCAAGGCCCCCGAGGGGCACACCTACGCCTGGACGGAGAACCCGCTCGGCATCAACGGCTACTACCTGGTCTCCCGGGGCGAGAAGACGCCGTGGCGACTCAAGCTGCGCACCGCGTCGTACGCGAACGTGCAGGCGCTGGCCACCCTGCTCCCCGGCTGCCTGGTGCCGGACCTGATCGCCATCCTCGGCTCGATGTTCTTCGTGGTCGGCGACATCGACAAGTGACCCGCCCGGCACCGCCCCGGGGACGCGGGCGGGCCGGCCGGGCATGCCTTCCCCGCCCGATGTCGAGGACGAGTCAGCGCCAGCGGTCGGTGGGGCGGGCACCGCCCCCACGGGGCTCGTCGTCCTGCGGCGGATAGCCGTAGTGCTCCTCCAGCCGCCGGCCGTACCGCTCCGGCTCGGGCTCCGCCCGGCGGGGGCGGTACGCCTCGGGCTGGCGGGCGTCGTGCCGCGCCTCGGGCTGGTGTGCCCGCTGGCGGGGCGGGCGCCACTCGTCGGGCACCGGCACCCCGCCGGCCGGCAGGGCGGGGGCGTCGTCCGTCTCCGACCAGCCGCCGCGCCATCCGTCGTCGCCCCGCTCCGGCCCCCGGCGCGGCTCGTCCCGGCGGACCGCCGCCCAGCGGTCCGCGACCCGGTACTCGGTGCCGCTGGCGTCGGCGTGCACCTCGGCGCGCCGCTCCCCGACCCGCAGTTCCCGACCCCGCTCGTCGTCCCGCACGGCGGCCCACCGGTCCCCGGCGCTCAGTTGCGACCACTGCTCCCCGCCCGCCTCGTCGGGCGGGTACGCCCGGCCGCGCCCGGGCGGTCCGGCCGGCGCTCCCCAGCCCGGTCCGGCGGATGCCGGCGCGTCCCACTGCTGCCCGCGCCCGTCGTGCCGACCCGGCCGCTCCCGGTCGGCACGGCCGGCGGACCGCTCCCGTGCACCGGGTGCGGCGGACCAGTCCCGGTCGTCGCCCTGGGCCGACCACTCCCCGCCGCCGGGCTGATCCGGCCGGCTCCGGTCGTCCGGGACGGATCCGGGGCCCGGCCGCAGGCCGTCGTCGTCCCGGCGCGGCCGGTCGCCGCGGCGGGACCGGTCGTCGCCCTCGGCGTGCCCGTGACCGGCCCAGGAACGATCGTCCTGCTCGCCCGGCCACGGCCGCTCCTCCGGCCCCGGCGACCAGCGCCCCGCGTACCCGGCGCCCCGGTCGGGGGGCACGGACGCGGAGCCGTCGACGATGGTGTGCCGGGTGGTGACGTGCACGGTCTCGGTGTGCCGCACCACGCCGAGCGGGCGGGCCCCTGGCTGGCTGCCCGGCTCCGCCGGCCGGGTCGCCCCGTACACCCCGGCCGTGCCGCCGGCCGCCGGCCGGTCCGCGTACCCGCCGGTGGGCGTCGGGGTCTCCTGGCCGTACCCGCCAGCCGGGGCGGCGGCCGCCCGCTCGGTGCCGTAGCCGCCGGCCGGCGCGGAACGCTCGGCGCGCGGAGCGGGCTGCGGCCTGCGGGCGGGTTCCTCGTCGTCCCGGTCGGCGCGTCCCCGACGGGGCGCCACGTCGTCCTGGTCCGGCACCCGCCCCCGGCCGAAGCCCGCGTCGTCGACAGTTGCCCGCGCCCGGCCGGCGCCCGCGTCGTCGACCGCCCGGGCGCGGCCTGCGCCGGTCGGGGCGGCGACGCCGGCCAGCGCGGCGCTGCTGACGTCCAGCCGCCGGCGCAGCGCGGCGACCTCCTCCTGGGCCCGCTGGGCGTCGTCGAGCGCCTGGTTGCCGCGCTGGGCGGCGGCCACGATCTCCCCGCGCAGCTCACGGCGGAGCTGCTCGATCTCGTCGAGCAACTCCTCGGTCCGGGCCGGGCCCGCGCCGTCGGCGCGCAGCGCGATCGACAGGCCGATCAGGACGACGGACATGATGGCGAGCACGGCGGCGAACCGCAGCGGACCGTTGCCGTCGGCGACGAGCAGGATCAACGCCGCCACCGGCGCAAGGGCGACACCGACCCAGAAGAGGATGGTGAGCAGCGACGGGCTGCGCTTGTCGGCGGGGGCGACCGGGGCTGGCATGGGTCCGCAGCCTACCGAGGGTCGTGCCGCCCCGGAAAGGGTGAACGGGGCATCCGGCATCTTCACCGCCGAACGCCACGCCGGCCACCGGCGGCGTGGCGCCGCCGGTGGCCGGGCCGGAATCAGCCGACGGCCAGTGCGCCGTCCGAGGAGAACACCAGGCCCACGCTCGCGGCCCCCGTCTTCAGCGCGTTCTTGGTCTGCGGGCCGCCCTGGTCCAGCGAGCTGAACGAGCCGGCCTTGAAGTCGTAGACCTGGACGAGCCCCGCCTGGCACTTCGGCCGCTGCGGGCACTCCGGCGGGCCGGCCAGCACCGTGGCCTGGCCCGAGCACTTGGCGGCCAGCTCGGAGAGGGTGCGGACGCCGTACTTGTCGGCGAACGACTTGGTCACGGCGAAGGCGTTCTGGTCCTGGGCCGCGGCCGGCGTGCCGAAGACGAGGCCGGCCTTGTCGCCGGCCGCCTTGAGCGCCGCGACGGTCTTCTCCAGCTCCGGCGAGGACACCGGCGGGGCGTCCTTGCCGTTGGCCTTGGTGTTGAGGAACTCGGCCATGGTCGCCGCGTACTCGGGGACGACCTGGATCTCGCCCTTCTCCAGGGCCGGCTCGTAGAGCTCGCGGTTGCCGATCTGCTGCACCTTGGCGTCGTAGCCGGCGGCGGTCAGGGCGATCTTGTAGAGCTCGGCCAGGATCTGGTTCTCGGTGAAGTTGGCCGCACCGATCACGATCTGACCGCCGGGCCCCTTGGCGATGCCCGTGGTGACGCCGTTGGCCGCCGCGAACTCCTCGGCCGCCTTCTGCGCCGTCTTGCGGTCGACGTCGACGGCCTTGTTGAGCTGGATCAGCTTCGGCGTGTCGAGCGCGGCCGAGACCTTGTCCAGCGCCGCGAGCAACTGCGGGTTGGCCGCGTCGGCGTTGACCGCCGGGATGACGTTGTCGGTGTTCTGGAGCTTCTTGTCGTCGTCGAGCACGACGAGCTGGTCACCGGCCACCGGCGCGCAGCCGGCGCCGGAGGCCGCCTGCTCGGGGGCGTCCGTGCCGGAGGAGCCGGCGTCGCCGCAGCCGGTCAGCATCCCCGCCGCGGCGAGGGCTCCCACCGCACCGACGGCCAGGCGTGTACGTGCGCGCATCCAGTGCCCGCCTTCCGTGTCCCGGCGCGGCCCTGCCGGGCCGGCCGCGTGTCCGACGGGCGATCTCGTCCGGCCGCCCGCTGTCTGCCACGGGCGGCCGCTGTGCGACCGCCCGGTTTCCCACCCCAACATCTTCCACGCGGGACCGACAACCCGAGGCGTAGTTCGTCACCGGATCGTCACCGGAGGTGAACCGGATTCGCCCTCGCGCGCCCACTCGGGCTCGGCGTCGGGGTGGGCGGAGAAGCTCAGCCGCCGGCCACCGCCTGCGCCGCCCGGCGGCGCGCCCGACGGCGGTCCGCCCGCAGCGGGCGCGGCGTGACCAGCCGCTCGACCAGGGCCAGTAGCAGTTCCAGCAGCAGGGCGAGCCCGGCCACCAGCACGCCGCCGGCGATGATCTGTCCGCCGCCGGCCGCGATGTCCAGCCCGAAGCCCGCCCGGATGATCTGGCCCAGGCCGCCGCCGTTGACGAAGGACGCCAGCGCAGCGGTCGCCACCACCTGCACCGCCGCCGTGCGGAACCCGGCCGCCAGGTAGGGCACCGCCAGCGGCAGCTCGACCCGGCGCAGCAACTGCCAGCCGGAGAAGCCCATCCCGCGCGCCGCGTCCCGGGCCTCCGGATCGGCCTGCCGCACGCCCGTGTACGCGTTGGCCAGCAGCGGCGGCACCGCGAACACGGCCAGCGCGACCACCACCGACGGCCGGCCGAAGCCGAGGAAGGTCAGCGGCAGGATGGTGAGCAGGGCGAGCGTGGGCACGGCCAGCGACACGTTGGACACCAGCACCACCAGGCCGCCGCCCCGGCCGGTGTGCCCGAGCCAGAGCCCGATCGGCCAGGCGACCAGGCAGCCGAGGGCCACCGCCGCCGCCGACATCGACAGGTGCTCGCCGAGCCGGTCCAGGATGCCGCCCGGGTTCGTCCAGTTGAGCGGATCGTTGAGCCAGACCAACGCCGCCTCGACCGGGTTCACCGGACCCGCCTTCCGTCATTCGCGACTGCGGGACTCCGCTGCGCTGCGTTCCTCGCGCTCACCGGGCCCGCTTCAGCCAGGGGGTCAGCAGCCGACCCGCACCCGCCAGGATCAGGTCGAGCACCAGGGCGAGCAGGACGCAGAGCAGCGTCCCCGTCATGATCTGCGCCTTGTAGAAGTTGTTCTGGAAGCCGGCGAAGATGAGCTGCCCGAGACCGCCGCGCCCGATCACCACGCCCACGGTCACCAGGGCCACCGTGGAGACGGTGGCCAGCCGCAGCCCGGTGAGGATGCCCGGCAGGGCCAGCGGCAGCTCGACCCGAAACAGCCGGCCCCAGCGGCCGTACCCCATCCCCTCGGCGGCCTCGCGGACCTCGGGGGGCACCTGGTTGAGCCCGGCGACGGCGTTGCGGACGATCACCAGCAGCGCGTAGAGGACCACCACGCTGAGCGCGGTCGCCGCGCCGATGCCCAGGTAGGGGGCGATGAACGCGAAGAGCGCCAGCGACGGCACCGTGTAGAGCACCCCGGTGAGTGCCAGGACCGGCCCGGCCAGCGAGCGGTACCAGTACGCGGCCACCGCCAGCGGCAGCGCGATCAGGGCGGCGATCAGCACCGCGCGAGCGGTCAGCGAGGCGTGCTCACGCACGGCGGCGAGGATCGTGTCAGAGTTGTCCCGCACGTACTGCCAGGAGAACCACGGGTTACCCGGGTCGGCCCGGTAGCTCAGGCGGAAGGACATGTGTGGACGTTACCCCGGAGGGCACCGCCCCCGCCGAACCGCGCGCGGCGTCGATCGTGCTGGAGGGCATCCGCAAGCGTTACCCCGGCGGCACCGAGGCCGTACGCGAGCTGAGCCTGGACATCAGAGCCGGCGAGCTGGCGGTGCTGATCGGACCGTCGGGCTGCGGCAAGTCCACGGTGCTCCGGATGGTCAACCGCCTCATCGAGCCGACCGGCGGCCGGATCCTGCTCGGCGGCGAGGACGTCACCCGGGTCGACCCGGTCCGGCTGCGCCGCCGGATCGGCTACGTGATCCAGAACGTCGGGCTCTTTCCGCACCAGACGGTCAGCGCCAACGTCGCCACCGTGCCCCGGCTGCTCGGCTGGCCCCGCGAGCGCAGCCGCCGCCGCGTCGACGAGCTGCTGGAACTCGTCGGGCTCGACCCGGCCACGTTCGGCCGCCGCTACCCGCACGAGCTCTCCGGCGGGCAGCGGCAGCGGGTCGGGGTGGCCCGGGCGCTGGCCGCCGACCCGGTGGTGCTGCTGATGGACGAGCCGTTCTCGGCCGTCGACCCGATCGCGCGGACCCGGTTGCAGGAGGAGTTCCTCCGGTTGCAGGCCGAGGTGCGCAAGACCATCGTGCTGGTCACCCACGACCTGGACGAAGCGGTCCGGTTGGGCGACCGGATCGCGGTGCTCTCCGAGGGCGGGCGGCTGGAGCAGTACGACACCCCCGCCGCCGTGCTCGGCGCCCCCGCCACACCCTTCGTACGGGAGTTCGTGGGCGCCGACCGGGGCATCCGCCGGCTGGCCGTCACCCCGGTCACCGGCGACACCGTCGAGCCGCTGCCCCAGACCGGGGTGGCCGGGCTGCCGACGATGCCGCTCGGCGGCTCGGCGTACGACGCGCTGGGAACGCTGCTGAGCTCGGCCGCGGAACGCATCGTGGTGACCGACGGGGGGCGGCCGGTCGGCGTACTCAGCCGGGCGCGGCTGCTCGAACTGGGCGACCGCGAGGGGTGAGGGCAGCCGGGCCAGGCGCTTGAGGAGTGCGGGCCCGTGCGGGTGGGCGGCGGCCGGTCAGGCGCGGCCGCCGAGGCTGGCCGTACCGATGATCCAGCCCGAGAGGAAGCCGTAAGTCGCGCCGGCGCCGCCCGCCTGGATCGCCGTGAGCAGGGCCGGTTCCGGGCCGAGGAAGGCGGCGATCAGCGAGGCGAAGCCGCTGGCCAGGACGTACGCGGCCCAGCCGGAGAAGAACTGCGTCCCCGACCCCTGCACCCGGGCCACCTGCGAGGTGGGCAGCAGGTAGAGGAAGAGCGCCGCGAGGATGACCAGCAGGACGGCCCGCAGGTTCGCCACGAGCAGGCCGCCGGTCGCCCCGTCGCCGTCGAAGCGCCACGCCGGCCAGGAGAGCAGTTGCAGGTACCAGCCGCCGGCGGAGTTCGGGTCGGTGCCGGCGGCCCAGCCGACGTACGCCGGGCTGCCGCAGACCGCGACCAGCAGGAGTGCCGCGAGCGCGCCCGTGCCCGCCGCCGTCCCGTAGCGACCGCCGGTCCGGGGCGGGTTGGTGAGCGCCATGATCGGGTCAGTTCCCGGCGGACCGTGGGAGGCAAACCTGCCCGGGGCCGTCGGTCGCCGTCACCGTCGCGGGTGCTTCATCAGGTAGTCGATGAACGCGGCCCGCAGCAGCGGCGCCGACTCCTCGTAGCCGTGCCCGGTCAGCTCCCGCCACAGCGCCGCGGCCTCGTCGATCGTCGGCCCCACGGAGTTGGGTGCGCCGTCGAGGGCGGCGGCCTCGTCCGCGTTCGGCAGGTGCCGCAGCACGGACCAGAAGAAGCGCACGTCGCGGCGCTCCCGGGCGACCGCGAACGCCCGCTCGCGCAGCTCCTCAGTGGACAACGCGTCGAGTTCCTCGAACGACGGGCCGGCGGAGGTCGATGGTGTGTCGGTCATGCCGCCGAGCCTAACCGGCGAGATCACTTCCGGCCCGGTGGACGCGGTGCCGGCTCACCGCTCGCCGGCGTCCCACCGGCGTGGGCCGTTCTCCCAGCCCGGGTCGCTCCAGGGGTCCACGGGGCTCTCGGAGGGCCGCCTCGGCACGGCGGGCGGCCAGTCGCCGACCGGGTCGGCCGGGGACGCCGTCCAGCCCGAGCCGATCCGGGCGTCACCGGCGGGGACCGGTTCCGCCGCGGCGCCGACCGCCGGCCGCCCGTACGCCTCCACCAGCCGGGTGACCAGCAGCCCGACGCCGAGCGCCGCGGCGCCGACCGCCCACCGGCTGACCGTCCAGCCGCGGGCCCGCGCGTACGCCAGGAGGACCGTGACCAGGCAGACCGCCAGCAGCGTGCCGAATACGCCGCCGCGCCGGCCGAAGGCGCTGGTGCCGGCGAGCAGCGCCAGGCCGACCGCGAGCACCGTCCAGTCGAGCCCGGGGTTCGGCGCGACCGGGGCGATGTCCCGGCTGGCGACGAGCATGCCGGCCAGCGCGGCCAGCACCGTGGAGCCGACGAACGCGCCGGTGGTGACGACCGCCGCCACCGCGCCCCGGCGGCGGGCCGGGTCCACGACCGGGCGGAACCGGCCGACCATCCGGCGGACGGCCCGCACCGACCCGAACAGGCCGCCGAGCACCGCGACGGCCGCGAACCCGACGAAGAGGTGCAGGGCACCGCGCTCCGGGTCGTAGTCGCCCTGCGGCAGCACCGACGCGGAGCGCTGCTGGATGTAGACGATCACCCCGCCCGCCCCGGCGAGGGACGCGGCCCAGCCGGGAACGTGCAGCACCACCACGACCAGCCCCAGGGCGAGGCCGCCCAGCGCGGCGACCAGCAGGGCCGGGCCGACGGCGGCATTGACGCCCCGGTCGCCCTGCTCGGCCACGTGCAGCGCGGCGGCGACCGCCACGGGCCCGACGGCCAGGTTCACCGCCGCCGTACGCAGGGTCAGCCCGGCGGCCAGCGCCAGCAACCCGAGCACGACCGCGTCGAGGAGCAGGGAACGCAGCCCGTCGCCGCGCAGCGCGGCCGGTTCCTCCGCCCAGAGCAGGTACGCGAGGACGCCCAGCCCGGCCAGGAGCAGCAGTTCCCAGACGACGTGCACGGCGAACCGGTCGCGCCCGGGCTCGCCGTGCGCGGGGTCGTCGAAGACGTTCTCCAGGACCGAGGCGGGGATGCCGGACGAGGGCTCGGGGGACGGCTCCCGCCCCGGTTCGTCGTACCGCATGACGCCGCCTCCCACATGGCCGCCCGTCCAGCCAGGTCCGACGCACGGGCGGACCGGGGCGGCGTTGCTCTCCGGTCGCAGGCACCGTACCCGCGTGGAAGGCCGGGCGTAACCCCCCGCGATCAGCGCGGACCGGGGCGGCCCTCCCGGTTGCCGGGCTCGCGGTCCTCGTCGTCCTCCTGCTCCGGAACCCGGCAGGAGCGCTCCAACCAGAGCGCCGCCGCCACCAGCGCCAGGGCGGCGAGCAGGCCGGCGCCGGCCACCGGCCGGTCGCCCACCGCGGCGTCGGTGCGCTCCACGAAGAGCCAGCCGGTCAGCCCGGCGTAGAAGCCGGCGAAGATCGCGCCGGCCAACGCCGACGCCTTGGCCAGCACCACGAACCGGGCCACCAGCAGCGGATTGACCGGGTCGCGGCCCGGCCGGCGCTCGATGCGCGCCCGGGTGTTGGCCGCGGCGTACGCCTCCAGCACGGCCAGTGCGGCGAGCGTGACCACGGGCAGCCAGGGCAGCTCCGGCAGGTAGTCGTAGTAGAGGGTGCTGATCAGCAGCCAGGCCAGCGCGGCGGCGCCGAGGCCGGCCACGAGCAGGGTGGAGGCCCGGGTGGGGCCCATCCGGGACCGCTCGGGCCCCGTCCCGCCGGGTCCTGGGGACTGCGCCTGCGTCATGCCGGCCGGCTCCACTGGGTCATGCCGTCGACTCTATCGCCAGATCCGGCCGGGGGCGCAGATCCAGCGCGTCGTCGGCGGCGGGACCGTTGTTGAGCAGGTCGGTCAGCCAACCGTGCCCGGGCAGCCGCCCGTAGGGCTGGAGGTCGATCCACGGCCGCAGCACGAAGGCCCGCAGGTGGGCCCGGGGGTGCGGCAGGGTCAGCTCGGGGTCGTCGCTGAGCACGGGCTCGTCGCCGTCGCGCCACACCGCGACGACGTCGACGTCCAGGGTGCGCGGCCCGAAGCGCCGCTGCGGGTCGCGGGTCCGCCCGGCGGCGCGCTCCGCCGCCCGGGCCCGCTCCAGCCAGTCGTACGGGCCCGCGGCCGGGTCCTCGGCGAGCAGCACCGCGTTGAGGTACGCGGGCTGGTCCGCGTCCCCCCACGGTGGAGTCTCGTAGACGCCGGAGACCAGCAGCACGCTGTCGCCGAACGTCGCGACGGCGGAGCGCAGGTGGGCCAGCCGGTCGCCGAGGTTGCTGCCCAGGGAGAGGACGGCGCGGGTCACCGGTCCCGCCGCCGCGTCATCGTGACGGCCACGTCGGTGAAGGCGTGCGGCACGGGCGCCTCCGGCTTGTGTACGGTGACCGTGGCGACCTCGACGCGGGGGTCGGCCAGGCACACGGTCAGCAGCCGGTCGGCGAGCGTCTCGATCAGGTTGACCGGCTCGCCGGTCACCACCGCGACCAGCCGTTCGGCCAGTTCGCCGTAGTGGACGGTGTCGCCCACCTCGTCGGAGCGGGCCGCCGGGGCGAGGTCCATCTCCAGCACGGCGTCGACGACGAAGTCCTGCCCCTGCTCGCGTTCGAAGTCGTACACCCCGTGCCGGCCGTGCGCCCGCAGGCCGGTCAGCTGGATCCGGTCGGTCATCGGTCTCCTCCGTGGTCGGCGGTACGGTCCCGTCCGGCGCCGGCGTGGGCCGCCGGGACCCCGCCGGTGGACGCGGACGCCAGGCGGGGCGCGCCCGTGGCCTGCCAGACGGCGAGGGCGTCCACGGTGGCCCGGACGTCGTGCACGCGTACGCCCCAGGCGCCCGCGGCAACCGCGAGCAGGCTGGTGGCGACGGTGGCCACGTCGCGGTCGTCCGTGGGGCGCGGGGTGCCGTCGGGGCCGGCCAGCAGCCGCCCCAGGTACGACTTGCGGCTGGACGCGAAAAGCAGCGGGAAGCCCAGGTCCAGCAGGTCGGACAGGTGCCTGCTCAGCTCCCAGTTGTGCGCGGCCGTCTTGGCGAAGCCGAGGCCCGGGTCGATGACGATGCGGTCGGCGCCGACCCCCGCGCGCAACGCCTCGTCGACGCGGTGGCGCAGCTCGGCGCGCACGTCGGCGACGACGTCGCCGTAGCGGGCCAGCTCCCCCATCTGGCGGGAGTGGCCCCGCCAGTGCATCAGCACCCAGGGGCAGCCGGCGTCGCGCACCACGCGGGCCATGTCGGGGTCGGCGAGGCCGCCGGAGACGTCGTTGACCACGGCCGCACCGGCGGCGAGGGCCGCCTCGGCGACCCGCGCGCGGGTGGTGTCGATGCTGACCGGCACGCCGGCGGCGGTCAGCTCCCGGATCACGGGGACGACCCGGGCCGTCTCGGTCGCCGCGTCGACGCGGTCGGAACCGGGCCGGGTGGACTCGCCGCCGACGTCCACCAGGTGGGCGCCCTCGGCCCGCAACCGCACGCCGTGTCCGACGGCGGCATCGAGGTCGGCGTACCGTCCGCCGTCGGAGAAGGAGTCGGGCGTGACGTTGAGGACGCCCATCACCACCGGGGCCGAGGCCCGTACCAGATCGGTCACGGCTAGACGGTACCGGTCGCGCGGACCTCCCCGGATCGGCCGGGTCGAGGGCGGTGACATGCGCATTCGAACAGGTGTACGATCGGTCGTCCGGGCCGGATCGGGCAGACTCTTCGCGGCTTGTCGCAAACAGTGGGTGCCCGTACGCTTTGGAATTGCCCGGCATCGAGATGGCGAAGCCTGGAGGGAGGGCCGAAGCGGGAAAATCCGCCCAAAGCTCACCACCCTCCGTGGTGGGTAACGAACGCAGGGTCGCCGACGCTGCGCACAGGGAGCACCGTTCCCGCCAGGCATGCCTACTGCACCACCGCGGCGCCGCCGGCCGCGACTTGGGGAGGTTCCAGTGATCGCCATCGAGCTGATGGAGACGGCGACGTCCGCCGCCGCCCACACGCTCTCCACCCTGGCGTCGACTCCACTCGCCGAGCCCGCGCCCAAGGGCATCGACACCGAGGGTGTCGTCACATTCTTCGCCAGCAAGATCGCACCGATCCTGCTGGCCGTGCTGGGCGTCATCTTCATCGGGCGGGCCAGCCGGGGTGAGATCTCCAAGGTCCTCACCAGTTCGGCGATCGCGATCGTCGGGCTCGCCTTCATCGCCGGAGCCGCCACACTCTTCTTCATCGGCGACTACCTGATCGACCTGATCTTCGAATAGGCGCGGGCACGAGATGCGGCTGCGCACCGACGACGACATCTACCGGGCTCGCCTGGTCTACCTCGGGCCGCCCGGCTACACCCTTCCCGTCCACCTGCCGTACGCCCAGTACGGGCTGTTCATGCTGCTCGTTCCCCTCTACATGTTCATCCACTGGCTGTTCACGTTGCAGGTGGAGCTCTTCCCCGCCTGGGAGATCGCGCTCGCCATCGTGAGCACCTCGTTCATCTTCCGGTACGTCGACCCGGACCGGCCCGCGCGCATGGTGATCCGCACCGCGCTGACCGACTGGCGGCGGACCCGGGAGCCGGCCGCGGAGCAGCGGGACCCCCGCCTGGTCGGCAGTCGGATCAGGATCCGGGAGGAACTGGCATGACCGGTCGCACCCCGACCAGGCAGTCGAACGACGCGGATGAGGCGGTCGCATGAATCGCAGTTCCACGCCGGGTTCCCCGGCAGGGCGTCCGGCCGTCCCGCACGGTAACCGTGCGCGGTCGTTCGACTACCCGGACGAGCCCGAGGTCGACGAGGTCGTCCTCGACCCGGCCCTGGTGACGACACCCGGGCACGGCGGAGTGGGCGTGTTCCAGGCACCCCGTCCGGCGCCGCGCCGGACGCCGCCGGCCGAGCCGCAACCCGTCGGCGACGGCGCCGACATCGACTCGCCCTTCCTCGACCTGTTCGGCGGGGCGCGCCCCGGCGCGCCCCGCCCGGCGGCGCCCCCGCAGCGGGCCAGCGGACGCGAGCACGCCGCGGCCCCGCCGCAGCCGGCGGCGCTCCCGGCGGCCCCGACTCCCCCGCCGGCGCGCGCGGGTCGACAGAGCGACGTGGCCCACCCGCGCGAAGCCGCCGACCCGGTGCCCTCCCCGGTGGCACCACCAGTCGACCGGCCGGCTGCCGCCTACGAGCAGCCCGTCCGGCCGGCCAGGTCCCGGGTGCCGCACCAGCCCGGGGACCGGCTGCCCACGCTCCGCCCACCGGCGCAGGACACCACCGCCGCCGTGCCGGCACCGCCGCCCGGTCGACCCGCGCCTCTCGAGGCGGCTCCGGTCGAGCCGCCCGCGCCGGAACCCGTGGCCGGGCCAGCGTCCCGCCGTGACGGGGAACGCCCGACGGAGCGGACCGGCCGGGAGGTAGCGCCGCCCCGGCAGCGCTCCGCCGGCCGGCGCAGCCAGCCCACCAAGCCCGCCCGGGTCAAGGCACCGAAGATCAAGTTCGGCGACCGGGACCCGGCGGTCGAGCTGGCCATCACCGAGATCGCCGGCCACCTCACCTTCACCCCCAACACCGTCACCGCCTGGTACTGGCTGCCGGAGGTGCGTTGGGCGTTCCGCCCGGACGCGGAGCGGGAGGCGCTGCTGTCGGCGATCTCCGAGCAGTACGCCGGGCTCGCCGGCTTCCGGCTGCACCTGCGACGCACCACCCGGCCCTTCCCGGCCGACGAGTGGGCCCGCACCATCGACGCGCACACCCCCGCGCCGCTGCCCGACGTGCCCGGCACCGCCGGCTGGGGCGACCACCTCGTGGCCGCGCAGCGGCACCTGCTCTCGGTCAACCACGCCGAGGGGCAGACCTACCTCGGCGTCACCTTCGCCCGACGCTCCCTCGGCGACTCGCTCACCGAACGGCTGCTGCGCACCTTCGGCCGGGGCGTCGCCGAGGGCGAGCGCCGCAAGCTCGGCCGCACCGTCGAGCAGTTCGACGAGGTGCTCGGCGCGTTCGGCATGCGCGGCCGGCGCGTCACCGCCCAGGAGTTGGAGTGGCTGCTCTACCGCTCGGTGGCGCTGTGCATGGCGCCGCCCGGGGAACTCTCCCCGCTCACCGACGGCCGGTGGGAACGTGGCGACCTGCTCGCCCTCACCGAGCAGGTCGAGCGCTACCGCACCCCGTACGGCTCGACCGTCAAGCTGGTCAACCGGATGACCGGCGAGGAACGGCACGTCGCCGTGCTGGCGGTCGGCCGGATGGAGCCGCTGGAGATCCCCGAGCGACACGAACCCTGGCTGCACTTCCACGAGCGGCTGCCGTGGCCGATGGAGCTCTCCACCCGCGTCGACATCCTCGGCTCCGGCGACTCCTTCCGTAACCTCGAACACCGGCTGCGGATGATCCGCTCCCAGCAGCTCGACTACGCCGAGCACGGCATCGACGCCCCGCCCGAGCTGGAGCGGCTGGCCAAGCGGGCCCTGGTGATCGGCGACGAGATGACCACCGGCCTGCCGGTCGACTCCGCCCGCGCGCACGGCTGGCACCGGATCGCCGTCGGCGGCCGCAACCGCGAGGAGTGCCTGGAGCGGGCCCGCCGGCTCATCCAGCTCTACTCGCGCGAGCTGCGGATCTCGCTGCAACATCCGAAGAACCAGGACTGGCTGGCCCGCGAGTTCATCCCCGGCGAGCCGATCGCCAACACCGGCTACGTCCGGCGGATGCCGGTCAACCTGCTCGCCGCCGCGCTCCCCCAGGCCGCCAGCACCGTGGGCGACCGGCGCGGCGACCTCATCGGACGCACCGCCGGCACCTGCCGCCGGCCGGTCTTCCTCGACCTGCACTTCCCGATGGAAGTACGCGAACGCTCCGGGCTCGCCGTCTTCGTCGCCGAACCGGGCGGCGGCAAGTCGACCCTGCTCGGCGCACTCGGCTACCTCGCGGCCCGACGCGGGGTGCAGGTGACGCTGCTCGACCCGTCCGGCCCGCTCGCCCGCCTCTGCGCCATGCCGGAGCTGCGGCCGTACGCGCGGGTGCTGAACCTGACCGGCTCCGAGCACGGCACCCTGGCCCCGTACTCGCTCATCCCGACGCCGCTGCGCAGCGAGTTCGGCACCGGGGCCGCCGGCGACCGGGAGTTCGAGATCGCGGTCTCCAACGCCCGCGCCGAACGGCGGATGCTGGTGCAGGACATCTGCATGATGCTGGTGCCCCCGCAGGTCGCCCGGGAGGCATCCACCGCCACCCTCTTCCGGCACGCCGTACGCCAGGTGCCGGCGGAGGAGACCTCCACCCTGGACGACGTGGTCGCCTGCCTCAGTCAGCTCGACGACGACGCCGGCAAGGAACTGGCCAACCTGCTGCTGGACACCGCCGAGATGCCGCTGGCCATGCTCTTCTTCGGCCGGCCGCCGGAGGGACTGCTCGGCGCGGACGCCGCCCTCACCGTGATCACCATGGCCGGGCTGCGACTGCCCGACCTCAAGATCGAGCGGGAATACTGGTCCGCCGAGGAGTCGCTGGCCCTGCCCATGCTGCACACCGCGCACCGGCTGGCCGTGCGCCGCTGCTACGGCGGCTCGATGTCGTCGCGGAAGCTGGTCGGCCTGGACGAGGCGCACTTCATGGAGGGATGGCGTTCCGGGCGGTCGTTCCTGGTCCGGCTCGCACGCGACTCCCGCAAGTGGAACCTCGCCGCGCTGGTCGCCTCGCAGAACCCACGCGACATCCTCGGCCTCGACGTGCAGAACCTGGTCTCGACCGTCTTCGTCGGCCGGATCGCCGAGGACGCGGAGATCGCCTCCGAAGCGCTCCGCCTGCTGCGGGTGCCCGTCAACGACGGCTACGAGGCCACCCTGGCCTCCCTCTCCACCGCCGACGCCACCAGCGCGACCCGGCTCGGCTTCCGGGAATTCGTCATGCGGGACGTCGACGGCCGCGTGCAGAAGGTCCGCGTCGACGTCTCGTACGTCGACGGGCTGCTGGATCACCTCGACACCACCCCCGCCGCGATCGCCGCGGCGGCCGGAGTGCTGCCGGCCATCCTGCCGAACATGGAGGCGTGACATGGCGCGGGCCCGGGCACGGTTGGCGGCGTTCCTGCTCGCGCTCGGCGTACTCGCCGGGGCGACCATCGGCTGGCCGGCCGTCGGTGCCGCTGCGGCCGCCCCCGCACCGCTGACGGCCCAGGCGAACGCCGACCTCTGCACCACCCCGGAGTGGCAGGCCGACTTCCGCGCCTGCGTCGACAAGCTCAAAGAGGTCGCCGATTCCGAGGTCAAGTGCCGGAACGCCCCCACTCCCGGAGCCCCCGACTCCGGGCTCGCCGGCTGGTTCGCGTCCCGCCCGGAGTCGGCCAAGCAGTCGGGTCCGAAGGGCTTCTACAGCGACTACGGCTACGCGGGATACAGCTACTCGACGTACGACGTCGACAGCGGCTGCGCGACCGCGGTGCTGCACCCCGACTACAAGTTCACCAACACGGTGGCCAACGGCGAGTTCATGATCGCCACAGCGATCGTGGGCGCTTCGAACGCGCTGCGGGAACGTGCCTGGGACCCGCGCTCGATGTGGGGCTGGGCCGACCCTCTGGTGGACCAGGCGACCAAGGCCGTCTACCAGAAGGTGTTCAGCGTCTTCGGCATCGTCACTCTCTGCGTGGTCGGCCTGTACCTGCTCTGGCGCTCCCGTCAGTCGGACATGAGCAACGCGATGACCACGGCGGGCTGGGCCCTGCTGGTGATGGTGGCGGTGACCGCCCTGGCCGCCTGGCCGGTCAAGTCGGCCAACATCGCCGACGGCACCCTCGTCACCACCCTGGGCGTGGTCCACGACGCGGTCGGTCCCGCCACCAAGGACACGCCACCAGATAAATGCACACTGCCTAATCCAGACGCCTGCGTCGACAAGCGTCCGCCGGCCGTGCGGGCCAGTGACACGGCCACCGAGGCGATGCTCTACCGCAACTGGCTGCGAGGCGTGCTCGGCTCAGCAGACAGCGAGACCGCGAAGAAGTACGGACCGGCGCTATACGACGCGAAGTCGCTCTCCTGGGAGGAGGCGGCGAAGCTCCGGTCGAACCCGGCCACGCGACCTGCCACCATCAAGGCGAAGCAGCAGCAGTGGGCGCGGGTGGCGCAGCAGATCGAGACCGAGGACCCGGAGGCGTACGAGTACCTCCAGGGCGTTCGGGACATGGATCGGGTGGGTGCCGGATTCATCGCCGTACTGGCCGCGGTTCTCTTCGCGATGTTCGACCTGACCGCCTCGCTGCTGGTGCTGCTGGGCTTCCTGATCTTCCGGTGGGCGGTGATCGCCGCGCCGATCCTCGGGACGGTGGGCCTGATGCGCCCGGCCAGCGCCGGGTTGCGACGGTTGGCGAACGCGGTGGTCGCCGCCGTCTTCAACATCGCCATCTTCGGCACCGGCGCCGCCATCTATCTCTTCGCGGTCGACCTCATCATGAGCACGCCGACCCTGCCCGGCTGGCTCCAGGTGGTGCTGGTCTGGCTATGCGGCGTGGTCGGCTGGCTGCTGCTGCGTCCCTACCGCCGGATCACCCAGCTCGGGGGCAAGGACAGCAGCGAGGCGGTCAGCTCGGCCGGCTCGTGGCACCGGCGCTTCTTCCGGGACATGCGCACCGCCGCCCGGCTCGACGTCGCGGAGCCCGGCGGGACGGCCGAGCCGACGACGGGCCGGCGTCGGATCGTGGTGGCGGAGCAGCGCACCCTCCGGCCCGAGGCACGGCTGGAGGATCCGGCGCACGCCGCCACCCGTGGTGGCCCCGCCACCCGTGGCGCAGAGGAGCGGCAGCGGCCCGACGGCCGCGAGCAGGCCACCGAGGAGCCGACGCCGACCGAGGACCGGGGCACCTCTCGCCCGGTCGCGCCCCGGCCCCGGCGGCGGCAGCCGGCCGCCTGGACCGAGCCGGACGTGCCGGACGAGAACCCCTCGTTCGCCATCTACCGTCCCGGCTCCGCCGAGCGCGCGCCTGACCGACCCACCCCGCGGATCCGCTCCGAGGCGCGGTGAGTGCGATGCGGCGGGCGGTCGAATTCCTGGTCACCCGGGTACTCCGGTCCCGGCTCGGCATCGCGGTCGGCATCGCCGTACTCGTGTTCGGGATCATCGGCGCGGCGCGACTCGTGTCCGGGCCGGGCGATCCCACCTCCGGGCTCAGCAACCGTCCCGACCGACCGATCACCACGGTCGCCCCCACTGCCGGTGATGACGGCGCGTTCTCGACGGGCGCTCCGCCGTCCCCGGTCACCCGTCCCGGCGAACTGACACCGGAGCAGACCGCCGAACGCTTCGTCGCCGCCTGGCTCGGCAAGCCGGGCACCACGGCGGAGCAGTGGCAGAAGGGCCTCCGTCCCCTCTCCACCCCGGTGCTGACCGACAAGCTGGCCGGCGTCGACCCGTCCGGGGTGCCGACCGGTCAGGTCGACGGCGACGTCACTCTCCAGCCCCGGTCCGAGAACTTCGTCGAGGTGCTGGTTCCGCTCGACACGGGTCGGCTCCGCCTCGAACTGGTGGCGCCCGACGGGCGGTGGCTGGTGGATGCCGTGGACTGGGAGCAGAAATGAGCGATGGGACGCGACCGCGCGGTCGACAGCTCCGACTCGGCGCACTAGCCGCCGCGTTGACGGCGACGCTCGCCCTGCTCTGCTGCACCGGCGGTGCGGGGGCCTTCTTCCTCACGGAACTGGGCGGCGAGTCCACGGACATGGCCCCGGTGAGCATGGACTGCAAGGAGAACTACCGGGTCGAGGTCCGCGGCAAGATCCCCCGGATGTCCGGGTACGGTCAGGTCCAGCTTCGTAACGCCGCTCGGATCATCAAGGTCGGGCAGGAGATGAAGGTGCCGCCGCGCGGATGGGTGATCGCCGTGGCGACCGCCATGCAGGAGTCCCGGCTGCGCAATCTGGCGAACCGGACCGTCGGCGAGTCCGAGGACCTCCCCAACGAGGGGGTCGGTGCCGACCACGACTCGGTCGGTCTCTTTCAGCAGCGAGCCGGCTGGGGCACCGTGGCGCAGCGGATGACACCCGAGTACGCCGCCCGGAAGTTCTACGAGAAGCTGGTCAAGGTGCCCGGCTGGGAGACGATGCCGCTCACCCGGGCCGCGCAGGCCGTGCAGATCAGCGCCTTCCCGGACGCGTACGCCAAACACGAGGACGTGGCCGCCCAAATCGTCAACGCGCTGGCCGGCGGAGCTGCCCGGATCGCGTTGATCGACGGTAGGAAGGTCTGCGATCGCGCCGCCACCGGGCAGATCGCCGCCTCGGGCTGGACGGCTCCCATCCCCGGCGGCGTCGGCTCGGGCTTCCGCACTGCGAGCCGCCCTGGGCACAACGGGGTCGACATCGCCGCGCCGAAGGGCACCGATATCCGGGTAGCGGCCACCGGACGCGTCCTGATCTCCCAGTGCGACCCGGACAAGAGCGGCCGGCGCACCTGCAACGTCGACGGCTGGCCGAACAAGGGCGGCTGCGGCTGGTTCGTCGACGTCCTGCACGCCGGTGGGTTCATCACCCGCTACTGCCACATGGTCAGCAAGCCCCGGGTCAAGGTCGGCCAACTCGTCGAGGCCGGTACGGTCATCGGTGAGGTCGGCAGCAGCGGCAACTCCTCCGGCCCACACCTGCACTTCGAGGTGCACGAGGACGAGGACCGGAGCAGCCGCGGCGCCATCGACCCGGTGCCGTTCATGCGCTCGCGTGGCGCGCCGCTCAAGGGCGCGGGATGAGACGCTCGTCGTCATGAACGACCCGCTTCCCGACCCGTTCGCCGACCATCCGGACTGGGCGCCCCGACCGCCCAGACCGATCGAGATCGTGCCGGCCACCGGTCGCGTCGAGCTGCGCGGTCAGCGCGTGCTGGTCGGCCTGCCCGGGCTGGGCTGGCGCGCTGACCTTCGGGCCGACGACCGGGTGGTGCAGGGCAGTCGAACCTACGTACCGGTCATCCCCGAACACGAGTGGTACCGGGCGGAGTCCGACCAGGTGGAGGTCTTCGCGCCCCTGGTCCCGGTCGAGCGGGTCTGGGTGGAGACGGTGGGGACACGGCGGCCGGACGCGTCGATGGACCGCGAGACGGGCGTCCGCCTGGTCTCCCTGGACGCCCCGGCGCACCGCGCTCCGACCCCCGTCTTCGAGTCGGACGCCGTCACGGGTCGCCGGGTGGTGCACGTCGTCGACTCCGTGGAGCACCGGGACCTGCGAGCCGTCACCGAGACCTACTCCGGCGCGGAAGGCGACATCTGCGTCCGGGTGACGCCGGAGGTGGACTGGTATCGCTGGGCCTGGCGGGGCCAGTCGCCGACCACCTTGGAGGTTCCGGTGCATTTGCTCTGGATTGAGTAGCGGGTCAGGGGACCCTAGATCCTGCACAGACCCGCCAGTCATCGTCCAAGCGGGTGGTGAACTGCCACGCCTGTCGATCACTTTGGGAAATTCCGTCGACACGGGCGGAAATGATGAGCTCGACCTGAACTTCGGCGCCGCTGCCCTGTTGCTGCACCTGCAGACTGCCCCAGCTGATCGTGAAGGTGGTCGCGAAACGCTTCTCGCGCGCGACGAGATCGTCGCGCAACGCCCTTAGCTGGCCGGCTTTGTCGGCGTTCTCGCAGGTGAAGAGGTTGGCCCGGGTGTCGTTGCGGTCCACGAGGAAGGCACGGAGGTAGTTGTCCACCACCACGTCGGGCGCGCTCCGGTCGGGTGCCGCGGCCCGGTTGTAGAGCACAAATCCGGCGGCCACCCCGCCCAGGCAGAGTGCCACCACGACGCTCGTGACCACCGTGAGCACGGTGCGCAGCCGCCGCCGTGGCCGCTCCGGTGCCGGGGCCGGCGAGGGCGGCGCCAGGTGGTCGGAGGGGGGCCGTTGCGCCGGTACGCGGGAGACCTGGGAACCGGCGGGGGGCTGCACTGATTCCACCCTCTGAGGCTAGCGGCTGGACGCGGTAGACCCAATGCCCCAGATCCAGCGGATCGTGACGGACCACTCCCCATCGGTGAGATCCACGACATCCCCGGCGCAGTGCCGCCGCGCATCCCGGACGAGTCGGCCCGGCTGGGTTACGGTCTCTGCGCGGGGAGGGGTTGCCGACCTCGGGCGGAGGGGGTGGACGCGGTGGTCGGTCCGAAGGCACGCACCAACCGCGCCGCCGCACTGCACCGGCGGGCCGCCGCCACCGCGACTGCCGCCGCGAGCGTCCTCGACGACACCCGGCCCGTCCCTGCCGACCAGCGCCGCCAGTACGAGCTGGCGGACCGCCTCCGGTCCGCGGCAGCGCTGCTGGCTCCCGGCTGGGCGGGCGCTCCCCTGGAGACGACGGCACCGACCACACCGGCCGGTGAGGGGCCGCCTCCCTTCGTCCGGGTCGGTACGGCGGCACCGCTGGACGACGCCCGGTTCCCGGCGCTGGTGCCGCTGCTCGGCACGGGTCACCTCGCGGTGGACGTCGACGCCCGTGATCCCCGGGTGGCGGGGCTGCTGCGGGGCGTACTGCTGCGGTTGTTGGCGGCGACCCCGGCCGGGGCGCTGCTGGTCCGCGCGGTCGACGCGACCGGCACGACCCTCGCGCCCTTCGCGCCGCTCGCGGACGCGGGCCTGCTGCCGCCGCCGGCCGTGGACGTGGCGGGTCTGCGGGCCGTACTCACCGAGGCCGAGCAGTGGGTGGCCCCCGGGACGAGCGGGCGTCGCCGGCACGACCGGACGCTGCTGCTGGTGATCGCCGCACTGCCCGAGTCGACCGGGCCCACCGACCTGGCCCGCATCGGGGCCCTGGCCGGGTCGGGTCGGTCCGCCGGCCTGCATCTCGTCGTGGCCGGCTGGCCCCCGGCGGGCGGCCGGGAGCCGCTGCCGAGGGCGACGACGCTGGCGGTCCGCACCGCGTACGCGCTGCTGGGTGATCCGCCGGGCAGCCCGTTCGCCGGGCCGGGCGCCGAGCCGCCGGGCGGGCTGAACTCGCCGGTCTTCATCGAGACCGATCCGCCGGGCGAACTCGTCGACGCGGTCTGCCGCCGGCTGGCCGCGCAGGTGGAGGCGGGTTCCCGGCTGGCGCTGACCGATCTGCTGCCGGCAGCCGACGAGGAGCTGTGGACGGCGAGCGGGGTGGGCGGGCTGACCACGACCGTCGGCGACGCCGGTGGCCGGCCGGTGTCCCTCGGTTTCACGGAGCTGACGCCGCACTGGCTGGTCAGCGGCCGATCGGGCGCGGGTCGGTCCACCTTCCTCACCACCGCGCTGCTCGGCCTGACCGCCCGCTACGGTCCCGAAGAGCTGGTCCTCTACCTGGCGGATCTCGCCGACGCCGAGTCCTTCGTGGAGTTTCTCCAGACCGAGCGGGACCGGTCGTGGATCCCGCAGGTGCGGGCCGCCGCGATGGCGGCCGACCGGGAGTACGTGCTGAGTCTGCTGGACGAGCTCGTGGCGGAGGTGCGCCGGCGCGAGGAGGCTGGCGCCCGGGCCGGCGGGCAACGCTTCGCCGAGCTGCGCCAGCACCGGGCGATGCCCCGGGTCGTCTGCGTGCTCGACAACCTGCCGCTGCTCTTCGTCGAACGGGACCGGCTGGCCGCCGACGCCGCCGCCCGGCTGGACGCGCTGGCCCGCACCGGACGGGCGTACGGGGTGCACCTGGTGTTGTCCGGCGAGGGCGACCTGGGGTTGGGCTCGCGTACCGACCGGGACTCGGTGCTGGGGCAGTTCCCGGTGCGGGTGGCGCTGCCCGGCGGAGGTGCCGTGCTGGAGCCGACGAACGACTCGGCCGCCGGGCTGCCGGTGGGCAGCGCGGTGGTGAACACCGCCGGCGGGCTCGGCGGGCCCCGGGGCGCGATCCGGGGGCACGAGCGGATGGTCCGGTTCCCGGACCCGCAGGACCATCCCGACACCGTCGAGGCGCTGCGGCACCGGCTCTGGTCGGCCCGCCCGGAGGGGGCGTCCCCGCCGGTGGTCTTCGCCGGCTACGCCCGCCCGCTGCTGCGCAACGATCCCCGGTACCGGGCGGCGCTCGCCGGGCAGGCACCCGGGCCCGCCGCCCTGCTGGGCCGGGCGGTGGACGTGCCCCGGACGACCGTCGCGGTGTCGCTCGGGCCGGCTCCGGGGCGGAACCTGGCCGTGCTCGGCCCCGGGCCGGAGGCGGCCCGGCTGCTGGTCACCGCCGTACGCAGCACGGCCGTGCACCACGCCCCCGGGGGCGCCCGCTTCGTGCTGGCCGCGCCGGACGAGGAGTGCCGCCCGACGGTCGAGGCGTTGGCGGCCGAGCTGGCGGGGCGCCATCCGGTGGAGACGGTGGACCTTCCGGGCCTGCTCGCCGCCGTGGACGACCCCGCGCCGGCCTTCCTGGTGGTCTTCGGACTGGACGTGCCGACGCCGGAGCAACTGCCCCCGGAGCGGCTGCGCGCGCTGCTGCGGGAGGGGCCGCCCATCGGCCGGCACCTGCTGGGCCGCTGGCGGACGGTGCCGTCGTTCGCCGCGCTGCTTGAACCCGAGGGCGAGGTGGACAAGCTCGCCGCCGTGGCCGTGGTGGACCTGCCGGGCGCGCAGCTCGCATCGGTCTTCGGCCGGCAGGTGCAGTGGCGGCCCCGCCCCGGCCGGGCGGTGCTCTGGGACGGCCCCGGCGAGCAGGGCACCGTGCTGGTCCCCTTCGGCGAGGAGGAGGCGGCATGACCCGCGGCGGGGCACGGACCACGGCGGGACAGTCCGCGCCGGGGCAGCGTTCCGGGGCCGACCCGACACCGGAACGCACCGACCCGGCCGGGCAGGCGGACCCGGCCGGACAGGCGGACACCGCCGGGCAGGCGGGCACCGGCGGGGACGCCGACGCGGTGGCCGCCGCGTGGACCGAGTACCTCGCCGCCGCCCGTCAGCTCGACGGGGTGCGCCGCGACGCGGCCACCGCAGCCGGCGAGCAGGCCCGGTCGGTGCAGGCCGCCCGCGAGGAGCTGACCGCCGTACGCACCCGGTTGGCCTCGCAGGAGGCCCGGCTGCGCGAGCGGGGCGTACCGCCGATCTCGCTGGTCCCGACGCCGCCGGAGCTGACCGAGGCGGCCCGGGCGATGGCGGGCGGGCCGGCGGCGGTGCTGGCCGCGTTGCGCGCAGCCCGGGGCCGGGCGGACGCCGCGGACGCGACGCTCTCCGCGCGCGGACTGCCCCGTCTGGCCGCCTGGCCGCCGCACCTGCGGAACCTGCTCGTGTACGGGCCGCTGGCGCTGCTGGTGCCGGCGATCCAGGTGGCGTTGTTCGTGGCGACCGGCACCGGGGCGGCCAGCGTGGCCGCGTTGGTCTGCGGTCTGCCGATGCCGGCGGTGGCGTTCGCGGCGGGCTGGATCGGCGTGGGGCGGCTCTTCCCGCCGCCGGACGGCGGCCGGGTGGCGCGCACGGCCCGGCTGGGCGCCCTGGTGTGCCTGGTCCCGGCGGTGCTGGTCAGCGCGGGCCTGTTGCTCGCGATGCTGGCCGGCTGAGCACCACCGCCCAGAGCGACGGCCGGCCGACCCGGGTTGCGGGCGGCCGGCCGGTCGTGCGGTGTCAGCGGGGGATGATCAGCGCCATCGCCTCGGCGCGGGACTTGGCGTCGCGCTGAAGGGTGCCGCGTACGGCGGACGTGATGGTCTTGGCGCCCGACTTCTGGATGCCGCGCATCGCCATGCACATGTGCTCGCACTCGAGCACCACCACCACGCCGCGCGGCGCGAGCCGCTCCATGAGCAGGTCGGCGATCTGGGAGGTGAGGCGCTCCTGCACCTGCGGCCGGCGGGCGAAGACCTCGACCAGCCGGGCCAGCTTGGACAGGCCGGTGATCCGGCCGTCCGGCCCCGGGATGTAGCCGATGTGGGCGCTGCCCCGGAACGGCAGCAGGTGGTGCTCGCAGAGGCTCATCACGTCGATGTCCCGGACGAGCACCAACTCCTCGTGGTTGGCCTCGAAGGTGGTGCTGAGCACCTGGGCCGGGTCGACCCGGAGGCCGGCGAAGAGTTCCGCGTACGCGCGGGCGACCCGGGCCGGCGTCTGCTGGAGCCCGTCGCGGTCCGGGTCCTCCCCGACGGCGATGAGGATCTCGCGGACCGCCTTCTCGATCCGCCCGAGGTCCATGGTCTCCTCGATGGGCCTGCCGGTGAGCTTGCCGCTGATCAGGCGCGCGGCGACGTAGTCGAGGGTGTCGTCGCCGTCCGGCTCGGTCGCGGAGACGGCCAGTTCCCGGTGCACCCGGGAACTGGCCGTCGGGTCGGTGCTCAGTGCGTACCGTCCGAGTTGTTGGAGTTGCTCGCGGTGCCGCCGCCCACCGTGGCCTGGGCGCCGTCGGCCTGGGCCTGTACCTTCAGCGCGTCCTTCTCGGCCGGCGTGAGCACCGGCGGCTCGGTGGAGGGCTGGCGCTTGCCGAAGCCGTTGTACGGCGCCATCGGCGGCCGCTTGGCCACCCGGGCGCAGATCCGGGCCATGTCGGCGGTGGAGAGGGTCTCCTTCTCCATCAGCTCCAGCACGATGTTGTCCAGGACGTCCCGGTATTCCACCAGGATCTCCCAGGCCTCGTCGTGGGCCAGCTCGATCAGCGCCCGCATCTCGCCGTCGATCTCGGCGGCGACGGCGTCGGAGTAGTCCCGCTCGTGGCCCATGTTGCGGCCGAGGAACGGCTCGTCGCCGCTGGTGCCATACTTGATCGCGCCGAGCTTGGAGCTCATGCCGTACTGCGTGATCATCGCGCGGGCCAGCTGGGTGGCCTTCTCGATGTCGTTGCCGGCGCCCGTGGTCGGCTCGTGGAAGACCAGTTCCTCGGCGGCCCGGCCACCCAGCGCGTACGCCAGGGTGTCGACCATCTCGGCGCGGGTCTGGGTGTACTTGTCCTCGGTGGGCAGGACCAGGGTGTGGCCCAGCGACCGACCGCGGGACAGGATCGTCACCTTGTGCACCGGCGCGGCGTGCGGCAACGCCCAGGCGACCAGCGCGTGCCCACCCTCGTGGTACGCGGTGATCTTCTTCTCCTGGTCGCTCATCACCCGGGTGCGGCGCTGCGGACCGGCGATCACCCGGTCGATCGACTCCTCCAGGGAGTCGTTGGTGATCGCCCGCTGGTCCTTGCGGGCGGTGAGCAGCGCGGACTCGTTGATCACGTTGGCCAGGTCGGCACCGCTGAAGCCGGGGGTACGCCGGGCCACCGCGTCGAGGTCGACGTCGGGGGTGAACGGCTTGCCCTTGGCGTGCACCCGCAGGATCGCCTTGCGGCCCTCCATGTCGGGGGCGTCCACCGGGATCTGCCGGTCGAAGCGGCCCGGGCGCAGCAGCGCCGGGTCGAGGATGTCCGGCCGGTTGGTGGCGGCGATCAGGATGACCCCGCCCTTGGTGTCGAAGCCGTCCATCTCGACGAGCAGCTGGTTGAGGGTCTGCTCGCGCTCGTCGTGACCGCCGCCCATGCCGGCGCCACGGTGGCGGCCGACCGCGTCGATCTCGTCGACGAAGACGATGGCCGGCGCGTTCGCCTTGGCCTGCTCGAAGAGGTCGCGGACCCGGCTGGCGCCGACACCGACGAACATCTCCACGAAGTCCGAGCCGGAGATCGAGTAGAAGGGCACCCCGGCCTCGCCGGCGACGGCGCGGGCCAGCAGCGTCTTACCGGTGCCGGGCGGGCCGAAGAGCAGTACGCCCTTCGGAATCTTGGCGCCCAGGGCCTGGTACTTCGCCGGGTTCTGCAGGAAGTCCTTGATCTCGTGCAGCTCCTCGACGGCCTCCTCGGCCCCGGCCACGTCCGCGAACGTGGTCTTCGGCGTGTCCTTGGTGATCATCTTCGCCTTGGACTTGCCGAAGTTGAGCACCCGGGAGCCGCCGCCCTGCATCTGCGACATGAAGAAGAGCAGCAGGAGCACCAGCAGGGCGATCGGGAGCAGGTTGACCAGCAGGCTCACCCAGATGCTGTCGGACGACACCTCGACGTTGGCCGGGCCGGTGACCCGGTTGTTCGCCTTGGCCTCGAGGACCTCGTTCCAGACCTCGTCGCCGACCTCGTAGGGGAACTGCGCCTCGATCCGGTCGGTGTTGGTGTCACCGAACTTGGCCTTGTCCTTCAGGTCGAGCCGGAGCGTCTGCTCCTTGTCCTGGAAGACGACCTTGTCGATGCCGCCCTTGTTGAGCTGGTCGAGCGCAATGGAAGTGTCCACCCGGTGGTAGCTGGGACCAGCGGTGAACAGTTGACTGAGCACAACGGCGCCGAGGATGACCAGGATGATCCAGACCACCGGTCGGCGGAAGAAACGCGTACGTTCCATGCTGTTGTCGAGCGCCGAGGCGCCCGCATCCTCCTGATCGACGTCCTGACCGTCTGATGGTGTCGCCGCCTGCGGCGGCGGCCGGAGCCGCCGTGCGGGCCGGCTCGACCCCGAGGCGCGAAACTGCCGCGCCGCGGTCATTCGACGGTACACCGTGCACGCGAGGAGTGAGCTTGCGAGCCCCGCAGTGACGCACAAAGGGAACAGCTGTGCGCTCACCGAGCGAGCTTGCGAGCCCCGCGTACGCGCACGATCCGATCATCGTGTGCGCGCGGAGCGGGCCTGTGAGCCCAACAATTACGCGTAGGGCGAACCGGGTCTAGCCGGCGTGACGCGAGCTCCGCGCCCGGCCTCCCGTCCGCCCGGTCCCGCGGTTCGGGGGTCGGGCGTGGAGGGAGCCTCCACGCCACCGGCCTCCACCGTAGTCCGGCTCGCTGAGAGCCCGCTGAACGTCCGCTCGACCGGCGCCGATGTCGCGGGCCGACGCGGGCGGGCTCAGGTCCGGGCGTACACCTCGGGCTTGAGCACGCCGACGTAGGGCAGTTCGCGGTAGCGCTCGCCGAAGTCGAGGCCGTAGCCGACGACGAACTCGGTCGGGATGTCGAAGCCGACGTACTTCACCGGCACCGGCACCTTGACCGCGTCGGGCTTGCGGAACAGCGCCACCACCTCGACGCTCGCAGCCGAGCGGGACTCCAGGTAACGCAGCAGCCACGACAGGGTGAGACCCGAGTCGACGATGTCCTCGACCACGACCACGTGCCGGCCGGCAATGTCCCGGTCCAGGTCCTTGAGGATGCGGACCACCCCGGAGGAGGTGGTGCCCTGGCCGTAGGAGGAGACGGCCATGAACTCCAGCTCGGCGGGCGGCCCGCTGCGGCCCAGCGCCCGGGCGAAGTCGGCCATGAACATCACCGCGCCCTTGAGGACGCAGACCAACAGGAGCCCGTCATCGACGTCGGCGTAGTCCGCCGAGACCTGCTTGGCGAGTTCCGCGGTCTTCTCGCGGATCTGCGCCTCGGAGATGATCACGTGGTCGATGTCGGCGTCGTACCAGGAGCCGTCAGCCATGGCTCCTAGCCTGCCGTACGCCGGATGGCCTCCGTCGGCGGGGCCGCCCCTTTTGGGCGCGGTCCCACCCCGGACGAACCCCGCGAAGGCCGCGTTCCACCTCAGCAGGGACGGGACCGCCAGCGCCGACCGTCGTCGGACGGCTTCCAGTCGGCCGAGTCCCGGCTGTCGGCGGTGAGGCCGACGGCCGAGGCCAGGGCGAGGAGGACGAGGAAGAAGAGGAAGAGCAGGATCTCCATGGCGGCGCTCGCTTTCGCATGGTTGCTGTCGGTTTCGCCGCCGGTGCGCACCGGACTGGAACCAGTTTCCGTCGGTTGCCGCCGCCCGGACAGTGGCAGGATTGCCACCTCCCCTCGATTTCCTGCCAACCGGGCGGTTACCCTCGTCACATGCTCAGATCGGTCGCCGTTCTCGCCCTGGACCGGGTCGCCACGTTCGAGCTCGGCGTCCTCGCGGAGGTCTTCGGGACCGACCGCACCGCCGACGGGTTCCCCGGCTACCGCTTCCACGTGTGCAGCCCCGACGCGGCTCCGGTCCGCACCTCGTCGGGCTTCCACCTGACCCCGCACGCCGACCTCGGCCCGCTGGAGGAGGCGGACCTGGTCGCCGTCCCGGCACACCAGGACGGCACCGTCGTGCCGGCCACCGCGCTCGCCGCGCTGCGCCGGGCCGCCGACCGGGGGGCGTACGTGTTCAGCGTCTGCTCCGGCGCGTTCGTGCTGGGCGAGGCCGGCCTGCTCGACGGCCGGGAATGCACCACCCACTGGCGCTACGTCGACGAGCTGCAACGCCGCCACCCGAGCGCCAGGGTCCGGTGCAACGCGCTCTACGTGCAGGACGACCGGCTGCTCACCAGCGCCGGCACGGCCGCCGGCATCGACGCCTGCCTGCACCTGGTCCGCCAGGAGCACGGCTCCGCCACGGCCACCCGGCTGGCCCGCCGGATGGTGGTGCCCCCGCACCGCGACGGCGGCCAGGCGCAGTACATCGAGGCACCCATCCCCGTGACCCCCGAGGCGCCGACCCTGGAACCGGTGCTGGAGTGGCTCATGCGGCACCTGGACCGCCCGGTCACCGTCGACGAGCTGGCCGCCCGGGCGGAGATGTCCCCGCGCACGTTCGCCCGGCGGTTCCGCGCCGAGACCGGCACCACGCCGCACGACTGGCTGACCAACCAGCGGGTGCTGCTGGCCCGACGGCTGCTGGAGGAGACCGGGCTCAGCGTCGAGGCCGTCGCCGACCGGGCCGGCTTCGGCGACTCGGCGGCGCTGCGGCACCATTTCGCCCGCCGGGTCGGCGCCACCCCGCACACCTACCGGACCACCTTCCGCGAACGCGTGGAGGCCTGAGCCCCGGAGCCGCAGCGACGGACCGCGGCACCGGGAGCGGGGCCGCCGGCCCGCCGGTCACCAGCCGAGCATTCCCCCGCCCACCCGGGGCTCCGAGCCGACCGCGTATCCGCCGTCCGGCAGCCGCCAGATCGCCTGCCCGTGCCCGAAGACCGCCGGCTCCTCCGCGACGGCGATCTCGTGACCCCGGGCCCGCAGCTCGGTGACGGCGGCGCGCCCCTCGGCGGTGGCGACCAGCTCCGGTTCGACCAACACCGAGCGGCCGGCGTGCCAGTACCAGCGCGGCGCGTCCAGCGCGGCCTGCGGGTCGAGCCCGCCGTCCAGGGTCGCCGAGACCAGCTGCACGTGCCCCTGCGGCTGCATGTGCCCGCCCATCACCCCGAACGGGCCCACGGGCCGCCCGTCGCGGGTGAGGAAGCCCGGGATGATGGTGTGGTAGGGCCGCTTCGCCGGCCCCACCACGTTGGGGTGGGCGGGATCGAGGCGGAACCCCAGCCCCCGGTTCTGCAACGCGAAGCCGTGCCCGGGCAGCACCACGCGGGAGCCGAAGGCCAGGTAGGTCGACTGGATCAGGCTGACCATCATGCCGTCGGCGTCGGCGGTGCAGAGATAGACCGTGCCGCCGCGCTCCGGGTCGCCGGCCGTCGGCTCCCCGGCCCGCTCGGTGATCAGCGCGCGGCGGGCCGCCGCGTAGGCCGGCGAGAGCAGCGCCTCCGTCGGCACCGGCACCCGCTCCGGGTCGGCGACGTGGGCGTGCGCGTCGGCGAAGCCGAGTTTCGTCGCCTCGATCTGCCGGTGCAGCCGCTCGGCGAGCGGCAGCCCGGCCAGCTCCGCACCGTCCAGGATGTGCAGCGCCAGCAGCGCCGCCAGGCCCTGCCCGTTGGGCGGCAGCTCCCAGACCTCGTGGCCCCGGTAGCGGGCGGACACGGGGGTCACCCAGGTCGAGGCGTGCCGGGCCAGGTCGTCGCCGGTGAGCAGGCCGCCGGTGCGGGCCGCGTGCGCGGCCAGCGCCGCCGCGATCCCGCCCCGGTAGAAGTCCTCCGCCCCGGTCTCGGCGATCAGCCGCAGGGTCCGCGCCGCGTCCGGGTTGCGCCACCGCTCCCCCGCCCGGGGCGCCCGGCCGCCGGGGGCGAACACCCGGTCGAACTCCGCGAACTCCGGGCCGCTCTGGTCGACCTGCGCGGCGAGCGCACGGGACCAGATCGCCGACACCCCCGGCGAGATCGGGTGGCCGTGCTCGGCGTAGCCGATCGCGTCGGCGAAGAGGTCGGCGAAGGGCAGCGAGCCGAACCGGTCGTGCAGGTCGCGCCAGCCGGCCGGCGCGCCGGGCACGGTCACCGGCAGCCAGCCCCGGGCCGGCATCGCCAGGCCCGCCCGCTGCGCGCCGCCCAACGCGTCGACCGCGGCCGCACCGCGCCCCCCGGTCGCGGCGAGCACCCGCTCGCGGGTCAGGGCCGCCGGGGACCGGCCGGAGGCGTTGAGGCCGTGCAGCCGCTCGCCGTCCCAGACGATCGCGAACAGGTCGCCGCCGATGTCGTTGGACGGGGGCTGCACCACGGTCAGGGTGATCGCCGTGGCCAGGGCCGCGTCGACGGCGTTGCCGCCGCGTCGCAGCACGGCCAGGCCGGCCGCCGCGGCCAGCGGCTGGCTCGTCGCCACCGCGCCGTGCGGCGCGAAGAGCGGCTGTCGGGGGTACGCCATGCGCCATGTCTACCGCCTCCCGGCGGATCCCGCGGCCCCGGAACCGGGCCCCGTGCCGACGGACCCGGCTCCGGGGCGCCACTGGGTCACCGTCCGGCGGAACGGATCAGCGGGGAACGATGGCGGCGAGCCGGCCGTCGCGGCGCAGCACCCGCAGCCCGCCCGGCAGGTGCGCCGCCCCCTGCCCGCGCCAGCCGGTCACCAGCGCGTCCAGGGCGGTCACGTGCCGGTGCGACAGGGCGGCGGGCGGGGCGCCCAACTCCCGGGCCCAGGCGTGCAGCACCCGGCCGCGTACCGCCGCCGGTAGGTCGGCCAGCCCGCGTACGGCGAGGCCGCCGTCCGGGTGGCGGACGTCGGCCAGCGCGGCGGCGGCCAGCCCGTCGAGGACGGCGTTGTCCGCCGCCACCAGCCGGGCGGTCCGGGCCAGGTTGTCCAGCACCCCCGGCCCGAGCGCGCGGACCAGGGCGGGCAGCAGGTCGGCCCGGACCCGGGCCCGGGCGTACGAGGGGTCGGCGTTGTGCGGGTCCTCCCAGGGGCTCAGCCCGAGCACCGCGCACGCCGTACGGGTCTGTTCCCGGCCGACCTCGAGCAGCGGGCGCAGCAGCGGCACCCCGTCGAGGTCCCGTCGGGCGGGCATCCCGGCGAGGCCGCGCGGGCCGGCCCCCCGGGCGAGCGCGAGCAGCACCGTCTCCGCCTGGTCGTCGCGGGTGTGCCCGGTGAGCAGCGCCGCCGCCCCGAGCCGGTGGGCGACCTCGGCGAGCGCACGGTAGCGGGCCTCGCGGGCCGCCGCCTCGGGACCGCCCGGCCGGCCGGCCACCTCGACCCGCACCGACTCGACCGGCGCCAGGCCGACCTCGCGGGCCCACGTCACCACCGCCGCGGCCCGCTGCGCCGACCCCTCCTGGAGCCCGTGGTCGATCGTCACCAGGCCGGCGACGCGACCCGTCCGGGGCGCCACGAACGCGGTGGCAGCGGCCAGCGCGAGCGAGTCCGCACCGCCCGAGCAGGCGACCAGCACCGGCCCGCCGGGCGGCAGGTCGGCCAGGGCGCGGCGGACCGCGACCCGGATCGCGGCCACCGGCGGGGCGAGCGCGGCCACGGGCGTACGGTCAGCCGACGGTCGGCGCCGGGCCGACCGGGCCGTGCACCCGCGCCACCCAGGCGTCCGGGTCTCCCAGCTCCTCCAGCCGGGGCAGGGTGAGCGGCGAGCCGAAGATCTTGTTGAAGCCCTCCATGCCGACCCGGTCGACGACGCCGTGCACGAACTTGCGGCCCTCGGCGTACTGGCGCATCTTGACCTCGATGCCGAGCAGCCGACGGATGGCCTTCTCCAGCGGGTTGCCGGCCTCCCGGCGCCGGTTGAACGCCGCCCGGATCCGATCCACGCTCGGGACCACCTGCGGGCCGACGCCGTCCATGACGAACTCGGCGTGCCCCTCCAGCAGGGTCATCAGCGCGGTGAGCCGGTCCAGCACGGCCCGCTGCCCCGGGGTCTGGACGATGTCCAGCACGCTGGTGCGGCTCTCCGGGTCCTTCACCGCGTCCGAGAGCGTGGCGACGCCCCGGCGCAGTCGCTCCAGCAGGTGCTCGCCGCCGCTGGACGACGCGTCCACGAAGGCCTGCACCTCGCTGAGGAAGTACGCCCGCATCCACGGCACGGCCGTGAACTGGGTGCGGTGGGTCACCTCGTGCAGGCAGACCCAGAGCCGGAAGTCGCGCGGGTCGGCCCCCAGCTTGCGCTCCACCTCGACGATGTTCGGCGCGACCAGCAGCAACTGCCCAGGGTCGGCGGAGAAGACCTCGTACTGGCCGAGGACGCGGCCCGAGAGGTAGGCGAGCACGGTGCCGGCCTGCACGCCGGTGACCCGGGAGCCGATCGCCTCGGTCAGCGCGCCCGGCTGCTTGTCCTTGGTGAGCCGGCCGACCAACGGGGTGATCACCTCGCGCAGCCCGGCGATGTTGGTGGCCGCCCAGTCCCGCCGGTCGACCACCCGCACGGGCGGGTGGGAGACCTGCGAACGCAGCCCCGTGTAGTCGGCGACGTGCCCGGCCGCCTCGTCGGTCAGCCGCCGCAGCTCAGCGACCACGTCGGTGGCCTCGGCGTACGACACCCGGGGGCCCGACTTGCTCAGCGCCCCCGCGGTAGCGGCGGCCAGATCCCAGTCCACGAACTGCGCCATGCACCCCACCGTACCCGCGCCGCGACACCCCGGCCCGGGCTCGCGCCCGGGGATCGACGCCGACGCCCGCGCACGCGGTCAGCGGCAGCCGCAGCCGGCCAGTGCCGCGCCGATCCGGTCCAGCGCTCCCCGGGCGGCCGTCAGCCCGTCCGGGGGCACCGCGTCGGTGAGCACCGCGAAGGTGAGCAGCCGCCCGTCGCTCGTACTCACCAGGCCGGCGATGGCGTGCACCTTGGTCAACGTCCCGGTCTTGGCCCGGATCACCCCGGCGCCGGCCTTCGTCGCCGCCGTCTCGTACCGGTCGGCGAGGGTGCCGGACCAGTCGGCGACGGGTAGGCCGCCGAAGATCGCGGCCAGCTCGGGTCGGCTGCCGTCACCGGCGAGCGCGATCAGGTCGGTGAGCAGCGAGGGGCTGATCCGGTTGCTGCGCGACAGGCCGCTGCCGTCGGCGAGGGTCAGCTCGTCGGCCGGCAGGCCCAGCTCCGCGGCCACCGCGTCCATCGCCGCGCCCGCGCCGACGAAGGAGGCGGGCTGGTCGCGGGCCAGCGCGACCTGGCGGGCCAGCGCCTCGGCGACGATGTTGTCGCTATCGCTGATCATGATGTCGACCAGCCGGACCATCGGCAGCGACTCCACCTTGCCCAGCTCGGCCCCGGGCCCCGGGGTGGCGCCGGCGGCGGGGGCGGGGGCGGGGGCGGTGCCGCGCGCGACGGCGCCGGGCGGCACGCCGAGCAGCCGCGCGAAGGCCCGACCGGCGGCGAGGTCGGGCTGGGACACCCGCTCGGCCCAGTGGTTGCCGGCCGCCTCGTCCTTCTTCGCGCGCGTCACGTCGCTGCGGGCCCCGTCGGTCATCAGCGCCGTGATCGCGCCGCCGTAACCGCCGGTGGGGATGTCGTCGTCCCAGCCCGGCTCGAAGACCGGGCCCGAGTAGAGCGACGAGTCGACCGTGACCTTCGTCGGCTTCGCGCCGCCGAGGGCGTCGCGCACCTGGGCGGCCAGGTCGTCCAGGCGGGCCGCGCCCGGGTAGAAGCCCTTCTTGTCGACCGCCAGCGTGGGGTCCCCGCCGCCGACGATCACCACCTCACCGGGGGCCGCGCCGGCCACCGCCCGGGTCGGGATGCGGTACGCCGGACCACGCGCCGCGAGCACCGTGACCCCGGTGACGAGCTTGGTCACCGAGGCGGGCACCGTGCCGTCGTCCTCGCCCCGGCCGAAGAGCGGCTGACCGGTCGCCACGTCGGCCACCGACACGTGCACCCGGTCGCCGAGGGCGGGCACGCCCACGAGCGGGGCGAGCGCGGCGCGTACGCCCTCGGGGGTGGGCATCGGGGCGTTCGCGTCCGCGGCGGCCAGCACCGCCACGGGCGCCGGCTCCGCCGCCGGTGTGGCGACTCCCGGGCCGGCGGGCTCGTCGCCCAGCCACTCCGCCACCGGTCCCGGGCGGAGCACGGCGATCCCGACGGCGGCCAGGACCAGCACGAGCACCGCGGCCAGCAGTACGGGCATCCGCCGGCGACGGCGGGGGGTCGGCGCGGGCGGCTCCGGGGCGCCCGGGCCGGGCGGCCCGCCGGCCGGCCGGGTCGCGGCGGCGGCCCAGAGGTCCGCCGTCCCCGACGAGGGTTCCTGGCCCGCGGGACCGGTCGCCGGTCCGCCGGGACCGCCCGGAAGGCCGGGACCGCCCGGAAGGCCGGGACCGCCCGGAAGGCCGGGACCGCCCGGAAGGCCGGGACCGCCCGGAAGGCCGGGACCGCCCGGAAGGCCGGGACCGCCCGGAAGGCCGGGACCGCCCGGAAGGCCGGGACCGCCCGAGGTTCCGGGACCAGCCGGAACGCCGGGACCGCTCGGTGCGCCGGAGCCAGCCGGGACGCCGGAACCTGCGAGGACTCCGCTGTCCGGGGGCGGACCGGGCGTCAGGTCGGCGGGGCCGGGGGACGCGGGTGGGCGGGGAAGATGGGCGTCGGGGACCGGGAACCGCCCGGTCGCGCCGCCGGAAGCAGATCGGCCGGTACCCCGTCCAGCATCGGCATCCGGACGGTAGTGTGAATCTTCCCTCCCCACGGCCCCCTCCTCGCCCCGCGAAAATCTGCTTGGGTGACACTACTTCGGTCCGAACACTATGCGGCGGCCGGAGCCCGCGGGTGGGCATTCATCCGTGGAGCGGCGTGCCGCTGGTTTCCGTTGGCCAGCGTGGGCAAACGAGGGAGCGTGCAGATGGATTTCGACGTGACGGTTGAGATCCCCAAGGGTCACCGCAACAAGTACGAGGTCGACCACGCGACCGGCCGGATCCGGCTGGACCGCACCCTCTTCACCTCCACGCAGTACCCGGCCGACTACGGCTTCATCGAGGGGACGCTGGGCGAGGACGGCGACCCGCTGGACGCGCTCGTGCTGGTCCCCGAGCCCACCTTCCCGGGCTGCCTGATCCGGTGCCGCACCATCGGCATGTTCCGGATGACGGACGAGAAGGGCGGCGACGACAAGGTCCTCTGCGTGCCCTACGAGGACCCGCGCCAGGAGCATCTGCGCGACATCCACCACCTCGGCGAGTTCGACCGGCTGGAGATCCAGCACTTCTTCGAGGTCTACAAGGACCTGGAGCCCGGCAAGTCGGTCGAGGGCGCCACGTGGGTGGGGCGCATCGAGGCCGAGGCGGAGATCGCGGCGTCGTACCGGCGCGCCCGGGAGGCCGAGGCGCGCGGCGAGTCCACGCACTGACCCGGCACAGACCACCGACGGGCCCGGGGGCCGCTCAGCCGAGCAGCCCCCGGGCCCGCTCGTACAGGTCGAGGACCGCGCAGGCCACGGGCACCACCGACACCACCAGGGCGGTGTCGGTCAGGTCCGCGAGCCGGCCGACGTACGGGGAGACCGGCCGGCGGGCGTACGTGGTGCCGGCGGCCACCGCCACGAGGGCCAGCGTCAGCCCGCCGACGACCAGCGCCAGCCGGCCCGTCGGACCGGACCCGTCGACGAGGACGGCGCCCAGCACCGCGTACCCGGCGAGGCCGGCTGCGACGGTCGGCACCCGGTGGCGCAGCGACACGAACAGCCGGGAGCGCAGCAGCAGCACGGCCGCGGCGACCGCCACCAGCAGCCGGCCGGCCGTCCCGCCGGAGAGGCCCAGCACCACCGCGGCGGCGACCGCCAGCACCGCGTGCCCGAGCAGCATGCCGGTGAGCATCTCCTCGGTGCGGGCCACCGCCGCGTAGACCCGGTCCCGGTCGGGCAGGTCGCGGGCCCGGTCGGCGCCACCCGGCTCGCCGGTGGGCAGGGTGATCGGGGGCAGCGGCACCTTGCCGAGCCGGATGGCCAGCAGCGGCACCGCCCCCACGGCGAAGACCAGCACGCAGAGCAGCACCGCCGCCGTGCCGGCCGGGCTGAGCAGCAGCCCGCCGAGGGCCGCCAGCGCGCCGGCAACCCCGACGGTGGCGCCCGCCACGAAGACCCGCAGCCGGGTGGCGACGCCGACCAGCCCGAGCACCGACACCAGCAGCAGCGCCACCGAGCCGGCCAGCAGCTCGGGCGCGCCGATCCAGCGCAGCCCCGGCACCGGCCCGACCGGGTCGCCGGAGCTGACCGCGAGGGCCCCCGCCGCCGCCGCGTACGGCAGGGCGTAGCCGCCCAGGGTCGCGCCCGCCGGCCCGTCGTCGTGGGCCCGGGACGCCACCACCCCGGCGAGGGTGAGCAGGAGCGCCACCACGGCGGCGGCCGGCCAGGCCGCCTCGTGCGCCGGCCCGCCGGCCGTCACGGCGAGCAGCCCGACGGCGAGCGGCACGGCGGCCCCGGCCAGGGCGGCGGCCCGGGTGGCGGCCGGTGACCACGCCCCGCCGCGCCGCCGGGCACCGTCGGCGATCGCCTCGACCACGTCGTCGTACTCCAGCTCGGGCCACTCGGCGCGGGCCGGCACGAGGTGCAGCACCTCGCCGTCGCGGACCCCCTGCGGCAGCAGCGCCTGCGCGGTGGCCAGTACCGCGCCGTCGGTGCGCCGCAGCACCCAGCCGCCGTGCCGTTCGCCGTCGTCGGCGAGCCCCTCGCCGGCGTGCCGCAGCACCTCGGGCAGCAGCTCGGCCAGGGGCACCTGCTCGGGCAGGGCGACGTCCACCCGCCGCTGAGGGGCGCTGATGGTGACCCGGGCCAGCCCGATCGTCATCGACTGATCTCCATCTCCGGCGGGGTTGGTGGCTGCGCGGACGACAGGACTTTACCTACCATGAGCCAGGCTCGGGTTACCGAGCGCTGTCAGGAGGTCGAGTGTCCACTGTCGTCATCAAGCGGCCACCCCGCCGACCGGCGCCGGAGATCCCGGTGGGTGAGCTGCCGGTGGACGCGCCGCCGGAGATCCCCGCCGTCGCCGGCGGGCGCTGGCAGCAACTGCTCATGGTGCTGCCCATGCTCGGCGGCACCGTGGCGATGGCGATGATGTTCGGCCGTGGCGGGGGCGCCTACTCGTACGTGGTCGGTGGGATGTTCGGGCTCTCCTCGCTGGCCATGCTGGTGACCTCGTGGGGCAGCGCCTCCGGCACCCCGAAGAAGTCGGAGATGATGGCCGCCCGGCGGGACTACCTGCGGCACCTGACCGTGCTGCGGCGCCGGGTCCGGCAGACCGCCGGGCAGCAGCGCGCCGGGCTCTACTACCGGCACCCCGACCCCGGCCGGCTCTGGTCGACCGTCGACAGCCACCGGGTCTGGGAACGCCGCCCCACCGACCCGGACTTCGCGGTCGTCCGGGTCGCCGTCGGCCCGCAGACCCTCGCCACGCCGCTGGTCCCCCCGGTCACCCGCCCGCTGGAGGAGCTGGAACCGATGACCGCCGGCGCGCTGCGCCGGTTCCTGGACGCGTACGCCGTGGTGCCCGACCTGCCGGTGGCGCTGTCGCTGCGCAGCTTCGCCCGGGTCTTCGTACGCGACGCCGGCCCGACCGGCGGCGACGGGTCCGCCGCCCAGGCGCTGGCCCGGGCGATGCTCGCCCAGCTCGCGGTCTTCCACGCCCCGGACGAGCTGCTCGTCGCCGTCTGCGCCGGGCCGGAGCGGCGGGCCGCCTGGGAGTGGGTCAAGTGGCTGCCGCACGCCCACCACCCCACCCGCACCGACGCGCTCGGCCCGGTCCGGCTGGTCACCAGCGCGGGGACGGAGCTGGAGGGGCTGCTCGACGAGGTGCTGGCCAGCCGGTCCCGGTTCAGCCCCGCCGGCCCGGCCACCGACGGCCCGCACGTGGTGGTGGTGCTCGACGGGGGCGACCTGACGGGGGCCACCGACCTGACCGGCGACGGCGGCATCGACGCCGTCACGATCATCGACCTGGACACCCCGCCGCCGCGCCTGCTGGACCGGTTCGCGCTGCTGCTGGAGCTGCGCCGGGGCCGGCTGCACTCCCACTCGGCGGAGGGGCACGCCGAGGTGGGTACGGCGGACCGGCTGGACCTCGTCGACGCGGAGGCCGTCGCCCGCCGGCTCGCCCCGCTGCGGCTGGCCAGCGCGGCCCGCGGCCCGGACGCCCCGCCGGGCGCCGAGCTGGGCCTGCCCGAGCTGCTCGGTCTCGGCGACCCGGAGAGCTTCACGGCCGAGCAGGGGTGGGCGCCCCGGTCCGCCCGGGAGCGGCTGCGGGTGCCCATCGGGGTGGGCACCGACGGCGGCGCCATCGAGCTGGACCTGAAGGAGTCGGCGCAGGACGGGATGGGGCCGCACGGCCTGCTGATCGGGGCGACCGGCTCCGGCAAGTCGGAACTGCTGCGCACCCTGGTGCTCGGGCTGGCCGCCACGCACAGCTCGGAGCAGCTCAACTTCGTACTGATCGACTTCAAGGGCGGCGCGACCTTCGCCTCCTTCGACCGACTGCCGCACACCGCCGCGGTGATCACCAACCTGGCCGACGCGCTGCCGCTGGTCGACCGGATGGTCGACGCCATCAACGGGGAGCTGGTCCGCCGCCAGGAACTGCTGCGCCGGGCCGGCAACTTCGCGAGCCTGCGCGACTACGAGCGGGCCCGCGCCGCCGGCACCCCGCTCGCCCCGCTGCCGTCGCTGCTGCTGATCTGCGACGAGTTCTCCGAGCTGCTGTCGGCCAAGCCCGACTTCATCGACCTGTTCGTGCAGATCGGCCGGCTGGGCAGGTCGCTCGGCGTGCACCTGCTGCTGGCCTCGCAGCGGCTGGAGGAGGGCCGGCTGCGGGGGCTGGACACCCACCTGTCGTACCGGATCGGGCTGCGGACCTTCTCGGCGCTGGAGTCCCGCACGGTGCTCGGGGTGCCGGACGCGCACGAGCTGCCCCGCTCCCCCGGCCACGGCTACCTGCGCTTCGGCACCGAACCGCTGGTGCGGTTCAAGGCCGCGTACGTCTCGGGGGCGCTGCGCCGACGCGGCGCCGCACCGGGCGCGGGCGGCACCGGGGCCCCGCGCCTGCTCGCCTTCTCCACCCACCTCGTGCCCAAGCCGGAGCCGGTCGGGCCGCCCGCCCTGCCCGCCACGGCCGACGAGGGCGGCACGGAGAGCCTGCTGGAGCTGATGGTCGACCGGCTGGCCGGGCAGGGGCCGCCCGCCCACCAGGTCTGGCTCCCCCCGCTCGGCCGGGCGCCGGCGCTGGACGAGCTGCTCGGCCCGGTCGGCGCCGACCCGGCGCGCGGTCTCACCTTCGGCAACCCGGAGCTGCACGGCGCCCTCCACGTGCCCGTGGCGGTCGTCGACAAGCCCTTCGAGCAGCGCCGTGACCTGCTCTGGCTGGCGCTGGACGGCGCCGCCGGCCACGTCGCCGTGATCGGCGGCCCGCAGAGCGGCAAGTCGACCGCGCTGCGCACGCTGATCTGCGCCATGGCGCTCACCCACACCCCGGCCGAGGTGCAGGTCTACTGCCTCGACTTCGGCGGCGGCGGGCTGGCCGCGCTGCGCGACCTGCCGCACGTCGGCGGGGTCGCCGGCCGCGCCGACCCGACGGCCGTGCGGCGTACGGTCGGCGAGATCGCGACGCTGCTGGTCGACCGGGAACGACGCTTCGCCGAGCTGGGCGTGGAGTCGATGGCGACCTGGCGGCAGCGACGGGCCGCGCTGGCGGGCACCGACCAGCCCGGGGCCGACCCGTTCGGCGACGTGTTCCTGGTGGTGGACGGCTGGGCCACGCTGCGCGGCGAGTACGACGACCTGGAGCCGCTCATCACCGACCTCGCCACCCGGGGGCTGTCGTACGGGGTGCACGTGGTGGCGACGGCGGTGCGCTGGCTGGACTTCCGGCCGGCGATCCGGGACCTCTTCGGCTCCCGGCTGGAGCTGCGCCTCGGCGACCCCGCCGACTCGCTGGTGGCCCGCCGGGCGGCGGCGAACGTGCCGGAGAAGACCCCCGGCCGGGGCATCACGGCGGAGAGCCTGCACTTCCTCACCGCGCTGCCACAGCTCGCCGCGTCCGGCGGGGACACGACGGACCTGGTCAAGCAGGCCGCCGGGAGCTGGACCGGCCCCGTCGCGCCCCCGGTGCGGCTGCTGCCGCCGGTGCTCCCGTACGCCGAGCTGGACCTGGCCGCGACCACCGGCCTGCGCATCCCGGTGGGGATCGCCGAGGCGGACCTGCGCCCGGTGGTGCTGGACTTCGCCACCGAGCCGCACTTCGTGGTCTTCGGCGACGCCGAGTGCGGCAAGTCGTCGTTCCTGCGCGCGCTGGCCACCTCGATCATGACCCGGTTCACCCCCGAGCAGGCCCGGGTCATCCTGGTCGACTACCGCCGCAGCCTGGTGGACATGACGGAGTCGGCGTCGCCGCACCTGATCGGGTACGGCTCGGCCGCGGCGCACACCACCGACCTGATCGAGTCGGCCGCCGGCTACATGGCGGGGCGGGTGCCGGGGCCCGACGTCACGCCCGCGCAGCTGCGGCAGCGGTCGTGGTGGTCCGGACCGGAGCTGTTCGTGCTGGTCGACGACTACGACCTGGTCGCCAGCGGGCCGTCCAACCCGTTGCGTGCCCTGGAGGAGCACCTGCCGCACGCCCGGGACGTCGGGCTGCACCTGGTGCTCGCCCGCCGCTCGGGCGGTGCCGGCCGGGCCCAGTACGAGCCGCTCGTGCAACGCCTGCGCGAGCTGTCCACCTCGGGGCTGGTGATGGCGGGCAGCCCGGAGGAGGGGGCGCTGGTCGGCCCGGTCCGGCCCGGCCCGTTGCCCCCGGGGCGCGGCCGGCTGGTCACCCGGCGCGAGGGCGTACGCCTGGTCCAGTTGGCCCATCTGCCGCCGCCGTGACCGGTGTCCCGGGACGGCCCCGTGGGGCGGTCGTGACCAGTGTCCCGGGAACACCCCGCGAGGGAGCGGAGAACCGGTAATCTCCGATCGTCATGTTTGCGTCGCGATGAATGCCTGAGGATGTGACGACCGTGCGGCACAGCTGTCCGCCAGCGGCTCGGCGGATCGCCGGACGTACGTTGCTCGGCCTGGCGGCCGCCGTCGTGTCGGTCGCGGCTCCGGTGACGGCGGCCGGCGCCGCCCCTCGGCAGCCCGCCCCCCTTCCCGTCCTCGACCAGCCGGCCGCCGTCGTTCCGGTGGCGTTCGCGGCGCCCGACGGCAGGAAGCGCCCCGACCAGGTCCGCGACGAGCAGTGGCAGCTCGACGTGTTGCGGGCGAAGACCGCGTGGCGCAGCTCGACCGGCAAGGGCGTCACCGTCGCGGTGGTCGACTCCGGCGTGGACGCCACCCATCCCGACCTGGCCGGCCAGGTGCTGCCCGGCCTCGACCTGGTCGCGCCCCGGGGCGCGACCGGCAGTCCCGATCCGGTCGGCCACGGCACCACCGTGGCCGCGCTGATAGCCGGCCGCAACGACGACGAGCGGGGGGCCGTCGGCCTGGCGCCGGACGCCCGGATCCTCCCGGTGCGCGTCCTCGACGCCGAGAACCGCTACGACGACGCGCTGATCGTCGCCAAGGGCGTGCGCTGGGCCGTCGACAACGGCGCCCGCGTGATCAACCTGTCCCTCGGCGGCAGCGGCGACAGCCCCGCCCTGGCGGCCGCGCTCGACTACGCCTTCGTCCGGGACGTCGTCGTGGTCGCCTGCACCGGCAACCTGGGCGACGCGGCCAACGCGAAGGTCTGGTACCCGGCCCGCGAGCCGGGCGTCATCGCGGTCGCCGGCACGGAGCGCGACAGCGACAACCTCTGGTCCGGTTCGATCACCGGGCGGGCCACCGTGCTGACCGCCCCCGCCACCGGCCTCGTCGGGGCCCGGCCGGGCGGCTACTGGCGGGTGCAGGGCACCAGCTTCGCGGCGCCGCTGGTCGCCGCCACCGCCGCGCTGGTGCGGGCCCGCTACCCCGAGATGCCCGCCGGCGACGTGGTCAACCGGCTGCTCACCACCGCCCGCGACATCGGCCCGACCGGCCGGGACGACCGCTTCGGGTACGGCATGGTCGACCCGGTCGCCGCGCTCGACGCCGAGGTGGGCCCGGTGGGCCGCAACCCGCTGGACGACCAGTCCTCCCCTGGCGTGGTCGGGTTCGGGCCGGCACCGGGGGCGGCGCGGCCCGACGTCGCGGGGGTCGGCGGCGACCCGCGTGGCTTCACCGTGCCGCGCCAGCAGTCCCGGTGGGCGGCGCAGCCCGCGGGTACGCAGGAGGAGACCACGCCGGAGCAGCTCTGGACCGGGGCCGCGTTCTTCGTCGCCCTGCTGGCCGGGGCGGCGCTGATGGTGCGCCGGTTCCGCCAGTGGACTCCGCTGGCCTCGCACCGGCGCGCCGCCGCGACCTGGCGCCGTCCGCCGCCGCCGGGCTGAGCCGCAACGGGTCTGACCGGGCCGCGTCGCGGGTAGGACGGATGTCATGAGCCCGTCCGGCCCGCCGCGTACCCTCGTCGCCCCACCGCGTTCCTCGTGGCGTGACCGCCGCCTGCACCCGGACCACGCGCGGGGCCTGCGGCTGACCCTCGCCGCGACCGCCGCGTTCCTGGTGGCGGTGCCGTTCACGCTGCTGGCGTTCCTGGTGCTGGGAGACTGGCCCCCGCTGCGCCGGCTCGACACGGCGGTCACCGACGCGTTGGCCGGCCTCGCCGCCGACCATCCGGCGTGGGTACGCCTGATGGCCCTCTGGACCGACGTGTTCGCCCCGATGCCGCTGCGCGTGGCGGCCCTGGTCCTGGTGCTCTGGCTGCTCCACCGCCAGGCCCGGCAGTTGGCCGTCTGGGTGGCGGTCACCATGGCGGTCGGCGGCCTGCTCGGCCCGCTGCTGAAACTGCTCGTCGGTCGGCCCCGGCCGGATCTGCCCGATCCGGTGGCCGAGGCGCCCGGCCTGGCCTTCCCGTCCGGGCACGCGCTCAACGCCGCCCTCGCCGCCGGGGTGCTGCTGGTGGTGTTCCTCCCGCGCGTACGGCCGGCGGCGCGCCCGGTGGTGTGGACGGCCGCCCTGCTGCTGGCCCTGGTGACCGGGTTCAGCCGGGTGGCCCTCGGCGTGCACTGGACCAGCGACGTGCTGGCCGGCTGGCTGCTCGGCGCGGCCGTGGTGGCCGCGACGGCCGCCGCCCTCACCGTCTGGCGGGCCGCCCCACCCGGCCGCCCCGCGCCGTCGTCGGGCCAGAAGCCGCCGTCGGGCCAGAAGCCGCTGGCGGGTCACGGGCCGCTGGCGGGTCACGGGCCGACGACGGGAGCCTGACCGGTCAGGTGCATTCGCCGGTGCCGACGGCCCGGGTGCGCTCGGCGCCGGCGAGGGCGACGGGACGGGCCTCGGCCGCGGTCACCGCGAAGCCGGTGTTCGGGTCGTCGGCCGCCGCCGCGAAGATCACCCCGAGCACCAGCCCGTTCGACGAGACCAGCGGGCCGCCGGAGTTGCCGCTCTGCACGAGCGCCCGGATCGTGTAGACCTCCCGGGTCACGTTGCCGGCGGAGTAGATGTCCGGTCCGGTGATCCGGTCGACGTCCCGGATCCGCGCCGACTGCGCGTTGTACGGGCCGTCGAGCGGGAAGCCCAGCACGATCGCGTCCGCGCCGCTGCCCGCGTTACCGGCGGCGAAGCGCATCGACGGGCCGGGCAGCCCGGGCACGTGCAGCACGGCCAGGTCCCGGTCGGGGTCGTAGACGACCACCTTGCTGTCGTACCGGTCGCCGTTCAGCTCCACGACCGTGGACCGGGTGCCGGCGACGACGTGCGCGTTGGTCATCACCCGGTCGTCGGCGTAGACGAAGCCGGAGCCCTCGATCCGGCGCGAACAGCTCGGGGCGGAGCCGAGCACCTTGACCACCGAACGCTGGCTGTTGACGACCACCTGGGAGCCGGCGAGCGCCGGGTCGGGCGGCGACACCTGCCGGGCCCGGGTGGGTGCCAGGTCGCCGAAGACGTCGGGGAAGCCGTTGGTGTCGACGGTGTCGCGCAGCGCCGTGGAGAGCTGCTGCGCCTCATCGGGCAGGACCCGGTCGACCACCGTGAGCAGCGCGCTGTTGCGCACCGAGGAGGCCAGCCAGGGCAGCGACGACGAGCCGAGCGGCACCGCGACGAGCCAGGCGACCAGCAGGACGGCGAAGAGCGAGACGAACGCCCCGCCGACGTCGTCGACCCGCTTGCCGACGTCGCTGGTGATCGTCTTGCGCAGGTGCGAACCGAGCCAGCCGGCGAGCGCCTGCCCGACCACCGCCAGCCCGAAGATCGCCACCAGCGACACCAGCACCCGGGTGCCGCTGTCGACGAACTGCCGGGCCAGCAACGGCCCCAGCTGGAGGCCCACGAGCGCGCCCAGGAAGAAGCCGGAGAACGACAGCACCCCGATGACGAAGCCCTGGCGGTATCCGCTGATCGCGAACACGAGCATGAGCAGCAGCAGTACGAGATCCACGGCGGACACGCGTCAAGCGTACGGGCACCGGGCCCGCGAGATGACCATCGCTTGCCGAAGGTGACCGTCCGGTCAGCGCACCGGCGTCTCGTCCACCGCGTCGGTGCCTGCGGAGGGCGCGGGGGCCTCCCCGGTCGGCGGCAGGTCCACGACCCGGTCGCGCGGCCACGGCCGGGCCCAGCCGCCCATCTCCAGCAAAGTGGCCAGCACCCCGCCGGTGAAGCCCCAGACCAGCATCCCGCGCGCCGAGAAGGCGGGGCCGATCCAGCCGCTCGGGTGGCGGACCCGCATCCGGTTCGCGGGGTCGACCAGCTCGGTGACCGGCAGCCGGGCCACGTGCGCCACCTCGGCCGGCTCCCGGGGGTGCACCGGGTGCGGGGCGTGCCACCAGGCGAGCACCGGGGTGACCACGAAGTCGCTGACCGGGATCCAGAGCTTCGGCAGCTCGGTCAGGACGGTGACGCTGGCCGGGTCGAGGCCGACCTCCTCGTTCGCCTCGCGCAGCGCGGTGGCCCGGGCGTCGGCGTCCTCCGGGTCGGCCGCGCCGCCGGGGAAGGCCGGCTGACCGGCGTGGTTGCGCAGGGTGGCCGCCCGCTGGAGGACCAGCACGTCGGGGCCGGCGCCGGGCTCCTCGCCGAGCAGCACCAGCACGGCGCTCTCCCGCCCCCCGCTCTCCGGGGTGACCAGTCGGGTGAAGTCCTCGCTGCGCGCGCTGCCGAGCCGGGCCAGCAGCGGGTCGAACCAGCCCGGGGGCCGCCGGCTCACGCCGGCACCGTCACGCCGAGGTGCTGGCGGACCAGCTCCGCCAGCCGGGCGTCGTCGAGGGCACCTGTGGAGTCGACGTGCCGTACGCGGCCCTGCCCGTCGACGAAGACGGTCAGGGGAATGGCCTTGCGGTTCAGCTCCCGCTTCAGGCCCTCACCCTGGTCGACCAGCACCGGGAAGCGGATGCCGAAGTCCTCACCGATGGCCTGGGCCGCCTCGCGGCCGTCCTGGTTGTTGACCCCGACCACCCGGAGCTGGTCGGCGGCCCGCTCGCTGAGCCGCTGGAAGGCGGGCAGTTCCTTGCGGCAGGGCGGGCACCAGGACGCCCAGACGTTGATCACCGCCGGGCCGCGCAGGTCGCGCAGGGCCACCGGGGCGCCGCCGGTGAAGCAGTTCAAAGTCAGCTCGGGCAGCGTCTGCCCCCCGCCGCCGGACGGCACCGCCGGCGGGGCGGAGGCGGGCGGCGTGCCGAGGGCGGAGCAGTCCTGGAAGGGCGACGGGCGACTCGCGGCAGCCTTCTGCCGTTCGGAGGGGCCCGGGTCCTTCTCCTCGGTGCCGGCGGTGCACCCGGCGGCGGCCAACAGCACGGGTACGAGCAGGGCGGCGAGGCGGCGTCGGGACTGCGGGGCCCGCGCCACCGGCTCACTCCTCACGCTCATCGGTTCACCGTGGTTCGCGACTGCGGGGCTCGCAAGACCGGCTCACTCCTCACGCTCACGGTGCCTCCGCCACGACGGCCTGGACCGGCACCAGCTCCGGGTCGACCCCGGCCGCCACCGCCAGGTCCCGGGCCCGGGGGCCCTTGAGCAGCTTCGCGGCCGCCGCCGGCTCGGTCGGGCCGGTGCCGTACGACGGGCACAGCTTCACCAGCGTGCACGCGCCGCAGGCCGGCTTGCGGGCGTGGCAGACCCGCCGGCCGTGGAAGATGATCCGGTGCGACAGCATGGTCCAGTCGCGCCGGGGGAAGAGCGCCCCGATCGCGTGCTCGATCTTGACGGGGTCGGTCTCGGCGGTCAGCCGCCAGCGCTGCACCAGCCGCTGGAAGTGCGTGTCGACGGTGATCCCGGGGACGTCGAAGGCGTTGCCGAGGATGACGTTGGCGGTCTTGCGGCCGATGCCGGGCAGCTCGACCAGGTCGGCGAGCCTGCCGGGGACCTGGCCGCCGTGCCGCTCCACGAGGGCCTGGCCGAGCTTCATCAACGAGTCGGTCTTGTTGCGGTAGAAGCCGGTGGGCCGGATCAGCTCCTCCAGCTCCGCCCTGTCCGCGCCCGCGTAGTCGGCGGCGGTCGGATAGCGGGCGAAGAGCTTCGGGGTGACCTCGTTGACCTTCTTGTCCGTGCACTGGGCGGAGAGGATCGTCGCGACGGCCAGCTCCAGCGGGTTGGAGTGGTCCAGTTCACAGTGCGCGTCGGGGTGGGTGTCGGTCAGCATCCGGCCGATCCGCCGGGCGCGGCGGGTGCGCCCGAGGTCGGTCTCGGTGAAGCCGGAGGAACTCGTGGTCACGCCGGCCAGCCTACGTCGCCCGGCCGACGCGCGGCCGGGGCCACGCGCCGTACCGGCCCGGTCAGCCGCCCTGCGGCGCGCTGATCGCGCCCGAGTCGTCGAAGCGGGCGCCGGTCTCCGGGAAGTCGCTCTTGGTGAGCTGCTTCAGCAGGCCCAGCCCGCGGTCGTCGCGGTCCATGGTCGGCTTGCCGATGGAGTTCATGTACGTCGAGACGAACGAGCCGCCGGCCCAGCTGCCGTCCGGGTTCAGCGACACCTTCAGCACCCCGCCCCAGCCGAGCCGGCCGGCGTTGCTCAGCGAGTTGCCCCCGCCGGCGAAGTTGCCCAGGCTGTACGCGATCAGCCGGCCCTTGTAGAACTCCATGCCGCGCAGCACGTGCGGGCCGTGCCCGACGATGAGGTCCGCCCCGGCGTCGATCATCGCCTTGGAGAACTTGACCGGGTCGCCCCGGTTCTCGCCGAGGAACATCTCGGTGCCCGGCTTGACCCGCGTCTTGTCGGCCCCCTCGCCGCCCATGTGCACCTGCACGACGACCACGTCGGCCATGCCGGCCGCCTTGGTGATCACCTTCTTCGCCGCGGCGATGTCGGTGAGGCTGTTGGACCAGACGTACGACGAGAAGCCGGCGACCGCGACCTTGACCCCCTTGACGTCGACGACGGTGATCTGGTCGGGCGCCCCGGTGTGCGCGAGCTCGTACTTCTCCAGCGCCTTCTGGGTGTTCTCGTAGCCCTTCGGACCGAAGTCGTAGCCGTGGTTGTTGGCCTGGTTGAGCAGGTCGAAGCCGGCGTCGCGCAGGTGTGCGGCGTACTCGGGCGGGGCCCGGAACTGGAAGCAGCGGGTCGAGTTCGGCCCGCACTTGCCGGTGCCGGTGTCGACGGTGAGCGGCTCCTCCAGGTTGCCCATCACCAGGTCGGCCGCGAGCGCCTTCTCGACCGAGTCGAAGAAGCCCTTGCCTCCGGAGGGGGGCAGCCGGTTCGGCGCGTTGCCCATGATGATGTCGCCGGTCGCGGAGAGCGAGATGGCCTGCTCGGCGGGCTGGGCGGAGCGGGTGGGCTCGCCCGAGCGGACCGGGGCGCCGGTGTTGCCACCCCCCGCGCCGGGCTGCCAGACGGCGTCGGACCCGGAATCGGGCCCTCCGCAGCCGGCGGCGAGCAGGACGGCGAGCAGCGCGCCGAGGCCGAGTGCGGCGCGGCGGCGCGGTGGGGAGGCGGCAGCGTACATCGAGCGCGACCTTATCGGGCTTGCGACGCCGGGACGAGAGCCGATCGGACGGAGTCTCAGCCCGCCGGTCGGTCGGACCACGGGACCACGGTGCCGGCCCCGCCGGCCGTGACGGCGGCGTGCACGGCCCGGGCCAGCGGGGCGCCCCAGGTCGAGCGCGGTCCGCCGTACGCCGACTCGGGGCCGTCGACGGGGCACAGCACGGTGACGGCGTCCGTCGGGGTGCCGGTGCCCGGCACGCCCAGCTCCGCGATCGCCTGCGCCTTCGCCTCGGTGGCCGTGGCGATGGCGTTGACCAGGGCGGCGTCGCCGAGCCGGGCCGGGACGTACGCCACGACGTTGACGGTGCCGACCCGCTGTACCGGCGCCGCCGGGGCGGGTGCCGCCGCCCAGACCGGGGTGCCCAGGCCGACCGTGGCCCAGATCCGCACGCCGGTGTCCGTCCGGGCGACGACCTCGGCGACGTCCACCCCGGTCAGCAGGCCCACCCCGGGCCCGTCCAGGCCGAGCCGGTCGGCCAGTTCGGCCAGGTGGTCGGCGGGGTCGTCCCGGTCGTACGACATGGGCACGGTCGCGTTGACGACCCAGTGCCGGACGCCGATCCCGCCGCCCAGCGGCGCGGAGCTGACCGCGCGCAGCGGGCCGTCGGCGCGCCACACGAGCAGCGGGACGTCCCGGCCGTCCTCCGGGCGGGCGGTCAGCACGGGTTCACTCAGCACGTGGTGACCCTACGACCCGGGTGTCGGGGGCCGCCCCGGCGCCCGGGCGGGCGCGCGATCCTACTGCTTGATCAGGGCCGGCAGGTTACGCCCAACGATCAAGATTCCAGGGGTGCACCTCTGATTGCTGCTCACGTGCGCCTAGACTGGCGACGCGCGAGGGATCAGCGGACGGCGGACCCGGCCGACGGACGGCACGCGCAGGCGGAGGTGCGCGATGGACGAGGTACTGGCTCGCAGCGGGATCTTCCAGGGCGTCGACCCGGAGGCTGCCGAGGCACTCGCCAAGGAGATGGAGACGCTCGAGGTCCGCAAGGGCGAGATCGTCTTCAACGAGGGCGAACCCGGCGACAGTCTCTACATCCTGCTGTCCGGCAAGATCAAGGTGGGCCGGCGCGCTGCCGACGGCCGGCAGAACCTGATCGCGGTGATGGGCCCGTCGGACATGGTGGGCGAGCTGTCGCTCTTCGACCCCGGCCCGCGTACGGCGACGGCCACGGCGGTCACCGACACCCGCCTGGTGCGGCTGCGCAAGCAGGCCCTGCGCCCGTGGCTGAACAACCGCCCGGAGATCGCCGAGCAGCTGCTGCGGGTGCTCGCCCGCCGGCTCCGGCGCACGAACGACTCCCTGGCCGACCTGATCTTCACCGACGTGCCCGGCCGCGTCGCCAAGAACCTGCTCCAGATGGCCGGCCGCTTCGGCACCCGCGACGGCGGGGTGCTGCGGGTGACCCACGACCTCACCCAGGAGGAGATCGCCCAGCTCGTCGGCGCCTCCCGGGAGACCGTCAACAAGGCGCTGGCCGACTTCGCCTCGCGCGGGTGGCTGCGGCTGGACGGCAAGAGCATCATCATCCTCGACCCGGAGCGCCTGGCCCGCCGCGCCCGCGTCTGACGCACCCGGCTGGGCTGCCCCGGGCTCTGTCTGCCCGGGGCAGAATCGCTGGACACCGTGCCCGCCCGGCGGGCACGGTGGAGCGATGCTGGACCGGGTGGCCGTTCTCTCCGACATCCACGGTGCGCTGCCGGCGTTGGAGGCCGTACTGGCCGAGCCGGACGTCGCCGCCGCCGACCTGATCGTGCTCACCGGCGACATCGCGGCCGGCCCGCAGCCGGTCGAGGTGCTGGACGTGCTCGCCGGCCTGGGCGACCGGGCCCGCTGGGTACGGGGCAACGCGGACCGCGAGCTGGTGCAGGCGCGGGCCGGCCGCCCCTCCCCGATCGACGTCTCCAACTGGGCGGCGGAGCAGCTCCGCGACGACCAGGTGGCCCGGTTGGCGGCGCTGCCGCTGACAGTCACCCTGGAGGTCACCGGCCTCGGCCCGGTGCTGTTCTGCCACGCCACCCCGCGCGACGACGAGGAGGTCGTGCTCGTCGACTCCCGGATGGAACGCTGGGCGGAGGTGCTCGCCGACGTCCCGGCCGAGGTGGGCACGGTCGTCTGCGGGCACACCCACATGCCGTTCACCCGGCTGGCCGACCGGCGGCTGATCGTCAACCCGGGCAGCGTCGGGATGCCCTACGGCGGTCCCGGCGCCTACTGGGCGCTCCTCGGGCCCGGGGTGGACCTGCGGCGTACCCCCTTCGACGTGGACGCCGCCTGCGCCCGGGTGACGGCCGAGTCGGGCTTCCCCGACGCCGCCGGGTGGGCGGACGAGTACCTGCGCTCCCGACACAGCGACGCCACGGCCCTCGCGGTGTTCGCCCCGCGCGACGGCCGCTGAGCGTTGCCGACGGGGCGGGCCCGCATCCGGGGCTGAGGGTTCCCCCACCGCCGTACACCGCCCCGCCGTCCTGACCCGCGCGCGGAGACGGTCGCCCTTCCGGGTGGACGCCGCCGAGACCTCTCCACGGTGGGGCGTCACCCGGCGCCATCCGACCTCGCCCAGAAAAAGTCAGTCTTGACTGTTTGTTTCCGGGGCGGCACGCTGTCCCCGTGCCCGCATCGACCCGCGTCCCTCAGCAGGAGCGCAGCCGCGCCACCCAGGCCCGCCTGCTGGAGGCGACCGTCGAGTGCCTGGTCGAGCACGGCTGGTCCGGCACCACCACCACCGTCGTCGCGACCCGGGCCGGCGTCTCGCGCGGCGCCCAGCTGCACCACTACCCCACCAAGGCCGCGCTGGTCACCGCCGCCGTCGCCCACCTCGCCGAGCGGCGGGCGGAGGAGCTGCGCACCGAGGCCGAGGCGCTACCGCCCGGCCCGCAGCGGCTCGACCGGGTGATCGACCTGCTCGGCGCGGCGTTCACCGGCCCGCTCTTCGTCGCGGCCCTCGAACTCTGGGTCGCCGCCCGCACCGACCGGGAGCTGCGCGAGGCCCTGGTGCCGCTCGAGGCCCGCGTCGGCCGCGAGATGCACCGGCTCACCGTCGCGCTGCTCGACGTGGACGAGCGCCGTCCGGGCGTACGCGAGGCGGTGCAGGCGACCCTCGACCTGCTCCGTGGGCTCGGCGTGGCCAACCTGCTCAACGACGACTCGTCCCGCCGCGCCGCCCTGCTGCACACCTGGAAGCGCCAGCTCGCCACCCTGCTCACCCCCTGACCGCCCGCCCTGACCGGCCCGCCCAGCCCCCGGAGGCACCATGGTCGACCTCAAGGACCTGCTCGCGGACCTGACCGACGAGTCCGAGCAGCTCGACGACCTGGTGACCGGCCGGGCGTCGGCCGGCTGGGGGCGGGCCACCCCGTCGCCGGGCTGGAGCGTCGGGCACCAGATCGCCCACCTCGCCTGGACCGACCACGTGGCGCTGCTCGCCGCCACCGACGCCGAGGCGTTCCTCGCCGCCGTACTCGCCGCCCCCGACCCCGCCCGGCTCGTCGACTCCGGCGCGGAGGAGTTCCTCGCCCCGCCGGGCGAGCTGCTTCCCCGCTGGCGGGCCGGCCGGGCGGCGCTCGCCGACGCGCTGGCCCGCGTGCCGGCGGGCGGGAAGCTGCCCTGGTTCGGCACCCGGATGTCGGCCGCCTCGATGGCCACCGCCCGGATCATGGAGACCTGGGCGCACGGCACGGACGTGGCCGACGCCCTCGGGGTGGCCCGCCCCGGCACCGACCGGTTGCGGCACGTCGCACACCTCGGCTTCCGTACCCTCGGCCACAGCTTCGCCGCCCACGGCCGGCCGGTGCCGGCGGCGCCGGTGCGCGTCGAGTTGACGGCGCCGGAGGGCGACATCTGGGCGTACGGCCCGGCCGACGCCGCCGACCGGGTCACCGGTCCGGCGCTCGACTTCTGCCTGCTGGTCACCCAGCGCAGGCACCGCGCCGACCTGGCGCTGACCGTGACCGGCCCGGTCGCCGACGCGTGGCTGGACGTCGCGCAGGCCTTCGCCGGCCCACCCGGCCCCGGCCGCCCACCGACGGCCCCCGGAAGCGACGCGGCGGGCGGGGTGGCGGCGTGAGCGGCGTGCTCCGGGTAGGCAACGCCTCCGGCTTCTACGGCGACCGGTCGACGGCGTGGCGGGAGATGCTCGACGGCGGCGAACTGGACGTGCTGACCGGCGACTACCTGGCCGAGCTGACCATGCTGATCCTCGGCCGGGACCGGCTGCGCGACCCCTCCCTCGGCTACGCGAAGACGTTCCTCCGCCAACTGGAGGGCTGCCTCGGCACCGCCCTGGACCGGGGCGTGCGGCTCGTGACCAACGCCGGCGGGCTGAACCCGGCCGGCCTGGCCGCCGCCATCGGGTCGCTCGCCGACCGGCTCGGCCTGACCGTCCGCGTCGGGTACGTCGAGGGCGACGCCCTCGCCCGTCCCGACGCGCTGACGGCGAACGCCTACCTGGGCGCGTACGGCATCGCCGCCTGCCTGGACGGCGGGGCGGACGTGGTGGTCACCGGCCGGGTGACCGACGCGTCCCTGGTGGTGGGTCCGGCGATCGCCCGCTTCGGCTGGCGCCGCGACGACCTGGACGCGCTGGCCGGGGCGACCGTCGCCGGTCACCTGGTCGAGTGCGGGGCGCAGGTCACGGGGGGCAACTTCAGCTTCTTCACCGAGCTGCCCGACGGCGCGCGGCGCCCCGGCTTCCCGGTCGCCGAGCTGCACCCCGACGGCTCCTGCGTGATCACCAAGCACCCCGGCACCGGCGGCGCGGTCACCGTGGAGACGGTCACCGCCCAGCTGCTCTACGAGGTCGGCGGCCCGGCCTACCTCGGGCCTGACGTGGTGACCCGGCTGGACACCGTCGCACTGGCCGCCGACGGGCCGGACCGCGTACGGGTGAGCGGCGTGCGGGGCACGCCCCCGCCGGGCACCCTCAAGGTGGGCGTCAACAACCTCGGCGGGTTCCGCAACTCGATGACCTTCGTCCTGTGCGGGCTCGACATCCCCGCCAAGGCGGCCCTGGTCCGCGATCAGGTCGAGGCGGCCGTCGGGACGGAGGGGCTGGAGTTCACGCTGGCCCGCACCGACCACGCGGACGCGGCCGACACCGAGGCGGCGAGCGCGCTGCTGCACGTACACCTGCGCGACGGCGACAAGGCGCGGGCCGGGCGGGCGTTCTCGGCCGCCGCGGTGGAGCTGGCCCTGGCCTCGTACCCCGGCTGCACCCTGACCACGTTGCCCGGCGACGCCGCGCCCTACGGGGTGTTCACCGCCGACGCCGTGCCGCAGGACGCGGTGCCGCACGTCGCGGTGCTCCCCTCCGGCGAGCGGGTGCCGATCCCGCCGCCGGCCCGCACCGCCGCCCCGGCGGACGAGCCGGCGCCCGCCGCCGACCCGCCGGAGGCGGACCCGCCGCCGGCCGACCGGCCCACCCGGCGCGCGCCGCTCGGCGAGCTGGTCGGGGCCCGCTCCGGCGACAAGGGCGGCGACGCCAACCTGGGCGTCTGGGCCCGCACGGACGCGACCTGGTCGTGGCTGCGCGGCTGGCTGACCACCGCCCGACTGCGCGAGCTGCTGCCGGAGACCGCGCCGCTGGCCGTGGAGCGGTACGAGCTGCCGAACCTGCGGGCCGTCAACTTCGTCGTCCGGGGCCTGCTCGGGCAGGGGGTGGCCGCCTCCACCCGGTTCGATCCGCAGGCCAAGGCGCTCGGCGAGCTGCTCCGCTCCCGGCTCGTCGACCTGCCGGCGGACCTCATGTCCGGCCCGGGCAGCCGGGCCGGCGACGCGACACCCGGGGAGGGCCGATGACCATCGTGGACACGCCGGAGCGCCGACAGCTGCGGGAGCTGACCCGGGCCTTCGTCGCCCGGGAGGTGCTGCCGCACCTGGACGACTGGGAGCGGGCCGGCGAGATCCCCCGCGAGCTGCACGCCACCGCCGCCAAGCTCGGCCTGCTCGGCATCGGCTTCCCGGAGGCCGTCGGCGGCAGCGGCGGGGACCTGCTCGACTCGATCATCGTGACCGAGGAGATCATCCGCTCGGGCGGCTCGTCCGGGCTGATCGCCGCGCTCTTCACGCACGGCATCGCGTTGCCGCACATCGTCGCCTCCGGCGACGCGGAGCTGATCGACCGGTACGTCCGGCCGACGCTGGCCGGCACCATGATCGGCGCGCTGGCGATCACCGAGCCCGACGGCGGCTCGGACGTGACGAGCATCCGCACCCACGCGCGGCGGGACGGCGACCACTACGTGGTCAACGGGTCGAAGACCTACATCACCAGCGGCGTACGGGCCGACTTCGTGACCACCGCCCTCTGCACCCTGCCCCCGGGCAGCGGCGCCCTGACCCTGCTGGTGATCGACAAGGACACCCCCGGCTTCACCGTCGGGCGCCGGCTGGAGAAGCTCGGCTGGCACTGCTCCGACACCGCCGAGCTGTCGTTCGCCGACGCCCGGGTGCCGGTGGCGAACCGGGTCGGCGCGGAGGACACCGCCTTCCTGTCGATCATGCAGAACTTCGCCGCGGAGCGGCTCTCGCTCGCCACCCAGGCGTACGCGACCGCCCAGCGCTGCGTGGAGTTGGCGGTGCGCTGGTGCCGGGACCGGTCCACGTTCGGCCGTCCCCTGGCGAGCCGGCAACTGGTCCGGCACCGGCTGGCCGAGATGCACACCCGCACCGAGGCGGCCCGGGCGTACGTGCACGAGGTGGCGGCGCGGGTGGCCGCCGGCGAGCCGGTGGTGACCGAGGTGGCGATGGCGAAGAACGTCGCGGTGGCGGCCTGCGCCGAGGTCGTCGACCAGGCGCTCCAACTGCACGGCGGCTACGGCTACCTGCGCGACGCCGAGGTGGAGCGGCACTACCGCGACGCCCGGATCCTCGGCATCGGCGGCGGCACCACCGAGATCATGAACGAGATCATCGCGAAGGGCATGGGCCTGTGACGACACTGCGCAGCGCGGTCGACGCGTCCTCGCCGGGGCACCGCGCCAACCGGGAGGCGCTGCTGGAGCGCCTCGCCGAGCTGGACGCGGCCCTCGACAAGGCCCGCGCCGGGGGTGGCGAGAAGTACGTGACGCGGCACCATCAGCGGGGCAAGCTGCTCCCCCGGGAGCGGATCGAGCTGCTGCTCGACCCGGACAGCCCGTTCCTGGAGCTGTCGCCGGTGGCCGCGTACGGCACCGACTTCCCGGTCGGCGCCAGCGTGGTGACCGGCATCGGCGTCGTCGAGGGCGTCGAGTGTCTCGTCGTCGCGAACGACCCGACGGTACGCGGCGGCGCGGTGAACCCGTGGTCGCTGGCGAAGACCCGCCGGGCGGGCGAGATCGCCCTGGCCAACCGGCTGCCGATGGTGAACCTGGTCGAGTCGGCCGGCGCGGACCTGCCCACCCAGGCGGAGATCTTCATCCCGGGCGGGCGGGTGTTCCGCGACCTGACCCGGCTCTCGGCCGCGAAGATCCCCACGGTCAGCGTGGTCTTCGGCAACGCCACCGCCGGGGGCGCGTACGTGCCGGGGATGTCCGACCACGTGATCATGATCCGGGACCGCTCGCAGGTCTACCTGGCCGGGCCGCCGCTGGTGAAGATGGCCACCGGCGAGGTCACCGACGACGAGTCCCTCGGCGGGGCGGCCATGCACGCCACGACGTCCGGCCTGGCCGACTTCCTCGCCTCCGACGAGCGCGACGGCATCCGGCTGGCCCGGCAGTGCGTACGCCGGCTGAACTGGCGCAAGCAGGGCCCGGCGCCGCGCAACCCGCGCCCGGCCCCGCCCAGGTACGACCCCGAGGAGCTGCTCGGCATCGCCAGCGCCGACCTGAAGGTGCCGTTCGACCCGCGCGAGGTGCTGGCCCGGGTGCTCGACGACAGCGCCTTCGACGAGTTCAAGCCCGGCTACGGCACCGCCCTGGTGACCGGCTGGGGCGAGCTGCACGGCTACCCCGTCGGGGTGCTGGCCAACGCGCGGGGCGTGCTGTTCAGCGAGGAGGCACAGAAGGCGGCCCAGTTCATCCAGCTCGCCAACGCCGCCGACACCCCGCTGGTCTTCCTCCAGAACACCACCGGCTACATGGTCGGCACCGAGTACGAGCAGCGCGGCATCATCAAGCACGGCGCACTCATGATCAACGCGGTGTCGAACTCGACCGTACCGCACCTGACGGTCAACCTCGGCGCCTCCTACGGCGCCGGCAACTACGGCATGTGCGGGCGGGCGTACGAGCCGAGGTTCCTGTTCACCTGGCCCAACGCCAAGTCGGCGGTGATGGGGCCGGCGCAGCTCGCGGGCGTGCTGTCCATCGTGGCCCGGCAGGCCGCCGCCGCCCGGGGCCGCGACTACGACGAGGACTCCGACGCCGCCATGCGGATGATGGTCGAGCAGCAGATCGAGTCGCAGTCCGGCGCGCTCTTCCTCTCCGGCCGGCTCTACGACGACGGGGTGATCGACCCCCGCGACACCCGTACCGTCCTCGGGCTCTGCCTGTCGGCGATCCACAACGCACCGGTCAGGGGCGCTGACGGCTTCGGCGTCTTCCGGATGTGAGGCGGCAGTGCGCCCGATGAATGCGATCGAGAGGCAGGCTCAGTGATCAGGAGACTTCTAGTGGCGAACCGGGGCGAGATCGCCCGCCGGGTCTTCGCCACCTGCCGGGCGCTGGGCGTCGAGACGGTGGCCGTGCACTCCGACGCCGACGCCGACGCGCCGTTCGTCGCCGAGGCCGACCACGCCGTGCGGCTGCCCGGGAACACGCCCGCCGAGACGTACCTGCGCATCGACCTGATCCTCGACGCGGCCCGGAGGACCGGGGCGGACGCCGTGCATCCCGGCTACGGCTTCCTCGCCGAGAATGCCGAGTTCGCCGCGGCGGTGACCGACGCGGGGCTGGCCTGGGTGGGCCCGCCCGCGAAGGCGATCGCCGCGATGGGCGACAAGATGGCGGCGAAGGCGCTGCTCGCCGAGGCGGGCGTGCCGATGCTGCCCACCTGGACCGACGCCGACGAGATCACCGACTTCCCGGTGCTGGTGAAGGCGTCCGCCGGGGGCGGCGGGCGCGGCATGCGCGTCGTCCGGGACGCCGCCGGGCTGGCCGAGGCCGTCGCGTCCGCGCGCCGCGAGGCGGCCGGCGCGTTCGGCGACGGCACGGTCTTCATCGAGCGGTACGTCGAGCGGGGCCGGCATGTCGAGGTGCAGATCTTCGGCGACACCCACGGGACGGTGGTCGCCCTCGGCGTGCGGGACTGCTCCATCCAGCGCCGCCACCAGAAGATCGTCGAGGAGGCACCCGGGGTCCTCCCCGCCGAGGTGCGGGAGCGGCTGCACGCCGCTGCGGTGGCCGCCGGCCGGGCGGTCGACTACGTCGGCGCCGGCACGGTGGAGTTCCTGCTCGCGCCCGACGGGGAGATCTACTTCCTGGAGATGAACACCCGCCTCCAGGTCGAGCACCCGGTCACCGAGCTGACCACCGGCCTGGACCTGGTCCGGCTGCAACTGCTCGTCGCCGAGGGCGAGCCGCTGCCGGCGGCGGCGACCCCGCCGGCACAGGGCCACGCGATCGAGGTACGCCTCTGCGCCGAGGACCCCGCGCAGGGGTACCGTCCGGCGACGGGCACCCTGCACCGGTTCGCGGTGCCCGGGGTGGCGGCCGAGTTCGGCCCGCTGGCCGGGCCGGGCCTGCGCCTGGACTCGGGTGTCGTCGACGGCTCGGTGGTGGGCGTCCACTACGACTCGATGCTCGCCAAGGTGATCGCCTGGGCACCCACCCGCGCCGAGGCGGCCCGCGCCCTGGCCGGCGCGCTGGCCCGCGCCGAGCTGCACGGCGTCGCCACCAACCGGGACCTGCTGGTCCGCGTCCTGCGCAGCCCGGAATTCGCGGCCGTGGACCTCGACACCGGTTTCCTGGAGCGGCACCCGGAGGTCTTCGCCCCGCTGCTGCCCGCCGACCGGCTCCCCCTGGCGGCCCTGGCTGCCGCGCTGGCCACCGCCGCCGCCCGCCGCGCCTCGGCGCCGGTGCTGGCCGGGCTCCCCTCGGGCTGGCGCAACGTGCCGGCGTTCCCGCAGGTCACCCGGTTCACCGGCCCGGACGGCGAGATCGAGGTCCGCTACCGCCTGGACCGCTCGGGCGGCCTCGCCGAGTGGTCGGCCTCGCCGGGTGCCGGCTCCGCCGCCCGCACCGACGGGCCGCCCACGGACGCAGCGGCCCCGGGGCCGACGCCGACGCCGGACGAGACGGCCACGGCGGCCGGGCCGACGTCGCACGAGACGGCGGCAGACGCACCGACGCCGGCGGTGAGCCTGGTCCAGGCCGCCCCGGACCGGGTGGTGCTCGACGTCGACGGGGTGCGGCGCGCGTACCGCGTACACCGGGTGTCCTCGGAGGTCTTCGTGGACGGCCCGGACGGGGCGGCGAGCCTCGCCGAGCTGCCGCGCTTCCCCGATCCCACCACCGAGCTGGCGGCCGGTTCGCTGGTCGCGCCGCTGCCCGGCGCGGTGACCCGGGTGCACGTCGAGGTCGGTCAGCGGGTGGCGGCCGGCGACCTGCTGCTGACGCTGGAAGCGATGAAGCTGGAACATCCCGTGCTCGCCCCGGCCGACGGCGTGGTCGCCGAGCTTCCGGTCGCGACCGGCGGGCAGGTCGACACGGGTGCCGTGCTGGCCGTGGTCAACCCCGAGTGATCCTGGAGGCCCCCCGATGAACTTCGACCTCACCCCCGAGCAGGACCAGCTCCGCGACGCCGTCCGCGCCCTCGGCCGCCGGTACGGCCACGACTACTTCGTCGCCAAGGCCAGGGCCGGCGAGCACACCACCGAGCTGTGGGACGACGCCGGTCGGCTGGGCTACCTCGGGGTCAACATCCCCACCGAGTACGGCGGTGGCGGGGGCGGGATCACCGAGCTGGCCATCGTCTGCGAGGAGCTGGCGGCGGCCGGTTGCCCGCTGCTGCTGCTGGTGGTCTCCCCCGCCATCGCGGCCACGGTGATCGCCCGGCACGGCACCGAGGAGCAGCGCAAGCGCTTCCTGCCGGGCTTCGCCGACGGCTCGCTGAAGGTGGTCTTCGCGATCACCGAGCCGGAGGCCGGCTCCAACTTCCACCGGCTCGGCACGGTGGCCCGCCGCGACGGCGACGACTGGCTGCTCTCCGGCCGCAAGTGCTACATCTCGGGCGTCGACGAGGCCTCGTATGTGCTGGTGGTGGCGAGGACCGAGGATGCGGTCTCCGGCAAGCTGAAGCCGGCGCTGTTCGTGGTGCCGACCGACGCGCCGGGGCTGACCCGCTCCAAGCTGGACATGGAGATCGTGTCCCCGGAGAACCAGTTCCTGCTCTACCTCGACGACGTGCGCGTGCCCGCCGACGCACTGGTCGGCGAGTCGCTGGACGCCGGCCTGCCGGCGCTCTTCGCCGGGCTCAACCCGGAGCGGATCACGGTCGCCGCGATGGGCGCCGGCACCGGCCGGTACGCCATCGAGCGGGCCAGCGAGTACACGGCCACCCGCAAGGTCTGGGGCGGCCGGAGCATCGGCTCGCACCAGGGCGTGGCCCATCCGCTCGCGCACGCCGCCGTGCAGGTCGAACTGGCCCGCCTGATGATCCACAAGGCGGCCACCCTCTACGACGCGGGCCGCGACCTGGAGGCCGGGGTGTCCGGCAACATGGCCAAGTACGCCGCCGGGGAGGCCGCGGCGCTGGCCGTCGACACGGCCGTCCAGGTGCTCGGCGGGGCCGGCATGACCACCGAGTACGGCGTCGCCACGCTCCTCGGCGCGGTGCGCGCCGGCCGGATCGCCCCGGTCAGCCGCGAGATGATCCTCAACTTCGTCGCCCAGCACGTCCTCGGCCAGGACAAGTCCTACTGACCCGCCGACTGAGGGCCGGCGGCACCTCGCGGGCCTCCAGCGGGCCCCTTGTGGGATGCAGGGCGGGCCGGGGTGCGGCGGGCGCCCGATCGCCCGCCGCACCCCGGGTCCTCAGCGGACGGTCAGCGTGCCGACCGCCGGCAGCGGCGCCACCACCGGCGGAAGCCGCTTCGGCTCGCCCCGCCCGGGGGCACCCTCGGCGGCCAGCGCGCCCTTCGACGCCTCCGCGCGGCGGGTCGCCTCCGGCGCCGCCGGCAGCTCCGCGAACGGCTGGACGTCGCCCACACAGACCTTGCCGTTGGCCGGCAGCGCCCCGCGCAGCAGGTACGCGTCGACGGCGCCGGTCACGCAGGCCGACGTCCCGTACGCGGTGTGCCCCCAGCTGTCGCTGCTGAGCAGGCGGCTGTTCGGCAGCAGTCGGGCCGAGCTGACCGCGCCCCGGTAGTTGGTCGCCGGGTCCCAGTAGTTGCCCACCACCAGCACGGGCGCGGCGGTCCGCCGGTTGAACGGCCCGGTGTAGGCGTCCTCGTCCCGCACGGTCCAGGTCTTGCGGGCGCACGGCGAGGTGGCCCACGTCCAGAGCCGGCCGAAGTACGGGTCGCGCCTGTCGGCCTTCGCGGCGAGCGCCGGGAACGAGCCGGCGTCCTTCGGGTGATACGCGTCGGTGCAGTCCACGCCGAGGAAGGTCTCCAACCCGTTGTTGTACGGGAAGTCGTACCGGCGGGCCTGCTCGCGGGCCTTGGCGGCCTGCCGGGTCACGTCGGCCGTCGCCGGGCGGCGGGCGGCCGGGGACGACGCCGGGTCGGTGAGCACCAGCAGGGCGGCGGTGAGGTCGACGACCTCGGCGTAGCCCGCCGGGCCGTAGAGCGCGCCCAGGCTGGCGGCGACGAAGTCGGCGTACGTGATGGTGAGCGGGCCGAGGTCGGGGTCCTCGATCACCACCGGCTTGGCCCGCAGCCGCTTCGCGACCAGGTCGAACGACGCGACGGGGTCGCCCTCGGCCAGCGCACACGCCTGCGCGCCGGCCTTGTCGCAGCGCACCAGGATCTCCCGCAGCGCCTTGTACGCGCCCTGCGCGCTGCGCATCCGCTCCTCCTGGGACAGGCTGCGCGCCCTGCCCTGACCGACCCACTCGTTCGGGTTCAGCACGCCGTCGATCGCCAGGGCGCGGACCCGGTCCGGGAACATGTTGGCGTAGTACTGGCCGAGGATGCTGCCGTAGCTGAAGCCGAGGAAGGTGAGCTTCCGGTCGCCCACGGCGCGGCGCAGCACGTCCATGTCCCGGGCGACCTCGGCGGTCGACATCGCGCCGGTGAGCGGCCGGCCCGTGGTGGAACAGCCCTTGCCGACGGCCTTCGAGGAGGCGACGTACGCCTTCTCCTCAGCCTTCGTCCACGGGAACGCGACGTTCAGCCCGGCGTACGCCCGGGTCTGCTCCTTTACGGAGGGGAAGCACCTGACCTGCTGGCTGGCGGCGACGCCGCGCGGGTCGACGCCGACGACGTCGAAGCGGTCGAGCACCTCGTCACCGAGGAAGTACGGCGCGGCGAGCGCGATTTCGCCGCCGGAGCCGCCGGGGCCGCCCGGGTTGACGAAGAGGCTGCCGATCTTCCGCTGCTGGTCGCGTGCCTTGACCCGCAGCACGGCGACCTCCGTCGTGGGACCGTTCGGCTGGTCGTAGTCGCGGGGCAGCCGGACGGTGGCGCACTCGGCGTACTCGTAGCAGGCGTACCAGTCCAGTGTGGGCGTGGGCACCCGGTCGACCCGGCGGGCCTCCTGCGGGCTGGTCCGGTCGGAGGTGACGGGACGGTCCCCGCCGGCGGGGGACGGTGCGGCGGCGGCGGGTGCGACCGCGGCGCCGGCGAGGAGGATGCCGGCGATCCCCGCGGCGGCGATGGACCGGTTTCGTCGTGGCATGTGGACGCCTTCCGGTGGGCGAACAGGACGGTCGAGCCGTGGCTCGACCTCCGTCACTCTAGGGAGCGGGCGACAGGGCCGCAGGCCGGCGAGTGGCTATATATCCGACAATCCGGCAAGACGATGTAACGAATAATTCACCGTTGACGCTTTATGCCCTCCGCGCGCCCCGGGTCACCCCACCCCGGCCATCCACGGCGGCGCCGGCGTCCCGCCGCCCGGCGCGTACTCGGCTGCCACCCGCCAGCCGTCGGGCCCGTCGCGCACCAGCAGGAAGCCGACGACGTCGCTGTGCGGGGCGCCCAGCCCGTAGACCTCGTCGCGCTCGACGAAGCCCATCCGGAGGGCGCAGACCGCCGCCGGGTCGCGCCTGGCGTTCTTGCACAGGCCGAGGTAGCGGACCCCCGGGACGGCCGACAGGTGCGCGGCGATCGCCTCGTCCGGGTTGGCGTACCCGCCGCGACCGGCGGCCGGCGAGGCGGGGCCCGCGGACGGTGGCGTGGCGGACGGCGAGAGGGCGGACGGCGAGGGGGCGGACAGCGAGGGGGCGGCGGGCGAGGGGGCGCCGCTCGCGGAGGGCGGCGCGGTCGCCGGCTCCGGCGTCCCGTCCGCTCCGCACGCGGCCAGCGCACCCGACACCAGCACGGTGGCGACGATCCGGAGGACGCGGGTCACCGGCACTCCTCTCCCACGGGCGACGATCTTCGAACGAAGATCATCGCATCCGGTGCCGGCGACCCGGTTGACAGCGGGCTCCGCTCGGACATCCTGGACGGGTGGGAATTCCGAGGCCCGACGCGCGGGCGAAGGCGGTCGTCGCGGCGCTGGTGGCGGCCTCGCTGCTGGTGACGCTGATCGTGTGGGGCCGGCAGGATCTCGTCGGGGTGGCCCTGGCGCTGCTCTGCGTCCTCTCGACGATGATCGCGGCCGTCTCCGTGGCGGCGGCCCGGCAGGAGGACGAGGCGGAACCGGGCGCCACGCCGGCTGGCCCGGGGCAGCCGGCCGGAGGGCTCTACGGCGTCGACGCCGACACGCTGGAGTCGCTCGACCACCGGGAGACCGTCCGCGCCCTGCGGGAGCGCCACCGGGGGCGCGGCGGCTCAGCGGCCCGTGAGGGTGGGTGAGGCGAGCGCGTCGAGCCCGCGCCCGGCCAGGCAGCGGTACGTCCGGTCGGTGTCCGCCCCGGCCGGGGGCAGCACCGCCAGGTTCCAGCCGTCGGCGATCCTGATCCCGCTGGTGAGCCGGAAGGTGGTCTCGTTGCAGACCCGGCGCACCCCCGCGTCGGCGCTGACCTCGTCGTGGTCGGCACCGACCAGGGTGTCGGGGAGTTCACCCTCGGCGTAGCTCTCCCAGGTGTGCTGGCCGTCGCAGGGCACCCGCGTCGCCCGGGCCCGGGCACCACGAACCACCATCGGGCCGAAGCACTCCAGCTCGTCGGCGCAGCCCGCCCCGGCGGGCAGCCCGGCCTTCAGGGCGCAGGCGGGCAGCACCGCGCTCGTCGCCGCCACGCTCGTCGCCGCCACGTCGGCGGTCGGCGCCGGGCCCGGAGCGGACACCGCGCCGCCCAGCCACGCGCCGGCGCCGGCGGAGGCGGCCAGCGCCACCATCCCGGCACCGCCGAGGAACCAGCGCCGCCGACGCCGACGACCGACCGTGGGCACCGTGGGGTGCAGGTCCTCCACCGGCGGTCGCGGGGCGGGCCGGGAGACGTGGTCGGCGACGTACGGGCCGACGGGACCGGGTCCGCCGCCGACCGGTCCGGGCACGCCCGTGCCGCCCACCGGGGAGCCGGCCGGGCCGAGTTGCAGGCCGGCCAGCAGGTCGCGCAGCTCGACGGCCGAGGGACGCTCGCCGGGGTCGTTGGACATCCCCGCCCGGAGCACGTCGATCATCTCGGGCGGCACACCGGGCAGGCCGGGGACCGGCTGGTGGAACATCTCCAACACCGTGATCAGGCTCGGGTTGCGCTCGGACTGCCAGCGCGGCGGCCGGCCGTGCATGACCGCGTAGAGGGTGGCGCAGAGGGCGTAGACGTCGACGGCGGGCGACGGCGGGCTGTGGTTGAACATCTCCGGCGGCGCGTAGGCCGGGGTGAGCACCTCCAGGGCGACCGAGGCGTCACGCATCTCGGCCACGACCGCCAGCCCGAAGTCGGCCAGCACCGCCGAGTTGAAGTGCGAGTGGAGGATGTTCGCCGGCTTGACGTCGCGGTGCAGCACCCCGGCGGCGTGCGAGTGGGCGATCGCGTCGGCGATCTTGACGCCGAGGTCGCGCGCCTCGGCCGGCCCGAGCGGCGAGGTCCGCATCCGCTCGGCGTACGAGCCGTCGCAGAGTTCCATGATCAGGTAGGGGTGCTGGTCGACCGTGACCCCCACGTCGAAGAGGTCGACCACGTGCGGGTGCGACGACATCCGCCCGGCGGCCCGCGCCTCGCGCAGGAAGCGCGCCTGGTCGTGCTCGCTGTCGAGCGTGCGGTTCTCCACTTTGACCGCGACCTCGCGCCCCACCGAGATCTGGGTCGCTTTGTAGATCGTCGCGTAGCCTCCTCGGGCAAACACGCGCAGATCGGTCAGACCGGGCACGATGGGCACCGGCAGGGCACCGGGCGAGGTCTCGGTCACAGCTCTGAAAATACCCAATCGGACCGGCGGCTCAGTGAGCCGCATCGGCGGACGGCACGGCACCGACGGCGGAATCACGCCTGGCACCCACCGCCCCGGGGCCCGCGCGACGGCCGTCCCACCAGAGCCCGACGGCGGTCGCCGCCGCGCCGAGGCCCTCCCAGAGCGCCACCCCGAAGAACCGCCCGGGGGCGACGTCGGCCAGCACCGCGATGCTGAACACCGTGAACGTGACCAGCCGGAACAGCACCGTGAAGCGGAAGAACGGGCGCCACTCGGTGGCGGTGGCGAGCAGGTAGTAGACCCCCATGTTGAACGAGGCCATCGAGGAGGCCGTCAGGAAGGTGCCGGTGTGGTCGCCCGCGGCGCGCGTCGCCGGCACCTCGAGGCCGAGCAGGCGCAGCAGCGCCTCGGGCCAGAGCAGCCCGACCGCTCCCATGAGCAGGGCCAGCACGCCGAAGACCGCGATCGTCCATCCGGCGGCCGAACGCGGCAACCTCATGACGGCCCTCCCCAGACCCGACGCGGTCGCACGCCCGACCGCCCCTCGGACCTGACACGCTATCGGCCACCCCCGACACACCGCATCCCCAGAAACGCCAGACTTCGGGGGTCGGACCGCGCGGCGGGGCACTAGACAGACGAACCATATTTCGTGAATAATGAAACGTAGTTCGAGGGGGAGTACCCGCCACCGGACGCGCCGGCCGTCAGTACGGACCCACCCGGGTCCCGGTCGCGCGGACCGCCGCACCGGGCGGTCCGGGGAGACCTTCGGCCAGCACGCCGGCGCCCCGGCGCCGGCCCGGTCAAAGGGAGCCCCGATGTCCGTACCCTGGTGGGCCTGGCTGGCCCTCACCGCCGCGATCGCCGCCATGCTGGCGGTCGACCTGCTGCTGCACCGCGACGACCACGTCATCGGCCTGCGCGAGGCGGCCACGTGGTCGGCGATCTGGATCGCCGCCGGCCTCGCCTTCGGCGTCCTGCTCTGGCTGTGGCAGGGCGACGAGGCCGCCGGTGCCTACTTCGCGGGCTACCTCATCGAGAAGGCCCTGTCGGTCGACAACGTCTTCGTGTTCGCCCTGGTCTTCAGCTACTTCGCGGTACCGGCCGCCTACCAGCACAAGGTGCTGTTCTGGGGGGTCGTCGGCGCGCTGCTGTTCCGTTTCGTCTTCATCCTCCTCGGCGCGGGACTGCTCGAGACGTTCTTCTGGACCGCGTACGTCTTCGGCGCCTTCCTGGTCTGGACCGGCTGGAAGATGGCCTTCCGGCACGACGCCGAGACGCAGCCCGACCGGAACCTCGTCGTCCGCCTCGTCCGCCGGATCGTCCCCACCGACGCCCGCTACCACGGGAGCAGGTTCTTCACCCGCATCGACGGCCGGCGTACGGCGACGCTGCTGTTCATCGTCCTCGTCGCCGTCGAGGCCACCGACCTGATCTTCGCCATCGACTCCGTGGCCGCGATCCTCGCGATCACCACCAGCACGTTCATCGTCTGGACCGCCAACGCCTTCGCCGTCCTCGGCCTGCGCAGCCTCTACTTCTGCCTCGCCGGGCTGCTGCGCCGCTTCGTGCACCTGCACTACGGGCTGGCGTTCCTGCTGGCCTTCGCCGGCGTCAAGCTCGTCCTCTCCGAGACCCCGGTGGGCAAGCTGCCCATCCCGCTGACCCTCGGCGTCATCGTCGCCACCCTCGCCGTCTCCATCGGCTGGAGCCTCGTCGCGACCCGCGGCACGGCCGGCACCGGCTCCCGTACCCCTACCGGCACCTGAGCGCCGACGACCGCCGACCCCTGCCCCGCCCGACCTCGCCGCCCACGCCTAGGGGGTGGCGAGGCGGGCGCGCAGGGCGTCGGCGGCGCGGCGCTCGCTGCGCTGCTCGGTCGCGTACGCCAAGCGGACCGCCTCCTCGGCGCAGGCCAGCGCCTCCTCGTGCCGGCCGCAGGCCGCGAGCGCCTCGGCGAGCACGCTCGCGGCGACCACCTGGCTGCGCACGTCCTCCGACGGGACGGTGACGGCCCGCCGCGCCCAGTCCAACGCCTGCTCGCACTGGCCGTGGGCGAGCAGCGCGGACGCGTACCGGGCCATGGTCTGGCGGCGGGAGAAGAGCAGCGAGGGCACGGTGGCGGCGGCGGTGGCCACCGGGGCGAGCAGCCCGACGGCGGTCGCGGAGTCGCCGGCGGCCAACCGGGCGGTGGCCAGCAGCACCCGGGGCCCCACCTGCGCGGGCGCCTGCGGGTTGTGCGGCTCCACGGCGGTCAGCACCGACCGGGCGTCCCGCTCGGCCGTCTCGCAGTCGCCCAGGTCCAGCGCCACGAACCCGCGCAGCGTGCCGGCCATCCCCGTGAGCAGCGGGTGCGACGTGCGCTCCGCGTACGACAGCGCGTCGGTGAGCAGGTCGGCGGCGTGCCCCGGCTCGCCCAGCCCGCGCGCCACGACCCCCCGGACGACCAGCGCGAACCCGCGCCCCCAGTCGTCGGAGGCGGCGGCGAACTCCCGGTACGCGCGGCGGGCCCCCCGGTCCGCCTCGGCCAGCTCGCCCAGCTCGGCGGTGGCGAACGCCTCGACCGCGCGCAGCGTGCCCACCGCCCACGACTCGCCGACCCGCTCGCCGAACGGCAGGAAGACCTGCGCCATCCGGCACGCCTCGCGCAGCCGGCCGGCGAGCAGCCGCGCGAAGGCGGTGGTGCCGCGCAGCCAGGCCCGCCCGTACGGGTCCTTCAGCTCGGCGAAGAGCCGGGCGGCCCGGCCGAGCACCGCGTCGGTGCCGGCGAAGTCGCCCCGGGTGGTGGTCACCCAGGCCAGGTTCTGCAACGACCACGCCTGCCCCCGGCGGTCCTGCGCCTGGAGGCTGACCTGGTACGACGCGGCGAGCCGGCTGCTGGCCTGCCCCAGCCGCCCGGCGATGAAGTCGGCCATGCCGAGGCGGCGCATCGCCGAGGCGCGCAGCGTCGGCAGCCCGCCGGCCGTGGCCACCTGCAACGCCTCCTGCCAGCAGGCCACCGCGCGCGCCTGGTCGCCCATGGTCTGGTGGGCCTGCCCGGCGAGCAGCAGCGCACTGGTCCGGACGGCGGACTCGTCGCCGGCGTTCGCGGCGATCTTCTCGGCGAAGGCGAGGGCGTCGGCGGGGCGACCGACCTGGAGCAGCGCCCGCGCGTGCACCACCCGGTCCGCCGCCGGCACCCCGTCGCGGGCCAGCTCGGCGGCGCGTTCGGCGTACTCCACGGCCAGCGCGGGCTCGCCCGCCTGCAACGACCGGCGGGCGGCCCCGCCGAGCGCGGCGACGCCCAGGCCGACGACGGCCCGTGCCGGCGCGTCCGGCCGCAGCCCGACCGCGTCGGCCAGCGTGGCGGCCCGTTCGACGTGCTGGGCCACGAAGACGTCCCGGGCGGCCTCGGTGAAGCCACCCGGCGCGCCCGCCCCCGCCAGCGGATCCGCCGCGGCCCAGCGGGCCAGCGCCGCGTGCCGCTCGGCCAGTTCGGCCTTGCTCACCCCGGCGTACGCGGCCTCCCGCATCAGCGGGGTCGCGAAGGCGTAGCCGGTGCGGGTGCGGTGCAGCATCCGGCGTTGCAGCAGCTCCTCCACGGCCCGTTCCAGCTCGACGGCGACCACCGCCGCCGGCCGGCCGTCGCGGCCGGCCCGCTGCTCGCGCAGCGCCTCCAGCGCGCCGTCCGGCACCGTGTCGCCGACGACCGCCGCGTCCCGCAGCACGGAGCGGGCCTCCGCCGGCAGCGCGTCGATGCGCGCGGCGAGCACCGCGGCCAGGTCGCGGGAGAGCAGGCGGCTGCCGAGCGAGCCGGGCACGAGCCGCCAGCTGCCCGGACTCGGGGAGTTGCGCTCGGCGACGGCGGTCAGCGCGCCCCGCTCCATCAGCAGCGTGACCAGCTCGGCCAGGTAGAACGGGTTGCCCTGGGCGGTGGCGAGCAGCCGGTCGGCGTCGGCCTGCGGCAGCCTGCCGCCGCCGAGGTAGGTGGTGAGCAGCCGGGCCGCGTCGGCACCGCGCAGCGGCGGCAGCGCGTGCACCTCGGCGTCCGCGACCCGGGTCAGCGCCCCGGCGGTACGCACCAGCTCGGGCCGGCCGAGCAGCAGGACCAGCACCGGGCCGGTGAGCCGGGACAGGGTGACCCCGAGCGCCCGGATGGTCTCGGCGGTGGCGTCGTGCAGGTCGTCCACGACGACCACCAGGGGCGCCTCCCCGGCGAGCGCGGTGAGCAGGTCCGCGACCGCGTTCGGCACGGCGTCGGCGTCGGCGGGCTGGGCGGTGCCCCACTCGCCCTGGTCGGCCGCGCCACCGGGCAGTTCGGCGTACCCGAGCAGGGCCAGCAGCTGGTCGGTGGTGATCGCGGCCGGCTCGCCGGAGCGGCTGAGTCGCTGGCCGAGCCGGCGCAGGCGCTCCTCCACGGCCGGGCGGGTGAGCGCGGTGGCGGGGTCGCCGGGCAGGCCGACCGCCGCCCGGACCAGGTCGGCCAGGGGCGCGAGCCGGCGCCGCTCGCCGAACGCGGCGCAGCGTACCGACAGCACTCGGGCGCCGGTGTGCGCGGCGTACCGGCCGGCGCCGACGTCGTAGCCGGCGGCGAGGCGTTCCACCTCGGCGGCGAAGCGGGACTTGCCGATCCCGGCCTCGGCGGTCATCAGCAGCACCCGGGGCTCGGCGCGGTCGATCACCTCGGCCAGCCGGCCGGCGACCCGCCCGATCTCGGTCTCCCGGCCCACGAAGGGGGCCTCGTCGCCGAGGCCGGACCGGGTGCCCGGGGCGTCCAGCAGGCCCAGCAGCTCGTACGCCTCGACCGGCTCGCGCTTGCCCTTGAGCCGCAGCGGGCGCAGCGCCCGCCAGGAGGCGACGTGCCGGGTGGCGGCGGAGGTGCGCGCCCCCGCGTAGACCGCGCCGACGGCGGCGGCGTCGGCCAGCCGGGCGGCGGTGTTCACGGTGTCGCCGATGACCGTGTACTCGATCGCGGCCTGGATGCCGGCGATCACGTCGCCGGTGTTCAGCCCGACCCGCAGGCCGAGCGGCGCGCCGCCGCCGCGCTCGTCGTCGAGCACCCGGCGGACGGCCCGCTGCATCGACAGCGCGGCGCGTACGGCCCGCTCGGCGTCGTCCTCGTGCGCGACCGGCGCGCCGAAGACCGCCATGATCCCGTCGCCGGTGAGCTTGTCGACGTGCCCGCCGAACGTCTTCACCGCGCCGGCCAGGGCGGCGAGCACCCGGTCGGTGACCGCGCCGACGCGTTCCGGGTCGAGGTCCTCCGACCAGGAGGTGAAGTCGGACAGGTCGCCGAAGAGCACCGTCACCACGCGGCGTTCGGCCGCGGGCAGCGTCGCGGCGGCCGGCAGCGCGGCGCCGCAGTTGTGGCAGAACCGCGCGCCGGGCACGGCGACGGTTCCGCACACCGGGCAGGTCACGCTTGCTCCAACCCCGCGGTGCCTCCGCCGGATTCCCGGCCCAGGTATTCCAGCTGGGCCCGTACGGACCACTCGGCGGCCCACCACAGCGACCGGTCGACGTCGGCGTAGACCGTCGCGACCACCTCCGCGGCGGTGCCGGCGCCCCCGGCGACCGCCGCCCGGACCTGGTCGAGCCGGGCCCGGCGGTGGGCGAGGTAGAAGTCCGCGGCGGCGCCGCAGTCGGCCAGCGCCGGGCCGTGCCCCGGCAGCGCCGTGATCCCCCGGTACGCGGAGAGCAGCTCCAGGCTGGCCAGGTAGTCGCCGAGGTGCCCGTCCGGGTGGGCGACCACGGTGGTGCCCCGGCCGAGGATCGTGTCGCCGGTCAGCACCGCCCGCTCGTCGCCGTGCCCGACCAGGAAGCAGACCGAGTCGCCGGTGTGCCCGGGGGTCGGCACGAGTCGGACGCTCAGCCCGTGGTCGCCGAGTTCCTCCCCCGGCCCGGCCAGCGGCTCCCCGGCGATGGTGTGCGTCGGGTCGGCGGCGCGTACGGGCACCCCGTCGAGCAGGTCGTGCAGGCGGCGCGAGCCGTCGGTGTGGTCGGGGTGGCCGTGGGTGATCAGCACCAGGCCGATCGGCCCCAGCGCGGCGATCGCCGCCAGGTGCCCCTCGTCGGCCGGGCCCGGGTCGACGACGACGGCGTGCTCCTGGCCGGGGGCGCGCAGCACCCAGGTGTTGGTGCCGTCGAGCGTCATCGGCCCCGGGTTCGGGGCACGCAGCAGCGTCACCCAGTCCGGCAGTTCGCCGGCGAGCGCCGCCGCCGGCGCGGTGAAGTGCCCGGTCATGGCTGCGATCGTACGGCCCCGCTGGCCGCTCCCCGCGATCTTGCAGATCCGGCCCTCGATACGTACCGCTTCACGGCTTTTGCCAGGCGCGGAGTGCCAGATCGCGGGGGAGGCGGCGCGGGTCAGGAGACCTCGACGACGACCTCGACCTCGACGGGGGCGTCCAGGGGCAGCTCGGCGACGCCGACGGCGCTGCGCGCGTGCCGGCCGGCCTCACCGAAGACCGCGCCGAACAGGTCGGACGCGCCGTTGATCACGCCCGGGATGGCGGTGAAGCCGGAGGCGGCGGCGACGAAGCCGGTCACCTTGACGACCTTCACGACGTTCTCCAGGCCGACCAGCGAGTCGATCGCGGCCAGCGCGTTGAGCGCGCACCGCTGGGCCAGGTCCTTGGCCTGCTCGGCGGAGACGCCGGCGCCGACCTTGCCGGTGGCGAGCAGCTTCCCCTCGACCATCGGCAGCTGCCCGGAGACGTAGACGTGCTGCCCGGACTGGACGGCCGGCACGTAGCTGGCCACCGGCGGGACCACCTCGGGCAGCGTGTGCCCGAGCTCGGCGAGCTTCGCGTGCGGACCGTTGCTCATGCCTTCGCCCGCTTCAGGTACGCGACGAGCTGCTCCGGGTTGGGACCGGGAACCACGGAGACGAGTTCCCACCCGTCCTCGCCCCAGTTGTCGAGGATCTGCTTGGTCGCGTGGACCAGCAGCGGGACCGTGGCGTATTCCCACTTCTGCATCGGTGGAGGGCTCCCTCTGATGGAGTTCGACTTCTCGACGCACAGCCTACGGTCCGGCGGACGGGCCGGGCGCGGGACGCTGCTCCGGGGCCGCCGGCACCTCCCCGCAGGGGCCGCCGTGCTCGTACGCCTGGGGGCAGCGGGAGCGGTCCGGCAGCAGCAGGTCGCAGAAGACGCGGTGCCGGTTGTTCTGGTCGTCCGTGCTCGACACGGTGGTCTCGCCGGCGTCCAGTTCGACCAGGAAGCTCAGCGAGGTGGCGACGGTCCCGGCCAGCGCCGTGGCCGCCCTCAGGTCGGCGACCCGGATCGGCAGGTGGATGACGAACCCGGGCTCCTCCTCGTCCCGGCCCCCGGGGCCCGGCCGGCCGGGGACGCGCACCACCTCGACGGGTTCGGCCAGCCGCCGGTACGACCGCTCGTTGATGGGCAGGCCGACGCCGCCCTCGGCGTCGCCCGAGGAGGCGGGCCGCCGCGCCCGGTCGCCCGCCGGGAACTGGCCTCGGGGGATGTTGTCCACGTCGCGCATGCCTTGCCTCCGGGCGTTGTACCTGGTCACGTCATCACTTCGGGCCCGGACGCTGCGCCTGGCCCGCCCCCGCGCCGCTGAGAACGTAGGTCCGGGGCGACAGTCCCGCCAACCGGACGCGCACACCCGGTCACCCAAAGTCACATATGCGACACAGCGTCGGTAAGGAAACTGACGGCACCCACGACCCCCCGGCGCGACGAACCGACCGCTACCCTTCCGGTCGGACGGGCGCTCGCCGGCTCGCCGCCAGCTCGATCACGCACGTCGCCCGGTCAGGCGACGACGTCGCAACCCCGGGGGATGAGATGACCCAACCACCCAGCGGTGGCCCCGTCGGACCGGCCGACCAGCCGGACCCCCCGGCGACCCCCGACGCCACGGGGACGCCCGGCCCGGCCGCCGCCCCCGCCGTCCCGCCCGGCAGCCCCGCCGCTGCTCCGCCCGGCCCCGCCGTCCCGCCCGGCAGCCCCGCCGCCGTTCCGCCCGGCCCCGCCGTCGCCCGGGACCCGGCGTTCCCTCCGGCCCCGCCCGGGTACCCGCCCCACCAGCCGCCCGCCGCGCCGAAGAAGAAGCGCGGCGCGCTCATCGCCTCCATCGCCCTGGCCGTGATCCTGCTGCTCTGCGCCGGCGGCGGCGTCGTGGCGTTCCTGACGCTGCGCGACGCCGAGAGCGGCGAGGGGGCGAAGGAGCCGGCGGTCGCGGTGGACGAGTTCCTCAAGGCCGTCTACCAGGAGCGTGACGCCGACCGGGCGGCCGGGCTGGTCTGCTCCTCCTCGCGCGACGAGAAGAAGATCGCGGCCAAGGTGGCCGAGGTCGAGAAGCACGTCTCGGCCCACCAGAACCCCCGGTTCCGGTGGAGCACCCCGCAGGTGGACAACCAGACCGGTGACCGGGCCACGGTCACCACCAAGGTCACCATGACCACCGCCGACGAGAAGGTGGCCGACCAGGACCTGCGGTTCACCGTGGTGAAGAAGACGGGTTGGTGGGTCTGCGAGGTCGCCTGAGCCGGCGGCCTGGATAGGCTCGACGGGTGCGAGCAGCAGAGTCGCCGGCCGACCCGGCCGGCACCCAGTGGCCGGCCCGCCTCCATGTCGTGACCGGCAAGGGCGGCACCGGCAAGACCAGCGTCGCGGCGGCGCTGGCCCTGGCGCTGGCCGCCGGCGGCCGGCGCACGCTGCTGGTCGAGGTCGAGGGGCGGCAGGGCATCGCCCAGCTCTTCGGCACCGACCCGCTGCCGTACGAGGAGCGGCACCTGACCGACGCGCCGGGCGGCGGGGAGGTGCGGGCCCTGGCGGTCGACGCCGAGGAGGCCCTGCTGGAGTACCTCGACATGTTCTACAAGCTCGGCGCGGCCGGCCGGGCACTGCGCAAGCTCGGGGCGATCGACTTCGCCACCACCATCGCCCCCGGCCTGCGGGACGTCCTGCTCACCGGCAAGGTGAAGGAGGCCACCACCCGCACCGCCGGCCAGCGGCGCGCGTACGACGCCGTGGTGCTGGACGCGCCCCCCACCGGGCGGATCGGCCGGTTCCTCAACGTCACCGCCGAGACGGCCCGGCTGGCCAAGGTGGGCCCGATCAAGACCCAGAGCGAGGGGGTCGCCGCCCTGCTGCGCTCCCCGATCACCGCCGTGCACGTCGTCACCCTGCTGGAGGAGATGCCGGTCCAGGAGACGGTCGACGCGATCGCCGAGCTGACCCAGCTCGGCTTCCCGGTGGGTCGGGTGATCGTCAACGGGGCCCGGCCGCCGCTGCCCGCCGGGCGGGTGGTGGCCGCCGCCGAACTTGAACGGGGGCTGCGCGCCGCCGGGCTGCCGACCGACCGGGAGACCGTCGCCGGGCTGGCCGCCGAGGCGCGCGACCAGGCCGTCCGCCGCGAGTTGGAGGAGACGCTCCGGGCCGACCTGGTGGAGCTGGGGCTGCCGATGACGGAGCTGCCCCTGCTGCCCGACGGGGTGGACCGGGCCGGCCTGGACCGGCTCGCCGCGGCCCTCGTCGGGGCCGATTGACTCACACCTGCCAGCGGCACGGCGCAAGGACCGACCCGGCCCGATACGCTCGATTGGTGCCTTCCGAAGACGCGGCGCCGCAGCTGGACGTCGACCAGATCCTCGCCGATCCGGGCGTCCGGATCGTGGTGTGCTGCGGGGCGGGCGGGGTGGGGAAGACGACCACGGCCGCCGCGCTCGCGCTGCGCGCCGCCGAGCGGCACGGCCGGCGTACGGTGGTGCTCACCATCGACCCGGCCCGCCGGCTGGCCCAGTCGCTCGGGCTGACCGAGCTGGACAACACCCCCCGCCAGGTCAAGGGCATCGACGTCGAGGCCAGCGGCGGCGAGCTGCACGCCATGATGCTCGACATGAAGCGCACGTTCGACGACGTGGTGCTCCAGCACACCGATCGGGCGAAGGCGGAAGAGATCTTCGCCAACCCCTTCTACCAGGCCATGAGCTCGACCTTCGCCGGCACGCAGGAATACATGGCGATGGAGAAGCTGGGCCAGTTGCACGCCCGGGGCGAGTGGGACCTGATCGTGGTGGACACCCCGCCGTCCCGCTCGGCGCTGGACTTCCTGGACGCCCCGGCCCGGCTGTCCCGCTTCCTCGACGGGCGGATGCTGCGGTTGCTGCTGGCCCCGGCGCGTACCGGCGGGCGGAGCATGTTCAGCCTGGTCACGGCCTCGTTCGGGATGTTCTCCAAGGTCGTGCAGAAGGTGCTCGGGGCCCAGTTGCTGACCGACCTGTCCGGCTTCGTCGCCGCGTTGGACTCGATGTTCGGCGGCTTCCGTCAGCGCGCCGAGCAGACGTACCGCATCCTCCAGGCCCGGGAGACGGCGTTCCTGCTGGTCGCGGCGCCTGAGCCGGACGCGGTCCGGGAGGCGGCCTACTTCGCGGGCCGGCTGCGCGAGGAGAAGATGCCGCTGGCGGGCCTGGTGCTCAACCGGGTGCACCGCTCGGCGGTGCCGGCGCTCGACGCGGCCGAGAGCCTGGCCGCCGCGGAGCGGCTGGCCGGCCTCGGCGGGCACGAGGGCACCGTCGACGTGCTGCGGGCCCACGCCGCGCTGGCCCAGCAGGCGGTACGCGAGCGACAGGTGGCGACCCGGTTCACCGAGGCGTTCCCGGCGGTGCCGGCGGTGTCGGTGACGGCGCAGCCCGCCGACGTGCACGACGTCGACGGGCTGCGGACGATCGGCGCGGCGATCAGCCGGCCGTGACGGCGCTCAGCCGGCGGTGGTGACGAGGATCTTGTCCTTGCCGGCCTTGTCCTTGGCGTTCTTCTTCATCGCGGCCTCGAACATCTTGCGCCAGCTCGCCACCTGGGGGTGACGGCGCAACAGCGCGCGGCGTTCGCGTTCGGTCATGCCGCCCCACACGCCGAACTCGATCCGGTTGTCCAGCGCGTCGGCCAGGCACTCGTACCGAACTGGGCAGCTCCGGCAGATCCGCTTCGCCACGTTCTGTTCGGCGCCCTGTACGAACAACGCGTCCGGGTCCCCGTTCTGACACGCCGCCAGCGACGGCCAGTCAGTGATCATGCCCATCTGTACACGTCCCCCCTTGCAGTACCTACCGACCCCGTCGCGGACCAGCCGGCAATTCCCCCCGATCGCCCGGCCTGCCTTCCCCAAGGCGGCACGGACGACATGTGGCGCTGTCGCCGCCACCATCATGCTCTGTAGTCGACTGATTACGCAACGTTGTCGGCGAAATCCATCATTCCGGACACTCCCGGCTTCCCGGGCTTCGCGACCGCCGGTTACCCCGTCGGAGTCCGTGAAAACGCTGCGGGCCCCTCCCGGAAGGAGAGAGACTCGGCGCCGGATCCACGCAACCACGCACCGGGGGTCGTGCGTTTAGCACAACGAGGTCGGCGCGCGCAGGAAATGGGGAAAGAACGCCCCGGCGCCCCTCGTTCCCTACTCGCGTACCCTGTCGAGGTGACCTGGATGCGGAAACGTGACCACAATGTGCTGACCAACGCCGCATCGCTACTCATCTGTGGCCTGTTGGCCGGCGTGGTGGTCGCGGCGGCGGCCTTCCCCGCGGTGGCGATGTCCGGGCTTGCCGCGAAGGCCGGCGCCGAGACCTTCGGCGCACTACCCAAGGAGCTGACCGTGGCCCGCGCGCCACAGATCAGCTACCTGCTCGCCTCCGACGGCAAGACCCCGCTGGCGACCATGTACGACGAGAACCGTCGCGACGTGAAGCTGGCCGACATCGCGCCCATCATGCAGAAGGCGATCGTCGCCGCCGAGGACCACGACTTCTACAAGCACAACGGCGTGGACCTCAACGGCATCGCCCGGGCCTTCGTCAACAACCAGTCCAACGCGTCCAGCCAGCAGGGCGCCTCGACGCTGACCATGCAGTACGTCCGGCTCGCCATCGCCTACTCGGCGAGCCACCCGGCGGACGTCGTCGCGGCCACCGAGGACACCAGCGCCCGCAAGCTGCGCGAGATGCGCTACGCCATCCAGATCGACAAGGAGCTCTCCAAGGACGAGATCCTGGAGCGCTACCTCAACATCGCCGCGTTCGGCAACGGCGCGTACGGCATCTACGCCGCCAGCCAGGTCTACTTCAACAAGCCGCCGAGCAAGTTGAAGATCGAGGAAGCGGCCATGCTCGCCGGCATGGTGAAGGCGCCGAGCACCAACGACCCGACCACCAAGAGCGGCTACAAGGCGGCGGTCGACCGGCGCGACTACGTCATCGAGAACATGGTCGAGACCGGCGCCATCACCCGCCAGGAGGCGGACGCGGCGAAGGCCGTCCAGCTCAAGGTCACCGGCAAGCGGGCCCCCAACGGCTGCGTCTCGACCAACGAGAAGGGCTGGGGCTTCTTCTGCGACTACTTCTACCGCTGGTGGATGGGGCAGGAGACGTTCGGCTCGACCTCGTACGACCGGGAGCGGCGGCTCAAGAGCGGCGGCTACACCATCATCACCACGCTTGACCCGCAGGCCCAGCGGGGCGCCGACAAGGCAGTCCGCAAGGCCAAGTCGGAGAAGAGCAAGGAAGCCGCCATGGTCGCGGTGGTGGAGCCGGGCACCGGCCGGGTACGGGCGCTGGCGGTGAACCGCAACTTCAAGCTCGACGACCCGAAGAAGCCGGCCAACAAGCCGCACAGCGACCCCAAGCAGCGCAAGAAGAAGAAGCTCGGCAACTACCCGAACACCGTGAACCCGCTGCTCACCGGCGGCGACGGCCTGACGGGCTACCAGGCCGGCTCGACCTTCAAGATCTTCACGATCGTGGCGGCGCTGGAGAAGGGCATCCCGCTCGGCTACACGATCAACGCCCCGCAGCAGTTCCGCTCGGAATACCGGATCCAGCCCGGGCCCGCAGCCTGCCCCGGCACCAACCTGTACTGCCCGACCAACTCCGGCAAGAAGGCCGGTGGCGTGCAGAACATGTGGAGTGCCTTCGCCCAGTCGATCAACACGTACTTCGTGCCGCTCCAGCAGCAGGTCGGCGCCGAGAACGTGGTCGACGTGGCCAAGCGGCTCGGCATCCAGTTCCGCACCACGGAGGACCGCCGGCTGAGCGGCACCAAGGAGGCCGCGCACGACTGGGGTGCCTTCACCCTGGGCGTCTCGCAGACCACCCCGATGGAGCTGGCCAACGCCTACGCCACCCTCGCGGCGGACGGCAAGTACTGCGAGCCCATCCCGGTGCAGGAGATCAAGGACCCGGAGGGCAAGAAGCTCGACATCGCCAACCCGCGCTGCGAGAAGCGGGTCAGCACCGAGGTGGCCCGCGCCGCCGTCGACGCCGCCCGCTGCCCGGTCGGTGACAACTCCTCCACCAGCCGGTGCGGCGGCAGCCGTACGGCCGCCGAGGTCAAGCAGGCCGTCGACGCGCCGGTGGCCGGCAAGTCCGGCACCACCGACTCGGAGAAGACCGCCTCGCTCGTCGCGATGACCAAGCAGTACGCGGTGGCGGGCATCATGGCCGACCCGGACTGGCCGCAGACCAACGTCAAGATGAAGCACAAGCAGAAGGACGGCATCAACCCGCCGGTCTACGAGACGCTGCGCGACGCCATGAAGGGCAAGAAGCGGATCAACTTCGAGCCCCCGGGCCAGAAGATCCGTGAGGGCGACCAGCGCCGCATCCCCGACGTCAAGTGCCTGGACCCGCAGCAGGCGAAGTCCCGGATCGAGGCGGAGGGCTTCGACGCGATCATCTCCGACATCAAGGTCCCGTCGAGCTGCCCCGCCGGCAAGGCTGCCGGCACCAGCCCCGACGGCCGCACCATCAAGGGCGGCGTGGTGACCATCCAGATCAGCTCCGGCGGCGGTACCACCCCGGGCACGACGCCCGGCAACGGCGGGCCGCCGAACAACCCCGGCCGTCCGCCGGGCCGCCCCGGCGGCTGAGCCGGCCGCACGAACGCCACGGGCGGGCACCCTTCGCGGGGTGCCCGCCCGTTTCGCGTACGCGGGTCGGTGCGGCCGGAGTCAGAGGCCGAGCTGTCGGCGTACCTCGGCGGCGACCCGACCGCCCTCGGCCCGGCCGGCCACCGCCGCCTGGGCCGCCTTCATGGCCGGGCCCATCTGCGCCTTGCCGGTGAAGCCGCCTGCGGCGAGCGCCCCCGCGACCAGCTCGGTCAGCTCGGCGTCGGGGAGCTGCTTCGGCAGGTAACGCTCCAGCACCTCGCCCTCGGCGGTCTCCTTCGCGGCCTGCTCGGTGCGGCCGGCGTCACCGAAGGCGGTGGCGGCCTCCCGGCGCTTCTTCGCCTCCTTGGTCAGCACCGCGAGCACCTCGTCGTCGGTGAGCTCGCGCTTGGCCTTGCCGGCGACCTCGGCGGTGCCGACGGCGGCGAGCGCCATCCGCAGCGTGGAGGTGGTCAGCTCGTCGCGCGCCTTCAGGGCGGCGCGCATGTCGGCGGTCAGACGGTCCTTCAGCGTGCTCATGGTCGGTGAAACTACCCTGAACGCCATGCGAAAGCGCACACTATTCCGGCTCGCGACCGGGACCGCCGCCCTCGGCGCGGCGACCCTGGCGTACGCGTCACTCGTCGAGCGCAACATGTTCACCCTGCGGCGGTACGACGTGCCGGTGCTGCCGGCCGACGCGGAGCCCCTGCGGATCCTGCACCTGTCGGACCTGCACATGATGCCCGACCAGGGGCGCAAGCAGCGCTGGGTGGCGTCGCTGGCCGCCCTCGACCCCGACCTGGTCGTGGTCACCGGGGACAACATGGCGCACCCCGGCGCCGTGTCCGGCGTGCTGCGCGCCCTCCAGCCGCTGCTCGACTACCCGGGGGCCTTCGTCTTCGGCTCGAACGACTACACCGGGCCGGTCTGGAAGAACCCGTTCACCTACTTCCTGCCCGACCGGGAGTACACCGAGGGCGTCGAGTTGCCGCACGAGGAGCTGCGTGAGGTCTTCGTCGGCGCCGGCTGGACGGACCTGAACAACGCCCGCACCACCGTTAAGGCCGGCGGCCGGGTCGTCGAGCTGCTCGGGGTGGACGACCCGCACGTCGAGCGGGACGACTACGACTCCGTGGCCGGGCCGGTGTCGCCGACCGCCGACCTGTCGATCGCGCTCACCCACTCCCCCGAGCCGGCCGTCCTCGACCGGATGGCCGCCGACGGCTTCGGGCTGATGCTCGCCGGGCACACCCACGGCGGCCAGGTCTGCGTACCGGGGGTCGGCGCGCTGGTCACCAACTGCGGCCTGCCCCGCTCCATGGCACGCGGCCTGCACCGCTGGCCCGGCTCCGACGCGTGGCTGCACGTCTCCGCCGGCCTCGGTACGCACCCGACCGCGCCGATCCGGTTCGCCTGCCCGCCGGAGGCGAGCGTGCTCACCCTGATCCCGCGCTGACCCACGCCGCCAGCACCGGACCTGCGCCGCGTGCTAGCGGCGGCGGGCTGGCCGGGCGCCGCTGGCTGGTGGGTGGGCGGACCGCCTGTCGAGCTGCCCCGTCCATGCGACCGGCCGGGGCAGTCGGACCGACGGGGGTACCGAGTTTGACCGCCGGGCGGGGTGGGCTACTATTTGTCGGCACGCCTCGGGGTGTGGCGCAGCTTGGTAGCGCGCTTCGTTCGGGACGAAGAGGTCGTCGGTTCGAATCCGGCCACCCCGACCGAGGTCAGGGGCCACTCTCCATCGATGAGAGTGGCCCCTGATGCATTCGTACAGCAGTCGAGTACAGCAGCAGCGGTCACCGCAGGCTCTCCCCCAGGCGCTTGAGGGCGTCGCGGGAGGCGTCCGAGGACGCCTGCGAGTAAATCTCCATCGTCACCGACACCTCTGCGCGCCGGAGCACCTGCATGATGACGCGCGGGTGCACGTCCAGGTCGACGAGCATGGGTGGAGTGCCTGGTCGTCGGCATTCTGGCGGGTTGCCGCAGGCAAACCCATCCGTCGAAGCGCGCAAATTCGGGCGATCATGGACGGCAGGAAGGCCGTGCTGGGCCGCTCAGTGGATTCCGGAGGCCGGCACAGCGGCCGTGTGATCGAGGAGCCGGCGGGACGTGACCCGCATCAGCGGCAGGAAGGCCCTCGGCAAATCCGAGGTCGAGACCAGCGATTCGGCCAGAGAACCGCACTGATGTGCTCGACGAAGACCACGGTAGCACCGGGTACTGGCACATCAACCGGCTGTGGCCTATCGACTGGCGGTGCCAATCTTGGTGGCGTTGCTGGGCCGCGACGCGAAGGATGGCGATGTTGTGACCGGGAAGCATCGACAAATCGTGATGGTCGACGACCTGCGCTCGTTCACGGATGGCCGGGTGGCGCAGGTGGCGCGCACGAGCAAGGCGGGAATCGAAGCTCTGGATCGGTATCGCGGCCAGCGGTTAGAGGAACTGTGGCTCGACCACGACCTGGGCGAGGACGACACCATCTGGCCGGTCGTCGAGGTATTGGAACAAGCTGCGTTCGAGGACCAGCCGTTCGAGATCGGCGTGGTGTACATCCACTCAGCGAATCCCGCTGGGGCGGCAAAGATGACGCAGGTACTGCGTTGCTGGGGTTACCACGTCCGCTCGGCGGCCGGGTCGCCACACGTCGGCTATCAGGCCGAGGCTGAGTAGCAGCGGTACTGCCAACCACTCGTGACTCCGGCAGCCGGGAGTCCGGACAGCCCGGCTGCCGGCTGCCCGCTGCCGGCCGGTGTGGGAGGACCTTCTGTACATCTATCAAGGCGGCCTTGAACGGGCCGCACGCGCCGCCGCCAGGGCGCGTGCCGACCGCTGCCGCTGCTGCCATTCTCCGGCCGACCCGCCTGAAGCCCGGTGGCTGGCGGGGAAAGCGGGAAGCCCGCAAGGGCCGCCGCAGAACGACAGCACGCTGACCGATGGTGTGGTGGGCCGGTAGCCGGCCGGGCCGCGCGGCCACGAGCCAGCGCGGCGTAGGGAAGCGCACGCCGGCCACGTCAGCCAACTGGCGCCGGTCGCAGAGTTGCGGTCACTGCGCCTCCGGCCCCAGGATGGCCGGGCTCCGCTGGCGGGCACGTCCGTGGGTGGTTGCGGTAGACCATCCCGCCCGCCATCGACCCGGGCGAGCCGAGCAGGCCGCCGCCCGACCCGCCAGCGTCCGTGCTTGTGTCAAGGCCCGCTTCACGTGGCGGCCGGGCGGCCGGCCCGCTCCCCAGGGAGCGGGTCGACGGCGACGGGATGGCAGGTCGGCGCTGTTAGCTGAAAACTCAAGCTGCCGGCATGCCGCTCCACCTCGCAACCACTACGGTGAGCAATAGCGAATCCAGTCGCCCTAGAGCGCGCTGACTTGCGGATCAGGGTTCTCCTCGGAGGAGTCAAGCTCGCCTAGGGCGCGCCATGCCAACTCTGCCAGAGTTTCGCCCGTGCTGATAGTCCAACGGGCGGTTCCTTGATTCGCCACAGGTCGGTCTTCCCATCGAGCAAGCCCCCACATAAGAGAGATCAGACCGGATGGCGAGTATCGTAGGCCGTCCGTCGCCCACACGATCGGTTTCGTCCGATGGCGGGTCCAAGTGGCCCGTGCCCGCGCTGGGTCCTCCGCCAGCCAATCCCTCAATGCCTCGGCTTCAGCTCGGTTGCCTGGCGAAAGTGTGAGCGCTTCTCCCTCAGCAAGAATGGCCTTATCTATCAGAACGGAGACGGCATTCGGGCGTCGCTTGCGCCTTGTTGGCACGCGGCGATACTTGCTCCGGTCTGGAAGGTGACCTTGTTGCATGCCTTCAAGTATCTCCCGCGCTATTTCTCGGCACCGAGATACATCGGAGCAGACTGAGCGGATCTGAGATCGCTCCGTGTAGAGCTCATCAATTACGCCCGCGACAATGGGTAAGAGTTCCTCAACCAACCGCTTTGTCTCGCGAACAGCGCGCTCGGCCCACTCCAACTGCGGGTCCGGTTCGTCAATCGCGTCGGTATCGAGACGACGGAATACCAGGTGAGCAAGGAGATATATCCCATGCTCAGCCAAGGCAACGCCACGCCCTGTATAGCGAGGGCGTAGCTGATGGAGGGTACGCCTCACCTGCCTCAGGACCTGAACCGCGTTCCAGAGCAGGTAGACACCAGGCTGCGGCCGGAATAGGGCGTCGTAGATGCCCTGTGTGCCCCGCTCCCACAGCGGGTCCAAAGTGGTCGCTATGCGAGCGGCGTACTGACTGTCGGGATGGGCACAAGCCAGCGCACATGCAGCCTCGACCACCGAGCAGCCGGTGTCAGGTTGCGGCTCCAGCTCGCTGCGGCGGACGCTGTACTCGAGCCCTAGCTCTGCTCGCATCTCGTCTAGAATGACACCCTGGATTGGATCGAGCGCGATGAAGTCTCTCGCTTCGACCCGGTTCTGACGGTTGGTCGCCTGGGTAGCCTGATTGGCGAAGTCGGCAGACTTCCCGGTCACAATGATGCGCACGCCAACCTGAGCCGATGCGGCGACATCATCGGCGGCAACGGCCTCAGCGACTGAACGAACGGTTTGAGCTCCGTTTACCACGCTGGCGTTGCGCAAGGTCAAGCTGATCGGACGCGATTGGGGGAATCGCATGGACAGCTGGCCCTTTTCGGCCGACTCGCACAGAATTGTGACCCCATTATTGAAATACCAAAAGTGGGCCGGCTCGCTCGTGAGCGTATCGATAATCTCATTGTTGATTGGCGTGCGACCAAGAGGGTTGCGAATGTTGAGATTGAAGAGGCTTGAGCCGTGAGCGAGCCACTGCGCTACCTGCTCTGCCTCAACGACGCCTTGATATGATTCATACGGGGTGCTGACGGCAAACCAGGGAAACAGGTTGGCTTCCAAGTCGACTGGTTTTGGTGCTATATCCTGCCGAACCGACGCCCACAGTTCGGAAGAAAGTATGACTCGATGACGCAGCACTTCACCGTGGCGGTTGAACTCATTCTCGCCATGGTCGATTGCTAGGCGGAAGCCATCGGTCACGTCATCGGCTCGCATTAGCGCGATCACTTGTGTAACCGGCACGGGTCCGCTCGCCATAACGCTCTTAGCCCGCTCGGCCAGTTGTCGGCCATGGGGATTGAACGGGGCGAAGTCTTCGTCATCGATTAACCGCAGCCCGCCAAGAAGTTCCAGTACCGCAGACCGATCGCAGCTTGCCCTTCCGTTCTTGCTCCATTTTGCTTGAACCAAAAAGACATGTGGATCCGAGCCATCCACAACCGCGATTGCGTCAATACCTTGGTCTGCGTGGCCGTCGATGACAGCAAGTGCAGCCTCCTGCGGAGTCCAACCCGTGACGATCCGAACCGCTTGGGCGGCCAAGGCCCTGGACAACATGCGCGGCTTACGTTCCTCGTCCGGCTTGCCCTCAAGATCGCTGAGGTCGAGCAACCCGGCGTCTACATACTTCGCTCGGAGAAACGCTTCGACCTGACGCACCTGGAGGGCAACGTCCCCGTCGCCGGCTCGTGGGCTGGTCGGACTCAAGAGCTACCCCCGGGACCTCTCGCGGCTTGCGGCACAGTGGAGGATTGTCTCACGCTTGTGCGGTACAAGCCATGGCCAGGGCAGCCCCAACGGTTCAAGGTGTGCTGTGCCGCATTAGAGCGGTTGCACCCTCGCGACATATCAGATCGACCGGCTCAGGAGTGGTGAACGGGCCCTTGGCGATGGCGACAGTCAGCGCAAGGTACGAGCCTTCACGCTCGACACCTTGGCTGCAGCGAGGGAGCGGGCTTCCTCCAGTGTTCGGTACGTCTGGTCTACGGTTGCAGCGTAGGTGTCCAACGCGGTCTGATACAAAGACTCGACCTTGAGTTGAACGGAATGGTCGGGAATTGGAATCGGAAGGTTTGCCAAGGCGGAGCCTGGGATTCCCGCTAGGTTCGTCGTGACCTGGGCCCGGCTCTGGAGCCAGGCTTGGGCGTAGGGCGTGTTGATGTAGGCCTCAAGGTAGCCTGGCGTAACCGCATCGCCGACCACCCGAACCCGGAAGATGTGGTCGTCGTGGGTGCACTCTCCGATCTGCCCGCGCCAGAGCGCCGCCTTTCCTACCAGCTCAAGACTGTTGTTCCGGCAGACGAGAACATCATGCAGGTGGAGGCGTACTGATTCGAACGCATCTTCGGGGACGTCGATAGTTCGTATATCTGATAAATCGATGAAGCCGGCCTGTAAATTGGCGACACGCACGTATGGGCGGGCATTTCGATTAGGTCGGTTCCGAGGCGATTTCGAGACTCCCCGCAGAATCGCGGCAACTGTTGGATCGCCGAGCCTGCGGACCGGGTATCCGCACTGCAGTTCATCCGAAAGCCCAGACAGATCAGATCTGGCGCGCCGGACGCTCCATGTACTGAGCTTGCTGAGTTGGACAGTGAAGCGGGTGCCAACCGCCGGCCGAAGGTCCAGCGAGATGCCAAGAAGGTCAAGGATTTCAGCCGAAGCTTGTGGAACGATATTTTCGACCTCTCCGATCCGCTCCATGGCGTTCGCAAGCTTTTCCTCGTACTCCGCAACGATCGAGCGCTGCACGTCTTCGTCAGGCACTGGGACGCGAAGCGACAGGAAATCCTCTGGCGTGACACGTTTCCGGCCACTGTGCCCTGCTGCAAGTCCTTCGAGCTGTGAAAGGAAGATGGGAGCCCGAAGCAGAAGCGCCGCGTATTGAGGAAGGAGTGCCCCCACGGACGTTAGATCGAAGATCGGGTACTCGCTAGAGAAGGCCAATTGATCGATTGAGGGCGGGACAATTCCGATCGCACCGTTGCGGGCATCAATTTTGCTAAAAACCAGGTCGCCGCTTCTGGCCAGGTACGTCCTGCCCTGGATGGACCTGTCGCCCGTGCGCAGAGTGACGCTTCCGTCAAACGAGATGCTTCCAAGGGGTGCAGCCGAAGTCGCAGGTTCGGACCGACGCACTGCGAGACGCGCCAGCGGCTCCAGGAGGCAGGGCTCCTGGGGCCATGACAGAGTTCTAAGTTGCTTGACGTCCCAGCGCTTCAGTCCAGCGAAGCGGGCGGTCTGGCTATACATATTCTGGCTCGCTGAGCTTCTTCAGGAATTCGCGATAGCGGTCGAGGACTTCAGGGAGTTCGTTCGGGACATCGGGGCCGGTCTCACCGGTCGCCGTAATACCTGCCTTCTCTACCTCTGCCATGAACACCGGGTAATCGAAGATTTCGCGTGCGCGCTGACGCGCAACCTCCTGAATCCGGGCCTCGATATCAGCGAAGGCCGCCGCTTCATTGGTCACGATTTCTTGAATTGCCTCAAGGTCCGATTCGTTCAGAGTTACTGAGAGGGACTCGAACTCCTGCCGTCGTGTTGCAATACGGTCTTCGGTCGACCGAATGCGAGTCCAAACCTGTATGGCGTCTTCAGCGGTCACGGAGGAACCTGCAGGGATGCTGTCTGTAAACAAGGTGCCTACAGGTGCCCACCCGTCCCCGCTTGCGTCGCGCTGATAACGTCGCACCTTTGCCTTATCTTGAGAGCCCAAGCTTCGCATTGCGGCCCGGAACGATCGTTGCAGGGCTACCGCTTCGTCGGTGAGCTGGTTGAGCTCATTGAGCAGGAGCCGCATACGTTCGGCAGCGGGTCCGAGCGCTTGACATGCAGCAGCAGCTTCGGCCTCTACCTCATGCCGCCGCTGGGCTGCCCATTGACCTGCAAATGCCCTGCCTTCATCGAGGGCGGCCGACCATGCCTCCTCGTCCTCTTCGGTGAAGCGCTGAAGGAAGACAAGGGAGGTCTTTACAGTAGCCTTTGAGCTTGCGAAGACATCGTGGGGCACTGAGACGACCGCGAGAAGCTTGGCTCGCCCTTCGACATAGTCTCGCAACCACTGCATCGAGGGATTGTTGAGGATGCCTTCCGGCAAGACGATGCCCAGTTTGCCGCCTCGGTCCAATAGGTTAATGCAGCGCTCAACGAACAATGTTTCGGTAGATCTGTTGGCTCTGATCTTCGATGTTCCCGAGCTACCGATCGGATCTCTGCCAATGTCGAATAGGCTGAGAATGGGCTGGCGTTCCTTGGCCGCCCGATGGAGCCTAATGTGGCTGGAGTGCCACTTCTCGCCATATAGCTCGATGTACTCATTGATACGTTTTGCATCGCTCAGCACCCTCGCCTGCTCGGTCGCGCCGACAACTTGGTCGCGGCCCACGTTCGAACCGAACGGCGGATTGGTAATTACGAGGTTAAAGCGGCCCGGGAAGATTCCGCCGACGTCGATGAGCCCGTCGTGGTAATAGATTCCGCCATGACCATCGCCGTGCATAATCATGTTCATCTTGCTCGTGCGTGCCGCTCGCTGCTCCGCATCGGATCCGTAAATCCGGGCACGAGACAAGCGTCCTATCCGTGAGTCCTCATTCGACTCGTCCAGTTGTCGGTTAAGTTTGGCGAATTCCTTTTCAATGGAGGCCTGAAGATGCTCGTCCGTCCAGCCTTCTGCATCGACCTTTGCCTCCAATTTGGCTCGAACCTTCTTCTTGTTGTTCTCGACGTCTGCGATGATCTTGTCGCGAACGTATTCGAACACCTTGATCAAGAAGCCGCCGGTGCCGCTGGCTGGATCGCACACGAGGTCGTCTTCTCCAGGGTCGAGCATCTCGACCATGAAGTCGACAACTGGTCGAGGCGTGAAGAACTGGCCCAACTCGCCCCGGAAGGTCTGGCCGAGGAAGCGTTCGAAGGCGATCCCCTTGACGTCATCGCTGGTTGCGGAGAGGTCAAATCCTTCCAGCTTTGCAACGATTCGACGGAAGGTGGCGAGAGAGATGCGGAGCCGATCATCTTTGCCGAATAGCTCATCCGCCTCGTAAATTTTCTTGGCGTCTTCGTAGACGTCCTGAAGTAGTCCATCTGGATTACTCCGCCGAATTTGTGCGTACCGGTCCAGGTAACTCCGCGTGAAGCGCTCCTTTTCTCCGGTCCGTTCGAATCCCATCTTGATGAAGAGAACCTTCGAGATCTCATCGAAGGCGGACCCGGGATCCATCTTGTGATTGTCCCGCAGAATCGAATGACACTCGTGCAGGAGCTTCCGGAACTCATCTCGCGTGAATGCCTTTGTGGCGCGCCGCACCGCCGCCATCTTGCGGCTGTCAGCCAAGTCTGCCGCTGACGGAAGGTCTGCTACCTCGGTTCTCGTACCTGGCGCACCAGGCTTCAGCAGAAGGCACCGCGTTTCCTTCTGGTTGTGCATCACGAGGAACTCGCAACCGACCGTACGGGCGTAGCTTTCGCCTTGCCAGTAGTCATCCACCAGCAGTGGAACGTGCTCAGCCTTCGTTTCGACAACCAAGACGTAGTCGCGGTTGTCGGCCAGCGCCTCGGCGTCTCGGCACACAAGAATGTCTGCTCGTGTCGCTCGACGCCCAACCAGCATGGGCCTCTCTTGGGCCATTTGTTCAAGGGAGTACCCATAATGCGTATGCAGGTGGTGGATGAATGCCTGACGAACCAGTTCTTCGGGGGTCGCCATCCTCCACCCCTGGGCAAGCGGTGCCCAGACGTAGGAGCCATCGCGGTGAAGGGGACTCTCCACGGACCCGGTGTAGTGACTGCTTGGGGCGGTCGCGGGAGCTCGACGCGACGGAGGCATGGGCTTCCTTCGGAGGTGGCTGGCGCGGTTATAAGGTCAGCCAGAGGGTAGCCGGACACGCTTGTGTGACGTCCATCCCACGCAGCTCCTAGGTCTGTTATGTCACCGGTGAGCACCAGCAACGCCGACAGCAACCGCGCTAGACGGCGACGTGACGAGGAGTCCAGAGGCGGAAGGTGCTCCGACACGACTGCTCCTCGGCGAGGGCGGATCTGCTGCACAGAGCTAGCAAGCGAGGCGCCAGTCAGCGAGGCAGCAAGAAGGCAGCGTGAGCCCTGATGCGAGTCGGCCCGGAACGTCAACCGACGACATGCGGCGCATGCTCGTCGACGCGGTTCACCACCAGCTGACAGCAGCCGACAGCTTGAGAACGCCTCCCCCCAGCGGGGGTCAGGTGGGTTGGCGTGCTGCTCGCTCGACTTCTTGCAGTACCAGTCCGAGGGTTTGCGAGCGGCGGTCTGCTGGCAGCGTCGCCCAGGCTCGTCGGGCGTACGTGAGTCCACCGGATCGGTCTCCAGACTTGGTCATCATGAGGGCGCGGTGTAGCTCGATATGGGTGGCGAACCGGGTCAGCGCTGGCGGTCGGAGTCGATCGGCATCGGTTTGGGCCTGTTCGCCGGGGCCGACCATGCCGAGTCGGGCGTAGAGCATCGATCGGAAGGTGGCCATTCGCCAGGCGGGTACGGCGGCGTCGGAGATCTCCGCGTCTGGTGAGGCAGCTAGGTCGAAGATCCGTCGTGCGTCTTCGTCAGCCGTGATGGCCCCGGCGATGTCGCCTCGTCCGGCCGCGACGTGTGCACGAGCCATCAGCGCCTGGAGGCGTCCGAGCGACGGCCGGTCGGACAGGGCAATGGCTTCGTCGGCGTACCGCTTGGCGACGGGGAGGGCGGCGCCTTCGTAGGCCAGGGCGATGGCGGCCCGGCCGCGTACCCAGACCCGGACGGCGAGGTCGTCGGAGCGGTCGGCGGCGATCCGGGCGGTGTCGTACCAGCCGATCGCCTCGGTCGGGTCCTTGGTCGTCTTGCCGTAGGTGGTGAGCGCGCGGGCGGCGGTCGCCCACATGGTCGGGGAGTCGAGCTGCTGTTGCAGGACGACGAGGTCACCGGCGAGCCGGGTTTGGAGGCTGTCGGCACCGATCTCCATGTAGTCGCGGCCGTACTGGTCGACCCGGTCGCGCCAGCGGTCCTCGCTGTCGCGGCGGCCGGCGAGGGCAGCGGTGAAGCCGGATCGGATCAGCTCGTTGGCGGCGATCGGGCCGATGGTGGCGGCTTTGAGGAGGTGCCTGCGTCTCACGTCCGGGTCTCCCAACGCTCGCGCGTAGGCGAGCACGATGTCCGGCGTCGCGGTCCGGCGTCCCGCCTCGACGTTGCTCAGGTGCGATGCCGAGTAGCAGGTACGGGCCGCGATGGAGGCCAGCGTCACGCCGGCCTCGGTACGAGCCTGCCTCAGTTGTGCGCCGAGGTCATCCATCGGATCCCCTGTGAAAGGTCCTGAAAGCATCGAGGCGCTTCCGTGCGTAGCTGTGCGGTCACAAGAGTAGTTCCCAGACGCGGCGGGTGCGGTCGGTGTGAGCACCGGGCTCGGACGCGTCGCCAGCCGGCGCGGCGGCTTGGTCCCTTCCAAGAGCAGTGCCGCCGCGTCCCCTCTTCACAGCGGAGGCGGGAATGAGCGACGACGCTCCAGCCGAAGGCCGAGGCGAACAGATTCAGCAGGCGGAACGGGAAGCGGCGCGACGGCGGATTCTCGCGCAGGCTGAGGCGGATCGAATACCGGCCGAGGAGACGACCCGGGCGGTGCCGGATCGGCGGTGGCGTCGTGGACAGCAGTGAGTTGTTGCCGGTCGGTCGGCGGGTGGCGTACTGGCGGGGGCGGCGCAAGCTGTCGCAGCAGGTGTTGGCGGATCGGTTGGGCAAGTCGAAGAGTTGGGTGGACAAGGTCGAGCGGGGTGTCCGTTCGCTGGACAAGGTGTCGACGCTTCAGGACATCGCCGCCGTGCTGCGCATCGACACGGCGGTGCTGCTCGGCCGGGACGTCAAGCCTGCCGGAATGACCGAGCGCGTCGAGGGTGTCGAGCGGATCCGGGCGGCTCTGTCGACGTACGAGATCGCCTTGGAACGCCCGGCGGCCCACGGTGTGCTGCCGGTCGACCGGTTGGTACGGCAGGCCGCGCACGTCTGGACGACCTACCAGCACGCCCGCTACCCGCAGGTGGTCGACCTGGTGCCGGGGCTGCTGGCCGACGCGCAGCGCACCCATGCTCGCGATCCCGGCGCGGGGCGGACGCCGCTGGTGGAGGCGTATCGGGTGACCGGGTCGGTGTTGGTGAAGCTCGGCGCCCCCGACGTGGCGTGGCTGGCCGTCGACCGGGCGATGCTCGCCGCCACCGGCGACCGGATCCTGGTGGCTGCAACTGCGGTACAGCTCGGGCAGGTGTTGCGTGCCTCCGGGCGGGCGCGGGTGGCGAAGTCGGTGATGCTGGCCGCCGCGTACCGCATCGCGCCGCCGGCGATGGGGTCCGGCGACCCGGCGGAGCTGTCGCTGTGCGGGACGCTGCTGGTGCAGGCCGCCTTGGCCGCCGCCCGTGACGGGAACGATCGGGCCGCCGTCGACCTGGTCGACGAGGCCGGCGAGATGGCGGCGTGGGTGGGCGAGATGGCGGCGTGGGTGGGCGACGGACACGACCACTATCGGACCGGCTTCGGGCCGACGGCGGTGGAGCTGGCCCGCATCGCTATAGCGGTGGAACGGGGCGACGCCGAAGAGGCCGTGGCCCGGCACGAGAGGGTGACCGTGCGGGACGGCTGGCGGTGGCTGAGCGCCGAACACCGCGCCGCGTACCTCGTGGATGTCGCCCGCGCGTACCTGCACGCCGACGACCCGGTCGGTGCCGGCCGGGTCCTGGTGGAGGCCGACCGGATCGCCCCCGCCGAGATCCGGCAGCGGCCAGCCGGCCGCGACATGCTCGCCCAGATCTCCCGCGACTCCGCCGCCCCGACGACGCTCACCCACCTCGCCGTAACCCTCGGGGTGGGCTGAGCGGTGACCGCACCGTTCCTGTCCCTGGCCCAGATCCGCAACCGGCTGATCCTCACCGCCCGAGCCATCCTCCGCCACCACCGACCCGGACCCGACGGACGCTGCCCGGTCTGTCGAACCGCAGGCTGTCCGGTGGTGACCGCTGCCCACAACGTCCTGCGCACCGCCGAGGAAGTACAGCAGCGGAGTACAGCAACCGAACCGACCACACCCGACCCGAACGACCCTCAGCAGGCCGGATGACCTCGAACGCCACCCGCTCCCACCGCCTCGCCGACAGTTCGGGACGAAGAGGTCGTCGGTTCGAATCCGGCCACCCCGACCAGAGGTAAGAACAGGTCAAGGCCCCTCCAGCGAGGGGCCTTGATTCGTTTCCGACCGTTCTTCCCACCGTAGGCGATCCGGAACCAGGTTGGCGCGGTGCGCGGCGTCCGGTCAGGGGCAGCGGTCCGCGAGGACGCAGAACTCGTTCCCCTCCGGGTCGGCGAGCACGACCCAGCGCTCATCGCCCTGGCCGACGTCGGCGTGCCGGGCACCCAGGTCGAGCAGGCGACGGACCTCTTCGTCCCGGTCCATGTCGGTCGGGTTGACGTCGATGTGGAGCCGGTTCTTGACGGTCTTGCCCTCGGGCACGCGCGCGAACGTCAACGTCGGCGGCACCGGGCCGGGGCGGTCCCTGCCTTCCGGCACCGCAGGGGAGCCGATCGTGACGGTTCCGTCGTCCTCGTCCTGCACGACGTAGCCGAGGACGGCGCACCAGAACCGGGCGAGACCGTGCGGGTCGGCACAGTCGATCGCCAGCTCGGTGAACTTGCTGGTCATGTCGGACCCTCCCCAGTCGAGTGCCGGTCCCCGGGGGCCGGTCAGTCCTGCCGTTCGGTGCGCGCGATCTCCGTGAACGCGGCCGTCAGGTAGCCGTCGAGGGGCCGCCCCGTGGCGGCCAGCAGGTCGGCGACGAGCAGCGGCCCGTGCCGCGCCACGGCGGGCGGGTCGGGCGGCGACTCGTCGCCGTCGGGGTCGTAGACGCCGAGGGCGCCCGCCAGCAGGACGAGCACCACGTGCGGGTCGACGTCGGGCTGCCACTGCGCGGCGTCACGCACGCAGCCTTCGAGCACCTGACGGACGTCGTCGCCGTCCAGGCCGTCGGGGTGGGTCTCCTCCAGCAACAGCCGGACCACCGCGCCGAGCACCAGGCCGGACCGGTCGGCTGCGGCGAGCCGGGCCACCGCGACGTCGTACGCCTCGGGGGCGCGCTCGCGGGCGGCGGCGACCGCGTCGGTGGTGGCGGCGGCGATCTCGCGGGCCGGTGCGGGCAGGTGTCGCCAGGTGGTGGTCATCGCGACCAGGATCGCAGAGAGGTACGACGCCCCGCCGGCACGCCCGCCCTGTGACCCCCCGCACAGGGCGAACGGGAAACTCGGCGCCAAAAGGCCTCGCGCTGTGTCACACCCAGCACACAGAATCGGGGGATGCTCAGTCGCGCCCTGCCCCGCCGTTCCGAAGCTCGGCGGATGCTCATCGGCACGCTGTTGTCGGCGATCGGGCGCGGCCTCACCCTGCCGTTCCTGTTCATCTACCTGACCGACGTCCGCGGCCTCTCCGACACCCGCGCCGGTCTGGTGATCGGCTGGTACGGCGTGGTGACCCTGGCGCTGTCGCCCGTCGGCGGCACGCTCATCGACCGGTTCGGCGCACGCCGGATCCTGCTGACGGGCCTGGTGATCGAGGCGGTCGGCACCGGGTCACTGGCACTGGTCGACTCCAGCGCCTCGGCGTTCGGGGTGATGACGCTCGTCGCGATGGGCAGCTCCGTCATCTGGCCCGGGCAGAACACGATCCTCGCCTCACTCACCGACGCCGACGAGCGGCAGCGGGTCTTCGGGTTGAACTTCGCCCTGCTCAACCTCGGCATCGGCCTCGGCGGCCTGACCTCCGGGGCGATCGTCGACACGGCCCGCGCGGTCACCTTCCAGGCGATCTACGTGCTCGACGCGATCAGCTACCTGATGCCCGCGCTGATCCTGCTGACCCTGCCGCACGTGGGCCACCGGCTCGCCGCCGCGACGGGCGGGGACCGGGCGTCGGCCGGCGGCTACCTCACCGTGCTGCGTGACCGCCCGTTCCGGCGGCTGGTCATCTTCGGCCTGGTCCTGACCACCTGCGGCTACGCGCAGATCGAGGTCGGCTTCACCGCGTACGCCGTGCGGGTGGCCGAGGTGACGCCGCGCGTGGTCGCCTGGGCGCTGGCCGGCAACACGGTGATGATCGTGCTCTCCCAGTTGCTGGTCCTGCGGCGGATGGAGGGGCGCAGCCGGACGGGCGGGCTGGCGGTCGTGGGCGCGGTCTTCGCGATCGCCTGGCTGGTGCTGGGCGCCGGGGGCGTGGTCGGCCCGAGCAACGCGCTGGTTGCCGCCCTCTGCGTCGTGGCCTGCTCGGCGATCTTCGGCTTCGGCGAGACCCTGCTGTCGCCGGTGATGCCGGCGCTGACGAACGCGCTCGCCACGGACGCGCTGCGCGGCCGGTACAACGCCATGAGCTCGATGATCTTCGGCATCAGCGGGGTGATCGGCCCGGTCACGGCGGGCCCGCTGCTCGGTGCGGCCAACGGCCGGGTCTGGGTCGTGGCGGTCGTCAGCGGTTGCCTGGTGGCCTCGCTCATCGCGCTCTCCCTGCGCCGGCTGCTCACGCCGGCCCAGGACGGCCGCGCGCCGGCCACCCCGCCGGCCGCCGAGCCGGCTGCTGCCAAGGCCTGACCGCGCCCGTCCGACTGTGCAGGGGTGATCGCGCCCGCCCGACCCTGCGAGGGTGATCGTCCCCGGTTGACCGCGCCCGCCCGCGAATCGTGGCCGCGGGCGCGGCGCCGGACGACGACGGGCCCCGGAGCGGATGCTCCGGGGCCCGTCGACTGGTGCGTCCGCCGTCAGGCGGTGGGGACCTCCGCAGTGGTGCGGATGCGGTCCAGGGCCGGCGCCGAGACCGGGGACTCGGCGGTCAGGTAGGCCACGAACGCGTCCAGGTCGATCATGCCGGTGACCGCGTTGGTGCCGCCGGTGAGGACGGTGAAGCCGTCACCGCCGCCGGAGAGGAAGTTGTTCACCGTCACGCGGTACGTGGCGTCGGCGGTGACCGCCGTACCGCCGAGGGTGAGGCTGCCCCGGACGACCCGGGTGCCGGAGCAGACGTCGGCGGCGGTGCCGGTGGTGCCGGCGGGGTCGACGACGTACCGGACGGTCGACGACGGGTAGAGCGTCCGGCCGGTGACGAACTGCTGCTCCAGCAGGCAGTAGAGCTGCGCGCCGGTGAGGTCGAGCGTCACGAGGTTGTTGGCGAACGGCTGCACCGTGAACGCCTCCTCGTAGGTGACCGGCCCGGCGTCGAGGTCGGCGCGTACGCCACCGGGGTTCATGAAGGCGGCGACCGCGCCCTGCTCGCCGTCGGTGGCGGCGAGCTGCGCGTCGGCGATCAGGTTGCCCAGCGGCGACTCGCCCATGGTCGTACCGAAGAGGGTCTCCTGGGTCTTCTTGATCTCCGTGGTGGTCTGGCCGACCTCGCGGCCGGCCACCGGGCCGAGCACGGTCCTGTAGCGGTTGATCAGGTCGGTCTGCGCCCGGTCCGGGGCGACGTCCCGGGTGACCACCACGTTCTCGGCCTTGGCGCTGATCACGTCGCCGGTGCGCCGGTCGATGGAGAGGTCGATGTCGGTGACCAGACGACCGAAGGAGCTGGCGCTGGTGACCAGCTTGCCGGCGATGTCGCAGTTGTACGCCTGGTGGGTGTGGCCGCTGACGACCACGTCGATGGACGGGTCCATCCGGTTGGCGATGTCCACGATGGGGCCGGAGATGCCCTTGCAGTCGTTGATGCCGCCGGTGGCCTCCTGCGTGCCGCCCTCGTGCAGCAGCACCACGATCGTCTCGACGCCCTTGCGGCGCAGCTCGCGGGCGTACCGGTTGGCGGTCTGCGCCTCGTCGGCGAAGGTCAGGCCGGCGACGCCCTGCTGGCTGACGATGCGCGGGGTGCCCTCCAGCGTCATGCCGATGAAGCCGACCTTGACGCCCTGCACCTTGTGGATGGCGTACGGGGCCAGCAGCGGCTGGCCGGTCGCGGTCTTGAACGCGTTCGCGGAGAGGTACTGGAAGCCGGCGCCCTCGTAGGGGGTGCCGTCGGCGCAGCCGTCGACCGGGTGGCAGCCGCCGTTCTGGATTCGCAGCAGCTCGGCGGCGCCCTCGTCGAACTCGTGGTTGCCGACGCTGGCGTAGTCGAGCCCGGCCAGCGAGAGCGCCTCGATGGTCGGCTCGTCGTGGAACGCGGCGGAGAGCAGCGGGGAGGCGCCGATCAGGTCGCCGGCCGCAACGGTGATGGTGTTCTGCTCCTTGGCGGCGCGCTTGCGCAGCTCGGCGAGCTGGGTGGCGAGGTATTCGGCCCCGCCGGCGGGCTGCCCGGCGATGGTGCCGCTGGAGCCGGACGGCGGTTCGAGGTTGCCGTGGAAGTCGTTGAGTGCGAGCAGCTTGACGGCGACCGGCTTCGGGCCGGCGTCCGCCTGGTCGGGGGTGGTCGTGACCGCGCCGAGGGCGGTCACGGCGAGCGCGGTCAGGCCGATGGCGGCCCGGCGCATCCCGGGGATGGACATGGAACTCCTCGTGGGAAGCCGGCGCGGGCACCCGGGTGACGGTCAACCCCGGGGGCTGGCCGCGCCGTCGGCAGTGTTCGGTCGCGGTGACGCCGGTGGGGGATCGCCGCCGCGTCGCCGACAGCCTCTCATCGGCGCCCGTCCCCGTCGACCGGGGCGTACCCCCGGAGCTGGGCATGCCCGCGACCGGGGGCCCGTCCGGACGGGCGTTTCCGACATGCCCGGCAGTGTCGACGGCGTGCTGCCGGCCCCGGCTGCCCGGGGCCGGCGCCCGCCCTCAGCAGTACGTGTAGCTGCCCTTGCTCCCCCACGAGCAGGAGTCGATCAGGGTGCCCGCCGAGTTGCGCAGGTACGCCTTGTCGCCGGTGTTGTTCCAGATGTAGGCGCCCGAGCCCCAGTAGCGGTGGGTCGAGCTGTTGGTGCCCTTGCCGGTGTGCACGAAGACGCTGGCGCCCGGGGCGAGCCGGAAGTCGCCGGAGAACTTGTAGACGTGGTTGGACTGGTCGCGCAGCGTCCAGTACTTCAGGTTGATCGTGGTGGAGCGCCGGTTGGTCAGCCGGATGTACTCGGCGTTGAGGCTGGAGTTCGAGCGGTTGTCGGCGCCCGGCGAGTTGTAGTAGGCCTTGGTGATCTGGACGGCCGGGGTGGCGGCCTGGGCCGGGCCGGCGACGGTCAGCGAAACGCCCACCGCGACGCCGAGCGCCACCGCGAGACCGATCAGCCTTCTCCTCATGCGATTCCCCCACACAGACGGCCGGTCGTTGAGCCGGCGGACGAGCCGCGCACCCGCACGGCCGGCCGAGGTTATCGATCTCCGGTGGTGATTGTGGACGGTGAAACGACCGCCCCGGGCAATTGCGTCCGCCCGGTTGATCGGCTGCCGGCCGGCGGGACGTGCGCCGATGGTCCGACCGACCGCCGGGGTCGCCGGACGGCGGGACGCGGCCACCGCGCGTCCCGCCCTCGCCCGGCGTTCGGAGCCGGGGGCCGTACGGTGCGTCGGTCAGCCCGGCGCCTCGCGCCGGTCCGTCCCGGCGATCAGCGCCGCGACGGCCGCCGCATCCCAGGTGCCGGCGACTCCCGGCCGGGCCAGCAGGTAGCGGGCGACGCGGTCCGCGTCCCAGCCGTGCGACTCGCGCAGGCCGCGGGCGATCATGCCGAGGTAGGCGGGGGCCGGGGCGCGCCACGGCACCTCGGACGCCGCCCACGGGGCGGTGAAGGTCAGCAGCGGGAGCCCGTCGAGCCGGCCGGGGCAGAGCAGGGTCTCGTAGCGGCCCGGGCCGAGGGTGGCCCTCCCCGTGGCGACGGCCTCGGCGACCAGGTCGGCGTCGGCGCCCGGCTCCCGGTACATCTCCTGGGCGGCCACGTCGGCGAACTGCCCGCCGTCGAGCAGGTAGGCCCGGGCCGCGGCCTCGCCGGGAAGCGCCGGGTCGTAGAAGGCCATCCCGCCGGTCCACGCCCGGGACTCGCCGGCGAAGTAGACGCCGCCGGACAGCGAAACCGGCACCGTACGCCTCGGGGGTCGCGGGTCCCGGCAGCCCGGGTAGGTCCGGCGCCCGCCGGGCGGGCAGCCCCCGGCCAGGTAGAAGCCGATCCGGTCGGCGTGCATGTTCGAGCCGTACGCGACATACCAGACCTCGCCCACCCCGGCGGCGGTCAGAGGTCGCAGGTCATACCGGCGGCGTGGCTGGCCTGCACCAGGTGCGTGACGCAGCCGCTTCCGGCGACCTGGTGCAGCAGGAAGCCGGTCGGCTCGGCGACCCAGCCGAACCGTTCGTCGGGGCTGGTGGTGAGCGAACTCTGCCGCCAGGTGCTCGGCGCGGTGGTGAGCACCGTGCCGGCGAAGTTCACCGTCACGGGGCGGTGGACGTGCCCGGCGAGCACCCGGACGACGTGCGGGTGCCGGGCGACCACCTCGGCCAGCCCGTCGCCGTCGGTCAGCCGGATGTCGTCGAGGAACGGGATGCCGACGGGCGCCGGCGGGTGGTGCAGGCAGACCACCGCCGGCACCTCGGGCCGGCCGGCCAGCACCCCGTCCAGCCAGCCGAGCTGGTCCTCGCCGAGACAGCCGGCGCCGCCCCCGCCCGGCATCAGGGAATCCAGCACCACGACGGTCGCCTCCGGGTGGTCGACGTGGTAGTAGGCCGAGAAGCCACCGCCGAGCCACGGGGTGCCGCCGAAGGCGTCCAGCAGCGACTCGCGGTCGTCGTGGTTGCCGGCGACGAGGTGCAGCGGCAGCGGGAACCGGCCGAGGATCTCGCGCAGCGTCGCGTACTCGTCGGGGCGGCCACGCTCGACCAGGTCACCGGTGACGACCACGCAGTCGGGCCGGGGGTTCAGCGCCAGCACCCGACCCAGGGCGCGGTGCAGGCCGGCGGCCGGCTCGGCGGCGAGCGCGCCGGTGGTCAGGTGCGGATCACTGAGCTGGGCGATGAGCATCGGTGCCTCCACTCGACCGGGACCCCCACGCTATCGCCGCGAGCCCCGGCGCGCGGCCCGCCCGTACCCACAGGCCCTGTCCACAGCCTGTGGATGGCACATGTGTACGAAGAACGCTGACGATCTTGGCCACGGCGGTACGGCGGTCCGCTGAGTACGCTTGATCGCGGGCCCGCCCGCCGGTCGCAGCCCTCCCTACCTGGAACGACGTGCCGAGTGGATCACGAGCGAGTCATCCGAGACGTCACGGTCCGCCTCCCCATGGCGTCGACCGTCGTCGAGGCGTGCCGGTGGACCGTCACGGCGCTCGCCCGCCACGCGCCGGCCACCATCTCCGTGCTGCTGCACGTCCACGACCGGCTGCGCTGCGTCGCGGCCACCGGGTCCTGGCAGGTCTTCTCCACCGTCCCGCCGAAGACCGGGATCGTGGGCCGGGTGTACGCCTCCGGCGGGACCGCCGTCGTGCCCGACGTCGCCGACGACCCCGACTACATCCCGGTACGCCCCGACGTCACCGCCGAGGTGTGCGTACCGGTGCTGGACCCGGCGGGCCGGCCCATCGGGGTGCTGGACCTCCAGTGGTGCGGTCCGACCGACCTCGGGCCGTGGCGCGACACCGCCGAGCGGCTGGCGGCCCGGCTCGGCGCCCGGATCGTGGCGCTCGGCGGGCCACCGGCGGAGAGCCGCAGCGAGAAGCTCCTCCGGCACGCCGCCGCGCTGACCTCGGCGTCGACGGAGTGGGATCTGTTCGCCGCCGCGATCACCGCGGCCCGGGACGTCTCCACGCTCTCCGCGGCGGTGCTGGTGCTCACCGGCCCGAGCGGGCCCCGGCTCGGCACGCCGCCGGCCACCCCGGGCGAGTTGGAGGGTCGGATCCGGGCGGAGCTGGCCGAGGCGGGCCCGGCCGCGCTGGACCGGCTGGTCACCCGCGCCCACCGCCACGGCGTGGGCTACACGCTCGGCGAGGCGAGACACCCGCCCATCCCCGACCACCTGCCGCTGACCCGGGCCGGGGTGCGCACCCTGGTCGCGGTGCCGGTCGGCCAGCCCGACGACGGCGGGGTGCTGCTGGTCGCCGACGAACGGATGCTGCGCCCCGATCCGACCACCGTCAACCTGCTGGAGCTGCTCGCCGGTCAGGCGTGGAGCTGCCTGGACCGGCTGCGTACGCTGGCCCGCCTGCGCGAGCAGGCCGACTCTGACCCGCTGACCGGGCTGCGGCACACGGGGCCCTTCGGCCAGCGGATCGCGGCGGCAACCCCGGGGCGTACGGCCCTGCTCGCCATCGACGTGGACGGCTTCAAGACCGTCAACGACACGTACGGCCACCAGGCCGGCGACCGCGTCCTCGTCCGGCTGGCCCGGGCCCTGGAAGGGGCGCTGCGGCACGGCGACGAGCTCTACCGCGTCGGCGGCGACGAGTTCGTGGCGGTGATCGAGGTGGGCCGCCCCGAGGAGGCCGTACGCATCGCCGAGCGCCTGAACGAGGCGGCGCGGCGGATCGGTCGCACGATCAGCGTCGGGGTGGCCCTCCCCCGCCCGGGCGAATCCCCCGAAGCCACACTGCGCCGCGCCGACCAGGCCCTCTACGCGGTGAAACGCCACGGCCGCGACGCCACCCGCCTCGCCCCGGCCTAGGTGTGCTGGCCGACGAACCACCACCACCGGACGGCTGATATCTCCGCGGCATAAAAATGCCTGCGGTATCGAGCCGGGCGGACCAACACCGCCCGGCCGTCGAGGTCCCGCGCAGCCATGATCGACGCGAGAGGGAGGGGTTAGCGGGGGGTCAGTTCCTTGGCGAGGAGTTCGGCTATCTGGGCCGTGTTGAGGGCGGCGCCCTTGCGGAGGTTGTCGCCGGTGACGAAGAAGTCCAGCGCACGGGGGTCGTCGACGGCACGGCGGATCCGGCCCACCCACGAGGGGTCGGTGCCGACCGCGTCGATGGGCATGGGGAACTCGCCCGCCCCCGGGTCGTCGACCAGGATCACCCCGGGCGCGTTCCGCAGCACCTCGCGGGCGCCCTCGGCGTCCACCTCGGTGGCGAAGACCGCGTGCACCGCGACGGAGTGGCCGGTCACCACCGGCACCCGTACGCAGGTGGCGGAGACCTTGAGGTCGGGCAGCCCGAGGATCTTGCGCGACTCGTTGCGCAGCTTCATCTCCTCGGACGACCATCCCGCGTCGACCAGGGAGCCGGCCCAGGGCACCACGTTGAGCGCCAGCGGCGCGGGGAACGGGCCCACGTCGTCGCCGACCGCCTGGCGTACGTCGCCGGGGCGGGAGCCGAGCACCCGGTCCCCCGCGACCTTGGTGAGCTGGGCGTGCAGGGTGTCCACGCCGCCCTGTCCGGCGCCGGAGGCCGCCTGGTAGGAGGCGAGCACGAGTTCGCGCAGCCCGTACTCGCGGTGCAGCGGGGCGATGGCGATGATCATCGCCAGGGTGGTGCAGTTGGCGTTGGCGATGATCCCCTTCGGCCGGTTGCGTACCTGCTCGGGGTTGATCTCCGGCACCACCAGCGGCACGTCACGGTCCATCCGGAAGGCGCCGGAGTTGTCGACCGCCACGGCCCCGCGGCTGACCGCGACGGGCGCCCACTGCGCGGAGACCTCGTCGGGGACGTCGAACATCGCCACGTCGACGCCGTCGAACGCCTCCGGGGTCAGCGCCTGGACGGTCAACTCCTCGCCCCGGCAGCGCAGCCGCCGCCCGACCGAGCGCTCCGAGGCGAGCAGCCGGATCTCGCCCCAGACGTTCTTCCGGCCGCTGAGCAGCTCGCACATCACGGTGCCGACGGCACCGGTCGCCCCGACCACGGCCAGGGTGGGCAGCGGCGACACGGTGGCTACCGTCCCGTCCCCGCGTAGACGACGGCCTCGGTGTCGCCGCCGAGGTCGAAGGCCTCGTGGATGGCACGCACGGCGGCGTCCAGGTCGGTGTCGCGGCAGACCACGGAGACGCGGATCTCCGAGGTGGAGATCATCTCGATGTTGACCCCGGCCGCGCCGAGGGCGGCGAAGAAGCCGGCCGCGACGCCGGGGTGCGAGCGCATGCCGGCCCCGATCAGCGAGACCTTGCCGACGTGGTCGTCGTAGAGCAGGCCCTTGAACTTGACCGACTCCTGGATCTTGCTCAGGGCGGCCATGGCGGTCGGGCCGTCGGCCTTGGGCAGCGTGAAGGAGATGTCCGTGCGGCCCGTGCCCTCGGTGGACACGTTCTGCACGATCATGTCGAGGTTGATCTCGGCGCCGGCCACGGTGTCGAAGATCCGCGCGGCGGCGCCCGGCTCGTCGGGCACCCCCACGATCGTGATCTTGGCTTCGCTGCGGTCGTGGGCGACCCCGGTGATCAGTGCTTGCTCCACAGGAAGGTCCTCCATCGATCCGGTGACCATCGTGCCGGTGTTGGTCGAGTATGACGAACGGACGTGGATCGGCAAGCCCGCCCGGCGGGCGTACTCCACGCTGCGCAGGTGCAGGATCTTGGCGCCGCAGGCGGCCAGCTCCAGCATCTCCTCGTACGTGATCTGGGTGATGTGCCGCGCGTTCGGGACGATCCGAGGGTCGGCGCTGAAGACGCCGTCCACGTCGGTGTAGATCTCGCAGACGTCCGCGTGCAGCGCGGCGGCGAGCGCCACGGCGGTGGTGTCGGAGCCGCCCCGGCCCAGCGTGGTGACGTCCTTGGTGTCCTGCGAGACGCCCTGGAAACCGGCGACGATGACGACCGCGCCCTCGTCGAGCGCGCCCTTGAGCCGGCCCGGGGTGACGTCGATGATCCGCGCCCGGCCGTGCACCGACGTGGTGATCACGCCGGCCTGCGAGCCGGTGAACGAGCGGGCCTCGTACCCCAGGTTGTGGATGGCCATGGCGAGCAGCGCCATGGAGATCCGCTCCCCGGCGGTGAGCAGCATGTCCAGCTCGCGGCCCGGCGGCAGCGGGCTGACCTGGTTGGCCAGGTCGAGCAGCTCGTCGGTGGTGTCCCCCATCGCGGAGACCACCACGACGACGTCGTCGCCGGCCTTGCGGGCGGCGACGATGCGCTCGGCCACCCGCTTGATCCGCTCGGCGTTGGCGACGGAGGATCCGCCGTACTTCTGCACCACGAGTGCCACGACGGTGCGCTCCCTCCAGCGACGACCCTGAGCGTGCCGACGCCGCCGGAGTTCAGCCGGCGGCGCGTGTCAGACGCACCCAGGGTATCGGTCGCCCGACCCGGCCGGGTCGGGTGATCCCACGATCCGGCCCCGCCGCCCGGGGCGGGGTGGTGCGCGACACGCCGGGACGCCGCGCGCGGCGGGGCGCACGCGCGTGCTTCCCGGGCCGCAGAATGGCCCCGTGCACGCCCATCTCCGCCCGGCCGGCCTTCCCGCGAAGCCCGCGCGCGCGTCGGCGCGTCCGGCCAGACGCCTCGCCACCGCGCTCGCGCTCGCCCTGCCCGCGCTCCTCGCCGCCTGCACCGCCGACCTGCCGGCCCCCCGGCCCACACCCACCTCGGCGCCGGTGCCGGCGGGCATGGACGCGGCACGCGACGAGTTGGCCGCGCTGGCGGCCGCCGCCCAGGACCGGCACCTGGTCGCCAGCTACACGCTGCGCGCTCCGGGGTCCCCGGACCGGACGATCCTGGTGACCAGCGCGAACGACGGCAGTTGGCGGGTCGACGTGCCGGGCGGCGCGCTCGGCGGGAGCGCCGACGTCTCGTTCGCCGCCACCGCCGACGGGCTGTTCCAGTGCGCCCTGCCGTCCGCCGCCCGGCCCGAGCCGGCGACCTGCGTACGCCTCGGCGATCGCGACGAGGCCGTGCCCCGCCGGGTCGACCCGCGCGTGCAGCACCCGTTCACCGACTGGCTGGACGTGCTGACCGACCGGCGGGCCCCGCTCGCCGTGTCGCCCGCCCAGCCGCCGCCCGGCGCCGCCGGGGCCTGCTACTCGGTCGAGACCACGTCGGCGTCGATCAACGCGCCGCTGGACGTGGGGATCTACTGCTACGACCCCGACGGCACGCCCACGGCGGTGCACACCGCGTCCGGCACGCTGCTGCTCGCCGGCACGCCCGCGCCGGCCCCGGCGACGGTCCAGCTGGCCGGGCCGGTGGTCGACGCCGAGCCGCTCGGCACGGCGACGCCGGAGCCGACCACGGAACCGGCCACGAGCCCGGGCGCGGGAACGCCCTGACCGGCGGTGACGTTACGGGTGCCCTTCGCCACATTCGGACATCCCACCCCTAACCCCCTAATCGCCCTTACGGGACACTAGCCCCATGGCCGACCTCACCCCGCTGCTCGCGTTCCGCTGGAGCCCCCGGTCCTTCGACCCGGTGGCGGAGCTGTCCCGCCAGGACGCGGCCGCACTGCTGGAGGCGGCCCGCTGGGCGCCGTCGGCCGGCAACGCCCAGCCGTGGCGGTTCGCGCTCGGGCACCGCGACGACGAGACGTTCAAGCGGATCCTGGTCAACCTGCCCGACCCCGACCAGCGCTGGGCGCAGCGCGCCGCCGCCCTGCTGCTCGGCGCGCACCGCACCGGCCCCGCCGGGCACGCGTACGACCTGGGCCAGGCGGTCGCCCACCTCACCGTGCAGGCCACGGCGCTCGGCCTGCACGTACGCCAACTGCACGAGTTCGACCACGCCGGCCTGGCCGCCGACCTCGACCTGCCGGGGGACGTACGGCCGCACGTGGTGGCGGCCGTCGGGCAGCTCGGCGACCCGCTGAGCCTCCCCGCCGACCTGCTGCGGTCGGAGACCGGCCTACGCCGGCGCCTCCCCCTGGCCGACCTGCTGCTGACCAGCGAGCCTGCGAAGTGCGTCTCATAGTTCGGACCGGCCTTCCCGCCCCCCGGCCGGCCACGTAGGGTTACCTGGTCATGTGGCAGGCGTACCTCCTCCTTGGTCGCCGCGACGAGGCCTGAAGGCCGGCACCTCGTCGCGGAGTCGAACCGCGCCGTCCAGCACATCCGAACCTTCCATCGGCAACCGCCCGGGCACCGTCGCCCGGCACCCGGCCGACACCTTCCGATTGCTGACGCCACATGTTCCAGGGAGCACTCCGTCATGGCTCAACCCGTCACCGACGCTGACACCGATCCCATCGCCCGGCAGCGCCCCAGCCGGATGCCGTACCACCGCTACCAGCCGTACCAGCAGCAGTTCCGGATCGACCTGCCCGACCGCACCTGGCCGACCCGGCACGTCGAGGCCGCGCCGCGCTGGTGCGCGGTGGACCTGCGCGACGGCAACCAGGCGCTGATCGACCCGATGTCGCCGGAGCGCAAGCGCCGGATGTTCCAGCTGCTGGTGCAGATGGGCTACAAGGAGATCGAGGTCGGCTTCCCCTCGGCGAGCCAGACGGACTACGACTTCGTACGGCAGCTCATCGAGCAGGACCTGATCCCCTCCGACGTCACGATCCAGGTGCTCACCCAGTGCCGGGAGCACCTGATCGACCGGACGTTCGAGTCGCTGCGCGGCGCGCGGCGGGCGATCGTGCACTTCTACAACTCGACGTCCACGCTCCAGCGTCGGGTGGTCTTCGGGCTGGACCGCGACGGCATCGCCGACATCGCCACCCAGGGCGCGCGGCTCTGCCGCAAGTACGCGGAGATCCACACCCCGGACACGGACATCCACTACGAGTACTCGCCCGAGTCCTACACGGGCACGGAGCTGGAGTACGCGCTGGAGGTCTGCGCCAAGGTCATCGAGGTGGTCGACCCGACCCCGGACCGCAAGCTGATCGTCAACCTGCCGGCCACCGTCGAGATGGCCATGCCGAACGTCTACGCCGACTCGATCGAGTGGATGCACCGGCACCTGCCCCGGCGGGACAGCCTGGTGCTGAGCCTGCACCCGCACAACGACCGGGGCACCGGCGTGGCCGCCGCCGAGCTGGGGCTGCTGGCCGGCGCCGACCGGGTCGAGGGCTGCCTGTTCGGCAACGGCGAGCGCACCGGCAACGTCGACCTGGTGACGCTCGGGCTGAACCTGTTCTCCCAGGGCGTCGACCCGATGATCGACTTCTCGAACATCGACGAGGTGCGGCGGGCCGTCGAGTACTGCAACCAGCTCCCGGTGCACGAGCGCCACCCGTACGCCGGCGACCTCGTCTACACCGCCTTCTCCGGCTCCCACCAGGACGCGATCAAGAAGGGCTTCGACGCGCTCGCCAAGGACGCGGCGGCGGCCGGGGTGCCGATCGACCAGCACACCTGGGCGGTGCCCTACCTGCCGATCGACCCGAAGGACCTGGGCCGCACCTACGAGGCGGTCATCCGGGTCAACTCGCAGTCCGGCAAGGGCGGCGTCGCGTACATCATGAAGAGCGAGCACCAGCTCGACCTGCCGCGCCGACTCCAGATCGAGTTCTCCGGCGTGGTCCAGCAGGTCACCGACCACGACGGCGGCGAGGTCGACCCGGGCACCATGTGGGAGATCTTCGCCACGCACTACCTGCTCGACCACCAGGTCGACCCGGCGCTGGCCCTGGACGGCTACGCCATCGGCACCGCCGAGGGCAAGGTCGAGATCGAGGCCCGCGTCGGCCTGGGCGGGGAGCCCCGCTCGCTGACCGCGGTCGGCAACGGCCCGATCGACGCGTACGTCAACGCGCTCCAGTCGGTGGGTGTGGCGGTACGGGTGCTCGACTACCACGAGCACGCGCTCTCCTCCGGCGGGGACGCGCAGGCCGCCGCGTACGTGGAGTGCGAGGTCGACGGTCGTACGGTCTGGGGCGTCGGCACCGACGCCAACATCGTCACCGCCTCCGTGAAGGCCGTGACGAGCGCCGTCAACCGCGCCCGCGCCTGACGGACGAGGAAGGGCACCCCGCTAAGGCAGGGGTGCCCTTCCTCACTCGCGGGGCGGGCGGTGCACGAGCAGGACGGCCATCGCCGCCCCCGCCAGCAGCAGGCCGGCGCACCAGAGCATCGCGCCCCGGTACGCGTCGGTGAGCGCGGCCGGCTGCGCGTAGCCGGCGCCGGAGAGCCCGACCAGCAGCGGCAGGGCGGCCACCGCCAGCAGCCCGCCCGCCCGGGACGCGGCGTTGTTGAAGCCGCTCGCCACGCCGGCGAAGCGGTCGTCGACCGCGGCCAGCACGGAGGCGGTCAGCGGCGCCACCACCAGCGTCAGCCCGATCCCGAAGAGCACCACCCCGGGCAGCACGTCCCGCCAGTACGACGCGTCCGGATCGACGCGACGCAGCAGCACCAGCCCGGCGGCGGCGACCACCGGCCCGACGGTCAGCGGCAGCCTCGGCCCGATCCGCGCCGACAGCGCGCCCGCCCTGGCCGAGCCGACCAGCAGCAGCACCGTCATCGGCAGCAGCGCGACCCCGGTGAGCAGCGCCGACCAGCCGACCACGTTCTGCAGGTAGACGGCGAGGAAGAAGGTGAAGCCGCCGAGCGCCGCGTAGACGAGCACGGTGAAGACGTTCAGCACGGAGAAGAGCCGGCTGCCGAACAGGCCGGTGGGCAGCATCGCGGCGTCCCCCCGTCGCCGCTCGACCAGCACGAAGGCCACCGCGCCGGCCACGCCCGCCAGCGCGGCGGCGAGCACCGGCACCGAGTCGAAGCCCCGGACGGGGGCGTCGATCAGCGCGTACGTGACGCCGGCCAGGGCCAGCGCGCCGAGCAGGGCGCCCGCCACGTCGAACCGGCGGCGGCCCCGCCCCGCCGCCCCGGTGCGGGACGCGGCCTCGTCCCGGCTCTCCGGCACCCAGCGCAGGGTCGCCAGCAGCACGAGCACGGCCAGCGGCAGGTTGAGGAAGAAGATCCACCGCCAGGAGAGCGCGTCGATCAGCCAGCCGCCGAGGAACGGGCCGAGCGCGGTGGATACGCCGGACAGTCCCGACCAGGCGCCGATGGCGCGACCCCGGTCGTCCGGGTGGAAGCTGGCCTGGAGCACCGACAGCGAGCCCGGGGTGAGCAGCGCGCCCCCGGCGCCCTGGAGGAACCGGGCCGCGATCAGCCACTCGGTGCCCTGGGCCAGGCCGCACAGCAGCGAGGCGAGGGTGAACCAGACCACCCCGACCAGGAAGACCCGCCGCCGCCCGAACCGGTCGCCGAGCGCGCCGCCGAGCAGGACGAAGGCGGCCAGCATCAGCAGGTAGCCGTTGACCGTCCACTGGAGACCGGCGACGGTGGCGTCGAGGTCCGCACCGAGGTGGGGCAGCGCCACGTTGACCACGGTGGTGTCCAGGAAGACCATGCCGGAGGCGAGGACGGCGGCGAGCAGGGTGCCCCGCCCGTGCGCGGTGCCCAGCCGGAGCGCGGGCGCGGTTTCGGTCATGGCGTCCAATCTGCCCCGGGGGATATGAGAGACGCCACGAATCGCCGAAACCCGGCCCGGGTACTGTGCGGGATCGCCGGGAGCCCGCAAGCTGGAGAGGTGTCGTCTGTGCGTACCAGATCAGGACCGCGCGCCGCAGTGACGGCCGCGCTCGCCGCGGCGCTGGCGCTCGGCGCGGCCGGTTGCGTCGCCGCCGACGAGCCGGACGTCGCGCCGAGCAGCGGTGGCAGCGGCGGAAACGCCGCGCAGAAGCTGACCCAGCTCACCGTGGCCACCGCCGGGTCGATGAAGGGCTACAGCCGCAGCCGCTTCCCGCACTGGCGGGACACCGGCAAGAACTGCGACGTACGCGACAGCGTGCTGAAACGCGACGGGGAGGACATCAAGCTCTCCGGCTGCAACGTGGTGGGCGGCCACTGGGAGAGCGTCTACGACGGCCGCGCGTTCACCGACCCGTCCGACGTGGACATCGACCACACCGTGCCGTTGGCGAACGCGTGGCGCTCGGGTGCCGACGAGTGGGACGACGCGAAGCGTGGCGAGTTCGCCAACGATCTGGACCGGCCGCAGCTCATCGCGGTTTCCGCGTCCTCCAACCGGGCAAAGGGTGACCAGGACCCGTCCCAGTGGAAGCCGGCGAACCGGTCGTTCTGGTGCCAGTACGCCGACAACTGGGTGACGGTGAAGCACCACTGGCGGCTGACGGTGACCAGTGCCGAGAAGGCCGCCCTGACCGACATGCTGGAGGGCTGCACATGGGCGAGCAAGCCGTGACCGGAGCCGGGGGCACCCCCGCCCCGGAGCAGACGCCAGACGCCACCGGGGAGGACGCGGCGGCGGCCACCGGCAGCGCGCCGGCCGGACCGACCACGGCCGGCATGACGGCGGACGGCGCGGCGGGCACGACCACCGGGGTGCCGGGGGCCGGCATGGCCGCCGACGCCGAGGGCACCTCGACCGCCGCGACGGAGCGTACGGCCGACGTCGTGCCCGGCCCGGGCGGGGTGATGACCGACGAGGTCGGTGTGGTCACCGGCGAACTGACCCTGCGCACCGGGTACGCGGACGGCCAGGTGACGCTGACGGTGCAGTACAAGGACGCCGACGAGTGGTACACGGTCACCGGCGGCAGGGTCGCGCTGGCCGACCCGGCCGGGCTGGACGCGGTGCACGGCATCGCGGTCGCGCTGCTGCACCGCCCCGAGGGCTGACCCCACCGGCCGCCCGCCCGGACGCGGCCCTCCGGTCGAGGGGCCGCGTCCGCGACGCGGATCAGACGTACGAGCCCGGCTCGCTGGGGGCGGAGACGGTGTGCGGCTCCTCGCCCTCGCCGGCCGGTCGGGTGAGCTGCACGCTGACCTTGTGCGGGCGCAGCTCCCCGCTGGCGATCCGCTCGGCGAAGTGGCAGGCGACCCGGCTGCCGCCGATGTCCCGCAGCGCGGGCCGCTCGTCGGCGCAGCGGGTCGGCTGCGCCCACGGGCAGCGGGTGTGGAACCGGCAGCCCGCCGGCGGGTTGGCCGGTGAGGGCAGGTCGCCGGCGAGCAGGATGCGCTCCCGGCGGTCCTCCACGTCCGGGTCCGGCACCGGCACCGCCGACATCAGCGCCCGCGTGTACGGGTGCAGCGGCTCTGTGTAGAGCCGGTCGCTCGGCGCCTCCTCGACCAGCGCGCCCAGGTACATGACGCCGACCGTGTCGGAGATGTGTCGCACCACCGCGAGGTCGTGCGCGATCACCAGGTACGTCAGGCCGAGGGTGTCCTGGAGATCGTCGAGCAGGTTCACGACCTGGGCCTGGATCGACACGTCGAGCGCGGAGACCGGCTCGTCGGCGACGATCAGGTCGGGCCCGAGCACCAGCGCCCGGGCGATGCCGATGCGCTGCCGCTGGCCGCCGGAGAACTCGTGCGGGTAGCGGGAGAGCGCCCAGCGGGGCAGGCCGACCTTGTCCAGCGTCTCGCCGATGATCTTCCGGCGCTCGTCCCGGTCGCCGCCGATGCCGTGGGCCTGCAACCCCTCGGTGAGGATCGACTCGACGTTCTGCCGGGGGTCCAGGCTCGACATCGGGTCCTGGAAGATCATCTGCATCCGGCGACGCATCGACCGCAGCTTGCCCGACGGCAGCGTCGTCAGCTCGACGCCGTCGAACCTGACCTCGCCGCCGGTGGGCGGGGTGAGCTGGAGCAGCGCCCGACCCAGCGTCGACTTGCCGCAGCCCGACTCGCCGACCAGCCCGTACGTCTTGCCGCGCGGGATGCTCAGGTCGACGCCGTCGACGGCCTTCACGTGGCCGACCGTACGGTCGAAGATCACGCCCCGTCGGATCGGGAAGTGCACCTTCAGGTCGCGAACCTCGACGAGGAATTCGCTCTCGGTCACGGCTTCTCCTCCTCGCGCGGTGCGGGCACCGGGCCCGCGGTCGCCTCCGTCGCGGACGCGTCCGCCGCCGGTGCGGTGGCGACCGTGGCCGGGGCGTCGGTCGCCGGTGCCGGGGTGGTGGCCGGGGCGTCGGTGGCCGGGGCGGCCGGCTCTGCCGGGGCGGTGCCGGTGCCGGCCGTCGGGGGCAGGGTGCCGGGCACCGGCGCCGGGTTGACGCAACGGTAGCTGCGCCCGTCGTGGGCGAGCACCAGCGCGGGCGGCTCCCCCACGCACTCGTCGACCCGCCGCGCGCAGCGCGGCGCGAAGGCGCAGCCGTCCGGCCAGGGCAGGAGGTCGCGGACCGAGCCCGGGATCGGGTTCAGCCGCTCGCCGCGCCCGGCGTCCAGGCGCGGCACCGAGCCGAGCAGCCCCACGGTGTACGGGTGCCGGGGCTCGCGGAACAGCGGGCGACGGCGGGCCGTCTCCACCACCCGGCCGCCGTAGAGCACGTTGATCGTGTCGCACATCCCGGCGACCACGCCCAGGTCGTGGGTGATCATCACCAGGGCGGTGCCGGAGTCCCGGACCAGCTCCTTGAGCAGCTCCAGGATCTGCGCCTGGATGGTGACGTCCAGCGCCGTGGTCGGCTCGTCGGCGATCAGCAGCCGGGGCTTGCAGGCCACGGCCATCGCGATCAGGGCACGCTGCCGCATGCCGCCGGAGAGCTGGTGCGGGTACTCCTTGAGCCGCCGCTTCGGGTCGGGGATGCCGACCTGGTCCAGCAGGGCCGCCGCCTCCTTCTCCGCCGCCGCGCCCTTCATCCCCCGGTGCCGCGTGAGCACCTCGGTGACCTGCAACCCGATCGGGATCACCGGGTTCAGGGACGAGAGCGGGTCCTGGAAGATCATCGCGACGTCCCGGCCACGGATGTCCCGCCGGGACCGGTCGTCGAGCTGGAGCAGGTCCGTGCCGTCGAAGACCGCCTTGCCGCCGACGCGCAGGCCCGGCTGCTTGGGCAGCAGACCCATGATCGCCAGCGAGGTGACGCTCTTGCCGCAGCCGGACTCGCCGACCAGGCCGACCACCTCGCCGGCGTCGACGGAGAAGGAGACCCCGTCGACGGCGTGCACGGTGCGCTGACCGCGCCGGGCGAAGGTGACGGAGAGATCTTCGACATCAAGCAGAGCCATGTCGGGCCCGCCTTTCGTTCGCGACTGCGGGGCTCGTCAGCGCACTCCTCGCGCTCACCGGCCCTACTTCCGCAGTTTCGGGTCGAGTGCCTCGCGCATCGCCTCGCCGAGCAGGGTGAAGCCCAGCGCGGTGACGATGATGGCGAGGGCGGGCAGGATCGCCAGCCGGGGCGCGGAGTCGAGGTACTGCTGCGCGTCGGCGAGCATCACACCCCACTCGGGGATGGAGGCGTCGTTGTTGCCGAGGCCGAGGAAGGAGAGCGCCGCAGCCTCGATGATCGCGGTGGCCAGGGTGAGGGTGGCCTGCACGATGACCGGGGCGAGCGAGTTCGGCACCACGTGGGTCAGCGCGATCTTCGGCTTCTTGACGCCCAGCGAGACGGCGGCCAGGACGTAGTCGCTGTTCGCCTGGGAGATCATCGAGCCGCGCAGCAGCCGGGCGAAGACCGGCACCGACACCACGCCGACCGCGATCATGACCGTGGTCAGCCCGGCGCCGAGCAGGGCCGCGATGCTGATCGCCAGCAGCAGGCTCGGCATGGCCAGCAGCATGTCGACGAACCGCATCAGCACGTTGTCGACCGCCCGGCCCCACCGGCCGCCGAGGCCGGCGGCGGCACCGGCGATCCCGCCGATCAGCGAGCCGACCGCGAGGCCGATCAGGGTGGAGACCACGCCGACCAGCAGGGTCTGCCGGGCGCCGACGATCATGCGGCTGAACTCGTCGCGACCGATGTGGTCGACGCCGAACCAGTTCTCGCCCCGGAATCCGGGGAATTCGCCGAGGCGGATCTCGCTCTTCCAGAGCTGGGCGTCGGGGGCGTACGGGACGAAGAACGGCCCGAGGATGGCGACCAGCAGGAACAGGCTGAGGATCACCGCGCCGACGATCGCCGCCGGGTTGCGCCGCAGCCGGCGGAACGCCTCCTTCCAGAGGCTGACGCCGCGCTCGTCCTCCCGGGCCGCCAGCTCGGCGAGCCGGTCGATCTTTTCCTTCTTCTTGCCGCTGGTGATCGTCATCGGACCCTCACCCTCGGGTCGATCAGGCTGTAGGAGAGGTCGACCAGGAGGTTCACCAGCACGTACACCACCGCGATGATCAGGATGAAGCCCATCAGGACCGGATAGTCACGCTGGCTGATCGCCTCGTAGATGAAGGCTCCGATGCCGCTGAAGGCGAAGACGGTCTCGGTCAGCACCGCGCCGGAGAGCAGGCCGCCGGTGAGCAGGCCGATCGAGGTGACCACCGGCAGCATGGAGTTGCGCAGCACGTGCCGGCGCCGGACCGTGCTCTCGGTGAGTCCCTTCGCCTCGGCGGTGCGTACGAAGTCCTCGTTGAGGACCTCCAGCACGCTGGCCCGGGTGATCCGGACGATGATCGCCAGGGGGATGCTGGCCAGCGCGACGCCCGGCAGCACCAGGTGCCAGAGCGCGTCGGCGGCGGCGTCCCACTCCCGGGTCATCAGACCGTCGAGGACGAAGAAGTTGGTGACCCGCGTCGCCCCGAGCGTCGGGTCCTGCCGGCCGCTCGCCGGGAACCAGCCGAGGTTCTCCGCGAAGATCGCCTTGAGCACGTACGCGAGGAAGAATACCGGGATGCAGATGCCGATCAGGGAGCCGCCCACGGAGAGGTGGTCCAGCATCCGGCCGCGGCGGCGGGCCGCCAGGTAGCCCAGCGGGATGCCGACGCCGACCGCGATCAGCATCGCCGTGATGGAGAGCTCGACCGTGCCGGGGAACCGCTCGACGAACTCGGTGACGACGGTGCGCTTGGTGGAGGTCGAGGTGCCCAGATCCAGGCGGATCAGCCGCCGCACGAACCGGCCGTACTGCACCAGGATCGGCTCGTCGAGGCCCATGTTGCGCCGGATCTGGGCGCGCATCTCGGGCGTCCCACGCTCACCGAGGATGGCGGTCTCGGGACCGCCGGGCAGTCGGCGGAGCCAGATGAACAGCAGGAGGGAGAGCCCGAACAGCGTGGGTATCAGCTGGAGCAGGCGTCTGACGATGAACCGGAACACGGCGGCCTCGAAAGGGGTACGGAGGGTCGTGGGCGGGCGCTGCCGAAACAGCGCCCGCCCACGACTCGGAGCGTCAGATCAGGACTTGAACTCGGCGGTGGAGAACCGCTCGTCGGTGAGCGGGCTCGCCTTGACCCCGGTCACGTCCTTGCCGAACACGATCGCCGGCGGCGAGTGCGACACCGGAACACCGGGCAGGAAGTCCATGATGGCCTTGTTCAGGGCCTTGTACTTCTCGGTCCGGGCCGCCGCGTCGACGGTGGTGTCAGCGTCCTTGAACTGGGCGAAGAGGGCGGGGTTGGTGAAGCCCCACTCGGCCTTCGGCCGGTCGAAGAAGGTGCCGATGAAGTTGTAGGCGTCGCCGTAGTCACCGCTCCAACCCAGGAAGTGCAGGTCGTGCTTGTTACCCGAGGTGGTGGCGTTCAGGTAGTCCGGGCTCCACTTCAGCGGGATGGCCTGGACGGTGATGCCGACCGCCTTGAGGTCCGCCGAGAGCAGCTCGAAGATGTCCTTCGGGTTCGGCATGTACGGCCGAGTGACCTCGGTCGGGTAGTGGAACCGCAGGGTCAGGTTCGTCGCACCGGCCTCGGCCAGGAGCTGCTTGGCCTTCTCCGGGTTGTAGTCATACTTGGTGACCTCGCCGTTCCAGCCGTCGACGGTGTCCGGCATGAAGTTCTCGGCGACCTTGGCGCCCGGGGGCAGCTTCGAGTCGACGAGAGCCTGCCGGTTCAGCGCGTGCGCGATGGCCTGGCGGACCTTCACGTCGGCGAGCTTCGGGTTCCCCTTCTGGTTGATGCCCAGGTAGAGGACGTTGAACGCCGGGCGGGTCAGGACGTTGAAGCCCTCACCCTTCAGCGGCTCGACGTCGGCCGGGCCGACCAGGTCGTAGCCCTGGATGTCGCCGGAGCGCAGCGCCTGCTTGCGCGCGTTCTCGTCCGAGATCGTCTTGTAGATCAGGGTCTTCAGCTTGGCCTTGGTGCCGGCGTAGTCCTCGTTGCGCTCCATGGTCAGCGTCTTGTTCGCGACGTCCCACGACTTGAACTTGAACGGACCGGTGCCGGTCGGGTGCGCGGTCGCGTAGGCCGGGTACTTGATGTCCTCGGCGGTGCCGCCCACGTTGCTGGCGTCGTACTTCTCCAGCGCGGTCGGGCTGTGCATCGAGAACGACGGCAGCATCAGTGCGGCCGGGATCTTGCTGGAGACCCGGGTGAAGGCCAGGTCGACCGTGGTGGCGTCCTTGGCGGTGCAGGACTTGAAGAGGCTCGGCGGCAGCTCCGGGCTCTCGTTCTTGGCGAAGCCGCCCATGACGTCCTGCCAGTAGGCGGTCACGTCCGGGCTCTGCATGAGGCCCTTGGCGTTGTACCAGCGGTCGAAGTTCTTGCAGACCGCCTCGGCGTTGAATTCGGTGCCGTCGTGGAACTTCACGCCGGAGCGCAGCTTGAAGGTCCAGGTGGTGCCCGCGGCGTCCGGGGTCCAGGACTCGGCCAGGCCGGGGGTGACCTTGGTGCCACCCTCCTCCGGACGGACCAGCGTCTCGAAGACCTGACGCGCCACGCGCAGCGACTCACCGTCGCTGGCGAAGCTCGGGTCGAGCACCTTCGGGTCTCCGGCTACGCCGAAGACGAGGGTGTCCTTCTTGCTACCGCCGGAACTGTCATCGCGGTCGCTCTCGGCGCAGCCTGCTACCGCGAGGGCCGCGACCGCGACGGCCGCGAGCGCGACCTTCGGCCTGGATGCACGCATGGGTGCTTCACCTCGTCCTTGGGGTTACGGACAATCGTGGTGACAGGGGTCACCGATCGCCGTGACCTTAGCCGTCGTTCGGACCGACGGGAAACCTACGCGGAACCGGTTGGTACCGGATCGTGTCTTAACCGATGCGGCCCGCCGCAGGGGCCGTTCCGGACCGCCATCATAGGGGCGCAATGCCCGGTTTGACCGATGCAGATTTGTTACATCGATCGTCGCCTGCATCGCCCTCATGTCAGAACCCACAGTGGACGCGCGGGCACCGTACGACGATGGCCGGCACCGCGATCCGGTGCCGGCCATGACAGGAACTCAGACGGCGCGACGGCCCTCGAAGGCCCGACCGAGCGTGATCTCGTCGGCGTACTCCAGGTCGCCGCCGACCGGCAGGCCGCTCGCCAACCGGGTCACCGAGATGCCCATCGGCTTGACCATCAACGCCAGGTACGTCGCGGTCGCCTCGCCCTCGGTGTTCGGGTCCGTGGCCAGGATCAGCTCCCGCACCGTGCCGTCACTGAGCCGGGCCATAAGCTCGCGGATGCGCAGATTGTCCGGCCCGATCCCCTCCAGCGGATTGATCGCTCCGCCGAGCACGTGGTAACGGCCCCGGAACTCGCCGGTGCGCTCGATCGCCACCACGTCCTTGGGCTCCTCGACCACGCAGAGCACCTCGTCGGTGCGGCGCGGGTCCCGGCAGATCCGGCACCGGTCGGACTCGGCCACGTTGTAGCAGCTGGTGCAGAACCGCACCAGCTCCTTGACCTTGCGCAACGCCCCGGCCAGCCGGTTGACGTCGGCCGGGTCGGCGGACAGGACGTGGAACGCGATCCGCTGTGCGCTCTTCGGGCCCACGCCCGGCAGCCGCCCCAACTCGTCGATCAGGTCCTGGATGGCGCCCTCGTACATCTGCCGCTCAGAAACCGGGCAGGCCGAGGCCGCCCATGCCGCCGGTGACCGGACCCATCTTCTGCTCGGTCAGCTGCCGCGCCGCCTCGGCCGCGTTGTGCATGGCCGCGACCACCAGGTCCTCCAGGGTCTCCACGTCCTCCGGGTCGACCGCCTTCGGGTCGATCTTGATCGACTTCAGCTCGCCGGTGCCGGCGACGGTCGCGGTCACCAGGCCACCGCCGGCGGTGCCGGTCAGCTCCGCCTCGGCCAGCTCGGCCTGCGCCTTGGCGATCTGCTGCTGCATCTTCTGCGCCTGCTTCAGCATCTGCTGCATGTTCGGCTGTCCACCTGGGCGCACGGATGGCTCCTTCTCGCACTCGTCTGCTCGGCCGCCGCTCAGCCTATCGGCTGTGAGCAGCCTCGCCCCGCCCGGTGCTTCCCCCGCGGCGGGTCCGGGCGCACGATCACGGGACCGACCGGACGGAGGTGGTGGATGTCCCGGGAACAGGCCGCGGCGGCCATCGAACGGCAGGCGCGGGCCTGCGCGGCCATGGACGCCGGGCTCTACGCCGACCTGCTGACGCGCGCCGCCGCAGACGTCCGGGCCGGCGGTCCGTGCGCCACCGCCATCACGGGGTACGAGGACGCGCCCGCCGACGACGTAGTGTCGCTGCGCCTGCTCGGCGGCGTGCACGCGCTGGTGCTCTCCGGCCGGGCGCCGGAGCTGGCCCGGTTCTATCCCAGCGCCGGCGGGGCGTACCGGCCGGCGGACGCCCCCGCCTGCTGGACCGCGTTCCGGACGGTCGTCGAGGCCGAGCACGAAACGTTGCGCGGCTGGCTGCGCCGCCCGCCCCAGACCAACGAGGTGGGCCGGGCCAACCTGCTGCTCGCCGGGCTGCTGCACGCCGTGCACGAGACGGGCGGGCTGCCGGTACGCCTGGTCGAGCTGGGCGCCAGCGGTGGGCTGAACCTGCGCGCCGACGAGTTCCGCGTCGAGGCCGCCGGCTTCGCCTGGGGCCCGGCCGACTCCCCGGTGCGCCTGCCGGACGCCTGGCGGGGCGGAGCGCCCGACTGGCTGCGGGAGGCGGCCGGCACGTACCCCGAGCTGACCGTCGTGGAGCGCATCGGCTGCGACCTCACCCCGCTCGACCCGGGCGACCCCGACGACGCGCTCGCGCTGCGGGCGTACGTCTGGCCGCAGCACACCGCCCGCGCGGCCCGGCTGACCGGCGCGCTGGAGCTGGCCCGGCGGCTGCCGGCGCGGGTCGTCGCGGCGGGGGCGGCCGACTTCCTCGCCGGCATCACCCCGCGTCCCGGCACGCTGACCGTCGTGTGGCACTCGGTGATGCGGCAGTACGTGCCGGCCGAGGAGTGGGCGCGGGTCACCACCGAACTGGACCGGCTGGCCGCCGCCGGCAGCGCCGACGCGCCGGTGGCCCACCTGTCCTTCGAGCCCCACCCCCGGGAGGCCCGCAACGACTTCCAGCTGCGCGCCCGGCTCGGCAGTGGGCCGGAACGACTGCTGGCGGAGGCACACCCCCACGGCCTCCCGGCCTGGCCCACCTGACGACCCACCGAGCCGTGCCCACCGCGCCCGGTACGCCATCGCTGGAGATCTTGGTACCTGAGCGCCCCTGGAGGGGCCGTTCCGTACCAAGATCTGCCGCGATTCGCTTTTACGGGGCCGGGGAGGCGTGCCCCCGGCTGCGGCAGCGGCGGGTCGGCTAGCGGGCGTCGACCTCGTCGATCTTTTCGGCGCCGAACGCCTCGCGGAGCAGCCGTACCGCCTGTTCCTCGCTGGACTCGCGCGCGGTCTTCTCGTCGATGACCTCGTCCAGCGGCTCGTCGCCCGGGTCGAAGCCCTCGAAGTTCGGGGCCGCCGGCGCGGCGCCGCCGGGGCGTCCCGTGCCGCCGCGCAGCGGGCCGTCGAAGTCCGGGTCGTACGGCGGCTCACCGGCCCAGTCGGCGTCCGCGGTCTTCCGGGCAGCCTGCCCGGTACGCGGACCACGTCCCGCCGCAGCCGCCCGTGCCGCCGCGATCGCGCTGCTCACCGGGGGGCCGGCGGGCGCGGCCTGCTGCGGAGCCGCAGAGGGGGCGGCCGGCTTCGGTACGGCCGACACCGCACCAGCCGTCGGTGCGGAAGCCGATGCGCTGCCCGTCGCCGCGCCGGCCGTCGAGGTGGCGGTGGGCGTGCCGCCCGGCCGAGCCGGTTCCGGCCAGTCGTCCGCGCCTCCGGCCGCGCCACCCGGGCGGGCCGGCTCGGGCCAGTCCTCGGCCTCGTCGGCGGCGGGAGCACCGCCAGGCCCCGACGCACCAGCGCCGGAGGCGGGCCGGGTCACCTGCCCCTGGCCGCCCGCATCTGCACGCGGACCGCTGGCGCCACCGGACCCGCCGGCCGCACCACCGGGGCCACCCGTGCCGGCCGAACCGTTCAGACCACCTGGACCGCTCGGACCGTTCGTGCCCGCCCGTCCGCTCGGACCGCCCTGATCTCCTGGGCCGCTCGAACCGGCTGAGCCGCTCGGACCGCCTGGACCGCTCGGACCGTTCGTGCCGGCCGGACCGCCCGAGCCGACATGGCCGCCCGTGCCGGCTGGGCTGTCCGCGCCGACTGGGCCGTCCGCGCCGACTGGGCCGCCCGGCATGCCGCTGCCGGACGGGCCGGCAGCGGCTCGGTCCTGGTGAACAGGGGCCGCCGACGGCGGGGACGCCGGGCGGGCCGGGGCGGCGGAACGGGACGAGCCACCGGGCGACGCGCCGCCCCGCTCGCCGGCCACCTCGCAGCGGATCTGCCAGCGGCCGCCGAACTCCTCGTACAGCACCTCGGCCAGCACCGACGTGTGGTTGCCCATCATCTGCGCGAGCACCGGCGACTTGACGGTCAGCACCAGGGTGTCGCCGTCCACGTCGCGGACCACCGCGTCGCGCATCAGCGCAGCCGCCGGCTTCTTGATCCGGTTGACCTTCGCGACGATGTCCGGCCAGACCCGGCGCACCGCGACGGCGTCCAAGGGGCCGGCCGGAGCCGCGCCGGGGCGGGGCGGGGCGGGGGTTGCCGGGTCGGGCATCACCGCCGAGGCCGGCACCGGGCGGCGGGCGGGAGCATCGGCGGGCGCGCCCACCGGCTCCGTGGCGCCCGGGGCTGCCTGCGCCGTACGGGAACCGGTGGCGGCCAGAGCCGCGGCGCGGGCGGCCGCGGCCCCGGACGGGGCACCGGCAGCCGCCGGCGGGCCGGCGGGCGACGGGTCGGGCGCGGCGGCAGCCGCGGTCGGGGCGGGAGTGTCGGGGCGTACGGGAGGAGGAGCGGCGACCGGCGCGGGACCGGCGGCGACCGGCGGCGCGTCGGTGCCGACGAGGGTGAGCCGGCGCTCCATGCGTTCGAGGCGCTGGAGCAGGCCACCGGTGCTGTCGTCGGCGCCGGGCAGCAGCATCCGGGCGCAGATCAGCTCCAGCAGCAGCCGGGGCGCGGTGGTGCCGCGCATCTCCACCAGGCCGTTGTGCACGATGTCGGCGCAGCGGGACAGCGTCGCCGGACCGAGCCGCTGGGCCTGGGCGGCCATCCGCTCGATCTGGTCGGCCGGGCCGTCGATCAGGCCCTTGGCGGCGGCGTCGGGCACCTGCTGGAGCACGATCAGGTCACGCAGCCGCTCCAGCAGGTCGGAGGCGAACCGGCGCGCGTCGTGCCCGGCCTCGGCGACCCGGTCGACGGTCGCGTACGCCGTCGCGCCGTCGCCGGCGGCCAGCGCGTCGCACATCTCGTCGATGAGGGCGGCGTCGGTGACGCCGAGCAGGGCGGCGGCCCGGGAGTAGGTGACCCCCTCCGCCCCGGCCCCGGCGATGAGCTGGTCGAGCACGGAGAGGCTGTCCCGGGCGCTGCCGCCGCCGGCGCGCACCACCAGCGGGAAGACCGCCGGCTCGACGGCGACGCCCTCGGCCTCGCAGAGCTGCTCCAGGTAGGGCCGGAGCACCTTCGGCGGGATCAGCCGGAACGGGTAGTGGTGGGTCCGCGACTTGATCGTGCCGAGGACCTTCTCCGGCTCGGTGGTCGCGAAGATGAACTTGACGTACTCCGGCGGCTCCTCGACCAGCTTGAGCAGGGCGTTGAAGCCGGCCGACGAGACCATGTGCGCCTCGTCGATGACGTAGATCTTGAAGCGGCTCTTGGCCGGCGCGAAGATCGCCTTCTCGCGCAGCTCGCGGGCGTCGTCGACGCCGCCGTGGCTGGCCGCGTCGATCTCCAGTACGTCGATCGAGCCGCCGTCGGTGGCCAGCTCGCGGCACGACTCGCACTGCCCGCACGGCTCCGGGGTGGGCCCCTGCTCACAGTTGAGCGAGCGGGCCAGGATCCGGGCGCTGGAGGTCTTGCCGCAGCCGCGTGGGCCGGAGAAGAGGTAGGCATGGTTGAGCCGCCCGCTGCGCAGCGCCTGCGACAGCGGCTCGGTGACGTGCTCCTGCCCGATGACCTCGGCGAAGGTGCGCGGCCGGTACTTGCGGTAGAGCGCCAGTGCCACTCGTCCCGCCTCCTCTCGACCGAGCCATTCTGCGCCGGTCGGGCGCGGGTGACCACCCACCACCCCGTGACCTGACCCGCAGGGACGTTACCGGGACCCGGAGACAAAAAGGCCTCCCGTGCACCCGGCAGAGCCCGCTTATCCTTGCTGCCTTCCGGCCCTGGGGAGGTTCACGAGATACCGCCGCACGGGAGGTACCGCCAACCCTACCCGACGCCGCGTCGATCTTCAGGGGGTGGTGGGGTGGCCCACCCGCCGGGGACCTGTATCCTCGTCTGCGGAGGATTCGCCTAGAGGCCTAGGGCGCACGCTTGGAAAGCGTGTTGGGTTAACACCCTCACGAGTTCGAATCTCGTATCCTCCGCTCGCTGAGCAGCACGAACGCGAGGGCCGACCCCATCGGGGGGCGGCCCTCGTACCGTTTCTGCCGGGCGCCACGACGGCCCACTGGTTACGCTCCTCCGACATGTGTCGATGCCTCGTCGACGATCGGTCGGTGGCGGTTGCGCCTCTCGACGGGTGACGCCGGAAGGGGCGATCCGCTTGGGCAGGAATCCGCGCTGGCTGCTCTGGACGCAACTGGTCGCGATGTCCTGCGTCCTTCTCTCCCAGGTGGGGTCCGGGTTCGACCGACCGCTGGAGATCATCGTGGGCTGCGGGGCGGCCGGAATGGCGCTGTACTGTGTCGCCGCGCTGATCATCGGCCGCGACAGCGGCAACGCCGAAGAAAGGTAGAAGATCCCGGGTGAGCGAGCAGGCGACCGCCCCGGAGTACGCCGCGTGCGACTGCCCGGAGAAGGTCGACGCGGCCCTGGAGCGTACGGAGGCCGGGGCCGGACCGGCACTTCTCTGGCTGGTGCTGGACGAGTTCCACCCGCCTGCCGTCGTCCTTCCCCGGATCAAGCGCGGGCTCCGGTCGCGGGACGCGCAGACCAGGGCGAACGCATTGCAGTCGCTGGGTCACTTCGGGCGCCTGCACCGCTACGTCGACGTCGAGTCGCTGGCGCTGCTCCGGGGCGCGCTGCGCGATCGCACCACGCTCGGCGGCTGCCAACTGCGCGGCTACGCCGACGACGCGGCGGACGACATCGGCGTGTTCGTGCCCCGGCACCGCCTGCCCCGCTGGCTGCGCCGCCGCCACGCCGGGCCCTGGCGACCGCGCCGGCTGCGGAGGTGAACGCCGCCGACGAAACTACCGGTCACGGCGTGATCCCTGCCGCACGTCGATCAAAGGGCACGACTCCCGTCCTACGCTGACAGCCGCATTCGACAGCGACAACCGGGCGGTGGCGACCTGCGGGCGACGACCGGCCCGGGGAGAGCGCGGACACAGGTGGACGCAACACTGAACGTCGCCGAAGGGCTGGCGGTGCTGGCCGCCGGGGTCGCGGCGGGCGCCATCAACGCGGTGGTGGGCTCGGGCACGCTGGTGACCTTCCCGGTCCTGCTCTCCCTCGGCTTTCCGCCCGTGGTGGCGAACGTGTCCAACACCGTCGGGCTGGTGCCGGGGTCGTTCACCGCGGCGTACGCCTATCGCCGGGAGCTGGCCGGGCACGGCGGCCTGCTGGCCCGCCTGGGGGTCGCCGCCGTGCTCGGCGGGGTCACCGGCGGCGTACTGCTGCTGCTCCTGCCGCCCGGTGCCTTCCGGGCCATCGTGCCGGTGCTGATCGTCCTGGCGTTGGTGCTCGTGGTGGTGCAGCCGCGACTGGCGCGGGCGTTGGACCGCCGGCGGCCGGTCGCGGACGACGCGGCCGCGTCGTCGGCGGGCGGTCGGACGGTACGGCGAGCGGGGCCGCTGCTGCTGCTCGGCGTCTTCGCCACCGGGGTGTACGGCGGCTACTTCGGTGCCGCCCAGGGAGTGCTGCTGCTGGGGCTGCTCGGGGTGCTGCTCTCCACCGACCTGCGCTGGGTCAACGGGGTGAAGAACGTGCTCGCCGGCCTGGTCAACGCGGTCGCGGCGGTCCTGTTCGTGGTCGTGGGAAACGTGGCGTGGCAGCCGGCGCTGCTGATCGCGGTCGGCTCTGTGGCGGGCGGCCTGATCGGCGGCCGGTGGGGACGCCGGCTCCCGCCGGTGGCGCTGCGCGCCATCATCGTGCTGGTCGGGCTTGCCGCCCTGGTCAACCTGCTGCTCTGACTGTGCGCTCAGCCGCGCGGGCGGGCCCAGGAGAGAAAGCGGTCGGCGAGCCGGGCCGGGCTCACGTCGGCGTCGAGCGTGGCGAGTTGCGTGGCGGCCTCGGCCTGGAGGGTCGCCAGGTAGACGGTGAGCGCGGCGCGGTCGTGGCGGTACTCGCCGAGCAGCCGCAGCTTCGCCGCCGAGCAGGGCCAGGCGATGCCGCACGCCCGGCACCGCCACGTGGGCCGGGTCGGAACGTGCTCCCGGCGGCGCCTCACCGCGCCGCCGACCCGGCCGAGCCGACTCGGCCCGCCCCGGCCCGCGAAGCCCCGGACGCATCAGCCCGGGAAGCCCCGGACGCATCGGCGCGGGAAGCCCCGGGTGCCCCGGCCCGCGAACCTCCGGGCGCATCGGCGGGGGAAGCACCAGCACCGGGAGCGTCGGTGGCGAGCACCCGGGCGCGGTCGACACGGATCGAGGCGAACCGCTCCCGGGGGCGGACGGTGCCGTCGGAGTCCACCTGGTGGCCGCGTACCTCGGCCCAGAGCCGGTCCTCGAACGGGCCGACGCTCAGCACCTCGGTGATCCGCAGCGTCAGCGGGCCCTCGCCGAAGCGGTAGGCGTCGTCGGGGACGCGGATGGTCGTACCGGCGGGCCAGGGCGTCGGCCGGCCCCGGGCGGGAGCGGCGGGCGGGGGCGGATCGTGGCGATCGACCGGGAAGCGGGGATTGCCCCGACGCTCAGAGGTGGGGGCGCGGCGGGCTGGCACGGGCAGGACCTCCTTGGTGGAGTCAAGCGGGACTCGCCCCAGGCATTCCAGGAAAGGGGCGGGCCGTAGGGCTGGAGCGGGGCCGCCCCGCCCTCCCCGCCGGGGCGGCCCCACGACTGACGCCGACCGCCGGGCTCGCTCGCCTCCACCGGCCGCGCCGTCTTCGTCACCCCAACTTGCCGCGCGTGTGCAGACAGATACACCCCGTAGCGCTATGGTCGCCAGATATTTGGGACATCCGATGGGAGGAGCCCGTGAACGATGCGCTCCGGGTGGCGCTCAGCGACACCGGGCACACGATCGAATCCCTCGCCGAGACCGTCGGCGTCGATCCGAAGACGGTCGGGCGATGGCTGACCGAGGATCGCATCCCGCATGCCAGGCACCGGTTGACGGCGGCGGAGGCCCTCCGCAGGGACGTGTCGGACATCTGGCCGGACACTTCGAGACGTCGCGACCCGATCTGGTTTCGTCCGTGGCAGGAGATCGAGCGCGAGGCGGTGTCGCTGCGGTCGTACCAATCGATGGTGTTGCCGGGCCTGCTCCAGACCGAGGCGTACGCGCGGGCCGTGCTGACCGGCGGCGGCCTGTTCCCCCGGGGCGACGTCGAGCGGCACCTGGCCGCCCGGCTCGCCCGCCAGGGCATCCTGCGGCAGGACGAACCGCCGCAGTTCACGGCCGTGATCGACGAGGCGGTGCTGCGCCGCCCGGTCGGCGGGCGGGCCACCATGCGTGAGCAGCTCCGGGCCGTCGTCACCGCCTGCGCCGAGCCGCACGTGCGGGTGCACGTCGTGCCGTCGTCGGTCGGCGCCTACGCGGGCCTGAACGGGCCGTTCGTGATCGCCAGCAGCCACGACCACCGGGTCGCCGGCTACCTCGACAACCAACTCCAGGGCCAACTGGTTAGCGATCCCGCGGACATCGCGGCCATGATGGCTGCGTGGGAGAACGTGCGCGGCGAGGCGCTGTCCCACTGGCAGTCGGTCGATCTCATCACGGAAGTGGCGGAGACATGGAGCTGAACGGCGCGCGGTGGCGCAAGAGCAGCCGCAGCAGCGGCAACGGCGGCGACTGCGTCGAGGTCGCCGACAACCTGCCCGGCGTCGTCGCGGTGCGGGACTCGAAGGACCCGGCCGGCCCGGCGCTCGTCTTCGCACCGGCGGCGTGGCGCGCGTTCGTCGCCACCATGGCCGAGCGCCCCTGACCCGAGCCCGTCCACGGCAGACGCCCCCCCGGCACGGGTCCGCTGCACGACCCGGTCGCGGCCCGTTACCTCTCCGCCCTGCCCGACTGACCCTCGCCGAAGGCCGCGTCGCGCCCCGACGGAGGACCGGAAGCGCGAGATCACGGGGCGGTGCCGGCAGGGGGCGATTGGGTACGGTGCGAAAGCGGCGGAGGAGGAATTCGTCGTACACATGTTCCATCCACAGGCTGTGGACGGCGGAGGGCTCCGATGGCTTACCAGCTCAGCGCGGTCGTCGCGGACGCCGAGCTGCTCCGCGAGCACACCGCCGACCTCGACCACGCGGTCCTCGGCGAGTTGCGGCAGGACTTCGCGCTGCTGCCGGTCACCCCGCAACTGGTCGAGGAGCTGACCGGCGCGCTGCCCGACTTCTCCGTGGCGGCACGCTCGCCCGAGGAGCCCTTCCACCTGACGCTCTCCGCTCCCCTCGCCGAGGTTCTCGCGCGGTGGTCACGGTCGGGACCGATGGCGTACGCGGAGGCGGAGTTCGCCGGCGGCGCCGGCTACCAGTCGACGGTGGTGTGGCTCGGCGGCCGGGTGAGCTGGGGCCCGGCGTTCGACCACGTCTTCGACAGGCCCCGCGCCGAGTGGCCGCTGAACGCGGCGCTCACCAGGATCGGGGTGGAGCCCGGCGCGTGGATCGACCCGTTCGCCGAGCTGGGCCTGCACGTCGAGCGGAGCACCGCCGGCTGGCTGGCGCACGGACGCCGACGACTGAGCGCCGACTACTGGGACGAGCTGGCCGAGGAGTGGGAAAACCGGCAATCTGCGGGCGGGCAGCAACCTGAACGCCCCGGTCCCGTTGGGGACTGGGGGATTCCATGAAATTGCGACAATTTGGCTTTATCGCCGCACTGATGACGGCTGCCTGGGTTTCGGGCAGTGGCGCGCACCCGCCGTTGCGCGAGTTGGACGGCCGGCCCGTCGGGGCCGTCGAGGTGGTCGACCTCAACGGCCTGCGCGACATCGAGTTCGGCGACACCGAGGACGAGCTGACCCGGCGGGGCATCCTGCGCTCCGACGTCGACGCCTGCGGCCCGGCGCTGGCCGGGTACGACACGACCAGCCCCATCTTCGTCGACGACCGGCTGGTGCTGCTCTGGCTCGGTGAGGCGACCCGCACCCCGCAGGGAGTCACCGCCGGCATGCCGGTCGAGGAGGTCCGCACCCGCTACCCGTCCGCCCGGGAGCTGGACGCTCCACAGGGGACGTACCGGCTCGACGGGCTGCTCGCCCGGCAGGGCGACCGGGCGTACCTCTTCCTGCACGACGGGCGGGCGGTGAAGAAGATCATCGCCGGGTACGCCGACTGGGCCCAGCGCCTCTTCGACGAGGGCCACAGCCCCTGCTGAGCCCTCCGCGCAGGCCTGACGCATGGGGGCCGTGAGGTGGGGTAACCGCCGGCATGGCGCGGTACACGAAGCCCGAACTCCGGGAGCAGATCAAGGAAGAGGTCAAGGCCTCCGACAAGGGCGGCCGGCCGGGACAGTGGTCGGCACGCAAGTCGCAGCTGGTCACCCAGGAGTACAAGAGGCGCGGCGGGGGCTTCGTCGGCCCGAAGGACGAGCGGCAGAAGTCCCTACAGCGCTGGGGCGGCGAGCACTGGCAGACCAAGGAAGGCGACACCCGGGCGCGGCACGGCGACGAGACCAGTCGCTACCTGCCCGAACAGGCCTGGAAGGAGCTCTCCGAGAAGGAGAGGCGGGCGACCGACGCCAAGAAGCGGAAGGAGTCGAAGTCCGGCAGGCAGTACGTCGCCAACACCGGACCGGCCAAACGCGCGCGCCGCAACGCCACGTCGGCCGAGCAGTTGTCGGAGCTGCCGGTCGCCGAGGCGGCCAAGCTCGTCCGCGACCTCGACAAGGGCCAACTGAAGTCGGCACTGCGCCGCGAACGCGACGGCAAGTCCCGCAAGACCCTCATCACCCGCCTGGAAAAGGAACTGACCCGCCGCTGACCGCCCCCCACCCTGGTAAGACCTGCCTGGCGCACGGCCACAGCTTGCGACGCAGCGGCAGGCCAAGGGACTGGCTTCGATCAACCGGCCAGGCGTACGCGCCACCGAACCGTCGGCGACTGTAACCCGCGCGCCCTCAGCGGTGTGTGTACCTGTGACGGCCACGGAGAGGGACGGCGCGGATGGATACGACCGACAACTTCGACGCCTTCTACACGGCGACTTCAGCGCGCGTCGTGCACCAGGTGTATGCCGTCTGCGGGGATCTCGGCGAAGCTCAGGACGCCGTGCAGGAGGCGTACGCCCGCGCCTGGATACGGTGGTCGCGGCTGTCGGGCTACGACGACCCTGAGGCGTGGGTACGGACCGTCGCGTGGCGGTTGGCGGCCAACCGATGGCGCAGCGCCCGGCGCTGGCTGGCCGCGCGGGCCAGGCTCGGCCCGCCCCTGACGGCCGCCGGACCGACGCCGGACCGGGTCGCGGTGATGACGGCGCTACACCGTCTGCCGGAAGCGCAACGGCGGGTCGTGGTTCTGCACTACCTCTGTGACCTTCCGGTCGCCGAGATCGCCGAGGCCACCCGCATGCCCGCCGGCACAGTCAAGGTCTACCTCGCCCGCGCGCGGACGGCGCTCGCCTGTCTGCTCGGCACCGACGACGAACGGAAGGAATCCGATGTCAGCGCGCATCCGTGAGGCCATCGCGGCCCTCGATCACGACACCGCCGCCCTGAGGCTGGCGCCACCAGCGCAGGTGCGTGCCCGCGGAGAGACTCTGCGCCGGCGGCGTGCGGCCGGCGGCGTGGCGGCGGCCACCGTCCTGGCCGTCGCCGGGGTGTTCGCTGCCGTCTCGCCCACAGCCGAGCGCGGGACGAACCCGCCCCCGCCAGCCATCGGTGCGAGCGCGGCGGTGACGGCGGCAGTCGTGGTGGACTGCGGCAGCCACGTGCTGCGCCAGTCCGAACGCCTGCCGGACACGGCGATCGCCTGCTTTCTCGACGCGGTGGGGGCACGCCGGCCCGCCCGCCTCGCCGAGACCTGGCCGACGATTGAGGGCGACCCGATCCACACCGTCTACGTTGCCGAGGCCGACGGTGCCGTACAGGTCACGATCGATAGCCGACAGGACAGGTTCGGCGTCCCGCACATCACCCGGCAGACGTGCACCGGACCGGTCGTCGAACACCGGCGCATCGGCTTCACGCAATGTTCTTCGCCGGAAGCCGCCTGACCCGACCTGCCGTGCCGCCGTATCACTTCCTGCTGGGCCCGGTACCTCAGCATCAAGTACAGAGAGCGGTCCCGACGGGGCAAGTGCCACCGACCTTCGGAGCCAACCGAGACCACAAGCGAAAACGCCCGGCCGATCCTTGCGGACCTGCCGGGCGTTTTCGCTGTTCACGAGCGGTGGCGGCGGGATTTGAACCCGCGGAGGGCGTAAACCCTCACACGCTTTCGAGGCGTGCTCCTTAGGCCACTCGGACACGCCACCGCCGAGAAGGGTACATGACCCCAGGTTCGGACGCCGAACCGGTATGCCACGGGGCGGCCTGGCAGGATCCTTGCCATGAGTACGCACATCGGCGCGAAGCCGGGAGAGATCGCCGAGCGGGTCCTGATGCCGGGCGACCCGCTGCGGGCCAAGTGGATCGCGGAGACCTACCTCGAGGGCGCGCAGTGCTACTCGACGGTCCGGGGCATGCTGGGCTTCACCGGCCGCTGGAACGGCGTCGAGGTCTCCGTCCAGGGCTCCGGCATGGGCATGCCCTCCGCCTCGATCTACGCCCACGAGCTGGTCAACGAGTACGGCGTGAAGAGCCTGATCCGGGTCGGCTCCTGTGGGGCCCTGACCGAGGACCTGCGGCTGCGCGACGTGATCGCAGCCATCGGCTCGTCCACCGACTCGAACATGAACCGGATGCGCTTCGACGGGCTGATCGACTACGCCCCGGTGGCCGACTTCGGGCTGCTGCGTACGTCGGTGGAGGTGGCCGAGCGGCGCGGCATCGCGATGCGGGTCGGGCCGATCCTGGCGGCGGACGCCTTCTACACCGACCGCCCGGACCTCTACGACAGCCTCGCCGACTACGGCGTGCTGGCGGTGGAGATGGAGTCGGCGGCGCTCTACACGATCGCCGCGCGGTTCAAGGCCCGCGCGCTGACCCTGCTGACGGTCAGCGACCACATCAAGACCGGCGAGAAGACCACCTCCGAGGAGCGTGAGCAGACCTTCAGCCAGATGGTCGAGATCGCCCTGGACACGATCGTCGCCTGAGTTTCGTCCGGCCGCCGCCCCGTCGTCCTCCCGGACGGCGGGGCGGTTTCGTGACCACGCTCACTTCCGGAAACTATACGAACGGTCGTGCTTATTCATTAGCCTCTGCCCATGACAGCTCACCGGCCGGGCCGACCGACGCCCGCACCCGACGGACGCGTCGCGCGGGGCGACCGGACCCGCACCGCCGCGCTGGACGCCGCCGTGGTCCTCGCCACCGAGGTCGGCCTGCACGGGCTCTCCCTCGCCCAGCTCGGCGACGCGCTCGGCGTCAGCAAGTCCGGCCTCTTCGCGCACTGGGGCTCCAAGGAGGCGCTCCAGCTCGCCACGATCGACCGGGCCGTCGAGCAGCAGCGGGAACGGGTCATCGAGCCGGCTCTGCGCGCGCCCCGGGGCGTACGGCGGCTCTGGGCGCTGCACCAGGCCCGGATCGACTTCTTCGCCGCCCGGGTGCTCCCCGGCGGCTGCTTCTTCGCCAGCGCCGACTTCGAGTACAACGCGCGTCCCGGGCCCGTCCGGGACCGGCTCGCCGAGGCCTTCGGCCGCTGGACCGCGTTCCTCGAACAGCTCGTCCGCGAGGCGGTCGCCGCCGGCGAGCTTGGCGCCGACGTGGACGTCGCGCAGCTGGCGTACGAGATCGACGCGCTCGGGATCACCGCCGCGATGCGCTCCCGCCTGCTGGACCCCGACACCGCCTACCGGCACGCCCGCCAGGGCCTGCTGAACCGACTACGGGCGCTGTGCCCCGATCCGACCCTGCTACCGGAAGGCATCTCATGAGCCACGCCATCGTCGACCAGCCCGCCGTCGAGTTCGGCCACGTCGCGCACGTCGCGGTGCACTTCGACGACCTCGACGCGTTCGGCCTGCTGCACAACGCCCGGTACGCGGTGCTGCTCGAACGGGCCCTGACCGGCTACTGGGCGGAGCACGGCGTCTCGTTCCAGGGCGGGCGGCACAGCGCGCCGGACGTGTTCCACGCCGTACGCGAGTTCACCATCAGCTACCGGACGCCGGTCACCGGGACCGGCCCCGTGGCGGTGCACTTCTGGCTCGACCACTTCGGCACCAGCAGCGCCCGGTACGCGTACCGGTTCCAGGCGCTGGACGGCGGCACGGTGCACGCGGAGGGCGCGCGGGCGATCGTCCGGCTCGACCCGGCGACCCTGCGCCCCACCCCGTGGACCGACACCGCCCGCGCGGTGGCCGCGACCCTGCTCCGGCCCGCCCCCACCAGCGCCTGAAGGTCAGCGGAAGAAGGCGCGCAGGACGGCGGCGCTCTCCGCCTCCAGGACGCCGCCGTACACCTCCGGCCGGTGGTTGAGCCGGCGGTCGCGCAGCACGTCCCACAGCGATCCGGCCGCCCCGGTCTTCGGCTCCCAGGCGCCGAAGACCACCGTGGACACCCGGGCCAGCACCAGCGCGCCCGCGCACATCGTGCAGGGCTCCAGGGTGACGACCAGGGTGCAGCCGTCGAGCCGCCAGCGGCCCAGCCGCTCGGCGGCCCGACGCAACGCCAGCACCTCGGCGTGTGCGGTCGGGTCGCCGGTCAGTTCCCGCTCGTTGCGTCCGATCGCCAGCTCGGTGCCGTCCGGCCCGTAGAGCACGGCGCCGACCGGGATGTCGTCGGCGGCGTCGCCGTCCGGGCCGGTCACCGCCACTTCCAGGGCGCGGCGCATCCACAGCTCGTGCCGCTGCCGGCGGCCGGCGCCGTCGGGATCGGCCAGCCCCTCGTGGGCGCCGGGTCCGACCCGGCCCGCCGCGCCCGGGGTCGGCTGCCCGGGGCGTACGGTGCCCAGCGCCGGGTCGGTGGCGTCGGCCGGCTCGGCGCCGCCCGCCCCGGCCCGGCCCGGACCGGCCGGCTCAGACCTCACGCAGTTCCTCGACCTCGTCGGCGCAGCCGAGCACCTGGCACACCTCGGCGGTGACGTCGGCGGGCATCGTGCCCTCCTGCGCGCAGAGGTTGAGCAGCTTCTGCGCGGAGACGCCCAGGTCGGCCAGGAGATCGGCCTCGCCGACCGGGTCGGCCTCGGGGTCGACGGCGGGCTGCTCGGTGTCCTCGTCGCCGCCGGACGGGCGCGGTTCCTCGGTGTCGTCGAGCCCGGTCACCGAGGTCTTCAGGTCCCCGACCAGCAGGGCGCCCAGCCGGGACTCCTCCGCGTAGGCCGAGTCGGAGCCGAAGACCCGCAGGTCCTCGCCCTCGTCCAGGCGCATGATCACCAGGTACGCGTCGTCGGCCTCGACGAAGAGCAGCGACAGGTCGGCGTCCTGGTCGACGTCGCGCAGCCGGTCGGCGACGTCCTCGATGTCGGTGGCCCCCCGCAGGTTCACCTCGGCGGCCGTCCAACCGCTGTCGTCACGCACGACGGCCGCAGCGAAGTACGACACGGTTCCCCCAAAAGAGCCTCGACAGGCCGACCCGTTACGCGTGCACGTTAGCCGGTCGGGTCGGCAGGCGACCGGTCAACGCCCCGAAGGGCCGGTCGATCCTGGGGAAAGTCTGCCGGTCGTCAGCCGGCGACCCGGCGGCGGGTGGCGATCAGCTCCCGCAGGCGATCGGTGCGCACCCGTTGCGGCCGTACGCGCTGGCGTACCGCCCGGGCGCCCGCCAACTCGGCGAGGAGCTGCTGGCGACGGCGGCTGCGCTCGGGATCGAGCCGCGGAGTGGTCCAGGCCATACCGCCGAGGGTGCCGAGTTCCGGCGGCCACGTCAAGACGGGATTCGCTGCGCAGCCGGCCCGCGACGCAGCGCAGCCGCGGGCCTGCCGGAGCGGGCCCGGGGAGGGGCGGGAGCCGGTCGCGGAGGGGCCGGCCCCGGTTCACCAGAGCGGCCAGTCCCCGCTCGACGCCCACCGCGCCACCACGATGGCGGCGGCGATGCTCCACCCGCCGGCGGTGACGATCGCGACCCCGGTGGCCACCCCACGGTCACCCGCGCGGACCAGCAGCAGCGCGACGAGCCAGGCCAGCCCGCCGGCCAGCAGCGTCCACCAGGCGTAGCCGGAGACGCCGCGACCGAGCAGGCCGAACAGGAGCAGCCACACGGTCGTCACGGCGGCACCGGACGCGACGCCGCCGCCGGTGACCGGGTGCGGTTCGCGGTAGGTGGGCTGCGTCGGCGGCCCGGACGGGAAGAGCCCCGAGGGCACCCGTGGCGCCGGCCGGAACCCGGCGCCCGGCTCGGGCGGGAAGGCGTACCCTCCGGTCGTCACCGACCCCTCCCCTCTGCCGTGGACCTCGTCCCACCGTACCGACTCTGCCAGGATGACCGGATGCCCTCGCCGACGATCGGACGCCGCGTGCGCCCGGCGTACCCGGTCCTGCTGGTGCTCGTGCCGGTCCTGGCCGCCGGCTGCGCGACGACCCGGCCCGGGACGACGCCCGGGGCACCGCGCCCGAGCCTGCCGGCGACGGCCGGGCAGCCGCCGGCCCCGGCCGCGACCCCGACTCCGGCCGGCACCCCGACGGCCGCCGCCCCGACCGGCCCGTCGGCCGCGCCGAGTCGCGCCGGGCTGCCGCACGTCTTTCCGGTACGCGCGGCGAACGTCGCCTACCACCCGACCCACTCGGCCTACCCGGGGACGGACATCTTCGCCGACTGCGGCGAGCCGGTCGTGGCGGTGACCGACGGCGTGCTGCTGGAGGTCAGCCGGGTCGACCGGTTCGACCGGCGCGGGCCACGGGGGCCGCACAACGGTGGGCTGTCGGTGTCGCTGCTCGGCGACGACGGGGTGCGCTACTACGGCTCGCACCTGCGCCGCATCGCCGACGGGATCGACGCCGGGGTGCGGGTGCGCGCCGGGCAGCGGCTCGGCGAGGTGGGCCGGACCGGGAACGCGAACAACGTCTGCCACCTGCACTTCGGCATCTCCCCGCCGTGCACCGGGCGGGACGGCTGGTGGATCCGCCGGGGCGTGGTCTGGCCGGCGCCCTACCTGAACTCGTGGCGGCGCAAGGGCAACAAGGAACCGGCCGCCGAGGTGGCCGCCTGGCACCGCCGCAACGGCTGCCCGAAGGCGCCGCCCGCCGGCTGACGGAGCACTCCGTTTGTCGTCATCAGCGCTTCATCGGGCGGAAACATTGACGGGAGTCTCGGCGCTGAGCTAGCGTCCCGCTTCAAGAGAGCGCTCTCTCAAGTAGCTTTCCGCACAATTCGCCCGCAGAACGCGCCCGTCCCCGACCGGCGCCACCCGACCGGAGGCACTGTGACACCTCCTGCGACACGCCGTACCTGGGCCGTGGCGGCCACCTCCGCCCTCGCCCTCGTCCTCGGCGGCCTCGCCGTCGTGACCACCACCCCCGCCCAGGCCGCCACCGTCGGCGCCGGCAGCTACACCACCGACCGGGTGGGCCCCCTGCCCACCGGCTGCGGAGACATGACCACCAACCCCCGGCAGTTCGCCACCGCCGACGCGCCCGGCGGGCCGATCCCCACCAACGACTGGTGGTCGTCGCTGCTGTGGAAGCGGACGAACTGCTCCTACAGCGAGCCGCTGCACGCGCACCCCGTCTCCTACCAGCCCTTCGGCGACGGCCTCGGCCTCTCGGCCACCTCCACCCCCACGATCACCGGCACCGCCACCGGGGTCGGCGAGTTCAAGTACACGTACTCCGAGGACATCCGCGTCGGCCTCGCCGCGCTCGGCGCCCCCGTCGTCAAGGTCGACGGCTGGACCGACTGGACGGTCACCCCGTACTGGAACGACGGCGCCCGGACCATGCGCGCCACCATCGGCCACGGCCTGCCGTTCGCGTACTTCCGCGCCAGCGGCGGCGACGCGCTGATCAACGCCACCGGGGGCGCCGCCACGGTCTGGTCGAACAGCGGCGCCACCATCGGCTTCACCGTCCGGGGACACGACTACGTCGCGTACGCGCCCACCGGCGCCACCTGGTCCGTCAACGGCGGCCGGATCACCTCCAACCTGGCCGGGAAGGGCTACTTCTCGGTCGCCCTGCTGCCCACCACGCCGAGCACCGACGCCGCGTCCCGCGCCGAACTGGCCACCACCTACGGCCGGTACGCCCACGCCCACGTCACCGGCACCCGCGTCTCGTACGCGTACGACCAGGCGACCAGCACCGTCAACACCACGTACGCGTTCACCACGACCGCCCGCGAGGGCACCGCCAACCGGACGGTCGTCAGCCTCTACCCGCACCAGTGGCGGTCGCTGACCGGTGCCACCCCGCTGGCGCTCACCTACCCGTCGGCGCGCGGCCGGATGAAGGTGCTCACCGGCGTGGACGCGTTCCGCACCTCGATGAAGTTCAACGGGGTGCTGCCGGAGGTGCCGGCCGTCGCGACCGGCAACGGCGCGGACCTGAGCACGCTGCGCAGCCACCTGGCGGCGGTCCGGGGCAACCCGATGGACCAGCGCGGCGGCGACACCTACTGGACGGGCAAGGGCCTGGGCCGGGCCGCCCGCATCGCCGAGATCGCCGACCAGGTCGGCGACGCCGAGACCCGTACCGCCGCGCTGAACGCCATCCGGAGCACGCTCACCGACTGGCTCACCGCGACGCCCGGGGAGACCGCGAAGCTCTTCCACTACGACCGCAACTGGGGAACCCTGATCGGCTACCCGGCGTCGTACGGCTCCGACCAGGAGCTCAACGACCACCACTTCCACTACGGCTACTACATCGCCGCCGCCGCCACGCTGGCCAAGTTCGACCCGGCCTGGGCCCGGCAGGACCAGTACGGCGGCATGATCGACCTGCTGATCCGGGACGCGAACAACTACGACCGCAGCGACAACCGCTTCCCGTACCTGCGCGACTTCGACATCTACGCCGGGCACGACTGGGCGGCCGGGCACGGCTCGTTCCACGCCGGCAACAACCAGGAGTCCTCGTCCGAGGGGATGAACTTCGCCAACGCCCTCATCCAGTGGGGACAGGCCACCGGCAACACCGCCGTACGCGACGCCGGCATCTTCATCCACACCACGCAGGCCGCGGCGATCCACGAGTACTGGTTCGACGTGACGAACGAGAACTACCCGGCGGCGTTCGGGCACTCCACGGTCGGCATGGTCTGGGGTGACGGCGGCGCGTACGCCACCTGGTTCAGCGCCGACCCGGAGATGATCCAGGGCATCAACATGCTCCCGGTCACCGGCGGGCACCTCTACCTCGGCCAGTACCCGGCGTCCAACCGGACGAACTACCAGGAGCTGGTGCGCAACAACGGTGGCGAACCGACGGTGTGGCAGGACATCCTCTGGCAGTTCCTGGCGCTCGGCGACCCGGACGCGGCGCTGGCGAAGCTCCGCGCGAACCCCGGGTACACGCCGGAGGAGGGCGAGAGCCGGGCGCACACCTTCCACTGGATCCGCAACCTCGCCGCCCTCGGGACGGTGCACACCCCGGTCACGGCCAACCACCCGCTGGCGGCGGTGTTCCAGCGCAACGGCGCGCGCACCTACGTGGCGAGCAACATCACCGCCGCACCGCTGACGGTCACGTTCTCCGACGGCACCCGGCTCGACGTGCCCGCCGGAAAGACGGCGACCAGCGGGGCGTACACCTGGAGCGGTGGCACCGCGACCGGCGGGGTCAGCGGCACGACGCCGCCCACGACCACCCCGCCCACCACGGCCCCGCCGACGACGGCCCCGCCCACCACGGCTCCGCCGACGACCCCGCCGCCCACCACCCCGCCGCCGGCGGACTTCCCCACCCGGTACCTGCTGCCGAACGGCGGACTGGCCGCGGCCGGCGGCCCGGCGACCGCCACGGTGGCCGGCGCGGGCGGCGCGAACCGCGACGGCACGCCCACCAACCCGCAGGTCTTCACCGCGACGGGCCTGGACCTGGCGTACGCCGGCGGCCAGACCACGTTCGACCTCTTCCTCGACGCCGGCACCGCCGTCGGCAACGGGGTGCAGGTACGCGTCTCCTACGACCTGACCGGCAACGGCAGCTGGGAGCGGGTGGAGACCTACCGGTACTTCGCCACCGACCCGGTACCCGGCTACGAGCGCTACACCCAGCAGAGCGGCCTGCACTCCGCCACCGGCGCCCTCGGCAACCTGTCGAACGGCACCGTACGGGTGGAGGTCTGGTCGGCGATCGGCAACAACCCGACCACCGTCGGCATCGGCGACAGGTCGCTGGTGAAGCTCCCGCACTCCTGATCCCGAGACCCTCCGCGCCGCCGGTCGTCCGACGACCGGCGGCGCGGAGGCGTATTTTCCATGCATGAGCGCCCGGGACCCCATCGCCGACCTGCGCCGCATCGCCTTCCTCCTCGAACGCGCCAACGAGGCGACCTACCGGGTCCGGGCGTTCCGGTCGGCGGCCACGGCCCTCGCCGCGCTGCCGGGCAGCGAGGTGGCCGAGCGGGCCCGCACCGGCAAGCTCACGGAGCTGTCCGGCGTCGGCGACGTCACCGCCCGCTGCGTGGCCGAGTCGCTCGCCGGCGAGGAGCCGGTCTACCTGCGCCGGCTGCTCGCCACGGAGGGCACCGACCTGGACGCGGCGGCCACCGCGCTGCGCACCGCGCTGCGCGGCGACTGCCACACCCACTCGGACTGGTCCGACGGAGGCTCACCCATCGAGGAGATGGCGCTCGCGGCGGTCGAACTCGGCCACGAGTACGTGGTGCTGACCGACCACTCCCCCCGGCTGAAGGTGGCGCGGGGCCTGACCGCCGACCGGCTGCGCCGGCAGCTCGACCACGTGGCGAAGGTCAACGAGGCGCTGCCGGAAGGCTTCCGCATCCTGACCGGCATCGAGGTGGACATCCTCGCGGACGGGTCGCTCGACCAGGACGAGGAGCTGCTGGCCCGCCTCGACGTGGTGGTCGGCTCGGTGCACAGCGGCCTGAACGACGAGCGGGCGAAGATGACGCGGCGGATGCTGACCGCCATCGCCAACCCGCACCTGGACATCCTCGGCCACTGCACCGGGCGGATGGTGTCGTCCCGGCCCGCCGGGGTGAAGGGGCCCGGCGACCGGGCGCACCGGCCGCGTACCCGGGCGGAGAGCGACTTCGACGCCGACGCCGTCTTCGCCGCCTGCGCCGAGCACGGCGTGGCCGTCGAGATCAACTCTCGGCCGGAGCGGCAGGACCCGCCGAAGCGGCTGATCCGCCGGGCGCTGGAGGCGGGCTGCGACTTCGCCATCGACACCGACGCGCACGCCCCCGGGCAGCTCGACTGGCAGCGGTTCGGCTGCGAGCGCGCCGCCCTGTGCGGGGTGCCCGCCGACCGGGTCGTCAACACGTGGGACGCCGACCGGCTGGTGGACTGGGCCCGCGCTCACGCCACCGGCTGACCCGCCTGCCGCCGCACCTTCTGGACGGTGCTCTCGCGGCGGCCCGCCGGCCCGGCGACGTCGGCGGGTGCGGGCCGGCGGCCGATCAGGCCCTGGGAGACGGCGACGCCGAACAGCACGACGAGCGCGCCCACCGGCTGGTGCCAGGTCAGCCGCTCGTCGAGGGCCAGGGCGCCGATCAGCACCGCGAACACCGGCACCAGGTAGGTCACGGTGGAGGCGGTGCTCGCCCCGGCGAGCCGGATGTTGCGCAGGTTGATGACGAAGGCCAGGCCGGTGCCGAGCGCCCCGAGCGCGAGCACGCTGGCGAGCACCTCGGCCGAGAGGCTTGTCGGCGTCGGGGGCGCCCCCGCCACCAGCGGCGCAACGACCGCGAGCTGGGCGGTCGCGACCAGCAGCTGCGCCGCCGAGAGCGAGAGCCCGGAGTGCGCGCTGCCCGCGACGTACTTCTTCTGGTACGGGATGGCGACCCCGTAGCAGGCGGCCGCGCCCAGGCACATGAGCTGCCCGGTGAAGTGCGCCCCGCCCACCCCCTGCCAGACCCCGAGCACCACCAGCACCCCCGCGAAGCCCAGCGTCATCCCGACCGCCCGGCGTGCGGTCAGCCGCTCGGTGCGGAACACCAGCACGGCGAGCGGCAGCACGATGAGCGGGGTGGTGGCGTTCCAGATGCCCGCGAGCAACGACTCGACGCGCTGCTCGCCGTAGCCGAAGAGGGTGAACGGCACGGCGACGCCGAACGCGGCGACCACGGTCAGGTGCGCCCAGACGCGGGGCTCGGCGGGCAGCCGGTCGCGGAGCACGACGAGCACCACCAGCAGGGTCACCGCGCCGGCGCCGACCCGGTAGAGGGTGAGGTGCAGCGGGTGCAGCTCGCCGATGCCGATCTTGATGAACAGGAAGCTGGAGCCCCAGATGGCGGCCAGTGCGAGAAACCCGGGCAGCCAGCTCCGCAGCGCCGCCCGGTCAGGAGTGGAATCCACTGTCACCCCTGACACTCTGCCGCAGCCGTACGACGAAGTCCTGCGACTTTCGGACGCCGTGTCGACCACCACAGAAACCGCCTACGCTGGTGACGCGTTGACCACCCCGAGGAGGGTGCACGCCGTGGCGATGCCGATGCGTTTCGACCCGCTCGTCGACCTCGACGGCAGGTGGACGACCCAGTTCGCCGACCGGTACCTCCCGTTGCCGGAGCTGCCCGATGCGCGCTACGAGTGCGTCGACGCGAAGTTGGTCATGACGCCCGCCGAGGTCGGCACGAACAGCTACGGCGAGATAAAGCTCGCCCCGTCTGCTGTCACCCGCCGCGGAGACCCACGGGTTCTACGTGTTCGGGCAGGTGAACCTGACCTTCTCGCCGCGGCGCTGGATCCAGCCCGACGTCACCGTCCTGCACGCGCTGCCGAAGACCGACGAGGAGGACCGGTGGATCCCGGCCCACCTCTGCACGATGGCGGCGGAGTTCTTCACCCTCGGCAAGTTCGGCGGTTACGACACCGTCGCCAGGGCGGTCGGCGGTCGGCGGCTCTCGGCCGACCTGCCGTTCCCGATCGACTTCGACCCCGCCGACCTGCTGCCCTGAACACGCAGAACGCGTTCGACAACCCGGCGGTGCCCTCACGTAGGGTCGCAGCGTGGGACGAATCGATGACCTCGCGAACCGCTACGTGGCCGACTGGGCGCCGCTGAGCCCGATCGGCGCCACCTACGTCGGCATCGCCGGCTACGACGACCAGCTCGACGACCTGTCACCCGACGGCTACACGGCCCGGGCGGAGCTGATCCGGCAGACGCTGGCCGACCTGGACGTGACCGAGCCGGAGTCGGAGGCGGAGCGCACCGCCAAGGAGGCCATGCAGGAACGCCTCGGCCTCGACCTCGCCCGCTACGACGCCGGAGAGGCGAGCAGCGAGGTCAACGTGATCTCCAGTGGTCTGCACGAGGTCCGCATGGTCTTCGACCTGATGCCGACCGAGAGCGACGACGCGAAGGCCAACGTGGCGGCCCGGCTCAACCGCTTCGCCAGCACCCTGGAGGGCTACAAGACGACGCTGCGCGAGGCGGCCGCCGCCGGCCACGTCAGCGCCCGGGTGCAGCTCGTCGAGGTCGCCAAGCAGTGCGACGTGTGGGTCGACCCGGACGGCGACAACTTCTTCCACGGTCTGGTCGAGCGGCTGGGCGCGGACGGCACCCTCGGCGCCGAGCTGCGTCGGGGCGCGGCGGCGGCGACCGCGGCGACGGCCGAGTTCGGCCAGTTCCTCCGCACCGAGCTGGCCCCGCTCGGCCGGGAGAAACAGGCCGCGGGCCGCGAGCGCTACGAGCTGGCCTCGCAGTACTTCCTCGGCGCCAGGGTCGACCTCGACGAGACGTACGCCTGGGGCTTCGAGGAGCTGGCCCGGCTCGAGGCCGACATGCGGACGGTGTCCGGCCGGATCGTCGGCCCCGGTGCCACCATCGACGAGGCGGTCGCGGCGCTGGACGCCGACCCGGCCCGGACGATCCGGGGCAAGGAGGCCTTCCGGGACTGGATGCAGGCCCTCGCCGACAAGGCCATCGACGAGCTGAACGGCACCCACTTCGACATCCCCGAGCAGGTCCGCCGCATCGAGTGCTGCCTGGCCCCGACGAGCGACGGCGCGATCTACTACACCGGCCCGAGCGAGGACTTCTCCCGCCCCGGCCGGATGTGGTGGGCGGTGCCGCAGGGCATCACCGACTTCTCCACCTGGCGCGAGGTGACCACCGTCTTCCACGAGGGCGTACCGGGTCACCACCTCCAGGTCGCCCAGACCGCCGTACGGGCCGAGCTGCTCAACCGGTGGCAGCGGCTGCTCTGCTGGGTCTCCGGGCACGGCGAGGGCTGGGCGCTCTACGCGGAGCGGCTGATGGACGAGCTGGGCTACCTGGAGGACCCGGGCGACAAGCTCGGCATGCTCGACGGCCAGGCGTTCCGGGCCGCCCGGGTCATCGTCGACATCGGCATGCACCTGGAGCTGGAGATCCCGAAGGACAACCCGTTCGACTTCCACCCGGGCGAGCGCTGGACGCCGGAGCTGGGCTGGGAGTTCATGCGGGCGCACTGCCGGGTGCCGGACGAGAACCTGCGCTTCGAGCTGAACCGCTACCTCGGCTGGCCGGGGCAGGCTCCCTCCTACAAGGTGGGCGAGCGGATCTGGCTCCAGGCCCGCGACGAGGCGAAGGCCCGCAAGGGCGCCGACTTCGACCTCAGGGAGTTCCACCGCCAGGCGCTCGACCTCGGCTCGCTGGGGCTCGACCCGTTGCGCAAGGCGCTCGCCCGCCTCTGAGGTGGGCGGTGCGGGGCCGGAGGGACACCGGCCCCGCACCGGGTGGTGGGGAGTGGGGTCAGGGAAGGGTCAGCTTCAACGCCGGCTGGGCGGTCAGCGTGTCGCTGCTGACGTACGCCAGGTCCATGGCCGGGTCGGTGAAGGTGATCGGCACCGGTGACGTGACCGGCAGGCCGTCGGGGAGCGGCAGGTCCGGCGTCAGGGTGATCTCGACGCCGAGCAGCCGCCCGGCGAAGCGGGTGGCGTAGAAGGCGACGTCGCCCCGCACCGTCAGCTCGTCCGTGGCGAAGCGCATCGTCCGGCCAGCCGGCCCGGGCGCGCGGAGCAGGAAGTCGTCGGTGACCGCCCGGTCCATGGTGAACTTCAAGGCCCGCAGGCTGCCGTCGGCCGTGGGCAGGTCGACGATGCCCTCGAACCGCAGCCCGTACATCGTCACCTTCGAGCCGGTGAGCTTCGACGGAACCGCCGCCACCACCGGCTGCCCGGGATCGGGGGCGATCCGCGGCAGGGGCTCGCCCGGCGGCGTCTCCCCGATCGGGCTCGGCTTCGGACCGGCCGGGACGCACCCATGGTCGGGGTCGGTCGGGTGCTCGCCGGGCTGTCCGGTCGGGGTGGGGCCGACGCTCGGGCCGGCGGTCGGGGTGGGGCCGACGCTCGGGCCGGCGGTCGGGGTGGGGCCGGCGGTCGGCGTGGGGCCGAGGCTCGGCGTGGCCGACGGCGTCGCCCCTGCGGCTGCCTTCTCGTCGTCGTCCCGACCGCCGTCGAAGAGCTGCCCGACGCCGTCCAGAAGGTGGACGACACCACCGCCTCGCGAGGGCGACGGGCTGGGACCGACCGGGGCGGCGGCCGACGCGCTCAACGTGCCGGTCGGGGCCGGCGGCGTCCCGCCCGGACCGGGAGTCGTGGTCGGGCAGGCGGGAGCCAACAGCGCGGCCGCACCCACCGGCGTCGGGCCGGGGGCGGTGAGGGCCACGGCGGCCGCCAGGCCGAGCAACACCGGAAGCACCGCGTACGAGCTGTGGCCGCGCCGCCCGCCGCCCGACCGGGAGGGCCCGTCGACCGGTGCCGGCTCGGCGGGTGGAGCGTCGGACCGGGGAGACGGGACGGGACCGGCGTCCGGCATCCTGGCGGAACCGGCTGGGAGCATCGCCGCGAAGCGCTGCCACCGGGTACGGCCCTGGTTGTCGAACCGATCCTGCACGGGTCTCCTCCTCGGCGATGTCGCGCAGACGGCCGGTCGGCGACGTGGCGGCCCCGCACCTGCCCTCGCCCCTGTTACCAGCGGGTAACGAGTGTGCCGATGATGCTGCTCCTGCGCGCCACGGCCCACAAGACCCCGGCCACCCGCGGGCGGCTCCCGCTCCACACGAGGAGGCGCCCCGGTGACCCAAAGTGGAGGACGTCGACCCGCTGACGCCCAGACGAAGCGACCATGCCAGACATATGCCGCATGGGACGATCACCATGAGTGGTGATCAATCGATGCATCACGATTTAGTAACGAGGCCGTCGCGCACCGCAGACGGCGAAGGGGCGGACCGCCCCGGTCCACCCCTCCGCACGACGCTCAGCGCATGGTCAGCGCTGGTCAACCTCATCCTCACCCGCTGCTGGCGTCAGACCCGGCACCACCGGATCACGCCACTTCGTCGACACCGGGGATCCTCAGTCGCTCAGGGACTCGGGACGGCGGGCTGCTCGGCGGTCACGTCCGCCCGGTGACGCGGCTCCGCGGCCGGCTGGGCCGCGCCCCGCCGGACCACCAGCACACCGGCGACCGCCAGGATCAGGCCCAGCAGCACCAGGCCGATCGGCGCCCACACGCCGAGAAGGGTGAGCTTCTGCCGGCTGTCCTCCGCCCGCTTGACCGAGGCGGCGACGGTCTCCTCGTTGTACGAGAAGTCGGCGTCCAGCAGCGTGGCCGGCGCGCCGATGTCCGGTACCAGGGTCTTGCGCTGCACCTCGCGCACCTTGAGGAACGAGCCGGTCACCGGGTCGATCCAGACGCTACGGGTGTTGCTGTAGACGACCTTGCCGCTGGTCGCACCCGGCGCGAGCGTGCCGAGCAGCAGCTTGACCCGCTCGGCCGCCAGGTTCAGCTGCTCGTCGGTGATCACCTGCTCGTAGCGGTAGGACTCGATACCCTTGATGTCCTCGGTGCCCTTGAACTCCGCCGGCCGCACGTCCCGCAGGTCACGGTCGTAGATCTGGTAGGTCTTCTTCTCCGCGCCAAACGGGAACTTGTACATCTGGCCGGAGAACTGCACCTTCTCCCGCGTACCGGTGTCGTCCAGGTACTGGTTGTTCCAGTCGAGCGCGGAACCGGAGACCCGGTCCAGGGCCAGCGCCAGGCCGTACGCGCTGACCAGCTCCTTGGAATCCGTCCGCTCCACGGTCTGCCCGACCTGCCAGACGACGGCCTTGCCGTCGAGGTCACCGGAGAGTTCGCCGGTCGTCTTCGCGTCGGGCGAGACGCGGACGGTGGACTTGAGGTCGGCGCGGTTGATCGCGATCTTGCCGTTGGTGATCTGGAGGAAGGTGGCACTCCTCGCCTCGGCGACCGAAGTCGACGCCTCCAGATCGTAGGGCAGCTTGGACATCGCCGGCTTGACCACGAACACAAGCCCGGCGGCAAGCGCCAGGAGCAGTATGCCGCTGCCGAACAGCACGGCACCTATGGCGCGGTGCTTCATGTTTCCTCCCCGGAGGACCTAATTTTCGCCGCTGTCGATGAGAGTTGGCCGCGAGGTTACTACCAAGTCACATAGCGACGCGACCCCCGGCCAGCTCAGTTTTTTCCGCCGCGTCGCCCGGTTCCGCACCGGTCCGACGCAGGACGAGCAGGAGGTTCCACGCGGCGACCTCCCGGACGCCGGGAATCCGGATGACCCACCGCCCCCACCACGGGTGGTAGCGCGGCAGTGCGTCGAGCAGCTCCACCTCGGCGTTGCCCCGTGCCCAGCGCAGCGTCTGGGCGATCGAGGTCGGGTGGAGCGTCTCCCGGAACCGGTTCTTCGGAGGGCGGCCGTTGCGGCGCTCGTAGCGCCGCCGTGCCCGGTCGCCGCCGAGATAGTGCCAGGGCGCCGTCTCGTGCCCGCCCCAGGGCGACAACCAGGGGGTGAACGACACGAAGAGCACCCCGCCCGGCCGGGTCACCCGGACCATCTCGTCGAGCATCCGGGTCGGCTCCGCGACGTGCTCCAGCACGTTCGACGAGAACGTCACGTCCACGCCGCCGGAGCGCACCGGCAGGGCCGTACCGCTGCCCCGCAGCATGCCGGCGACCGAGTCCCCGGCCGCCGAGAAGTCGCCCACGTCGGGGTCGAGCCCCATGTAGCGGGCACCGGCGGCCCGGAAGGCCGCCGCGAAGTAGCCGGGGCCGCCGCCGACGTCGAGCACCGTCCGGCCGGCGAGCGGAACGTAGCCGGACACCTGGCGTACGGAGTCCTGAGCGAGCAGGCCGTAGAAGTGGTCCGGGTCGCTCTGCTCGACCAGGAAGGCCCGGAACAGGGCCACCGACCTGCCCAGCGTGGCGAACCGGCGACGCGCCGCCCGCCCCGTTCCGTCATGCGCTGCGCTCATCACGCCACCGTCCCGTCCTCGTCCCGATCCGTGGCTCCGGCCGGCCGTCCGTCCCTGGCGCCCGGCGTCACATCATCCGCATCGGCCGTACCCGTCCTCGCGCGGGGGACCTCCGCCGGCTGAGCCGCGCCCTCCGGCGCGACGCCGGGCACGGGAAGCACCGCGGCGACCACCGCCCCGACGGCGACGAGCATCGCCCCCTGCACCCACGGGCCGTACGCCCACTCCTGCCCGTGGCCCTGCAGCCGGCCGGCCACCGTGGTCACCGTGGCGAAGCTCAGCGCGCCGAACACCACCACCGGAAGAGCCCGGCGGGTGAGCTGCCGCAGCAGCATCGCGGCCAGCACGATGGCCACCGGCAGTACGCCGCCCAGCGCGGCGAGCAGCACCACCAGCAGGACGGCGGTCACCCAGGCGGGCCCCTCCGCCGGAACCGTCACCGACGGGGGTGGCAGGGCGTCGGCCACCGCACGTCGCCGCACCGGGAGCAGCGCCAGCAGCAGCACCCCGAACGCCGTCACCGCCCCCGCCACCAGCCCACCCCGGTACGTCCGGTCCGGGGCGAACGTCAGGTGGACCTCCCCGGCTTCACCGGCGGGCAGCACCCACGCCTGCTGCCAGCCGTCGACCCGGGTGGCGGTCAGCGGCCGACCGTCCACGGTGGCCGTCCAGCCTGCGTTCGCGTTCTCCGGCACCACCAGCAGCGCCGTGTCGCCGGCCGCCACCCGCACCCGCCGGTCCGTCGGGTTCCAGTCGAGCACGGTCACCTCGCGGTGCCGGGGCGCGGCCTGCGCCGCCTCCGGACGCAGCGCGGCGTCCTGCACGATGAACCCGTTCGACGGGGAGGTCGCCAAGCGGTGCCCGCCCGCCCGGAGGTCCACCACCGCGCCGGTGGCGCCGCAGACGGTGACCGGCAGCGGCCGGCCGTCGAGCACGTCGGCGAGGGTTCCGGCGACTGACGTGTCGTAGCGGAGTCCGTCCAGCTCGACTGCGGGCCCCGACCCGCACCGCTCGACGACGCGCGTCGCCCCGGCGATCGGGCGGAGCAGGTCTTCCAGGCCGGGGATCTGCACCTCGGCGATCCCCACGGTCGCCGTCCAGCCGTTGCCCCGCCGGTCGGCCACCCGCTCGGCGGAATCCCGCACCACGATCTCGATCCGGTCCGTCCGTACCGCCGGGAAGCGCACCACGCCGTCCGCGCCGACCCGCAGCACCCGGTTGGCACCCGGGGTGCGCACCTCGACCGATTCCGGCAGTGAGCCGACCGGCAGCTCCGCCGGACGCAGCCGCACCTCGGCGATCCGGCGCGGCTCCGACCAGCTCAGCCGCAGGGTGGGACGCAGGTCGTCGCTGTCGGCCAGCCAGGCCGTGCCCGGGTCGCCGTCGATCGCCGCGTACGCGACCACGGCCGCGTCGCCGGCCAGGTGGGAGGAGGCGGTGGCCCGCACCGGCACCCCGGACAGCGTCCACTGCCCGCCGGGCCGGGGCACGGCGGTCATGTCCAGCCGGAACGTCCCGGGGACCGCGCTCTGGAACACCCGGTCCACCCCGAGCGGCTCCTCGCCGGTCCGGGCCAGGAACCGGTCGCACCGGATCACCGTCCCGGCGGGCCGGAGGCCGGAACCGGTCGACGGCGCGGCGTCCGAGCCTGCGGCGGCGACCGGGAAGCAGGCGGGGCGGTCGGCCGGCCCCCGGCTGAACGACCAGGCGACCGGTCCGACGAAGCCGGTCGGGATGTCGGCCGGGGTGCGCAGCGCCCGTCGCGGGGCGGTGCCGGGGATGACGAGGTCGCGGATGCCGACCCCGCCGTCGAGCCGCCCACCGGCGACCGCCAGCACCGTGACGCGTACGCGGCTCGTGGAGCCGGGAAGCGTGTAGTACGAGTGCGCCCCCAGCGCGCGGGCGACCTCGTGGTCCACCGAGCCCCGGTCCGTGGTGAGCCGGAACCGGGTTACCGGCCACCCCACCCCGAGGTCGTCGACGAAGTTGAGCGTGACGCGGTCGACCTCGCGCGGCGTGTCCAGGTCCACCTCCAGCCACTGGCCGACGGGCCCGGCCAGGGGCGCCGAGTGCCAGGCGGTGCGCTCGTCGCCGTCGACGGCCGCGAAGGGCAGGTGAGACGGGTCGGCGGGGGCGAAGCTGTCCACGAAGCTGATCGCGCTGGAGGCGTTGACCTCGCGTACGCCCTGGTAGGTGGCGACCGTCTGGTGCTGGTCGCCCGGGAACGGCAGCAGGTCCAGGGCGACGCGGCCCTGCCGGCTCGCCTCGGCCGCGGTCAACGTCTGGCTGAGGTTGTCGCGGACCCGGCCGATGTCACGCTCGCGGCGGCGCAGCCCGTCGGTCACGATCCACGACTCGTCACCGCCGTCGCGGAAGCCGGCCCGGTCCCCGGCCAGCACCACCGGTCTGTCCCGCTCCACCAGCCCCTGCTCGAGCAGCGGCAGCAGCGACTCCGGCCCGCCGCTGACCGTCGGCACGTCGGCGGCGAGCACCGCCGAGGCGGCCGACACCGGGCGTCGCACCTCGTACACCTCGACGGCCGGCAGCGGGCCGGCGGCCTCGTCGACCGGGCTGCCCGGCGTACGGCCGAAGGTGGTGGTACTGCCGAAGGTCGCCACCCGCGTGATCCCCGGCGACCCGGCGAGCGCCTGGCGCAGCGCCGCCACCGGCGGCGCGTCCACCTGCGTGCGGTCGATGTCGTTGCGCAGCAGCAGATGCCGGAACCCCGAGCGGGCCAGGAAGTCGGCCAGGCCGGCCGAACCACGGCCGTGGGCCAGGACGGACTCGACGGTGTCCATCATCCGGGTGTTGCCCGCCGAGCCGAGCGGGATCTGGTGGCGCACCGCCCAGGGTGCCCCGGCCAGGGCCTGGAGTGGCTCGTCGACGGAACGTCCCCACTCGTACTGGCCGAAGCCGGAGCCCGGCACCATCAGGGTGCGGGCCAACGCGTCGCGCTCGGCCAGCCAGGTCGCCGCCGCCCGCCAGTGCGGCGGCAGGTCCGACCAGCCCGGCCCGGGCCGCAACTGCCCAAGCCAGGCCGGCGCGGCGGCCCCCAGCACCAGCAGCAGCACCGGTACGAACAGCAGCGAGCGCAGCCGGGGGGAGAGGCGGCCGGAGGGGTGGCGTCGGCCGGCGGCCCGGTGCAGCCGGGTGACCCACGCGTCGACGCCGTGCGCGAAGCCGAGCATCAGCGGCAGCCGCAGCACCGGGTCCAGCTTGTGCACGTTGCGGAACGGCGCCAGCGGACCGTCCAGCAGATCCCGCACCGGCGCCGAGAGCGGGCTGTCCAGGCTACCGACGTAGCCCATGGTGAGCAGGGTCAGCCCGGTGAGGAAGCCCAGCACCAGGAACCGGCGCTCGGGCAGCAGGTTGCCGGCCAGCCCGGCCAGGCCGACCAGCGCCACCACGGCGGTGAGCGTCATCAGCGTCGGGTTGTCGATCAGTAGCCAGCCCGCCGGCCACCACGGGTCGCCCTGCACGATGTACGCGACCCACTGGTTGGTGCCGCGCACCGCCTGGAACAGCGAGGCGACGGCGGTCGTCGTGGTGGACGACTCGATGTAGTCGAGGAACGGCAGGCTGTACTCGCCGAGCAGCAGCAGCGGCACGATCCACCAGAGGCAGACCCCGACGACGCAGAGGCACCACCAGCCCACCAGCCGCAGGTGCTCGCGGTCCCAGCGGCGGGTGAGCAGCCAGACCCCGGGCAGCAGCAGGGCGAGCAGCACCACCGCCGCGTTGATCCCGCCCATGCCGAGCACGGCCAGCGCGGAGAGCGCGGCGGCCCGTCGCGGGGACCCGATCCGCCGTACCAGGACCAGCGGCAGCAGCACCCAGGGCAGCATCGCGGCGGAGAGTGTCTCGGAGGAGAGCGCGCCGATCTCGGTGAGGATTCGGGGCGCCAGCGCGTAGCCGAGGGCGGCCGCGTACCGGGTCGGTTCGGTGCCGACCCCCAGCGCCCGGGCCAGCCACAGCAGGCCGTAGAACGCGGCGGCGAGGAGCAGCGCCGTCCACAGCCGCTGGGTGATCCACGGCGGTACGCCCAGCAACTGCCCCCCGGCGAAGAACGGCCCCATCGGGAACAGGTAGCCGTACGCCTGGTTCTGCAGCTCCCCCGAGGTGGCCTCCGGGTTCCACATGTGCAGCGCCCGGGCCATGAAGTGCACCGGGTTCGCGGCGAGGTCGAGCTTGGTGTCGAAGGTGACCTGACCGGGTCGCTGCACGAACGCGAGCACGGTGAGCAGCAGCAGCGACAGGGCCGTGCCCGGCGCCCCGCGGACGGATCGGACGACCCGGCGCACCGGGCCGCCGGGGTGCCGGGGCCGGGGAGGGTGCGGGTTCACCGTCGGCACTCCGGGGGAAGGCAGCTCAGGTCCGCGAGCGCGGAGAAGAAGATCTGGCGGATGCCGCTGGGCTCGTCGGTGCTGAAGACCTGCCCGCCGGTGACCTTGACGATCGACTTGAGGTCATCGGCGTCGATGTCCTTACCCAGCCCGATGAAGACGATCGGCAGCGGCTGGCGCGGATCCTGCAACTCGGCAAGCTCGGTGAGGAACCGGGCCCGGCCGATGCTCTCCCCGTCCTCGTCGCGCCCGTCGGTCATGATCAGCACGAGGTTGATCCGCCCGGGTGTCCAGTGCCGCCGTGCGTCCCGGTACGCGGCCAGCGTCGTGTCGTACAGCCCGGTGCCGCCCCGGGGCTTCACGCGGACGGCGCCCAGCCGTTCGACCAGCCGCTCCCGCTGCGTCGGGTCCAACGGCGCGACCGGCAGGATCTCCTGGTGGTCCCGGTCGCCGTCGACCTTCGTGGAGAAGACCCACACGCCGAGTTCGCTGTTGTCGAGCAGCAGGCCGGAGCCCTCCCGGGCCGCCTTGAGCGTGGCCTCGAGCCGGGTCTCGTCCGAGCCGGGCACCTGGGCGGCCATCGAGCCGGAGATGTCCAGCACGGTGAGGATGCGGGCACTGCGCTGCACGCCGCTCCACCCGGTCAGCGCCTCGGTGACGACCTCGTCGGCGGGCAGCGGCACCGGTTGGCGTACCTCCGGCGACAGCCGGCCGTCGCGGGGGATCGCCGGCGGGAAACCGGCTGCGGTGCGGAAGCCGTACCCGCTGAGCAGGTCCCGCGCCTCGACGGTGTGCAGGTTGGTCAGGAAGCGCGCGGCGGCGTCCCGGACCGGACCGAGGGCGGCGGGCAGCACCACGTACGGCAGGTCCAGCGCGGGGACTGCCACCTCCGGGTACGCCGCGACCAGCTTGTCGTCGCCGGCCAGCGCGTTGTGCACGAGCATGGCCTGCTCGCTGGTGGCCACGGCGTCGGCCTTGCCCGGCAGGGCCGACCCGACCGGCAGCGTCCCGCCCGCGGGGGGAGTGAACGTCCGGTCGGCGAGCCGGCGCAGCACCGCAGCGACCGTCCCGGCCGGGTCGTCCTCCCCGGCGGCCAGGCCGCGCACCCCGAGCACGACCCCGACCCCGACCGGGTCGACGGCCGGGTCGGGCAGCCCCACCTTGACGGCGGGGGCCTTCGGACCGACGGTGGAGCGCCAGGTCAGCTGCCTCGCCGGCCACCCCAGCCGGCGCGCGGCCGAATCGGCTACCGCGAGCACGACCGGCGTGCTCGCCACCGACGTGCCCTGCGCCGGCACCTCGAAGGCGCCGGCCGCGCGGGCCCGGAGCAGCCAGAACGTCGACTCCGGCACCCACGCGTCGGCGACGTCCACGCCCTCGGCCACCTGCGCGGCGACGGCGCCGGACTCCTGGGCCTGCACGGAGATCGTGACGCAGGGCTGCGTGCCGACGCTGGCCCGGACGATCCGGTCCAGGGCTGGCGCGATCACCGGGGCCGCGGCGACGCGGAGCTGGACCCGCTCCACGCACTCCGGGACGCTGCGGTCGGACCGCACGTACGCCACCGTCGCCCAGCCGGCCAGCAGCAGCGCGAGCGCGGCGCTGAGCAGCACCACCGGCGACCGCTGGAAGAGGCCCCGTACCGCTACCGGACCGTCGCGCACGCCCGGTCACCTCCTCGTCGTCGCCGGAACGAAAGGCACGTCCGCCCGCAGGTCGCGCCGCGTGGCGCGGAGCGACGCCCGCCACCGTACGCAGTCGCGCTGCACACCCTGCCAAGGTTTCCCGTCGCCGGCAAACCCCTGGCGACCGGCCGTGACCGAACCGTCGCCGTCGCGCCGACCCCATTGCGGATGTGACCCAGGTCGCCCTAGTGTGGCGCGAATCGAGCTTCATTACCCGCCGGTAGGAGTAGCGTGGACAACTCCGACACCCCCGTGCGCCACGTGCTGTTCCTCAACTGGCGCGACACCGCCAACCCCGAGGGCGGCGGCTCTGAGGTCTACGTCGAGCGCATCGCCGCCGAACTCGTCGCCGCCGGGCACCGGGTCACCCTGCTCTGCGCCGCGCACGACAACGCCGGCCCGGCCACCACCACGCCCGAGGGCGTACGCGTGCTGCGGCGCGGCTCCCGGATGACGGTCTACACCCGGGCGGCGCTGACCTGCCTGGCGGGCCGGTTCGGCTTCGGCCCCCTGAGCCGGCGTGGTCTCGGCCGGCCGGACTTGGTCGTCGACGTCTGCAACGGGGTGCCGTTCTTCGCCCCGCTCTACGCCGGTCGGCCGGTGCTCGCCCTGGTGCACCACGTGCACCGGGAGCAGTGGCCGGTGGTCTTCGGTCCGGTGATGGCCCGGCTGGGCTGGTGGATCGAGTCGCGGCTGGCGGTCCGGCTCTACCGCCGCTGCCGGTACGTGACGGTGTCGGAGGCGAGCCGCGCGGAGCTGGCGGCCCTCGGGGTGGACGCGGACCGGATCGACGTCGTGCCCAACGGGACGCCTCCGGTGACCGGCCCGCCGCTGCCCCGCACGCCGCACCCGTCGCTGCTGGTGCTCGGCCGGCTGGTGCCCCACAAGCGGGTGGAGATCGCCCTGCGTACGGTGGCCGAACTGGTCACCGAACTGCCCGACCTGGAGCTGGTGGTGGCCGGCCAGGGCTGGTGGACGCAGCCGCTGCGGGAGCTGTCCGAGTCGCTCGGCATCGCGAGTCATGTCCGGTTCACCGGTTTCATCAGCGAGGACGAAAAGCACGCGGTGCTCTCGTCGGCCTGGCTCGCGCTGACCCCCTCGCTCAAGGAGGGCTGGGGCCTGACCATCGTGGAGGCCGCCGCCCGGAGCACCCCCACCGTCGCGTTCCGCTACGCGGGCGGCGTCGCCGAGGCGATGGTCGACACCGAGACCGGGCTCCTCGTCGACGACGAGCCGGAGTTCACCGCCGTCGTGCGCGAACTGCTCGCCGACGACGTGCGGCGCAAGGCGATGGGTGAGGCCGCGCTGCTGCACGCGTCCCGCTTCAACTGGACGGCCACCGGGGCGCGGTTCGCCCACCTGGTGACGCAGGTGACCGCCCGCCCCTGAGCGCGCTCCCCGGCCGACGCCGGAGACGACGAAGGGCGCCCGCTGACGCGGGCGCCCTTCGTGCGTTGGTTCAGCGCGTGCCGTACAGCGGAGCCTCGGTTCCCTGCTCACTCACCTTGGTGTTGGCGGCCTCCTTGGCGGACGGGCTGAGCGCATTCGCCAGTCCGACGCTCCCGAGCAGGCCGAGCACGACCCCGAGTACCCCGACGGCGACGAACGCGGGCAGGTTCCTCATCCACCTTCTCCTTCCGCGGGACTCGCGTGCCGGGACGCTACCACGCGGTAGCCTGCCCGCGCAGCGCCCGAAAAAACGATCCCCACCACCACCGTTCCAGTCAAGAGGTGCGCCCACCCCACCGGGCCGGGCCGGGCCGGGGCTGGCGGCGGCGTCCAGTCCGGGTTCTCGTAGAGGGTCAGCTCCGGTCCCGAGTGGACGGTCCGCAGCCCGACCAGCACCGCCGGGGCCGGGGGCGGGCCGGCCGCCCGCTGCACCAGCACCCACCGGGAGCCGGTGCTCGACAGGGGCGCACCGGCGGCGAGCACCTCGCGTACCCGGGCGGCGCGGCGGTCCTCGCCGGCCACCGCCAGGTCGCCGACCCGCAGCGTGTCGTCGATGAGCACCGGCACGGCGAGGTACCGAGGCGCCGGATCGATCACCACCTGCCCGTGGTTCCACGGATGGCTCTGGTACTCCTGGAACGGCAGCGAGATCACCTCGCCCGGCCGCTGCGCGGTCAGCCGCGCCACCGTCGCCCAGTCCGCCGGCCAGGCCACCGGGTGGAGCCGGCCGACGCCGCCGAAGGCCAGGTCGGGCAGGAGCGCCACCGGCAGCAGCGCCGCGCCGACCAGCGTCACCGCGGCGGTCGTCGCGTCGAAGCGGGCCGCCAGCCGGTCCGCGATCCGTTCCGCGCCGAGCGCGCCGGACACCGCCAGCGCCAGCGCGTACGGCACCAGCAGCTTCTGACCGTCGCGGAACAGGCCGGCGCCGGGCACGTTGGCGACCAGCCAGCCGAGCAGGTCCGCGCCGCCGGGCAGCACCCCGAGCGCCGCCGCCAGCCACGAACCGGCGGCGAGCAGGCCGAACCGGCCGACGGCCGACGGCGGCCAGCGCCGGCACAGCAGCGCGACGCCGTACCCGACGACGGCCAGCAGCAGCACCGTGGCCAGCGGCACCAGCACGACCGCCCGGGAGGCGGGGGTGCTCTGCCCGTTCCAGATGCCGCCGGTGCCCGCCAGGGCCGCCAGCGGGCCGGCCCAGTTCTCCGCGCGCGCGGCGAACGCCACCACCCCGGCGGGATCGGACCGACCGGCGTCGGCGGTGACGAACCCGGCGACCAGCCACGGCGCGTTGAGCAGCATCGTCAACCCCACGCCCAGCGCCGTCGACCGGGCGGCCGCCGGGTAGCGCCCGGGCAGCAGCACCGCGACCGCGGCCAGGGCGAGCACCCCGCCGGTGGGCGTGATCGCCGACGCCGACGCCGCGAGCAGCAGCCGGCGCAGCCCGCCGCGGCCCGCCCGCACGTCGAGCGCCGCCCGCACCAGCCAGGGCAGCGCGGCGTACGCGACCAGCAGCCCCCACTGCCCGATGAGCAGCCGCTCGGCGAGGTACGGCGTCCAGGCGTACCCGACGGCGGCCACGACCCGTACCGCGACCCGGCCGGTCGGCACCAGCCGGGCGGCGCCCAGCGCGGCCAGGTACACGATCGCGCACAGCACCAGCCGTTGCAGCAGCCAGCCGGGCACCACCTGGCTGGCCAGCGCGACCACCGCGTCCTGTGGGACGGCCCGGGGCAGCGCGGTGGCCGGGGCGATCGCCTCCCAGCTCAGCGCCTGCCGGGGCACGAAGACCATGTCGTAGCGGAGCACGTAGCCGGGCAGGGCCAGCGGAGCGAGCACCACCACCGTCACGGCGGCGGCCACGCCGTGCGGCACCAGCCGTTCGCGCATCCCTGACCTCACCACTGCCCGGGCGCGACGACCGCCGCGCTGGTGGCGGCCACTGTACGCGGATCTGCGCGCGGGGACCGAACCATCCGTTGGCCTGATGGGAACAGCGCTCGGCGGTGTGGCAGTCTTCCCGCCATGGCATCGACCGGGTCCGAAAGGGCCGCCCAGCCTGACGAGAGCGGACTGATCGGCGGCTGGGTACGCGCCGACCCGGTACGGGCCATCGGCGTCGCCATGATCGTGGCCAGTCTGGTGTGGCGGGCGCAGCTCGCCTCCCGGGGCCACCTCGCGGTCGACGACTGGGTGCTGGTCTCCCGGGCGGCGGAGGCCGACCTCACGCCGGGCTTCCTGCTCACCCTCTACAACAACCACTTCATGCCGGCCGCCCTGCTGCTCACCTGGGTGGTGACCCGGGTGGTCGGCCTCGCCTACTGGCCGTACGTGCTGCTGATGACCGCCGGCCAGGCGGTACTGGCGGTGGCTTTCTTCCGGCTGCTCCGCACGCTCGTCCGGCCCGGCCTGGCACTGCTGGTGCCGCTCGCGATCTTCCTGTTCAGTCCGCTCACCCTGGAGGCCGGCACCTGGTGGGCGGTGGGCGTGAACATGGTTCCCATGCAGCTCGCCATGGTGCTGGCGATCGGCGCCCAGCTGCGCTATGTCCGCACCGGTCGCCGCCGGCACCTGGTCGGTCTGGCCCTGGCGGTGGTGTTCGGGCTGATCTTCTTCGAGAAGGCCCTGCTGGTGGTGCCGCTGGTCTTCCTGTTCACCGCGTGCCTGCTCGTCGACGGCCCGCCGGTACGGGCGGTGTGGGACACGGTGCGCCGCTACTGGCCGTCGTGGGCGGTGCTCACCGCCGTCTCGCTGAGCTTCGCCGGGCTCTACCTGACCCGCTCGGAATCTTCGCTGCGCCAGCCGGACTCGCTGAACGAGGTGTTCTCGTTTCTGTGGCAGATGCTCGGCTCGACCGTCGTCCCGGGCCTGCTCGGCGGGCCGTGGGCATGGATGGCGGCGGGCGACGGCGCCCCGGTGACCGCGCCACCGGAGCTGGGCCGATGGCTGTCCTGGGCCGTCTTCCTGGCCCTGGTCGTGCTGACCGTACGCCTGCGGCGCACCGCCGGGCGCGCCTGGGTGCTGCTCGGGGCGTACCTGGCCCTCGTGGTGGCCCTGCTGGGCGCGACCCGGCTCGGCTCGGTCTACAGCGACGTGGCCGGTTCCGTGCCCCGGTACGTCACCGACGTGGTCGTGGTGGCCGCGCTCTGCGTCGGCGTCGCGCTGCTCGGCCTGGCTGCCCCGGTCACGGGGCCGGCGGACGGTACGACGGGGCACCCCGCGGACGGGGAGCGAGAGGCGGGCGACCGGCGGCCGGAGTGGCTGACCCGGTACCGCGAGACGGCCAGCACCCTGATCGTCGTCGTGCTGCTCGCCGGGGGTCTGGGCACGGCCTGGAGCACCGCACGGTACGGCGACGAGTGGGCCGTGAAGCGGGGCCTGGCCTACCTGAAGACCGCGCGTGCCGAGCTGGCCGCGGCCCCGCCCGGCACGGTCTTCCTCGACCGGCCCGTCCCCGAAGGCGTGGTGCCCAACCTGTCCGCGCCGTACAACCGGCAGTCGAAGTTCTTCCAGGCGCTGGAGGACGGCCCGGTCTTCGTCACCGGGGCGGAGGAGCCGGCGATCTTCGACGACCAGGGACGCATCACCCCGGTCCGGGTCGACGGTCCCGCCGTCCCGCCCGGCCCCGACGAGGGCTGCGGTTACAAGATCCTCGGGGGGCAGACGATACGGCTGCCGCTCAGCGCACCGCGCGACGACTGGTTCTGGGTGGTCCGGGTCGGCTACCTCAGCTCCGCCGACTCCACCGCCGTCTTCCGGCTCGGCAGCAGCGCCCGGGAGTTCCCCGTCAAGCAGGGCCTGCACCAGTACTTCTTCGAGTTCACCGGCGGCGGCGACACCGTCGAGCTGACCGTCCCGCGCCACGGCGTGACGATCTGCACCAACGAGGTCGTCGTCGGCACTGCGGTGCCGCAGCAGTGAGCCTGCCGGGCACGGTCACTCGGGACGGAACAGCACCGAGTTGACGTAGCGGGGGCGGGGCCAGAGCACCCGGCGGGCGAAGCTCTGCCCGACCCGGGCGATCGCCGCGCGCTGGTGCCCGCCGAGGTCGAAGTCGGCCAGGGGCACCCAGTCCCGCCCCGGCAGCACGTACCCCCGGTAGCCCCAGCCGGCGAGCAGTTCCAGCAGCGGGCCGACCGGCTGGATGCGCTCTTCCACCTCGATGAGCAGCACCGGCCGGTCCCGGCGGACCGTCTCCGCGGCGCCCCGCAGCGCCGGCAGCTCGTGTCCCTCGATGTCCAGCTTCACGAAGCGCACGTCGGTCAGGCCGAGCGAGTCGAGCGTGATCCGCCGGACCTGCACCGGGTCGCCCTGCCGCGGGTCCTCCAGCGAGGAGGTGCCGACGATCGCCCCGCCCTCGGGCAGGTAGAGCGACGCGGTGCCCTCGTGGTCCGACACGGCCGCCTCGACCACCTCGACGGCCGGGAACGCCGCCCGCAACTGTCGGGCCAGCGGCGGGGTGGGCTCCACCGCGACCACCCGGTCGGCGCGCCTGAGCAGTCGCGCCGTCCACGGGCCGTACCAGGCACCGACGTCCACGGCCGTGCCACCGCGCGGGACGAAACCGGCCAACCGGGCCAGCTCCGGCTCCACCCGGGGGTAGACCCGCCGGATCGCGGCCGCGACGAACCGTTCGGGAAGGACCGAGGCCAAACCGGAGGTGGCTGCGGAGGCCACGTGCGTCGACGCCATGGGCCAGCACACTAGACGCCTCCCGGCCCGTTGGGCAGGGGGCTGACGCAAGACCCTACTGACCGGTACCGTCACCCGGGGTCGGGCCCGTTCCGGCCGCTCCGCCGGCCGCGACGCGCACCGCCCGCGCCGGACAGCAGCGCGACATGGGGTGACATGACCCGGACGACGGGCAGCGAGGCCGGAGCCGTCCGGCTCGGCGCGGCGGGCACCGCCGTCATCGTCGCCACCATGCTGACCAACGCGCTGGCCTACCTGGTCCCGGTCCTCGGGGCCCGCCGGCTGGCCGCCGCCGAGCTGGGCGCGCTGGCCACCGCGCTCGCCCTCGCCGCCATCGCGGCCGTGCCCGGCTTCGGGCTCCAGATCGCGGTGGCCGCGCACCGCGCCCGGTGGGGCGCCACCAGCGTCGCCCGCCTCGCGCTGCGCACCGCCGCGCTCACCGCCGGCGTCACCGCGCTGGCCGCCCCGGTGCTCAGCGCGGCACTGCGCCTGCCGGTGGCGCTGACCCTGCTGCTCGCGGCGACCACGTTCGCCACCGTGCTGGCCGGCCGGTGGCTCGGTGAACTCCAGGGCGACCAGCGGTTCCTGCACCTTGCCGCCGCGATGACCGTACTCGCCGCCGGCCGCTACGGCGGGCTCGTGCTCGGGCTGGCCCTCGGCCGGGGGCCGGTCGCCTGCCTGCTGCTCGCCACGCTCACCGGGCTGGCCGTCCTGCCCCTGCTGGCCCGTCTCGCCCGCCCGGTGCGGCCGGCCCCGCGCACGGGCACCCCGGCCGCCGTGGTGGACCGCCGGCTGACCGCCAGGCACGTCATGACGGCGTGCGGCGCGTCGTTGGCGATGCTCACCATCTCGTACGCCGACCTGATCCTCGCCCGCCAGCTGCTGCCCGACGACGCCTCCGGCGGGTACGCGGTCGGGTCGGTGCTCACCAAGGGCGCGCTCTGGGCGCCGCAGGTGGTCACCGTGCTGGTGCTGCCCCGCCTCGCCCGGGGCGACCGACGGGCCCGGGTCGCCGCGCTGGGGCTGATCCTGGCCTGCGGCGCGGTCCTGGTCGGCGCCTCCGCGTTCGCCGGCGAGCTGGCGTTCCGCCTCGCCGGTGGGGCGGACTACCTGCACCTGGCCGGCGCGGCACCGCTCTTCGCCGCCGTTGGCGCCCTCTACGCGGTGGTCTTCATGCTTGTCAACGACCAGGTGGCGACGGGTGCCCGGTGGCCCGCCGCGCCGCTCTGGGCGGCCACCGCCGTCCTCGCCGGGACGGCCCTGCTTGTCGCGCCGCGCACGGTCGAGGGCGTCCTGGTCTGCGCGCTCGCCACCGCCGTCGCCACGGCCACCCTGATGGCCTGGCTGGCCTTCCGCCGCCCCTCGGCCGGCCCTGCCCCACCCGGCGGCTCCTGAGATGCCGGCCGCGGCGGTCAGGTTCCGGCGGCGAGCCAGGAGTGCAGCAGGTGGTGGTCGATCGAGTCGACGCGGCCCAGGGGCCGTCCGGCGGCCGCCCGCTCGCGCAGCTCGTCCCGGGTGAACCAGCGCGCCTCCAGCAGTTCCTCGCCGTCGACCCGCACCTGCTCGGAGGCGGCGGTGGCGCGGAAGCCGACCATCAGGCCGGCCGGGAACGGCCACGCCTGAGATCCCACGTACGTCACGTCGGTCACCGTCACGCCGGCCTCCTCGGCCATCTCCCGCCGGACGGCGTCCTCCAGGCTCTCGCCCACCTCGACGAAGCCGGCGAGCGTCGAGTACGACCCCTCGGGTGCGCCCGCGTGCCGGGCCAGCAGGCAGCGGTCGGGGGCGCCGGGCGCCTCGATCAGCACGATGACCGCCGGTTCGATCCGGGGAAAGAGGAGCCGGCCGCAGTCCGCCCGCGCGCACGAGCGCACGTGTCCACCGCCCCGGGCCACGGTCGACGCCCCGCACGTGCCGCAGAAGCGCTGCTGCCGGTGCCAGTGCAGCAGGCCCCGCGCGTACGCCTGGACTGCTGCCCCGGCCGGGTCGAGCCGGCCGACGAGCGCCCGGACGTCCACGGCCGCCTCCGCCCCCGCCACCTCGACGGCGGCGGCCTCGGGCAGCCCGGAGAGGTCCACGGCGAAGACGGCCGAGCCCTCGTCCATGCCGAGGAAGACCGTCTCGTCGGCGACGGCGAGCGCCCCGGCCGCCCGTTCCCCGTTCAGCCGCACCGGCGCGTCCCCCGCGACCAGGCAGCGGTCCCGCCAGAGCGGCAGCAGGGTGCTCGCCGGGTCCGCCAGCAGTGCGGCGAGCCGTTGCTGGTCGGTACGCAGTTCCCCCGCCCGGTCCAGCCAACCGCCCCCGTACGCGAGGACCGCCTCGTCCGCTTTCATGCCCCTACCGTGCCATGCCCGCCGGCCCGGCCGGCGGCCGGCCGGTGTTCCCCGACACGCCGGACGACACGCCGTACGCGACGGTACGGGCGGAGGCTGCCGCCCCGCCGGGGCGCCGGTTACCGTAGGTGTCTTCCGGGCGGAGGTGTGCTCCCCCGTTGTGGTACGTCCGATCGAGGTGACCGTGACGCTGTACGGCGAGAAGCCCCCACCCGCCGACGACCGGCCCACCGTGCAGGTGACAGCCGTGACCTGGCCCGGTGACGAGCCGGAGCCGGTCGCGCCGGCAGCCGGGCCGGGCGGCTCACGGTCCCGCCGGTTCCGGCTGCTGCTGGCCGCCGGGGTCGCCACGGCGGTGCTGGGTTCCCTGGCCGGGGCGGGCGCCTACGCGTACGCCGGTGACGTGCCGCGCGGGACGACGGTGCTCGGCGCGGAGCTCGGCGGCCGGAGCCGCGCGGACGCCGCCCGGGAGTTGCGGGCGGAGCTCGAACGCCGCGCCGCCGCCCTGAACGCCCCGCTGTCGGTACGCGTCGGTGAGCGGACCGCCACGATCGACCCGGCCGCCGTCGGCCTGGCGATCGACGTCGACGCCACGGTGGCGGCGGCGGCAGAGGCCGAGGCGCACGCGGTCGACCGGCTCGTGGGGTCCCGGGCGGTGCAGCCCGTGGTGGCCGTGGACACGGCCCGCCTCGACGCCGCCCTCGAGAAGGTCGTCGGCGACCAGGGCCGGAAGATGACCATGCCGGCGATCACCTGGAAGGGCACGACGCCGAAGGCGGTGCACCCGAAGCCGAGCCTCGCGCTCGATCCGGAACGCTCCGCGCAGGTGGTGCGGGAGGGCTGGCTCGCCGGGCAGCCGGTGACCGTGCCGCTGGTCGAGACGCACCCGGCGACCAGCGCCGAGGAGGTGGACCGGCTCGTGGCCGAGCTGGCGAAGCCGGCCGTGGCCGCCCCCGTCACGCTGACCACCGGCAAGGGCTCGGTGCAGGTCCCGCCGAAGGCGATCGCGAAGAGCCTGCGGTTCACGGCCGACAAGGCCGGCAAGCTGACCCCGCAGGTCGACGTGAAGCGGCTGCGCGCCGCGCTCGGCGGCGAGCTGGCCGCCATCGAGGTGCCGCCGAAGGACGCGCGGATGACCATCTCCGGCGGCAAGCCGAAGGTCGTCGAGGGCAAGCCCGGTCAGCAGCTCGACAGCGAGGCGCTCGGCCGCGACCTGCTCGCCGTCCTGCCGAAGGCGGACGACCGGAAGGTCACCGGCGAGCTGAAGCCGGCGGAGCCGGAGCTGACCGCGGCGAAGCTGGCCGGGCTGGGCATCAAGGAGCGGGTTTCCACCTTCACCACGCGGTTCACCGGTGGGCTCTCCTCGCCGCGCAGCCAGAACATCGTCACGATCGCGAAGGACGTGGACGGCACGGTGGTGCTGCCCGGCGAGACGTTCTCCCTCAACGGGCACACCGGCGAGCGCGGCTACGCCCAGGGCTACCGGGACGCCCCGGTCATCCTCGACGGCAAGCTGGTCCCCGGGGTGGGCGGCGGCACCTCGCAGTTCACCACCACGCTGTTCAACGCGACGTACTACGCCGGGCTGGAGGACGTCGAGCACAAGCCGCACTCGTACTGGTTCAGCCGGTACCCGGCGGTCATCGAGTCGACCATCTTCTGGCCGGACCTGGACTTCAAGTTCCGCAACAACACCGAGCACGGCGTACTGATCGACACCTCCTACACGTCGAATTCGATCACCGTGTCGATCTGGAGCACCAAGATCTGGGACAGCGTGAAGACCGAGTACACCCCGCGCCGCAACATCACCCAGCCGAAGACGGTCTACCTGGAACCCGGCCCCACCTGCATCCCGGCGAGCGGCAGCCAGGGCTTCACCCAGGACGCCTTCCGGGTGTTCAAGAAGGACGGCAAGGTCGTGAAGCGGGAGAAGTTCACCTGGCGCTACTCCGCCGAGCCGCGCTTCATCTGCGGTCCCGAGCCGTCCTGACGGCCGCCCGACTCACGCTCGGAGAAGCCCCGCCGGCCAGTCGCCGGCGGGGCTTCCTCCTGTCGTACGCGCACCGCCTCGCGGCCCCGGTGGTGTGACCGCCGGTCCCTACGCCTGCCCACTCGGCGACGGTCCCGGTCGTGGCTGCCGAGAGGGGCCGCAGCGAGTCGGTGTATCCCTCGGGCAGATGCGCCGGGTCGCCGTCCCAGCGGATCGGCACACCCCACCCCGCGGCCACCAGCTCGTCGCCGTCGAGCAGCACCGGCTCCAGGTCGGCGAACACCTCCCGTACGCGACCGAGATGACGACTCGCCTGCCGGTCGGCGCCGATGAAGGCCGGCCAGCCACCGGAGAACAGCCGCTGCATCTGGTCGTCGGGCCGGGGCCGGGCCTTCATGGGTTCCACGACGGTCCGCACAGCGCCCTCCCCGAGACGGCCACGCGTCCTTGTCGCTGGTCGACAGGTCTACGCGTTCCGTTTCTTGGCGGTGGTCGGTTTCCTCGTGGTGGTCGGTTTCCTCTTCTCTCGGCTTGCCCGTGAGCCGCGAAAAGGCCCGTAACGCAGTTCAGGGCCACCCCCTGCGGGGTGACCCTGAACCGAAAGATTGTCCGGCGGTGTCCTACTCTCCCACACCCTCCCGAGTGCAGTACCATCGGCGCTGGAGGGCTTAGCTTCCGGGTT
>NZ_JBQHDF010000010.1:0-186266 GCF_052068495.1 Micromonospora sp. SD12 | reverse complement strand
AACCCGGAAGCTAAGCCCTCCAGCGCCGATGGTACTGCACTCGGGAGGGTGTGGGAGAGTAGGACACCGCCGGACAACTTTTCCAGTCGAGGGCCGCCCCATCCGGGTCGGCCCTCGACTGCGTTAGCGTCGTGGGTGACGCAATGAGGAAGGATGTACCTGTGAGTTCAGGACCGCAGGGCGGAGATCGTCCCCGTCGCTACGAAGACCGTTCGGGTGGGCGCGACGGAGCACCGCGCCGCGACGACCGGCCCCCGTACCGGGAGGACCGGGGTGGCCAGCGCGGCGGGTACGCCGGCGGCAACCGTCGTGACGGCGACTCCCGTGGTGGCGACCGCCGCGAGGGCGGCTTCCGGTCCGGTCCGCGTGACGGCGACTCCCGCGGTGGTGGCGCCCCTCGTCGCGACGCCGGCGATCGCCAGGGCGGGTTCCGCGGTGGTGACCGCGAAGGTTTCCGTGGCGGTGACCGCCGCGAAGGCGGCTTCCGTCGTGAGGGTGACGAGCGCTCCGGCGGCTTCCGTGGTGGTGACCGTCGTGAGGGCGGCGACCGCCAGGGTGGATTCCGTGGTGGTGACCGCGACGGCGGTTTCCGTGGCGGTGACCGTCGTGAGGGCGGCGATCGTCCGGGTGGTTTCCGTGGTGGTGACCGTGATGGTGGCTTCCGCGGTGGTGACCGTCGTGAGGGTGGTTTCCGTTCGGGTCCGCCGCGTGAGGGTGGTTTCCGTGGCGGTGACCGTCGTGAGGGCGGCGACCGCCAGGGTGGTTTCCGTGGTGGTGACCGCGACGGCGGTTTCCGTGGCGGTGACCGTCGCGAGGGTGGTTCCCGTGGCGGTGACCGTGAGGGTGGCTTCCGTTCGGGTCCGCCGCGTGAGGGCGGCTTCCGTGGTGGGGACCGTCGTGAGGGCGGTTTCCGTGGTGGTGACCGCGATGGCGGTTTCCGTGGCGGCGATCGTCGTGAGGGCGGCGATCGTCCGGGTGGTTTCCGTGGTGGTGACCGTGATGGTGGCTTCCGCGGTGGCGAGCGTCGTGAGGGTGGTTTCCGTTCGGGTCCGCCGCGTGAGGGTGGTTTCCGTGGCGGTGACCGTCGTGAGGGCGGTGACCGTCCGAGCGGGTTCCGTGGCGGCGATCGTGATGGTGGTTTCCGCGGTGGTGACCGTCGTGAGGGCGGTGACCGTCCGAGCGGGTTCCGTGGCGGCGACCGTGAGGGTGGCTTCCGTTCGGGTCCGCCGCGTGAGGGTGGCTTCCGTGGCGGTGACCGCGATGGTGGCTTCCGTGGCGGCGATCGTCGTGAGGGCGGCTACCGCGGTGGAGACCGCGACGGCGATCGTCGTGAGGGTGGCGATCGTCCGGGTGGCTTCCGCGGTGGTGACCGTCGTGAGGGTGGCTTCCGTTCGGGTCCGCCGCGTGAGGGTGGCTTCCGTGGCGGTGACCGTGAAGGCGGCTACCGGGGCGGCGATCGCCAGGGTGACCGTCGTGAGGGCGGCGACCGTCCGGGCGGTTTCCGTGGTGGCGACCGTGAGGGCGGGTTCCGGGGCGGCGAGCGTCGCGAGGGCGGCTTCCGCGGTGGTGACCGTGATGGTGGTTTCCGTGGCGGTGACCGTCGTGAGGGCGGTGACCGTCCGGGCGGCTACCGGAGCGGCGACAGGCAGGGCGGCTACCGTGGCGGTGACCGTGAAGGCGGCTACCGGGGCGGCGATCGCCAGGGTGACCGTCGTGAGGGCGGCTTCCGTGGTGGCGACCGTGAGGGCGGCTTCCGGGGCGGAGACCGTCGCGACGAGCGCCGGGAGCGTCCGGAGGCGGAGGGGGAGCGTACGGCGGCCCCCGCGCTGCCCGACGAGATCGTCGCGACCGACCTCGACAAGGACGTCCGGGCCGAGCTGCTCTCGCTGGCGAAGCCGGTCGCCGAGACGGTCGCCCGGCACCTGGTGGCTACGGGCCAGTTGATCGACGAGGACCCCGCCGAGGCGCTGGCGCACGCGCTGGCGGCCCGTCGGCTGGCGTCCCGGATCGCCGCCGTGCGTGAGGCGGTCGGCCTGGCCGCGTACCACGCGGGGGAGTGGCAGACCGCGATCGCGGAGCTGCGCACGTACCACCGGATGAGCGGGTTGCAGAGCCACCTGGCGGTGCTCGCGGACTGCGAGCGGGCGCTGGGCCGGCCGGAGCGGGCGATCGACCTGTTCCGTGGCGCGGACCGGGAGAAGCTGGACCAGGCCGTGGCGACCGAGCTGCTGATCGTGGCGGCCGGGGCGCGCGGTGACCTGGGTCAGAAGGACGCCGCCGTGGCCATGCTCCAGGTTCCCGAGCTGACGAGCGAGACGGCCGAGCCGTGGACGGCGCGCCTGCGGTACGCGTACGCCGACGCCCTGCTCGCGGTGAGCCGTCGCGAGGAGGCCCGCGAGTGGTTCTCCCGGGCGGCCGACGTCGACGCCGAGGGCGAGACCGACGCCGCCGAGCGGCTGCTGGAACTCGACGGCGTGGTGATCGAGGGCGACGAGGAGGACGAGGAGGTCGCCTCCGGCCCCGGTGCCCCGGGTGCGGTGCCGGCCCGACCGGACGCCGACCTCACCGGTGACGCGGAGCCGACGGACGACGAGGACGACGACGCGGACGACGAGGACGACGAGCAGGCCGAGGCCGCGGTCGCGACGGTGCCGGCGGACGACCTGTCCGACGACGAGTTGACCGACGACGAGGCGGGCTCCGTCGCCGCCGGGTCGACCGGCGACGACAGCGGTGCCCGCGCCGGCGGCGGCGAGGCCACCGCCTCCGGCGGGTCGGACGCCGCGCAGCGATGACGACGGGTGCCGGGGAACGGCTGGTTGACGGGTACGCCCTGGTCGTCTTCGACCTGGATGGCGTGATCTACCTGATCGACCGGCCGGTCCCCGGCGCGGTCGAGGCGGTCGGCCGGCTGCACGCCGAGGGCCGGTCGGTGGCGTACGCGACCAACAACGCCTCGCGCCGCTCCAGCGAGGTGGCCGACCTGCTCACCGGGATGGGCGTGCCCGCCCGGCCCGAGGAGGTGCTCACCTCCGCGGCGGCCGCCGCCGAGCTGCTCCGTGACCGGCTGCCGGCCGGCGCCGCCGTGCTGGTCGTCGGCACGGAGGCGCTGCGGGCGGAGCTGCGCGCGGTGGGGCTCACCCCGGTGTCCCGGGCCGACGAGTCACCGCTCGCGGTGGTGCAGGGGTTCGGCCCGCAGGTCTGCTGGGCTGATCTGGCCGAGGCTTCGGTGGCCGTACGCGGCGGTGCGACCTGGGTCGCCACCAACGCCGACCCGACGCTGCCCAGCGGCCGGGGGCCACTGCCGGGCAACGGTTCCCTGGTCGCCGTGCTGCGTACGGCGCTCGGCCGGGACCCCGACGTGATCGTCGGCAAGCCCGAGCCGGCCCTGTTCACCACGGCGGCCCGCCGCGCCGGGCAGGGCCGGACGCTGCTGGTCGGCGACCGGCTGGACACCGACATCGAGGGCGCCCGGCGGGCCGGCCTGGACAGCCTGCTCGTGCTCACCGGCGTGAGCGACGCGGCCGAGCTGCTCGCCGCCCCGTCGCACCGCAGGCCCACGTACGTCTCGATGGACCTGGCGGGGCTCTTCGACCCGGCCGCCGTCGTGCGGGTCCCGGGCCGGGCGGACGCCGGTGGCTGGTCGGTGGCGCCGCGCGACGACACGCTGGAGCTGTCCGGGGCGGGCCGCCCGCTGGACGCCCTGGCGGCGCTCTGCGGGGCCGCCTGGTCGGGACGGGCGGCGCGGGTCCGTCCCGGGTCGGCCGAGGCGGAGAAGGCGCTGGCCGAACTCGGTCTGGCCGACTGACCGTCCGTCGGCCGCTTCCGGTCCGGCGACCGGTCAGAGCAGCTTGCGCAGCTTCATCAGGTCGAGCGGGTTCGCCTTGATCGACACCCGTCGGGACGTGACCGCGCGGGTGATGTCGAGCTCGCCGCGGACCAGCGCGAGCAGGTCGTCGCTGCCGGTGCTCAGCGCGATCTTGGCCTTCGGATCGTCGCCGTCGGCCAGGTCGACCAGGCGACCGCCGGAGAGCCGGCCGTGAAAGGCGGTCTCCAGGTCGGTGACGCGGCAGGCCAGCGTCCGGTCGAAGTCGACCTTCTCCCGCACCGTCTCCGCGTTGCGGTCCAGCCGCGCCGCCAGATCCCGCAACGCCTGCCGGCATTCGTCCACGCTGGCCACGACCGCCCCCTCACCGCTCGCCACGCCGTCCCCGGCACCGTACCGCACGGGCCGTCGCGGGGTGCCCGGTAGCGTGGCACCTGCACACCCCCGCCCCGGGAAGGAATCAGGCATGCAGGACGCGTGGCGCGCCTACCTCGAGCTGGCCATGGGCCTCACGGAGGCGCCCCGGAAGAAGGCCCAGGACGCGGTTCGCCGGGTCGTCGGCTCGGGCGGGGCGACCGCCGCCCAGTTGCAGACCCTCGCCGAGGAGCTGGTCTCCACCGGCGCGGCCAACCGTGAGGCGCTGACCAAGCTGGTCCGCTTCGAGGTGGACCGGGCCCTCGGCGCGGTGGGGCTCGCCACCGCCGACGAGGTCGCCGAGCTGACCCGCCGGGTGCACGAGCTGGAGCGTCAGCTCCGCGACGCCAAGGCGACCCCCGGCGCCCCGACGCCGCTCCCCGTCGGCGTCCCGGAGCCGGCGGGTCCGGGGTCCGTCGCCACGTCGTCGGCCGCCCCGGGGGCCGCCGAGCCGGCCGTACCCACCTCGGCGACCCCCGCCCCGGTCGCCAGGCCGACCGTGGCGAAGAAGGCGCTGGCCAAGAAGGCCGTCGCCAAGAAGGCGCTGGCCAAGCGGGCGCCGTCGGCCCTCGCCCCCACCGAGGACGCCGCGGAGCCGGTCCGCCCGGCGAAGAAGGCGCCGGCCCGCAAACGACCGCCGCAGGACGAGGCGTGACGCGCCCGGCCCCGGTCGGGAGCGGGTCGTGAGCGGCCCCTTCCGGCCCGGTCCGCCGCCCGGTGCCCGCCCCGGTCCGCCGGGTGCCGGCCCCGGGCCCGGCTCCTTCCGTCCCGGGCCGCCGCCCGGCACCCGGCCGGGCCCGCGCCCCGGCCCGCCGCCGGAGCCCGTCGAGGACCCCGGCGACGACCGCCACCCCGCCGTGGACGCCGCCGTCCGGGCGATGGCCAACGCCGCGACGCTCGCCCCGGCCGACCAGATCGCGCAGTACGAGGCGGCGTACGAGACGCTGCGGGAAACCCTCGCCACCATCGACCAGTCCTGACCGACCGGAGAAGAACCACGCATGGCACGTCGTAACCGGCTGGACGCCGAACTCGTCCGCCGCGGCCTGGCCCGGTCCCGGGAACAGGCCGCGGCGCTGGTGGAGGCCGGCCGGGTCCAACTGCGCGGCGTGCCGGCCCGCAAGCCCGCCGCGATGGTCGACCCCGCCGACGCGCTCCTGGTCACCGGCGAGGACCCCGGCTCGGAGTACGTCTCCCGGGGCGGGCACAAGCTGGCCGGCGCCCTGGCCGCGTTCGCGCCGGGCGGGCTGACGGTGGCCGGCCGGCGGTGCCTGGACGCGGGCGCCTCCACCGGCGGCTTCACCGACGTGCTGCTGCGCGCCGACGCGGCGGAGGTGATCGCGGTCGACGTCGGCTACGGGCAGCTTGCCTGGCCGCTGCGCAACGACCCCCGCGTGCGGGTCTTCGAGCGCACCAACGTCCGTACGCTGACGCCGGAGGCCATCGACGGGCCGGTCGACCTCACGGTCGCCGACCTGTCGTTCATCTCGCTGCGGCTGGTGCTGCCGGCGCTGGCCGGCTGCACCCGGCCCGACGGCGACCTGGCGCTGATGGTCAAGCCGCAGTTCGAGGTCGGCAAGGAGCGGGTGGGCGCCGGCGGGGTGGTCCGTGACCCGCTGCTGCGGGCGGAGGCCGTGCTCGACGTGGCCGCCGCGGCGGCCCGGCTCGACCTGGGCCTGGCCGACGTGGCCGCGAGCCCGCTGCCGGGGCCGAGCGGCAACGTCGAGTTCTTCGTATGGTTACGCCGGGACGCACCGCCGGCCGACCCGGAGCGGGTGCGCGCGGTGGTGACCGCCGGGCCGGGTGGCCCGGTGCGCTCCGGCGACCGGCCGGACGCGGCGACGGAGGAGGTGGCCGGGTGAGTGAGCTGGCGAGCCCCGCGGGCGGGCCGCGCGGGCGCAGCGCGGGCGCGACGGGACGGCCGTCCCGGTGAGCCGCACGGCGCTGCTGGTGACGCACACCGGTCGCCGGCGCAGCACCGAGCACGCCCGTGCCGTGGCCGCCGACCTGATCTCGGCCGGCTTCGAGGTGCGGGTCGTGGCCGAGGAGGCCGACGACCTCGACCTGCCAGGCGTGGTCCCGGTGACCGGCCCGGAGGCGGCCGAGGGCGCCGAGATCGTCTTCGCGCTCGGCGGGGACGGCACCTTCCTGCGCGCGGCGGAGCTGGCCCGCCCGGCGAAGGTGCCGCTGATCGGCATCAACCTGGGCAAGGTCGGCTTCCTCGCCGAGGCCGAGATCGACGACCTGGACAGCGCGGTACGCGACGTCGTCGAGCGCAACTACACCGTCGACGAGCGGCTCACCCTCGACGTGACCGCCGAGTTCGACGGCGGCCCGACCATCGAGTCCTGGGCGCTCAACGAGATCAGCGTCGAGAAGGGCGAGCGCGCCCAGATGCTGGAGCTGCTCGTCGACGTCGACGGCCGCCCCCTGTCCCGGTACGGCTGCGACGGGGTGGTCTGCGCGACCCCCACCGGGTCGACGGCGTACGCGTTCTCCGGCGGCGGGCCGGTGGTCTGGCCGGAGGTGGAGGCCCTGCTGCTGGTGCCGATCAGCGCGCACGCGCTGTTCAGCCGCCCGCTGGTCACCGCGCCCACGTCCACGTTCGCCATCACCGTCGACCCGTTCACCACCCTCGCGGTGCTGTCCTGCGACGGCCGGCGGGTCTACGACCTGCCGCCGGGGGCGCGGGTCACGGTGCGCCGCGGCGCGTTGCCGGTGCGCGTCGTGCGGCTGCGGGACCGTCCGTTCACCGACCGGCTGGTGGCGAAGTTCGACCTGCCCGTGCAGGGCTGGCGCGGCAACCGTCGCTGACCGTGGGCCGGGCAGGGCGGGCGCGGTAAGCGGGCAGGGCTGGCGCGGTGAGGCGGCCGGCCCGGATCGCCCTCGCCGCCGCCCGGACGGGTGCCGCCCCGACGCGCCCGGGTCGCCCGCGCGGGTCGGGCCGGTGCCACGTCGGCAGCCCTCGGGCCGGCTGCGCGTGGTGTCGGCGGGCGGACGCTCCGGCGCGCCCACGCCGGCTGGTCAAGTGTCGGGGGCCGCGTCTACTGTCGGTTGCTGTGCTGGAAGAGCTGCGCATCACCGGACTGGGCGTCATCGAGGACACCACGCTGCCGCTGACCGGCGGCATGAACGTCATCACCGGCGAGACCGGGGCGGGCAAGACCATGGTGGTCACCGGCCTCGGCCTGCTCTTCGGCGGGCGCGCCGACGCCGGCCGGGTGCGCGCCCAGCCGGGCCGGGCGGTGGTGGAGGGCCGACTGCGGCTCGAGGGTCGCGTCGCCGCCACCGTGCACGCGCGGATCACCGACGCGGGCGGCGAGCCCGACGAGGACGGCTCGGTGCTGCTGAGCCGCACCGTCACCGTGGAGGGCCGCTCCCGGGCGCACCTGGGCGGGCGGAGCATGCCGGTATCGATGCTCGGCGAGGTGGGCGAGCAGGCGGTGGCCGTGCACGGCCAGTCCGACCAGCTGCGGCTGCTGCGGCCGGCCGAGCAGCGCGCCGCGCTGGACCGCTTCGCCGGCCCGGAGCACGAGAAGCTGCTCGACGCGCTGCGCGAGGCGTACGCCCGCTGGCGCGCGGTGGTCGACGACCTGACCGACCGGCGGCGCAACGCCCGCGAGCGCAACCAGGAGGCCGACCTGCTGCGGCTCGGCCTCGACGAGATCACCCGGGTCGACCCGCAGCCGGGCGAGGACGACGAACTGAAGGCGGAGGCGCAGCGGCTGGAGCACGCCGAAGGGCTGCGCACCGCGGCGCAGGTGGCCCACCAGTGCGTGGCCGGCGGCGTGGAGGCGACCGACGAGACCCCGGACGCGGCGGCGCTGCTCGGCACCGCCCGCCGCACCCTCGAGGCGCAGGCCGGCACGGACCCGGCCCTGGGCGAGCTGGCGGCGCGGCTGGAGGAGGCGGCGACGCTCGTCACGGACGTCTCCGCCGAGCTGTCGACCTACCTCGCGGCGCTCGACGCCGACCCGGCCCGGTTGCAGACCGTCTACGAGCGGCGGGCGGCGCTGCGCGCGCTCACCCGCAAGTACGCCGACGACGTCGACGGGGTGATCGCCTGGGCCGAGCACGCCCGCACCCGGCTGTCCGACCTGGACACCTCCGACGACCTGCTGGAGGAGCTGGACCGGGAGGCCTCCCGGCTGGCCGGCGAGGTGGCCGACCTGGCCGGCCGGGTGTCGACGTCGCGGCAGGAGGCGGCGACCCGTTTCGCCGAGCAGGTCACCGTCGAGCTGGCCGGGCTGGCCATGCCGCACGCGAGGATCGAGGTGGCGGTGCTGCCCCGCGCGGCCGGCCGCACCGAGCCGACCCTCGCGGTCAACGGCACCGAGGTCGGCGTCGGCCCGGACGGCGGCGACGAGGTCGAGCTGCGCCTGCTGGCCCACCCGGGCGCGCCCTCGCTGCCGTTGCAGCGCGGCGCCTCCGGCGGTGAGCTGTCCCGGGTGATGCTCGCCATCGAGGTGGTCTTCGCCGGCTCGGGCGGGCCGCCCACGCTGGTCTTCGACGAGGTCGACGCCGGGGTCGGCGGCCAGGCCGCCGTGGAGATCGGCCGGCGGCTGGCCCGGCTGGCCCGCAGCCACCAGGTCCTCGTCGTCACCCACCTGCCGCAGGTGGCCGCCTTCGCCGACCGGCACCTGGTGGTGGCGAAGGACACGGGCGGGGCGGTGACCACGAGCGGGGTCCGGGTGGTGGAGGACACCGAGCGCGCCCGGGAACTCGCCCGCATGCTCGCGGGTTTGCCCGACTCCGACCTGGGTATCGCGCACGCCGAGGAACTTCTCGCCGTGGCGGCCCGCGAAAGGCGCCCGTGAGCCGGCGATTGTGAGCACAGGCACACCGGCCTGGGCGTTAGTGTGCTTCCCTGGGTAGGCGGCCCTGCTCAGGCATGTCGCGACAGATTTGCCTGCCTCACATGCCAGGATGGTCACGATGCGTCTACCCACGTTGCGCCGGACCCGGAACGCGGAACCGGGCAGGATCCTCGGCACCGCGCGCCTCGACCGCCGGACAAAACGCCTGGTCGGCCGGCTCCGCCCCGGTGACATCGCGGTCATCGACCACGTCGACCTCGACCGGGTCGCCGCCGACTCGCTCGTCGCCGTCGGTGTCGGCGCGGTGCTCAACGCGAAGCCGTCGGTCTCCGGCCGCTACCCCAACCTGGGGCCGGAGGTGCTCGTCGCCGCCGGCATCCCCCTCCTGGACGACCTGGGCGAGGGGGTCTTCGAGCGGATCCGCGAGGGCGACACCGTCCGGATCGAGGGCAACACCGTTTTCGTCGGCGACGAGCCGGTGGCGCACGGCAGCCTCCAGGACGCCGAGACGGTGGCCAAGTCGATGGCCGACGCCCGCGAGGGGCTCTCGGTGCAGTTGGAGGCGTTCGCCGCCAACACGATGGACTACCTCCGCCAGGAGCGCGACCTGCTCCTCGACGGCGTCGGCGTGCCCGAGATCCAGACGGAGATGCAGGGGCGGCACTGCCTGATCGTGGTGCGCGGCTACGACTACAAGGCCGACCTGGACGTGCTGCGCCCCTACATCCGCGAGTTCAAGCCGGTCCTGATCGGTGTCGACGGCGGCGCCGACGCACTGGTGGAGGCCGGCTACACGCCGGACATGATCATCGGCGACATGGACTCGGTCACCGACGACGTGCTGCGCTGCGGCGCCGAGGTGATCGTGCACGCCTACCCGGACGGCCGGGCGCCCGGTCTGGCCCGGGTCAACGGCCTCGGCGTCCCCGCGGTGACCTTCCCCGCGGCGGCGACGAGCGAGGACCTGGCCATGCTGCTGGCCGACGAGAAGGGCGCCTCGCTGCTGGTCGCCGTCGGCACCCACGCCACGCTTGTCGAGTTCCTCGACAAGGGTCGCGGCGGGATGGCCTCCACGTTCCTGACCCGGCTCAAGGTCGGCGGCAAGCTGGTCGACGCCAAGGGGGTGAGCCGGCTCTACCGGCAGAGCATCTCCGGGTCGTCGCTGCTGCTGCTGGTGCTCTCCGCGATCGCGGCGATGGCGTCGGCGGTGGCGGTCTCGACCGTCGGCAAGGCGTATTTGGGCGTGGTCTCCGAGTGGTGGAACAATTTCGTGTTCCAGCTCGAACAGCTTTTCTAGCGTCCCACCGATCAAGAGGCGACAGGTGTGATCAACTTCCGGTACCACGTGGTGTCCCTGACCGCCGTCTTCCTCGCGTTGGCGATCGGTCTGGTGGTCGGCACCGCCGCCCTGAACGGCCCGGTGGCCGACTCGCTCAAGGAGAATGTCAACGCGCTGCGCAAGGACAACCAGCAGATGCGCCAGGCGGTCCAGAGCATGGAGAAGGAGCTCGAGCTCGAGGAGGACTTCGCGGCCCAGATCGCGGAGGTCGTCCTGCCGGGCACGCTGACCGGCAAGCGGGTCGTGGTGGTCGGCCTGCCCACCGGGCGCGACCACACCGAGGGCGTGCTCAAGATGCTCCAGCTCGCCGGGGCCCAGGTCACCGGCCGCATCGACCTTCAGGACAAGTTCATCAACCCGGACAACAACAACAACCTGCTGGAGCTGGCGGTCACCGCCGCGCGCCCCACCAGCGCGCCGACGGCCGGGCTGCCGGGCAACGGGCACGGGGTGGAGACCTCGACGGCCCTGCTGGCCAGCGTCCTGCTCGACCGGGCGGCCGGCGCCACCCCCGTCACCGAGGCCGACCGGCGGGCGGTGCTCGCCGCCTACATCAACGCCAACTACCTGACCACCGAGAAGCCGGTCACCGCGCCGGCGGAGGCCGTCGTCCTGGTCAGCGGGCAGCCGTACGTGGACAAGGACTCGGCGAAGAAGGACGAGTCGGTGCTGAAGGTCGCCGAGCAGTTCGACCAGGCCGGGACGCTCGTCGTGGGCGGCAACGGCTCGGCCGGCGGAAACCTGGTGGCCGCCGTGCGCAACGATCCCGTGCTGGTGCAGACCATCTCCACCGTCGACAACGCCAACACCGTCCAGGGCCAGCTGGTCACCGCACTCGCGCTGGTGCAGCAGGTCACCGAGAAGAAGGCCGGGCAGTACGGCGTCGGCGACAACGCGCCGTCCCTGCTGCCTAGACTGCCCCAGTGACGCAACGACGTATTCCGTTGTCCGGATCCAGCCTCGCCGACGTACGGCGGGAGGGAGAGGCGTGAGTCTGCTCGGTCGACTGCTGATCGCCGGCGCGGGCGCCGCCGCCGCCCGGTACGCGCTGCGCGAGGTGCGCACCTCGCCGGCCGGGCCAGCGCTGGATCGCACCAACTTCCGCGGCCGCACGGTGAGCCTGGCCGCCGGCCCCGCGCTCGCCGCAGGTGCCGCCGCGGCGGGCGCGTTCGGCGCCTCCAGCGGCCCCTCGGGTGCCGCCGCCCTGGTCGCCGGGGTGGGCGCCGGGGCGGTCGGGCTCTACGACGACGTGGTCGGGGCGCGGCCCGAACAGAAGGCGGCCAAGGGCTTCGCCGGGCACCTGGCCGCGCTGCGCGAGGGCCGGGTCACCGCGGGAATGGTCAAGGTCGTCGGGGTGGGGGCCGCCGGCCTCGGCGCCGCCGCGCTGCTCGCCGCCGATCCCCGGGTCGCCGGGCACCGGCGCCGCCAGCGGCAGGGCGCGCTGGGCCGGGGCGTCGACGTGCTGCTGGGCGCCGGTGTCGTCGCCGGCACCGCGAACCTGCTCAACCTGCTCGACCTGCGTCCCGGCCGGGCGCTGAAGTCCGGTCTCCTGCTCGGCGCCCCGCTGGCCGGGGGCCCGCACGGCGGGATCGCCGCCGGTGCCGTCGGCGCCGCCGCCGGGCTGCTCCCCGCCGACCTCGGCGAGGACGTGATGCTCGGCGACAGCGGCGCGAACGCCCTCGGCGCGCTGCTCGGCGTGGCGCTGGCCGCGCGTACCGGGCCCGTCGGGCGGGCCGGGCTGCTGGCCGTGCTGGCCGGCCTCACCGCGGCCAGCGAGAAGGTGAGCTTCACCCAGGTCATCCAGCGCACCCCGGGGCTGCGCGAGCTCGACGCACTGGGTCGACGCGCCGACTGACGTGACGACCCCGGCACCCCTCGCCGGCGCCGGCCGCGTCGCCGGAGCGGCCGCGCTCATCGCCGTCCTCACCGTCCTCAGCCGGCTCGCCGGCTTCGGCCGCACCGCCGTCTTCACCTGGACGTTGGCGCCGACTGACCTCGGCGGCACCTACGTGGTGGCGAACGCGGTGCCGAACTTCATCTTCGAGATCGTCGCCGGCGGGGCGCTGGCGAGCCTGGTCGTACCACTGCTCGCCGGGCCCGTCGCGGCGGGCGACCGGGCGGCGGTGGCCCGCACCACCGGCGCGCTGCTCACCTGGACGGTGAGCCTCCTGGTGCCCCTCGCCGTGCTGGTGGCGCTGCTCGCCGGGCCGGCGGTCGCGCTGCTGGGCGATGGACTGACCGCCGCCCAGCAGGCCAGCGGCGAGCGGATGCTGCGGGTCTTCGCCCCCCAACTGCCGCTGTACGGGGTGGGCATCGTGCTGACCGGGGTGCTCCAGGCGCACCGGCGGTTCGCCTGGCCGGTGGTGGCGCCGCTGCTGTCCAGCCTCACCGTCATCGTGGTCTACCTGGGCTTCACCGCCGCCGAAGGGCCGCTGGCCACGGTCGCCGGCGTGAGCCCGGGCGGGGAACTGCTGCTCTCCGCCGGCACCACGCTGGGCGTCGTCGTGCTCTCCCTGTCGCTGCTGGTTCCCGTCCGCCGGCTGAGGCTGCGGGTTCGACCCGGGTTCGGCTTCCCGGCCGACGCCCGCGCCCGGGTGGGCGGGCTGGTGGCGGCCGGCGCGGTGGCCGTCACCGCCCAGCAGGTCGCCCTGATGGTGAGCCTCAACCAGGTCACCTACGGGGCGGCGGCCAACCCGGGCGTCTACCAACTGGCCCAGACGCTGTACCTGCTGCCCTGGGCGGTGCTCGCGGTGCCGCTGGCGGTCGCCGCGTACCCGACGCTGGCGGCGGCCCGCGCGGCAGGCGACGAGGACGGCTACCGGGCGACCCTGGCGCCGGCCGTGCGTGGCGTGCTGCTGTTCAGCTGCCTGGGCGCCGCCGCGCTGGTCGGGACGGCCGGCCCCGTCGGCCACCTCTTCTTCGCGCCGGGCCCGGCGGCCTCGGCCGCCGCGGCGATCGCCGGGTTCGCGCCGGGCCTGCTCGGCTACGGGCTCTACGCGCTGCTGAGCCGGGCCCTCTACGCCCGGGGGGAGACCCGGGCTGCGACCGTCGCCATCGCCGCCGGCTTCCTGGCGGTACCCGCCACCGCCCTGCTGCTGGGCGCGGTGCTGCCGCTGCGGGACCGGGTGCTCGCGGTCGCCCTGGCCAACTCGGTCGGGATGGTGCTTCTCGGCGGGCTGCTCCTCGTCGCGGTACGCCGCGCTGCCGGGCCTCCCGCGCTCGCCGGCGCCGCCCGTGCCGGCGCCGCCGGACTGCTCGCCGGCACCCTGGCCGCGCTCGCCGGGACGGCCCTGGCGCGCTGGCTCGACGCGGCCGGCGGCGGCACCCCGACGACACCGGGCGCACTCGTGCAGGGCATGCTGTCCGGAGTCCTGGTCGGTGTCGTGTTCCTCGCCGTCGTCTGGCTGGCCGACCGGCGGGACGTGACGCCGCTGCTCGCCGGGGTGCTCCGGCGACTGGGCAGGGCGGGCCGGCGCGGGCCGGCGGCCCCCGCCGAGGGAACGGGCGAGGGCGACATCCCCCCGGAACGGGGTGACGGGAAGGAGACGGTGTCCCGGTGAGCGGGTGCAGGACGGGTGACCGGCCGACGGCGACCGACGGGCGGGGGTGGTCGTGGTGACGGCACCGGTTCCCGGCTGGCACGGCACCGTGGCCCTGCTGCTCGCCTCCAGCACCGGCGGTGTCGGGCAGCACGTCCGCTCGCTGGCCGGGGGCCTGACCGCCGGGGGCGCCCGCGTGCTGGTCTGCGGGCCCGCCGCGACGCAGGAGCAGTTCGACTTCACGGGCGTCGGTGCCCGCTTCCTGCCGGTGGAGATCCCGGCCAGCCCGACCCCGGCCGACGTCCGGGCGGTCGGCGCGCTGCGCCGGGCGCTCGCCGCCGAGGAGGTCGACGTGCTGCACGCCCACGGGCTGCGGGCCGGGCTCGTCGCCGTACTCGCCCGCCCGGCCGCCCCGCTCGTGGTGACCTGGCACAACGCGGTGCTCGCCGGTGGCCTGCGCGGCGGCGTGTCCCGTCTCGTCGAGCGGGTCGTGGCCCGGGGCGCCCGGGTGGCGCTCGGCGCCTCCACGGACCTGGTCGAGCGGGCCGCCGCGCTGGGCGCGACGGACGCCCGGCTCGCCCCCGTCGCCGCGCCGGCACTGCCCGCACCGCGCCGCCGCCGGGCCGCCGTCCGCGCAGAGTTCGGCGTCGCGGCGGAACAGCCGCTGATCCTGTCCGTCGGGCGGCTGCACCCCCAGAAGCGCTACGACGTGCTCATCGACGCCGCCGCGAGATGGCGTACGCGCACACCGGCGCCGGTGGTGGTGATCGCCGGCAGCGGCCCCGCCTACCTGCCGCTGGCCGCCCGGATCTCCGCCGCCCGGGCCCCGGTGACCCTGCTCGGGCACCGCACCGACGTGGGCGACCTGCTCGCCGGGGCCGACCTGGCGGTGGTGACCAGCGACTGGGAGGCCCGTCAGCTCTTCGCGCAGGAGGCGATGCGGGCCGGCGTACCGCTGGTGGCGACCGGCGTCGGCGGCCTGCCGGAGCTGGTCGGCGACGCCGCGGTGCTGGTGCCGCCCGGGGACGTGGACGCCGTCGACGCGGCCGTGCGCGACCTGCTCGACGACGAGGCCGCGCGGGCCGGGCTGGGGCGGCGCGGCGCCGAGCGGGCCGCCACCTGGCCCACCGAGGCCGACACCCTCGCCCAACTGGCGGCGCTCTACGCCGAACTGGCCCCGGACGGCGCCGGACCGGCGGCCCCGGGCGCCGACGCCCCGTCGACGGGACGCCGCTGATGCGGCGCAGAATCGCCCCGATCCTGCTGACCCTCGTGGTCGTGGCGCTGGGCATCACCGCGCTGACCGTCCGCCCCGACCGGGAGGCACCGGGGCGCACCGCCGACTTCGTCGTGCTCGCCGGGGTGGCGGGACTGCGCTGGGAGGACGTCGACCCGCAGACCACGCCGACGCTGTGGCGGATGGCCCAGGACGGCTCGATCGGCTCCCTGTCGGTCCGCTCAGCGCACCGGCCGACCTGCCCCGTGGACGGCTGGCTGACGCTCGGCGCGGGCAGCTACGCCGCCTGGAACGGCAGCCGCCAGTCGGGCGGCTGCCCGCCGGCGCAGGTGGCGATCGAGCAACCCGACGGCATCGGCGCGAACCTGCCCGACCAGGAGAGCGTCGTCCTGCACAACCAGGAGCGACTGCCCTGGGGCACGGTGCCCGGCGCGTTGTCGGAGTCGGTGCGCTGCTCGGTGGCGGTCGGGCCCGGCGCGGCCGTCGCGGCGGCCCGGCCGTTCGGCCGCGTCGACCGGTACGTGCCGGCGCTGCCCGCCGACCCGGCGGGCCTGCTCGGCTCCTGCGTGCTGAGCATCGTCGACCTGGGCACGGTGGCCGGCGAGGACCCGGTGGCCCGGGCCACGGCAGCGCGCGCGGCCGACGCCCGCCTGGCCCGGGTGCTGGCCGCCCGGCCGCCCCGCTCGCTGGTGCTCGTCGCCGGGGTGTCCGACACCGAGGCGCCGTCCCGGCTGCACGTGGCCGTCGCCGACGGGCCGGGCTGGGAACGCGGGTGGCTCACCTCCGCCAGCACCGGCCGCGAGGGCTACCTGCAACTGGTCGACCTCGCGCCGACCGCGCTCACCGCGCTGGGCCGGCCGATGCCGGAGCGGCTCTTCCTCGGCCGGCCGGCAGAGTCGGTCGGCGGGCGACCGGCGGACCTCGCCGCCGCGATCGCCGCGCCCGCCGACGCCGACCGGGAGGCCGCCGCCCAGCGTCGGGTGGCGGACTGGTTCTTCACCCTGCTCGCCGGCGCCCAGGTGCTGCTGGCCGTGGCGGTGCTGCCGCTGCTGCGCCGGGCCCGCCGGCACGCCGGCCCGTACGGCCCGGAGCCGGTGTCGCCACGCGTGGTGGCGGTCGTGGAGCTGCTGCTGATCGCGGCGGCCCTCGCCGTGCCGGCCGCCCTGCTCGCCGACGCCGTGCCCTGGTGGCGCGGGGACCACGCGGGCGTGTACTTCGCCGGGGTGACCGTGCTGCTGCTGGTCGCCGCGACCGCCGTGGTCCGGCTCGCGCCGGGGCACGCGGCGACCCTCGGCCCGCTCGGTGCGGTGGCCGGCCTGACCACGCTGACCGTCGGCATGGACGTGCTCACCGGCGCCCGCCTCCAGCTCAACGGGGTGGTCGGCTACTCGGCCCTGGAGGGCGGCCGGTACGCCGGGCTGGGCACCGTCGGGCTCGGCGTGTTCCTGGCCGGCGCCCTGCTCAGCGCGGGGTGGCTGGCCCAGCGGGTCCGCCGGTCGTGGCGGCCGCCCGTGATGGTGGCCGTCGGCGGGGCCGCCGTACTGGTCGTCGGCAGCCCGTACCTGGGGGCCGATCCGATCGGCGCGATCGCGCTGACCGCCGGGCTGAGCGTCGCCGCCGCGATCAGCGCCGGCGGGTGGCTGACCATCAGCCGGCTGGCCTGGGCCACCATGGCGGGGCTGGCGTTGACCATCGGCTTCGCGGTGCTCGACCTGCGCCGGCCCGCCGCCGAGCGGGGCAGCCTCGGCCGTTTCCTGGCCGCCGTGGGCGACGGCACCGGCGGGCTCACCGTGCACCGTTCCAGCACGGCGAACTTCGAGACGCTGGTCAACAGCCCGCTGACCGTGCTGGCCCTGGCAGGCGCCCTGCTGGTCTGGTTCGCCCTGCTCCAGCCGTGGGGCGGGCTGATGCGGCTGTTCGGCATTTACCCGGCGATACGGGCGGCGATGGCCGGCACCGCCGTCGCCGCGGTGACCGGCGGGGTGCTGGGCGGCGACGCCCTGGACGTCGCCGGCGCGGCCGCGGCCGTGGTGGTGCCGATGGCGGCGCTGGCCGCGCTGCGGGTGCTCGACCACTCCACCGACCGCACGCTGCCCGACGCGGGCCGGCAGCGCGACGAGGGGCCCGGCGGGACGGGCGGCGACACCGGCGGGGGACCGGACGGCGACGGCCCGGACCGCCCGACCCCGACCGGCGCGGGGGCGGGCACCGCCCGTACCCCGGATCGGGGCGCGGAACCGGCCGCGGCGCCGACGCCCCCGGCCCCGCGGTCGCCGGGCCCGGACACCGGGGCGCAGGAGCCGACGGCCGGCGCCGCCGCCGGGAAACGCGCGCCGGCCGGACGGTCATCGACCGAGGTCACCGCCTCCTGACCCGGATGGGGACGTGCCACGGCCCGCTGCGGGTGCGCCCGGCGGGCGGGCCGGGAGAGGTGTTACCGTGGAATCCCGTGGATCGCGTGATCACTTGGCTGATCGGCACGGCGGTCTGCACGACCGCGACGGACGACACGGGAGCAGGCCTTGGCCCCATCAGCACGGACGACCAGGCACATTTTCGTCACCGGGGGAGTCGCCTCCTCGCTGGGTAAGGGCCTCACCGCCTCCAGCCTCGGCAACCTGCTCACCGCGCGCGGCCTGCGCGTGGTGATGCAGAAGCTCGACCCCTACCTCAACGTCGACCCGGGGACGATGAACCCGTTCCAGCACGGCGAGGTCTTCGTCACCGAGGACGGCGCCGAGACCGACCTCGACGTCGGGCACTACGAGCGGTTCCTGGACCGGGCGCTGTCCGGCAAGGCGAACGTCACCACCGGCCAGATCTACTCCGAGGTGATCGCCAAGGAGCGGCGCGGCGAGTACCTGGGCGACACCGTCCAGGTCATCCCGCACATCACCAACGAGATCAAGTCGCGGATCCTGGCGATGGCCGACCCCGACGACGACGGCCAGGTGCCGGACGTGGTGATCACCGAGGTCGGCGGCACCGTCGGCGACATCGAGTCGCTGCCGTTCCTGGAGGCGATCCGCCAGGTCCGCCACGACCTGGGCCGGGACAACTGCTTCTACCTGCACGTCTCCCTGGTGCCCTACCTGGCGCCGTCGGGCGAGCTGAAGACGAAGCCGACCCAGCACTCGGTGGCCCAGCTGCGCAGCATCGGCATCCAGCCCGACGCGCTGGTGCTGCGCTGCGACCGGGAGATCCCCGACAAGGTCAAGCAGAAGCTGTCGCTCTACTGCGACGTCGACCGCGAGGCCGTCACCGCCGCCCCGGACGCGCCGAGCATCTACGACATCCCCAAGGTGCTGCACCGCGAGGGTCTCGACGCGTACGTGGTGCGCCGGCTCGGCCTCTCCTTCCGCGACGTCGACTGGGCCAGCTGGGACGACCTGCTGGACCGGGTGCACCAGCCCCGGCACACCGTCACCGTCGCCGTGGTCGGCAAGTACGTCGACCTGCCCGACGCGTACCTGTCGGTCAGCGAGGCGATCCGGGCCGCCGGCTTCGGCCACCGGGCCCGGGTGCAGCTGCGCTGGGTGCCCAGCGACGAGTGCGTCACCCCGTCCGGCGCCGCGGCCGCCCTGGCCGGCGTGGACGGCATCGTCATCCCGGGCGGCTTCGGGGTACGCGGCATCGAGGGCAAGATCGGCACCGCCCGCTACGCCCGGGAGAACGGCATCCCGCTGCTCGGCCTCTGCCTCGGTCTGCAGTGCATGACCATCGAGGTGGCCCGGCACCTGGCGGGCCTGGAGGGCGCCAACTCGCTGGAGTTCGACGAGGAGGCGGCGCACCCGGTCATCGCCACGATGGCCGACCAGGAGGACATCGTCGCCGGCAGGGGCGACCTGGGCGGCACCATGCGGCTGGGCGCGTACCCGGCGGCGCTCGCCGAGGGCTCGCTCGTCGCCGAGGCGTACGGCAGCACCGAGGTCAGCGAGCGGCACCGGCACCGCTACGAGGTGAACAACGCCTACCGCGACGCGCTGACCAAGGCGGGCCTGCACGTCTCCGGCACCTCGCCCGACGGGCGGCTGGTCGAGTTCATCGAGCTGGACCGGGGCCTGCACCCGTTCTTCGTCGCCACCCAGGCGCACCCGGAGCTGAAGAGCCGGCCGACCCGCCCGCACCCGCTGTTCGCCTCCTTCGTCAAGGCGGCGGTGGCGTATTCGGAGGCCGACCAGCTCCCGGTCGACCTCGACGCGGCCGACAGCGCGACGAACCCGGACGCGGCGGCGACCAACGCCGCCCGCAACGGGGGCGCCGCCGCGAAGGCGACGTCGGCCTCGTGAGCGGGCGCACCGTCGGCTCCGACGGCGACACGAGCGCCGTCGGGCACCGCTACGAGGTGCGCTCGCGCACCGAGCGCTACCGGGGCCGGATCTTCGACGTGGTCAGCGAGGAGGTGGCGATGCCCGGCGGCGGGACGGGCGTGCGCGACTTCGTCCGGCACGTCGGCGCGGTCGCCGTGGTGGCGCTCGACGCGGCCGGTCAGGTGGTGCTGATCCGCCAGTACCGGCACCCGGTCGGGCGGCATCTGTGGGAGCTGCCGGCCGGGCTGACCGACGTCTCCGGCGAGGACCTGGCCGCCGCCGCGGTCCGGGAGCTGGCCGAGGAGGTGGACCTGACCGCCGGGCGGATCGACGTCCTGGTGGACCTGCACAGCTCGCCGGGCTTCACCAACGAGTTGGTCCGGGTCTTCCTGGCCCGGGACCTGGCCGACGTGCCGGCGCCGCAGCGGCACGAGCGCCACGACGAGGAGGCCGACCTCCAGGTCGTCCGCGTCGACCTGGACGAGGCCGTCGGCATGGTCCTCGCGGGCGAGATCACCAACGCCTCCTGCGTGGCCGGGCTGCTCGCCGCCGCCCGGGCCCGCGACACCGGCTGGTCGGCGCTGCGCCGGGCCGACGCGCCCCTACCGGGCTGAGCCGGGGGCGGAGAACGTGAAGGGGCCGTGCGGTACGCCGCACGGCCCCTTTCGTCGTTCCGGGTCGGTCAGTCGCGCAGCGGCCGGCCCTGCCCGTCGACGCCACCGTTGATCAGGATCAGGATGCCGTCGACGAAGCCCCAGATGCCGCCGATGCCGCACGTCACGAGGGACACGATGAGCTGGATGACGCCGGTCTTGGTGTCGCCCATGTAGAAGCGGCCGATGCCGAAGGTGCCGAGCACGATCTGCAGGACGCCCGCGACGACCTTGCTCTTGTCGGAGACACCCGACGGGTACCCGGGCTGGTTGGGGTAGCCGGGCTGGTAAGGAGGTGTGGTCATGAGGCGACACCCTAGTGATCCACTGGTCTCCTGTCCGCAGCGGCACCCGAAGAGTGGGACGATAATGGATGAACACTGTCCTGACGGCTGAGGTGCGGGTCGCACCGCCGGCCCCGTTCACGCCTGACACATCGTCAGCGTGTGCCGGCACCGGATGTCACTGTGCTGCCTCGGCGGCGGTGCCGACGCGCCTAGACTGCCGCCGGCGGGACCGGTGGACCGCGGCGGCAAAGGGGCCGCCGTGGCACCGCGCAGTCGGGGGAGCGCAGCCCCGAAGAGAGGTGTCTGCATCGTGAAGGTCGGAATCCCCCGCGAGGTCAAGAACCACGAGTACCGCGTGGCGATCACGCCGGCGGGCGTGAACGAGTTCGTCCGCAGCGGCCACCAGGTCTTCGTCGAGTCCGGCGCCGGCGTCGGATCCAGCATCGGCGACGACGAGTTCGCCGCCGCCGGGGCCAAGATCCTGGCCACCGCCGACGAGGTGTGGGAGACCGCCGAGCTGGTGCTCAAGGTCAAGGAGCCCATCGCCGAGGAGTACCACCGGATGCGCGAGGGGCAGGTGCTCTTCACCTACCTGCACCTGGCCGCCTCGAAGGCGTGCACCGACGCGCTCGTCGACCGCAAGGTCACCGGCATCGCGTACGAGACCGTCGAGCTGCCCGACCGGTCGCTGCCGCTGCTCGCCCCGATGTCCGAGGTGGCCGGCCGGCTCGCCCCGCAGGTGGGCGCCTACCACCTCCAGCGGCAGGGCGGCGGGCGCGGCATCCTGATGGGTGGCGTCTCCGGCGTCTACGCCGCGAAGACCGTGGTCATCGGCGCCGGCGTCTCCGGCATGAACGCCGCCGCGATCGCGCTGGGCCTCCAGGCCGAGGTGCTGCTGCTGGACAAGAACGTGGCCCGCCTGCGCCAGGCCGACGCCATCTACCGGGGCCACCTCCAGACGGTGGCCTCCAACGCGTACGAGATCGAGCGGGCCGTGCTGGACGCGGACCTGGTCATCGGCGCGGTGCTGGTGCCCGGGGCGAAGGCCCCGACCCTGATCTCCAACGAGCTGGTCTCCCGGATGAAGCCGGGCAGCGTGCTGGTCGACATCTCCATCGACCAGGGCGGCTGCTTCGAGGACTCGCGTCCCACCACGCACGCCGAGCCGACCTACCAGGTGCACGACTCGATCTTCTACTGCGTGGCGAACATGCCGGGCGCGGTGCCGCACACCAGCACCTACGCGCTGACCAACGTCACCCTGCCGTACGCCCTGGAGCTGGCCAACCACGGCTGGCGTGAGGCGCTGCGCCGCGACCCGGCGCTGGCGCTGGGCCTGAACACCCACGACGGCCAGGTCACCTACGGCCCCGTCGCCGAGGCGCACGGCATGCCGAGCCTCGCGCTGGCCGACGCGCTGGCCTGAGGGGTGGCGGACTGACCGGCACAGCGGACGGGGCCGGCGCGGGCGGGGAGCCAGCGCCGGCCCTGCGCCGTGCCGTGCGCGGCTACCTCGACCACCTCACCGTCGAGCGGGGACTGTCGGCGAACACCCTCTCGTCGTACCGGCGCGACCTGGAGCGCTACCTGGGCACCCTGGCGGCGGCCGGCGTGCCGGACCTGGCCGCCGTCGGCCCGGGGCAGGTCGAGGCGCACCTGGCCCGGCTGCGCGCCGGCGACGAGGAGCATCCGCCGCTCGCGGTCTCCTCCGCCGCGCGGGCGGCCAGCGCGGTGCGCGGCCTGCACCGTTTCGCGCTGCGCGAGGGGCTGGCCGGCGCCGACCCGAGCCGGGACGTCCGCCCGCCCACGCCGCCGCGCCGGTTGCCCCGCGCGCTGCCGGTCGACGCCGTGGTGCGGCTGCTGGAGACCGCCGGCCCGGTGACCGCCGCCGGCGACGGTGCGCCGGTCGCGCTGCGCGACCGGGCGCTGCTGGAGTTCCTGTACGGCACCGGGGCGCGGATCTCCGAGGCGGTCGGCGCCGCCGTGGACGACCTGGACGTCGACGAGGGCACCGTGCTGCTGCGCGGCAAGGGCGGCCGCACCCGGCTCGTCCCGATCGGCGGGTACGCGGTCGAGGCGGTGCGGGCCTGGCTGGTGCGGGCCCGGCCCGCTCTGGCCGCCGCGGGCCGGGGCACCCCGGCGGTCTTCCTCAACGCCCGCGGCGGCGCGCTGACCCGGCAGGGCGCCTGGACCATCCTGCGCCGCTCCGCCGAGCGGGCCGGGCTGCCGGTGGACGGCCCGGAGGCGGTCTCCCCGCACACCCTGCGCCACTCCTACGCCACCCACCTGCTCGACGGTGGCGCGGACGTGCGGGTGGTGCAGGAACTGCTCGGTCACGCCTCGGTCACCACCACCCAGGTCTACACCCTGGTCACCGTCGAGCGGCTGCGCGAGGTGTACGCCACCGCCCACCCCCGGGCGCGGGGTTGACCCCGCCCGGCCCCGGCCCGGGCGCGGGACCGACCGCCGGGCGGCCCACCAGGGATGGCCGCCGCCGGCCGGCAGGGGTGGCGCGACGGTGTACGGGGCGGTGCGCGGAGGACGTCGCCGGTGGCTGGCCTGGTCGGCGGGGCGGCGACACGCCGAGCGGGTGCGACCGGCCCGCCGGGCGGTGGCGTACAGTCGGCATCGGCGCGGACCTCCTGGGGCGATGGTGATGCAGACCGGGGTGCGCAGCGGCGCCGCGAAGGACGTCGGACGGCTCCGACGCCGGGTGGTCGTCGGGAGGGGGCAACGAGCACATGGCTGGCAACGGTGACCGTGCCGAGACCTGGACGTCGGAGCTCCGCGAGCAGCAGGCCACGCTCGGGGCGGATCTGGGTCCGGCGGATCCGGCGGCGTACACGATGCGCAAGCCGATTCCCGAGCCGATGCCGACCGACCGGCACGGCCCGGCCCGGATCATCGCGATGGCCAACCAGAAGGGTGGCGTGGGCAAGACCACCACGACCATCAACCTGGGCGCCGCGCTGGCCGAGTACGGCCGCAAGGTGCTGCTCGTCGACTTCGACCCGCAGGGCGCCCTCTCGGTCGGGCTGGGGGTCAACCCGCACAACCTCGACCTGTCGGTCTACAACCTGCTCATGCAGGACGACGTCACCGCCGAGGACGTCCTGATCAAGACCGACGTGGCGGGGCTGCACCTGCTGCCGGCCAACATCGACCTCTCCGCGGCCGAGATCCAGCTCGTCAACGAGGTCGCCCGGGAGATGGCCCTGGCCCGGGTGCTCCGCACGATCCGCAAGGAGTACGACTACATCCTGATCGACTGCCAGCCCTCGCTGGGCCTGCTGGCGATCAACGCGCTGACCGTGGCGCACGGCGTGCTCATCCCGCTGGAGTGCGAGTTCTTCAGCCTGCGCGGCGTGGCGCTGCTGCTGGACACCATCGACAAGGTGCGCGAGCGGCTCAACTTCGACCTGGAACTCGAGGGCATCCTCGCGACCATGTACGACAGCCGCACCACCCACTGCCGCCAGGTGCTCCAGCGGGTGGTGGAGGCGTTCGGCGACAAGGTCTACCAGACGGTGATCACCAAGACCGTCAAGTTCCCCGAGTCCACCGTCGCCGGTGCCCCGATCACCACGCTCGACCCGGCCTCGTCCGGTGCCCGCAACTACCGCCAGCTGGCCCGCGAGGTGATCGCCGCCCAGGCCGAACGGTAGGCCGGGATGCACCTTCGCGCCGGGTCGCCCGGGGCGTGGACTACGGTCTTCCGGTGACCGCGCCGCCCCTCGACCCTCCGACGACGCCGGAGCAGCCCCCGGTACGGGCCGCCGAGGCCCTCGCCGAGGTGCCGACGGACCCGGCCGGCGCGCCCGGGACGGCGACGGAGAGCGGCGGGTTCACCGTCCGGCTGGCGAACTTCACCGGCCCGTTCGACCTGCTGCTCCAGCTGATCGGCAAGCACAAGCTCGACGTGACCGAGGTGGCCCTGCACCGGGTCACCGACGAGTTCATCGCCTACATCCGCGCGATGGGCGACCAGTGGGACCTGGACGAGGCCAGCGAGTTCCTGCTCATCGCCGCCACGCTGCTCGACCTGAAGGCGGCCCGGCTGCTGCCCGCCGCCGAGGTCGAGGACGAGGAGGACCTCGCGCTGCTGGAGGCCCGGGACCTGCTCTTCGCCCGGCTGTTGCAGTACAAGGCGTACAAGGAGGCGGCGGCGCACATCGCCGCGCTGGAGGAGGTCGGCGGCCGGCGCTACCCCCGCGCGGTGACCCTGGAGCCCCGCTACGCCGAGGCGCTGCCCGACCTGGTCCTCGGCATCGGCCCGCAGCGGCTGCTGAAGCTGGCGGTCAGGGCGATGACGCCGAAGCCGGTGCCGGAGGTGTCCGTCGCCCACGTGCACATGGTGCGGGTCAGTGTCCGGGAGCACGCGGGGATCCTCACCGAGCGGCTGCGCCGGGCCGGCACGGCCACCTTCTCGCTGCTCTGCGCCGACTGCGAGGCCACCCTGGAGATGGTGGCCCGGTTCCTGGCCCTGCTGGAGCTCTACCGGGAGGGCCTGGTCGCGTTCGTCCAGGAGCAGGCGCTGGAGGAGCTGACCGTACGCTGGACCGGCCCCGCCGAGGGTGGCCCCGACCTGCACGTCGACGAGTACGCGGGCACCCCGGCCGAGCCGGTCCCGACGGTGCCCGAGTCGGCGGGCTCCGGCCCGCTGCCGGCGGCGTCGGCCGAGCGGCGGCCGGTGCCGGACGAGACCGACTCAGCTGCGGTGGCAGATGTGGCGGCGGAGGGCAGCGGGACGGCGCCGGGTGTGGCGGCGGACGGGAACGGGACGGCGACGACGGAGGAGCGAGCGGGATGAGCAGCGACGAGCGTCGGGACTCCCTGGCCGACCAGGCCGCCGCCTGGGTGCCGCCCTGGCAGCGCCCCACGGCCCCCTCCCCAGCTCCCGAAACCGGAGATCTTGGTAGCTCCGCGCCCCCAGAGGGGCCTGAACCTACCAAGATCTCCGGAGATCCTGAGCGCGCGGCGGAGTCCGCGGCGGCGGACGTGCCGCCTGTGGAGACTGGCGGCGGGGAGGGTAAGGGCGGTCGGGGCTCATCGGCGAAGGGTGCTGCGGGGCGGCGGAGGGGGGCGGCGGCGCCCGAGCCGCCTCCGGAACTCGACGACGCGGAGCTGCGCGGGGCCCTGGAGGCGATCCTGCTGGTGGTGGACGAGCCGGTCAGCGAGCTGATCCTCGCCCAGGTGCTGGAGCAGCCCGCCGAGCGGATCGGGCCGACGCTGGACGAGATCGCCGCCGGCTACACGGCCGCCGGGCACGGCTTCGAGCTGCGCCGGGCCGCGGGTGGCTGGCGTCTCTACACCCGGCCGGAATACGCCACCTACGTGGAACGGTTCGTACTGGACGGGCAGTCCGTGCGGCTGACCCAGGCCGCGCTGGAGACACTGGCCGTGATCGCGTACAAGCAGCCCGTCACCCGCTCGCGGATCTCTGCCATCCGGGGTGTCAACTGCGACGGGGTGATCCGTACCCTGGTCTCCCGCGGGTTGGTCGAGGAGTGCGGCACCGAACCGGACAGCGGGGCGTTCCTCTACCGGACCACCACGATGTTCCTGGAGAAGCTCGGGCTGAACAGCGTCGACGACCTCCCGCCGCTGGCCCCGTTCCTTCCCGACGACGTAGAAGAGCTTGCCGATGCCACGCGATGACCGCACGCCCCGCCCCGACGCGCCCGCCTTCGAGGGGGCCGAGCGCCTGCAGAAGGTGCTGGCCGCCGCCGGCGTCGGCTCCCGGCGCGCCTGCGAGGACCTGATCTTCCGCCGCCGGGTCACCGTCGACGGCCGGGTCGCCCAGCTCGGCGACAAGGTCGACCCCGCCACCGCCGTGATCCACGTCGACGGCGAGCGCCTCGTCGCCGACACCCGACTGGTCTACCTGGCCATGAACAAGCCCCGCGGGGTCGTCTCGACCATGGCCGACGAGAAGGGGCGCACCGCGCTCGCCGACTTCCTCGGCAACCGGGTGGAGCAGCGGGTCTACCACGTGGGGCGCCTCGACGCCGACAGCGAGGGCCTGCTGCTGCTCACCAACGACGGCACCCTCGCGCACAAGCTGATGCACCCGTCGTACGGGGTGCAGAAGACGTACCTGTGCGAGGTTTCCGGACCGATCCCGCGCAACCTCGGCAAGCGGCTGATGGCCGGCGTGGAGCTGGAGGACGGGCCGGCGAAGGTCGACTCCTTCCGGGTGGTGGACACGCTGGGACGCAGCGCCCAGGTCGAGCTGAGCCTGCACGAGGGGCGCAAGCACATCGTCCGCCGGCTGCTCGGCGAGGTGGGCCACCCGGTGAGCCGGCTGGTGCGTACCGCGATCGGGCCGATCCGGCTGGGCGACCTGCGCGCGGGGCGGACGCGGCGGCTGACCAACGCGGAGGTCGCCGCCCTGTTCAAGGCCGTGGGTGACTGACCCCCGGGTTCGGGGTACGGCTGCCGGTAGGCTCCCTGGCGGCCCGGTGCCGGCGGCGCCCACCGGGCGACCGCGACGCCGGGCATCATTGAGAACGTTTGGACAACCGCTCGCGACACATCCGGTGTTTCGTGAGGTACGGGCTGAGGAGGACGACGGTGGAGGAAAACGAACGGGCCGGGCGATGCGTGGTCGCTGTGGACGGGCCGTCCGGTTCGGGTAAGTCCACCGTCTCGCGGCGGCTCGCCGTCGGCATCGGTGCCCGCTATCTCGACACCGGCGCCATGTACCGCGCCATCACCTGGGCGGTGCTGCGCTCCGGGGTCGACCTGACCGACGCCGAGTCGGTGGCCAAGGTCGCCGGCGAGGTGGACCTGCGCATCGGCACCGACCCCCAGGGGTACGGCGTGACCGCCGACGGCGTGAACGTCGACGCACAGATCCGCGGCCCGGAGGTGACCGGGGCGGTCTCCGCGGTGGCCGCCGTGCCGGCGGTGCGCGCGCTGCTGGTCAACCGGCAGCGCGAGATGATCGCCAACGCCGGCCGGATCGTGGTCGAGGGCCGCGACATCGGCTCCGTGGTGGCGCCGGACGCCGACCTGAAGGTCTACCTGACCGCCTCCGAGGCGGCCCGGGCCGCCCGGCGTAGCGCCGAGGACGCCACCGACGTGGCGGCGACCGCCGCTGACCTGGCCCGGCGGGACCGGCTCGACTCGACCCGCAAGGCCGACCCGCTGACCCAGGCCGCCGACGCCGTGGTGCTGGACACCACCGAGCTGGGCATCGACCAGGTCGTCGGGCGGCTGCGTGACCTGCTGACCGATCGGGGAGTGGCATGACCGACACCGACGGGTGGATCGAGCTGCGGGAGCCGGACGCCGACACCGAGGAGCCCACCGGCCCGCAGCCGGTCGTGGCCGTGGTCGGCCGCCCCAACGTGGGCAAGTCGACCCTGGTCAACCGCCTCATCGGCCGCCGCCAGGCGGTCGTCGAGGACGTCCCCGGGGTCACCCGGGACCGCGTGCCGTACGACGCGCAGTGGGCCGGCCGGCAGTTCACCGTGGTGGACACCGGCGGCTGGGAGCCCGACGCCAAGGACCGGGCGGCCGCGATCGCGGCGCAGGCCGAGACGGCGGTCGCCACCGCCGACGTGGTGCTGTTCGTGGTCGACGCGATGGTCGGCTCGACCGACGTGGACGAGGCCGCCGTACGCATGCTGCGCCGCAGCGCCAAGCCGGTGATCCTGGTCGCGAACAAGGCCGACAACACCGCCATCGAGATGGAGGCGACCTCGCTGTGGTCGCTGGGCCTCGGTGAGCCGTACCCGGTGTCGGCGCTGCACGGGCGCGGTTCGGGCGAACTGCTCGACGCCATCATGGACGCGCTGCCGGAGGCGCCGAAGATCGTCGAGAACCGCCCGCGCGGCCCGCGTCGGGTGGCCCTAGTCGGCCGGCCGAACGTCGGCAAGTCCAGCCTGCTCAACCGCTTCTCGGGCGAGGAGCGGGCGGTCGTCGACTCCGTCGCCGGCACCACCGTCGACCCGGTCGACAGCCTGGTCGAGATCGGCGGGGAGACCTGGCAGCTGGTCGACACGGCGGGCCTGCGCAAGCGGGTCGGCAAGGCCAGCGGCACCGAGTACTACGCCAGCCTGCGGACCGCCGGGGCGATCGAGGCCGCCGAGGTCGCCGTGGTGCTGCTGGACTCCAGCGAGCCGATCAGCGAGCAGGACCAGCGGATCCTGTCCATGGTCACCGAGTCCGGCCGGGCGCTGGTGATCGCCTTCAACAAGTGGGACCTGGTCGACGCCGACCGCCGGTACTACCTGGACAAGGAGATCGAGCGCGAGCTGCGCCGCATCCCATGGGCGATCCGGCTCAACCTGTCGGCGCAGACCGGCCGGGCGGTCGACAAGCTCGCCCCGGCGCTGCGCAAGGCCCTGGCGAGCTGGGAGACCCGCGTACCGACCGCGCAGCTCAACGCGTGGCTGACCGCGCTGGTGCAGGCCACCCCGCACCCGGTGCGGGGCGGACGGGCGCCGAAGATCCTCTTCGCCACCCAGGCGGGCGTGGCGCCGCCGCGCTTCGTGCTGTTCACCACCGCCCCGCTGGACGCGGGCTACCAGCGGTTCGTCGAGCGCAAGCTGCGCGAGGAGTTCGGCTTCGAGGGCAGCCCGATCGAGATCTCCGTACGTCCTCGCAAGAAGCTCGGCCCCGGCGGCCGGGGCAAGGCGCACGGCTGACCCGCTCGATGTAAAGCCGGGTGGGAGCGCCCTCCCACCCGGCTTTTCGCTACCCCCCACTTCCCATCCTCCTAGGATGCTTTAGAGGGCGTGCGCGGGATGACGCGTTCCGGCACGGGAGGGGGCAGTGCGGACGGTGCGAAGATCCTGCGCTAAGCTGTACCGGCTGTCGCGGGGAGATCCGCGCGGGAGCATCGGGACGTGGCGCAGCTTGGTAGCGCACTTGACTGGGGGTCAAGGGGTCGTCGGTTCGAATCCGGCCGTCCCGACACTTGCTAAGGAACCCGTTGACCAGGGCATTTTTCCTGGTCAACGGGTTCTAATTCATTCTCCCCTAGTAGGGGATTGCTGATCTAGACGGCGCGTAGCTGGGGACCATTTGGGGACCGGCGAGCCTTCAAGTGTGCGCTGAGCGCCGTTCCCGCATCGGTGATCGACTGCCGGTCAGGGTGCAGGTACCGCTGTGTCGTGCTGAGCGACCCATGCCCGGCGATCTTCCGCAGCACGTGCACCGGAACCCCCGCATCGGCCATCCAGGTCAGCCCGGTGTGCCGCAGGTCGTGCCGGCGCAAATGTTCATAGCCCAGCTTCGTTACCACCTCGTCCCAGTGCGTCGCGTCCCGCAGTACGGCAGTGCTGATCCGTCCACCACGCGGCCCGGTGAACAGTCGAGAGTGCGGCTCGGCGACCGAGTCCAGGCGGCGAGCGACGATCGGTCGCACTTCCTCGATCAGCGGAACCACGCGTGCGCGCTTTCCCTTGGTGCCCTTGTCAACCAGGCCGCCGGGGCTGGGCGTGGTCTGTCGGCGTACCGTCCACATCCAAGACTTCCGGTCGATGTCCTCGGCGCGGACGCCGGAAACCTCGCCGATTCTGGCCGCTGTGCAGGCGGCAAAGATGACCACGTCTCCCCATCCGGGAAAGGCGTTCGCGGACCGTTCCACCAGCGCGGCGGCGAGCGTGATCAGCGATTCCCAGTTGGGCAGGGCGAGCGTGCGTGGGTCGTCCAACTCGTCTTCTGCCCGCCGGTATTCGCGCTGCCATCCGGTCACCTGTGCGGGATTGCGCGGGATGATGCCGTCTCGTACGGCCTGCTCCATAACGCGGACCAGCACGGCAAGACTGTTCTTGACCGTGGAACGGCTGCACTCGTCGGCAATCCAGCCGTGCACGGCCCGGTCAACGGCACCGTTCGTGATCATTCGTACGGGGATGTGACCGAGGGCGGGCACCACCCGCTTCCGCCAGCCCGCGAGGTATGGATCCAGCGTCTTCCGCTCCAGGCCACGTAGCGCCAGCGTCATCACGCTGTCGCCGTACTCGGCCAGTCGCTTTGTCGCGGCGACCGGGTCGACGCCACCTTGCGCCGCACTGGCCATCCCATCGATCCACGCTTGGGCTTCCTCGGAGGTGGCGACCGTCGTGGACTTTGACAGCCGGCGCTTCGTCGTCGGGTCGACCCATCGGACGCGCGCCCGGTAGGGGCGATCTCGGCCTGGACGGAACTCCACATCGGAGGCGAGGTGTACGCCAATCGGTGCCTGCTGGGGAGAGGCCATCATGCCGCCTTCGGGTAGACCCGGCGAGCGGAGAGCCACCGCTCTACGTCGGCCGTCGCGTACTTCACCACGCGGTCGGAGATCTGAATGAACGGCGGGCCCTGCAAGGGCGGGACGGTACGCCACCGCCGGATGGTCGAGGGGTCGACGTCGAGCAGCCCGGCAAGCTCCTCGGTGGACATGAACGGCTTCGGCGAGAGCCGGATGACGTTCTCTACCTCCGGTGCGGCGGGCGTTTCTGGCGGGAAATTCTGCGTCACGAGTCGCACGGTGAGCGCCTTTCGGGCGAGAGGTGCTGTCGAAGGAGGGTTGGGAAGGCCGCGCCGTAGGGACGCGCTGGGCGGCCCCCTGGGAGCGCCATGAAGCCAAGATCTGCGGCGGGCGGGGGTGAAGGGATGCGCCAGAGTGTCTGTGTGGCTCTCAGCGGGCCGCCCTACGTCGGCGGGCGGCGGGTGGTTGGTGGGTTGCGGCGCGGGAGGGCTGAACCATCTCCGCATCTCCGCATCTCCGCAAACATGGCTGTGAGCTGGGCGAATGCTTGCGGAGATGCGGAGTGCCGTTGACAGGGCATCTCCGCAAGAGGCCGTCATCTCCGCAGTAGGTTGCGGAGATGCGGAGATCGATGATCCTCTAGGTTCTGATCTCCTCAGAGTGTTTCCCCTGGTAGAGCGCCGTTGCTGCGGCGTTGCGGAGATGCGGAGATGGTTCAGCGGGTTTCACCCCTGGTGGCGTTCGACCCAGAACACGGACCGGTCGCCCCGGTCGTTCTTGCCGGCCCGGATGACGTGATCGCCGCGCCAGCGTCCGGCTTGCCCGGTGAGGAGCCGGCCGAGTTGCAGGGGGTTGGGTAGGCGGCCGTTGTGCGTGGTGATGAACTGCCCGTCCCACGGGTCATGGGCGTCGCTGCCGAGGTGCATCGGCTCGGCGTCCTGACGTAGCTCGGCGGCGGTCATGGCACGGCCGCCGTGGCGGTCGTGCCAGCAGGTGAGGAACGCGCGCCAGCGCGTTTCGTCTTCATCGATCTCCCGCACGTCGGCGGCGTTGGTGAGGAACCCGTCGATGCCGTGGTGGGCGAGGAACCCGCCGAGGGCTTGCGCCCACGGGGTGAACTGCCGCATCGACAACCCCGTGACCCGTGGCGCTCCCCGTCGCGTCCAGTCGAGGACGAGGACCAGGAGGTGCCACAGGACGGTGAGTTGGTTGGCGGGGTCGGTGATCCATTGGTCGAGGTGGGGGATGCCGAAGCCGCGTTGGTCGCGCAGTTCGGGGCGGGGCATGTTCGGGTCGAGGTGTACCCGGACCGTGCGGGAGGCCATGTCTCCGCCGACTTGCAGGTTGTTGCCGGTGGCCATCCACAGCCGGTCGTTGACGGTGGCGACGTTGCGCGACGCCCCTAGCTGCCGGTCCGACCACACACCGCTGGTGACGAGCTGGGCGAGCACGGCGGAGTCGATGACGGTGCCCTCGGCGAGGTTGTCCCAGATGACCACCCCGACCTGCTCGGCGAGAACCGCGGTGATGCTCTTGCGGAGTTCTTCATCCGAGTAGGCCCAGGTCATGACGCGCTGCCCGTAGAGCATTCCCGGCCCGGCGGTGAGGATCGTCTTGCCGGATGACGGCATGGTCGCGTCGATCAGTGCGAACGGCGTCAGGCTGCGGGTGAAGTGCCGCAGGATCGGCGTGGCCAGCAGCGCAACATAGTTCGCCCGGTCAGCAGCGGACGCCCAGGGAAAGTCACGCAGGAACCGGCCGAGCAGGAACGTCCGTGCCTCGTCTACCTGCTCGGCGGTGGGTTCGTCGGGCACGGGCGGCAGCGCCACCTTGGAGGCGAGGTAGAGGCCGGTCGCCGGGTCGTAGCCGGGCCGCTGCAAGAGGGTGCCGTCGCGGCGCAGCACCGGGGCACCGATGATCCCGCGCAGCGGCGGCACGCCCGGCCACGTCTTGCCGGCCAGCACCGACGACAGGATGTCGCGGGGCGGGGTCACCTCGTCTTCGAACATCTCCGGGTCGCCGGTGTCGCTCTTGCGGGTCTTGAGCCGGTACACGTAGGCGTGCTCGGCGAGCAGCCCAGCCAGGCCGGCGGGGTTGACCATGCTCGCCGACACCGGCAGCGGCGAGTCTTCGTCGGCAGCGGTGGCCAGCCCACCGGAGACGGCTTCCATGTGCACCAGCGACCCGGCCGACACGTACGTGTCGGGCAACAGCCCGTCGACGAGCGCGGCCTTGAGCACGCGGATCGTTTCCGGCCCGGAGCCGATCTGTAGGCGGGTGGTCATGCCGCTGCCCTTCCGACGGTGGCGAGACTTCGCGGGTTGCGTGCCCCCGCGCGCAGGCCGGAGGCGATCGTGCGGGCGACCTCGGCGGGCCGCAGGCCGATCGACAGCGCGGCGGGTTCGAGGACGGCGGTGACGTCGTCGTCGGTGAGCGCCCCTCCGGCGGCGAGCTGGCCGAGGGCAACCGCGCTGGCGAACAGGGCGTGATTGCGTTGCCCGTCCGGGGCGGCGGTGAGGTGGGCGACCTGACGGCGGATAGCCGCCGCCACGTAGGGGCCGCGCCGGTCGGCCGGCAGCGCCACCGGGGCGGGCCGGTACGCCGGTCGCGGTGCGGGGTTGAGTAGCCCTGCCAGCCAGGCGGGCAGCGGCGCCGGGTCGCAGTCGAGCGCCACCGTGTACGGGCGGCCGGCGGCGGTGCTGCCGGCGGCGACGACGTAGCCGCCGTGCGCGCGGGTGTCGACCTTCCACCCGAGTCCACCTCGGTCGCCGGTGGTGTTGCGCATCTGCGGGCCGCCGGTCGGGTGGCGGTAGTACAGGTGGCTTCCGCCCCGACCGGTGGTCACGGTGTACGTGGTGTCGATGCTGCCGCCGTGGCGGGCGGCTAGGGCGGTGAGCACGTCCAGGCCGTCACGCGCCCCGGCCCATTCGGCGGGCGGGGTGTCGTCGGCGGTCTTCGGCACGTCGAGGTCGACCACCGCCAGCCCGGACGGGCCGCACGCGATGCCGACGCCGTAGGGGCGCGTCGACCACGCGCGCCGGATGCGCTGCGGGTCGGTCGTGGCGCGGGGCTCCCAGCCGAGGTGTCGGCCAGCGACGCGGCAACGCGGGTCGAGCTGGGTGCAGGTGTCGGCGGTGTGGTCGGGGAACGCGGGCCGCTTGTCGTCGGGGCGCAGCGGGAAGACGTGCCATCCGCGCGCGGCGTGGGCAAGAGCAGCGGCCAACAGGCCAGGATCGGGCATGAGGTCCCTTCCTTCGGTCGATGGCGGACACAGGGGCGTGGAGGGCGGCTCCGGCCGCCCGGCGAGCGCTGAGGGCGTGTGGGCGGGGCAGCGAGGGCCTTGCAGGTAGGGCCGGACGCCATGGGTGGTGTGGCAGTAGCGGCCGGCGGTGCCGATCCAGTGACCGCACCGCCCGCCGGTCACCGCCCGGCCCGCCCGGGTCGAGGCCGGGCCGCGACGGCGGCGCGGGTCACGGCCTGGCGCACGTCACCGAGCAGCCCCACCAACTGACGACGGGCCGCGATCTCACCAGGGGCGAGGGCCACGCGAACGCGCACCTCGGCGTGCTCGCGGCCGGCGGCGGTACGCACCCTGACGAGGACGGCGCGGGCATGGCCGGTGACGTCGACCACGATTTCGTCGGAGCGGTGCTCGCCGAGGTTGCAGCGGTGGTCGCGTCCGCACCAGTCGGTGTGACCGGCGCGGCCGGCGCGGCGGGCGGTCATTGGTGGCCGTCGCGGTACTCGGCGCGGATGTAGTCGAGCAGCCGGCGGCCCACACGGACGCGGATGCCGGTGCCGTCGCAGCGGGTGCATTCACGGCGGGTGCCGATGCTCGTGCGGTGAAAACGCGCACCACGGCAGCGGCGGCAGCGTCCCCACGGCGACGCCGCGCACAGGAGCAGGTACCACGATGCGTAACCGAGGGCGGCGAGGCTAGCGAGCGGCAGGATGGTGGTCACGAAATGCCTCCACAGGCCGTTTCAGGGGTGCGGGAGGTCGACGCCGCTAGGAACTAGGGCGCTGGCCAGGGTTGGTGTGGGTTGCTAGCGGGGGTGCTAGGTCTAGCGGGGGGTGCCGCTAGACCTAGCAACCTGCGGCTGTCCGGGTTAGGCGGCTTTGTCGCCGCGCCGCTTGTGACGCTCCGCGACCGCATCGGCGATGTGCTGCCGTTCGATGCCACGCCGGTTGGCGCCCTTGCCGGTCGCGGGGTCGGTGCCCCACACCTGCCCGGTGGTGATGCCGTACGGCTTGAGCGCTGCCGTGAGCTGATCGCGGGTCAGGTCGCCGTACGCGTCGGCGTTGAGGTCGGCCAGGCGTTCGGTGAGCGTCTCGGCCCACACCTTGCCCTCGGTCGCCGGGACGACGGTGAGGATGTCGTCGAGCAGGGTGTCCCGGCGGGTCGCCGGGGTCGGCGTCGCCTGTCCGATGGCGTGGCCGGTCAGGGTGCCGGCTGCCTCGCGTAGGGCGCGTGCCCGGTCGGTGATCTTCTCGGCGGTGGGGCCGTCGACGTAGAAGGTGCGCACGATTTGCGCGTCGTCGGCCGCGCCGACGAGGTAGCCGACGCCCTTGTCCTTCTTGGCGAACATGGTTGCCCGGATGCCGTTCTTGTAGGCCGAGGTGCCGAGGATCATGTCGTTCTCGATCTGACCCATCACGCGCAGGCAGAATCGCGTACCGGCGTTCGCGCTGACGCCGGTGGGCAGGCTCTTCGCGTCCGGCCGCTGGGTGGCCACGACGAGGATGACGCCCAGGGCACGGCCGAGCTTGATGATTTTCTCGGCCAGCTCGCCGGCTTCCTTGCCGAACTCCGGGTGCGAGAACAGCTCCTGCACCTCGTCCAGGGCCACCACCAGCCAGTGAAGACCCAGCTTCTTGCGGCGGGCCAACTCCGGGGTGACCTTGTTGTCCGGGCACACCGCCTTCGGGAGTCCCTTGATGACGGCGGCGCGACGCTGGCACTCCTTGCGCAGCTCCCGCAACGCCAACAGGCCCTCTTCGGCGGTGTCGTCGTCCTGCCCCGACGCATACCGCGCCGACACCTTCTCCAACGGGTCGAGGCCGCCGGTGCCCTTGAAGTCGAAGCACCACAGTTCCGCGTACGGGTCGAGAGCGGCGGCGAGCATCGGCACCTGCGTGGCGGCCGTCTTGCCATAGCCGGGGATCGATCCGATCAGCACGTTCGTGTACGGCAGTTCGAAGGAGATGACCCGGCCGCGCGGGTCGGTGCCGAACGGCACCGGCCGCCCCAGGTCAAACCCGCCCGTGGTCTTGAGCAGCGGCCACGGCTTCGGCGGGGTGGCGGCCATGTCCTGGTCGCCCACCCACAGCAGCAGCCGGCCCGGGTGCACCTCCGGCTGTCCCTCCGGCCACACGCAGCCGAGGGGGCGGGTGAGGCCGGCGGCGAGCCGGTCACGGCGCTCGATCACGTCCCCGGCCGTGACGCCCGGGGGTAGGTCGATGTCGGCTCGCCAGCCGGGGCCGTCGCGGACGATCGGTGCGGTGAAGGCGATTGCCCGGTTGCCCTGCTTGGCGATGGCTTGGGTGATGCCGGAGATGCCGAGCACGGCCAGGGCGCGCACCACCACATCGGAGGTGAGGCGGGCGACGCGGGGGATGACCACGGCGGTGTCGAGCAGCGGCTTGTCGGCCGGCTGACCGAACATCCCACACAGGGTGACCAGCATGGCGAGGACTGCCCACCGGGACCAGGGCGGCGCGAACGCCACCGCGACGCCACCGGCAAGGGTGATGGCGAGGGTGAAGGTGGCGACGATGCCGCGCCACCGCACCCGCCGGTCACGCTGGCGCGACAGCTTTAGGTACAGCTCTCCGTCGCGGGTCTGGGAGGTCGACTGCCGCAGTTGCTCGCCTTCCCAGTCGAACAGCCACCGGGTCGCGCCGGACGCCAGGCGGACCATGCCGGCCGGGGCGCGCAGCAGCAACTTGCCGCCATACTTCGGTAGGCGGGTGGCGTGGTAGGCGGTGGTGTGCAGCAGGTGTCCCACCGCCCACCGCATCACGTCGCGCAGCTCGGCGCGCGACCGCAGCCACGCGGGCAGGATCGGCCGGCGCTGCCCGGCGCGCACACCCGAGAGGGTGAACCGCGGGGACTTCTGCGCGGCGGGCGAGTCGACCAGCACCGGCCCGCCGTCGCCGTCGCCGTCGCCGTCGCCGTCGCCGTCGTGGTCGGGGTCGGTGGTGCGGGCGGCGCGGGCGGCGTCCAGGTCGACCACCTCCGCATCCGGGCCGGTGATGTCGGCTTCGGCAGCCTGCCAGTCGAATCGGTCGTCATCGTGGGGGGACGTCATGATGGGTGTTCCTCCAACTGATCCGTCAGGGTCGGGGGTTGAGGGCCGGCGGCGCGGCGCAGGTTGGTCGCCAGGGGCCGCGCCGCCGGGCCGGGTCAGAAGCGGATGCGGATGGGGCCGGTCACGGTGTCGGCCTGGATGCCGACGCGGGCGTTACCGGTGACGGTGTTCTCGGTCCGGCCCGGCTTGGTGCCGGTGTCCTTGGGGGTCTTGCTGGTGTCGCGGCGGCCGGTGACCTCACCGGCCTGCACGGCGACGCGGTCGCTGCCGGAGGCGACGTTGGTGCGCTTGCCCATGGCGGGGTGCTCCTTCGGTTGGGCCGTCCAGGGGGTCTGGCGGCTTCCGCGCGTCACTGGGTGATGAGCCGGTGACGACGGGAGCGGTCAGCTCTTGACGGAGATGCGGTTGCCGCAGTCGCCGCAGGTCGCGTGAGTGCGCTGGTTGTCGGCGGTGATGTCGCGCCAGTTGCTTTCGTTGCCGCAGGCTGGGCACCACAACTGGGAGTTGCCGGTGGTGATGCGCCCGCCGCTGGATCCGATCGAGATGCTTGCCATCAGGGCTTTCTCCTTCGTGTGGGGTGGGTTAGGCGGCGCAGAAGAGGGCGGCGATGAACAGCCAGCCGATGTGCCAGGACTGGTCGAGGGCGTAGGCGCCGGTGCCAAGTGACGGGTTGTCGTCGCGGCCGGGTCGGGGTGCGCCGAGGGCGTAGAAGCGGGCCGAGCCAAGGGCAGCGGCGATGCGCTGGAGCGGGGTGCGTCGGTCGGCGACGTAGTGGGAGACGGCCGAGATGGTCAGCCCGACCGCCACGGCGGACGGGTCGAGCCGCAGGCCGGTACTGGCCACCAGGAAGACGAGGGCCAGTAGGGCGGTGAGGGTGTAGGTGGTGACGTGGGTGGCGCAGGCGATGCGGCCGGTCCAGCCGGGCTGGCCCTTGCAGTCGGCTTGGTGCTGGGTTTGCACCCAGTGGTCGGCGACCTGGTGGGCGACGTAGAGGGCGACGAACACGGCGGCGAACGCGGCGGCGTGGCGGCCGGTGGGGTCTGCGAACATGGGTGGTCTCTCCTGAGGTCGTTTGGGCTGAGGGGTGAGGGCCGGCGGCACGGCGCAGGTTGCGAGCCAGGGGCCGTGCCGCCGGGCATAGCTAGTCGTGGGTGCGCACGAGGTGCGCGAGGGCGGCGCCCATGCCGAGCACCGCGACGGGGAGGCACGCGACGGCGGTGGTGATCCACCACGGGGCCGATTCGATGCCGGCAGCGACGAGCAGGTGATAGGCGACCTGGCCGAGCGCGCCGACGGCGAGTGAGCCGAGGGCGGACCACTTGGCGAACCGTCGCGCCGCATCCGGCACCCGACCGGACAGCCACACGTACAGGGCGTACGCGCCGTAGGTCTCGACACCGATCGGCAGGGTGATCGCGGTGTTGATGCTGAACCCGTCCGCGATGCCGGGCAGCGGGTGCACCACGCCGAACCCGGTGAGTCCGCCGAGTCCGACCCAGCCGGACCAGATCGCCACGAACGCGGGCAGCGCCAGCAGGATCACGGGCCACACCACCGCCGGTCGGACCGGCTCGGACGATGCGGGCGGGGTGGGCGTGTCCGGGTGACCGACCACCGTGACCTGCTCGACCTGCTCGGCGGGCGTGATCTTCGCCCAGGCGGCCGGTGCCGGGTCGGTCGGCGGGGTGTGCTCGGGTGCGACCGGGGCGGGGGCCGGGTGCGGGCCGATCGGCTCGGCGTAGTCCAGCGGCACCGGGGCCGCCTCGGCGAGGTCGGTCCGGGAGGCGTCGAGGGGCAGCAGAGCACCCCGGACGATCATCGCCGTACGGATCTGCTCGGTGCGGGTGCGCTGGGCGTGCTCGGCCTTGAGCCGGGCGAGCAGGTCGTCAGCCTTCGGCGCACCGATGTGGAACTCCCGCATCAGCCGGTTACGCGACGGGAACTGCTGACCGTCGGGCAGGTCCAGGGCGCGGGCGGCCGGCAGGAGGGCGTCTACCGGCTGCGGGTAGCGGGTGCCGTTGATCGTGGGGGCGGTCATCGGGTGGTGTCCTTTCGGGTAGCGGGTCGAGGGGTGGAGTAGGGGCGGTGTTCACTGACGCCCCATGTGCGGCCCGCCTTCGCGGAGCCGGTGAAGCCACCACGGCCGGCGGACTTGAACACGTCGCCGCTGCCGGACACCGGCTTGCGGGTCCGCTGCGGCTCCCGCGCGGTCACCGGGTCACCTCGTCCAATTCGTCGGCGAGCAGGTCACGGTGGGCGGGGAACACCTGACCGTCGTAGGCGTCGGCCAGGTAGTCGGCGAGCACGTCGTAGTCGTCGGCGGGCAGCCACAGCGCCCGGCGGGCGTCGTCCGCGCCGGTGACCGGCGGGAAGTCGCCGCGGCGGTGGTGGCCGATCCAGGTGCGGGCAAGGACGGTGACCATCCATGCCTCGTCCGAGGCGCGGGGGTCGGGCACGTAGCGCGGGGCCGACAGGTGCCAGGGGGCATCGGGAAGGGGCAGGCCGGTTTCCTCGGCCAGTTCCCGCACGGCGGCGTCGGCCGGCGTCTCGCCGGGGTCGACGTAGCCGCCGGGCAGCGCCCAGCCGTGGCCGTCGCCGCGCTCCACCATGACGATCCAGCGGTGCCGGTTGGTGTCGTAGAGCGATACCAGGGCGTCGGCGCAGACCTGCTCGCCCCAGTGGCCGAGCTGGTTGCGGCCGTAGCGGATGCCGGTCGGCGCGTACGGGTTGACCGGGCGCCCGTCGACCAGCGGGAACGGGATCGCGGCGGCGGCACGGCGGGCGGTCCAGTCGATGGCGGTGGGGTCCATGGTCGGGTCGGCCCACTCGGCTCCGGCGGCGATGCCGTCCAGAACGCTCGGGTGGGTGTAGGTGCGGGTCATGCGGCGGCCTCCATGGGGTGGGCGCATTCGAGGCACTCGCCGAGCGAGCGCGGGATGTAGTACGGCCGCACCTGGCGGCAGATGCGGCAGGTGCGGCGGGCGGTCAGCGCGGCGCGGACCGCTCGCAGCTGGGCGGGGGTCGCGGTGCGCTTGGGACGGGCCAGGTCGACCCGGTACAGGTAGGCGGCGCGGGTACCGCCGACCCCTTGCCAGAGCACCTGAGCGGCGATCGGCTGACCACCGGGCCGTAGGCCGGCGGCGCGTAGTTGGCGGCGGGTGGCGTAGCCGGCGGGAGCACCGCGCCACCAGTAGGTAGGGATGCCGTACCGCGCCCCGTCCGGGTCGTGGTAGGCGGCGCGGATGCGCGACATCAGGCCGCGCGGTGCGGACCGGCGATGTCGGCGGCCAGCTCGGCGGCAGCACGGGTGACGCGCGCCTCGGCCCGGCGCAGCCGCCGCCAGTCCAGGACGGTCGGGCCGCCGTGGTCCTCGGCGTAGAACATCGTGATTTCGGCGTCGAGCACGTCCAGTTCGGCCGCGATCAGCGGCCACTCCGCGTCGATCGCGGCCAGGTCGGCGGCGGTCGGCTCGGCGGTGACGGGGGTGAGCTTCGTTCGCACGGGGAACCTCCGGTACAGGTCAAAACAGCGGGGGTCCCTCGGAGCCGAGCCGGTGCGCGACCGAGTAGCAGCCGCGCCACCAGCCCGGAAACCGAGGTTGTGCAGCACGCGCTATCCGCTTCGCTCGCCCCGCTCGCCCGGGACATACCGGGGTCGACCACCAGGTGGTTCAAGGCAGGGAGTGCCGCTCGGCGGCTTCACGCGTGCTCATTCCTGTCGCTGTGGAGTTGTCAATGAACGGCCTGATCCGGCGTCTCATGGGCGTGCGGCAACGTGTGCCGTCGTCCCCCGAGCCATCCGGCCGATACAACGTGGCGTTGTATTCGTGACGCTACAGCGTCAAGTTGTATTCGAGCAAGCACCCATACCGCGTAGGCTTGTACTGATGACTGACGCAGACCTGCCCGCCGACTGGTGGACGACGGACCACGTACGCACCTACCTCGCTTCGGTAGGTGCCCCGATCAGTCGTGCAACCTGGGCTTCTTACGTCTCGCGGGGGCAGGCACCCGCACCCGATCGGATGTTCGGCCGGTCCCCGGCCTGGCAACCCGAGACCATCCGAAAGTGGCAGGCCGAGAGGCCACGCAGAGGTACCACCGGCTAGGTCGGATCATCTGGTGCCTCCCCTCCTCGGCTCCCGTCTGCGGCGGCACCTTGCTCGCCTGCCAATGAGACTGCCTGGCCGGCGTCGTTTCGGGCATCTCCTACGCACGGACACGTAAGGACATGGGGTATGTCCACTGAGGTCCCTCGGCAGTTCAAGCCAAACCTTGTGCTGGTCAACCGTCGAAAGGCGGCCGGCTGGGAGTCGCGCAAGCGAGCGGCGCGAGAGCTGCACCGCGTCGGCCAGCAGCGCGGCATCCGGGAGACGCCCACCGTCGAGGCCATCGAGAAGGCGATGTACCGCCACGAGACCGGGCGCGTTGCGGTCACCGACCCGATCTACCGGCAGCTCTACTGCCTGGCGTACGGAGCGAAGCCCCACGATCTTTTCGGTGAGCTGACCAGTGGCGCTCAGGACCGGCCGCACTTCTCGGCGCGATCCCACAAGTTCGTGACGGCGTTCGTCGGCGCTGATGGCGCTGCCCGGCTGCGGGAGGCCGCAGGCTGCGCGCCAGCCGTGGGGGAGTGGCACACCTGCTACTCAGCACCCGTCGAGCACCCGGAAGGCGACTGCACCCTCTACGTTTGGCCGTGCGGTTCCGTGGTCTTCCACCTTGTCGAGCCTGTACAGTTGTCCACGATTGCGGCGCTGGCCGCGTGGCGGGTCGCCTCGTATGGCGACAACATCAATTGGGCTATCGAGTACCTCGCGCCCATTGCGCCAGTCGAAGATGAGTCTGCGGTGTATGTCCTTGGTGCTCACTGGGTTGTTGAGCCAGCGTGGCCGGCAGACCTGCTAGGAACCGCGCTACGTATCATGTCGACGCCGAAGGTGTTGCTGCACCGGGACCGCCCTATGGATGACGAACACCTGGCGCACGCCGAACTGATCGAGCAGTCGTTGCTATCCGAGGCGTACGACCACGTAGGCATCGAGTCGTTCGGCTTGCAGGGCATTTCAGTGGGTTACGCCTCATGGTCCGGCGTCGTCTACCACCCGATCTCAGCCGAGCGTTCCTTGACGGAGGCTGAGGTAATCTCCTGCGAGCTAGCGATCCAATCCATGTGGGCATATAGCGACGCGATCGCCCGTCAGGTAGAGCAGGGGCGGGACCCACGGGTACCGTCCGAGTATGGATGGCGCTACCTTCGGGGAGTGCGCTCCCGCCTCACTATTTCCCGCCTGCGTGAGCCCGGGCAGCATCAGGCGATGCGTCGGGCGATTCTGCGGACGTGTGACCTAATGCCAGCCCTAGACCAAGCCATCGAAACTCTCCGTGAGACGGATCGAGGTTAATCCAATGACATCGGGTCGCCCTGTGCTTGTCGTGACCGACATGCAAAACGGCTTCGTGCGAGAGCAATCAGCGCACATCGTTCCTGTTGTTGTTGACCTGGTGCGCCGTTGGCAGGTAGCCGGCGGCGACACGCTTTTCACCCGGTACCTGAACTATCCGGGCAGTCCTTTCGAGCGCTTCTTCAACTGGCAACGGCTTCAGTCATCCCCCGATATTGATTTTGTGTCTGAGTTGTGTTCGTATGCGGATCAGGGTGTGGTTCTTGACAAGAGAATCTACAGCCCATTCACCTCTGAAGGTCTGGCGCTATTCAAACGGCACGGATGGGAAGAGTTCTACTTCTGTGGGATTGCCACTGAAAGCTGTGTCCTGAAGGGGGCCGTAGACGCATTCGAACACGACTTCACGCCTTGGCTTATTGCGGATGCCTCGGCAAGTCACGCTGGTGCTGAGGCGCACGAGGCGGGTCTTCTAGTCGCGCGACGGTTCATCGGACCTGGGCAGGTTATCGGGCTGGCCGACATTCCCGATGAGCTTACCAGCCCGTAAACGAGATTTCGTCGGGGGTGTTCGGCATTAGGCGAGTGTCTAGGCATCAAGCGTCGATGGGTAATGCTGCAAGTCCTACAAGCCGCAAATTTCGGCGAGTTTATGCCAATTGTTAGTGATTTCTAGCCAGCGGTCAGTTGATTTGTTCCACTCTCTGAGGGTGACTGCATTCATCGCGAGTGCAAGTAGTGCAACAGCGGTCGACCCTAGGGTGAGGTTTCTCCACTCCCGAAGGAGTTTTTTGTGGGCTTGCGCAATGGTTGGCTGCCGAGTGATGGTAACTTGAGTGTCAATTAGATGGTCTGAGGAAGTTATCGTAGCGGGAGCGCTTTCAGTCACGACGTCGAAGCTGAGCTGTGTCCCTCTTCTGAGAAGGGAGGGGTTAATGTTGACGTGGGCACCCTCCGAAGAAATGGCGCTTGCCAGCTCCGAAGATGATGTAACTAGGGTGGCAGTGGTGTCGAAGTTCAGGGTAATTGGCTTATTTTGATCGAAGTCACTCGACTTAATGTCATGTCGACCGCCAACGTGCAATTCAATGTGAGTCAGGTAGGGGTTCTGTAGAACCCTGTTCTCGATCTCAAATAGCATTGACACCGGCTTGGTTCCGCTGCTTGCAACTAGTGGCGTTGGGGGAATCCAGTAGATTCGGAGTTCGCGCTTGCCTGGAAAGAGTGCGGCTCGGCCGTATCGAGCCGCGAGAGTCGCCACAACTAGCGCCAAGACTGACAATACAATAGTTGCTATATTAAAGGGAGTGTCGGTCATGGACGGTCATTATACATGAGGTGCGCAACGTTCTTTTCACCGCTTTTGTAGGCGTGGGATGTCGACGTTTAGGTGGCGGCGACGTGATGATTCAACTCCGGTCCCGTCTAACTTTTCCACGCACAACACGTGGAAGTGATCTTAATGCCTTAGTAACTGCTGAAATTGTGCGACTGGTGACAGTTGATAGGCTTTTCGCTGCACGAAATACATTTCTTTTTGCCTTCCGGCCACCTCTCGAAGGTGCGAGATCATTCAGCTTAGCAGTTACGGAAATCGGTGCGCCGGCGCCTAATTCGATCATCACGTTCACGGAATCGCCGCGCAGGTTTCGGCCATCAATCATCCAAGAGCCGGAGTGGTTGCTTTCCAGCTTAAAGGGTAGCGGGTCCCTCGACTCTAACAGGTGATGCATCCCGTTCAACATGACTTGAAGCGTGCCGTCTGGGCTGCGGGATTCGATTATGATCGATCTCACCTGCGTCGCTGCTCGACCAGAGTTGGAGAGGCTAACCAAGACCGCCTTATGTCCATCCCGGGATTCTCCGGTCACCAGGTTGCTGACATACATGACTTTTGCAGAGACGTTCGGTTGATTCCTCATGTGTTCTCTGAGGTTCGCGCGATATTGCATGAGGCTGACCAATAGTGCGCTAAGGGCGATGAATAAGGTTAGGACCGTAACCCAAGAGAACGGGCTAGCACTCTGAACGGTAACTTCGATAGGGGGAGGTCCCGGCTGCATAGCAGTAGGGTAACGGTGCGATGCACCGTCGCGGGGGTTCGGAAGCCAGTCCTCGCAGCGCGGGGGCAGGCAGGAGGGCATTCTGTGGAACAGCTGCCCGTCATGAAGGCGAGTCGTTAGCTGACGGCTGGAAGGCGTCCGGCGGGAAGAGCTTCCGGAACTGCTGCGGTCGTCGAGCGTGTCAGCGTCCCGGGGACCAGATGGGGACCACACGGCGTGCGCGATGCTGCGCGGCACGTCGTCGGCTGCACGGTCTGATCTTGCGGATAGCGTGTGTGACGTGCGGGAACGCTTACCGAAGCGTCTGGGGGTCAAGGGGTCGTCGGTTCGAATCCGGCCGTCCCGACGCATCTGACCAGGGGATATGCCGACAGAGGCATATCCCCGGTGGTTGTTTCAGGGCTGTGTTGTCGCGTTGCTGTCGCATCTACGCACGGATCTTGCAGTGCAGCTCAGGCGGCCCGGGCGTCGGCCGCGTCGAGGGCCGCGCAGGTGGCGCTCACGCCGTTGGCGGCGGCGTCGCGGGTGAGGTGGCCGTAGATGTCGACGGTGGTGGCCACGTTCCTGTGGCGCAGCGTCTTGGATACCACGGCGATCGGCACCCCTTGGTTGATCATGATCGTGGCGGCGATGTGTCGCAGGTCGTGCACCCGAATTGCCGGAAGCCCGGCGTCGGCGGTGAGGCGGCGCAGGTGGTCGAGCACGTACTGCGGCCGTAGGGGTTGTCCATCGGGTCTGGCGAACACGAGGTCGAGATTGTCGTGATGGCGGGCGGTCACCTGTTGCCGGCATTGGCGGCGGCGTTGCCGCTGCAATGCGTCGACGGCGCGGGTGGACAGGGCGACCCAGGCCCGGCTGCCGTGGGTCTTGGGCGCGTTCAACATGCTGCGGCTGTTGTTGACGCTGACCAACGTCCAGCGCACGAACAGTGCCCGCGCATCGAGGTCCACATCGGCCCAGTGCAGGCCCAGAGTCTCGCCTTTGCGCATCCCGGTGCAGACCATCAACTCGAACAGGTCAGCGAGCGGATCCTCAACGGCGTGGCAGTGCCGCAGGAACGCGCTTGTCTGGCTGGTGCTCCAGCAGGTGAGCTCGGGTTCCGGTGGTCGGGGGATCATGGCGAAACGGGCGGCGTTGTGGGGCAGCCGGTGGTTGCGGCGGGCGTCGTTGAGCGCGCTCGACAGGGTCGTCACGCAGCGGCGCAGGGTGACCGGGCCGCGGCCGGCGGCGAGCTCACGCTGGATGAACTGGGTGACGTGGTCGTGAGTGAGCCGCTCCAAGGGCACGGCGCCGAGCGCGGGGATGAGGTCGTTGTGGATGTAGGCGGTGTAGCGGTTCACGGTGTTCGTCTTGAGGCTCGGGGACTTGGTCTCAAGCCAGCAGGTGAGGTAGCTGGCGATCGTCTCGCTGTCGTCGAGGCTGACACCGGCGCGCTCGCACTCAAGCACATGGGAGTGGGCCGCCGAGGCCGCCGCCTTGGTGGCGAAACCGGTACGGCGCATGGTGCTGCGCTTGTTCAGGCTCGGCAGGTCGACGGCGAACGCCCAGCCGCCGTGCCGCGCCTTGGACAGCTTGGGGCACCGGGGGCCGAGTAGTCGGCCGGTGCTATCACGACAGGCGCAGCAGCGGTAGACGCGGCCCCGGTTCGGGTTCTGTCTCATGATGTCCTCCTCGGTAGAGGTGAACTTCTGCCACCTCTACCATTGCCCCGCTCGGCTGCGACAGCATCGCGACAACCCCGTATGTCCTCCCTGCTTGTGACGGTCCTACTTGTCGATCCGTCAAGGATGAAGCACTCCCCCGGCGTGCACGAGTGGCGGGGGGAGGAGGTGGTGGGCGATGGTCCTGCGGGCCGCCGCCGTCTGAGCGGCAGCCGCGGTGTCATGGCCAGCAGGGACGAAGAACCGGAGTTCGACGCGCTTCTACTGTTCTGAGGGCAATCCGGTTGGGGCAGTGGTGTGGCGGCCTCTTCGCGCCCGGACCCTGGGTCAGCGCTAGGTGCCGGGCCGACAGCTAGCCGACATCACCAACCCTTCGGCAGGTGTCGGCACTAACGTCCGTAGCAGGTCCGCAGGACCAGCCGGCTGACCCCTGAGCGAGGCTGGATCGATGACGTCCGTGTCACCGAGCACCACCCCGCAGCATCCCGAACCGCAGTGCTGCCCGACTCTGACCCCCGCGCCGAGCAGCATCGCATTTGTCAGCCCTCCATCGCGGCGACGAGCCGCCGGAGGCCGGCGCGTTCTCGGCGGTTCTCGTGGGTGATCCATTCCTTGCCTTCGGCAGCGATGCCCTCTAGCACGTGCAGGGTGCGTTCGAGGCCCGAGGCGTCGAGCGAGACCTTGGAGGCGATGCGGTCGTCGTCGCCGAGTTCCGGCATGCCTGGCCACTCACCGGTGATCGTCAGCTCGTCCCGGGGATTGTTCGTCAGGGTAAGGGAGAGCTTTTTCTCGCCGTTGCGGGCATCCACGACGTGCGCCGCCACGACCGAGTTGTACTGGTAGGTGAGACGCTGCCGATCGCCGAATTCCATGGTTTCGAAGTCGAGGGTGACCGTGACCTGGCGGACCCCGTCCTTGGTGAGCAGGAAGAGGAGAAGTTTGTATCGCGAGTAGCGCCAGGGTCCCTTGCTGACCCGGGCCCGCTTGCACCCGGGCACGGGCGCCTCGATGAAGGCGTGCGCTATCACGTCCTGCGCGGCCACGCGGTAGTGCCGCAGCGTGTCCTCGACCAGGATCTTGCGGTCGCAGTCGAGCCAGTGCGCCATCTCAGCGTCGGTCGGCTTCGATTCCAACTTGCGCACCCACCTGTCGTACGCCGCGCGCCGGTCCTCGTAGTCGCGCCGGACCCGGTCTATGTCGTCCCGGTAGCGGTGGCCCTCGAGGAGGATCGCGAGCCAGCCCTGGATGGCGAGCCGGGCCCCGGCCACGATTCCGGCCGTCGCGATCACCGTCGTGAACGGCGCCTCGACGAGGGCCTGCCACAGCAGCAGCGGCCCGGTAACCACCAGGGCGAACACTGCGGTGCCGAAGGCGGTCCGCGTCGAGGATGGCACTCGGGAGTCCTCGGGATCTGCGGTCAGCTCACCGCTGAGCCACTGCCGCTTGACGTCGCTGGCGAGGAATCTCACTAGCCAGGCGACACGCTTGGCGTCGACCGGTTGCTCCCGGTACAGCTCGACCAGCTCGTTACGGAGGGTCTGCCGGATGCCGGCCGTCTCAGCCAGCCACATCTCCCGGGCTATGTCCGGCGGCAGGTACCGCCCGAAGTAGCGGTCGAACAAGGAGTCCATCGCTGAGGCGAACCGGTCGGACTGTGTGGGAGCACGCCGGGGTGTGAAGGTGAGGCGCTGGCGGGCTGCCTGGCGTCGATGCCGAGCCAGCCTGATCGTGAATCCGGCCCGGACCGCGACGACGACGGCTGCAAGAACCACCATCAGGTAGCCGGCTGAGCGAAGCCATGAGTGGGCCCAGGCGTACTGGACCACCGCGAAACCCGTGATGAGGAGCAGTGCCGAGCCGCCGAGGGCGCGTAGATAGTCCGCCGCGTCGGTGCGGATCGGGCGCGGCGGAACCGGCCTGGGAGGGATCGGCTTGGGCTGGAAGAACTTCCAGACCCGTTCCACCCGGTCGTTGGCCGTCCTGTCCCGCCGGGCGGCCGCGAACGTCTTCTGCCAGGTCCAGTCCTGGTGCGGGCCGGCCAGGAAAACCTCGAGGTGGTTGAGGATGCTTTCCTGCAGTGGCGGGTTAAGCGATTCGAACTCCTTGACCACTACACCGATCGCGGCTGGGTCTGGAGTTTCCGCCGTAGTCTGCGGCAGCGAGTCCAGCAGCGAGCCGACGGCGTTGATGCCCCGGGCCCAGGGATCTTCGGAGCGCTGCGCCGCCCAGCGGCGGACGTGTGCCAGCTGCGCGAGTTCCTGGTCCGGCAAGCTCTGCAGGGTACGGCCGCTCAACAGTGCAAGCGCCAGATAGAAGTAGGCGCGGGAGTTCCTATAGCCCCGGGTGATGGCTTTCATGATCAGCTCTCTCGCCTCGGGTGGGGCGCTGATCTCCAGGTAGCGGAGGCCGACCTCGAACTGCCGCTCCGGCGGGTCGTCGTCGCTGACGTGGTATCCGCCCTCAATGTGGACCTCCTGGGCCTGGAAACCCACCCGGGCATTGCCGTCCGCGACGTTGGTGAACGTCCTCTCCTGCGGTCCGGCGCTCATGGCAGGTCCCGCAGAGCCGCCATGAGCCCCGCGACCCGGGTGGCGAGGTCCGTCCAGTCCAGCAGCAGGCCGCGCAGCTTTCGCAGGGCCGTGGTCGCGCGGCTCCGTGCCTCGTCGTCGGCCGGAGGTACGTCGGCGGCGGCTGCGTCCATCTCCTGCTCCGCCGCGCGGTAGGTGACCGCGTCCACGTCACCCGCCTCATGGCACTTACGAAGCGAGGCGCGCAAGTCCGCGAGCTGGTCGTGGAATGTCTCCCCGCCCGCACCGCCCGGCGCGCCGTAGACGGTCGCGTGGTGAACGGTGTGTGCTTGAAATCCAACGTGAGCGTTGCCCTTGGCGACGTTTCTGACAGAGCCGGACATCGACGCATCACCTGCTTCTTTCCGGGGACGGCGAGGGGAGGAGCCATGCTGCGCCCCGAGTTCCTGGGCGAGCGCGAGGGCGAAGGCCGCAGCGTTGGCGGCGGCACGCGGCTGCCAGTTCTCGCCGTCGGTGTGGACCTTGGTCCCGTCGGCGCGGTCGCTGATGCCGCGGACGACGACGGCCGGCAGGGAGCGGTTCAGGTGGGCGGCCTGGGCGACCCCGGCCGACTCCATCTCCACCGCCAACGCGTCGTTGTAGTGATCACGGATGCGCGCGGCCTCGGGCGAGGACGCCGAGTCGAGGACGACCTCTCCGGCGGCGATTGGGCCGAACCGCACCTTGGGCACTCCTCCGGCGAGGCCCCGCGCCCAGCCTCGCTCCCGCTCAAGATGCCGGGCGAGCTGATCACAGGCATGGGGGATCTCCCACACGCGAGGCCGGGTGCGGAAAGCGTCGCTCTCGCTGGTGCCGCCGTGATAGGCGTACACGTGGGTGGCCACGACGACATCGCCGAGGCCGACGGAGGGCCAGAGCGCCCCGGCCACGCCGGCGAAGATGACCGCTTCCGGGTCGAACTCGGTCATGGCGCGCTCGGCGATGACGGCGGAGGGGTGGTTGCCCTTGCCGACAAGGCCGAGAATGATCTCACAGGAGCCTCCGGTCACGGTGCCACGCTCGAAGCGCGTGCCCATCGGATGCATGTGCGGTTCGACTTTCGTGAGACGTTCGCGGACTGCGTTGTACTCGAGGTCCAGTGCGGTGAGCACGACCACGGGTCTGGTCATCTCTCGTCTCCTCCGGCTGCGACGGTCGGAACCGTGCGGATCATGGGCGGGTAGAGGTTCCGGCGCGGACCAGCGCGGTAGACGCGGGCCGGGCGGCCGGTGCCCGTGGCGCGGGGCGGACCGGCGGGGACTACGAAGCCCTTCGTGCCTTGGACCTTGCGGTAGAAGTTGCGGGGATCGAGCGGGGTGCCCCAGACGGCCTCATAGACCTGCTGCAGCTCTGTGAGGGTGAAGACCTCCGGGCAGAAAGCCGTCGCCAAGTCCGTGTGCTCCAGTTTGGAGCGAGCACGCTCCACCCCGTCGACGACGATGCGCAAGTGGTCGAAGGCGAGCGGTACCCGCGCGGCCAGTACGTCGTCGACTGGCGTCCACTCAGCGGCCGCGGCGTCGGTCCCAGAGACGGGCTCGGGAAGGCGCGGCACGACGGCGAGGTGGGCGACGGAGACGACGCGTCCACGGGGGTCACGGTCGGGGTCGCCGTATGTACCGAGCTGCTCCAGGTGCGGGATGTCGGTGAGCCCCGCCTCCTCCCGCAGCTCCCGGCGGGCGGCGCTGAGAATGTCCTCGCGCTCATCGGCGAGGAACCCACCAGGCAGCGCTGCCCGCCCGACGAACGGCTCAACACCGCGCCGCACGAGAAGCAGGTTTAGACGACCACCGCGCAGGGTGAGGATCACGAGATCGACAGCGAGCAGGATCAGGGGTGGTTCCCAGGTGTCATCGGGCACCGCTCGACCATAGCTTCTTGTCGATCCGACAAAAAGGGGTCGGCGCTGTCGTAAGGCTGACACTTTGAGTAGTGTCTCGATCACCAAGAGGTGCCACGAGTGCAACTGACGCGTTCGCCGTGCCGGTGCGGCAGCCAGGTCCTGCAGGATGCCCTCCAGCAGGTGGCCCTGCCCCGATGCAGCCCAGATAGCGTTTGCCGTTCCTCTCTAGATCTGGCAGAATCTCCAACGCTGGAGATTGAGAGAACTGGAGAGTTTGTGCGACGGATCGAGATTGATGATGAGGTGTACGCCGAGCTAGAACGGAACGTCAAGGGCTTTGAGCAGCCGAACGACGTCCTCCGGCGACTGCTCTTGGAGAAAGGCCAGTCGACAGCAGAGGCATTGGGGATGCCCAACGCAGCCGCTCCGTCTATCCCAGGAGCCCTCACGGCCCTCATCGAGAAGGGACTCGTGCAGGCGGGGGACACCCTGAGCCACGTCCAGGTGCGGAAGGGACGGCGCTTCGCCGCGATCATTGAGGCGGACGGTTGGATCAGGACGGACCTCGGTAGATATAAGGAGCCCTCGCCGGCGTTGGGCAAGCTGACGGGTACATCGATCGACGGCTGGGCGTACTGGGTTCATGACACAACGAAGCAGTCGCTTCGACAGTTGCGCGCGAAGAGCGGCGGAAGCGGCCGCGGAGGCCACTGAGTTGCGGTATCGGTCGTCCGTCTGTCCATCCCGCCGGCAGACGTCGATGACTCGTGCGGCTCCCTCCTGGCACCCAGTGCCTGGCCGGGTGGCGGTCTTGGGCGACAGTCGGCAAGCGGAGCGCACTGTCGCCCCACGCCGTCGACAGCTCTCTGAATCGATTACAGGAAGGAAGCAAGGAGTGGCTTCCGCGCTCACGCCGGCAAGAGAGCCGCAGCATGCGGTTCTCCAAGCACTGTATGACCACTTTCGTAGCAACGGCGTCTGGCCGGAGTTCGACCGGGTAGACCGCCAGCTGTGGCGAGCCATGAAGATTGATGTAGCCCAGGTGGTCGGCGACATTCCCCCGACCTTGCTCATGACTAACGCGCCCCGGGGCGTCGCACCCAGAGGCCGCGACGTGATGCGGTTGACGCTAGCCGGCATCGAACGCTGTGACGGAGGTCAGGACGACGTCGAACTGTTCCTCCGTACTCTCCGCTGGTTGGCGCGCTACGAGGACACGCACGACCCTGAGCCTGGTGAGACGACGGTGACCGTCAACCGGAGCATGGTTTCCAAAGCTCTCCGCGTGCCTCTTCGTGACACCGGCCGACTTCGTCGGCTCTCCGAGATGCTCTACTGGGAGCGATGGGGTGGAGAGGGTAGCTGGCGAGCACCCGACGGCGACGATTGGAGCGTCAAGGTCGGTCGGGACGTCAGGCACTTCGCACGGGTGAAGAGCGTCGAGGGCTTCGCCAAGGCGACGGCAGGCTGGCTCGAGCCTCTCTCGCCCCTGGCCGTTGAGCTCCCCTCCGAGAAGCCCAACGTCACCCCGAACGAGCCGGGCAGCTACATCGATGAGCGGGTCTTCGGCCTCGTCAAGGAAGCGCAAGGAACGCGATGGGACACGACGAAGCTCCTCGAACTCCTGCGAGAGCTCGATGACAACTACCGTGCCGGCAATGCGTACGCGGCACATGCACTGTTACGCGCCCTTCTGGACCACGTGCCACCGCTGTTCGGACAAGCGACGTTCACCCAGGTCGCTAACAACCACCAGTGGGGCCGAACCGATAGCCGGTACGTCAAGCGTCTCGTAGCCTTCCGCGACCAGGCCGACGATGCGATGCACCGGCAGATCACTAAGCTCCCCTGCCTGCTGTCCATGGAGGACATGCCGGCCCGCGCTGCGGTCAACCGCTTGCTGGCAGGCTGTGCACATCAACTGGCCTGAGGTCGAGCCGCCGGCCGAGGGGCGCGACGGACCGACCGAAGCAGAAGCTGCGTCTCTCGTGGAGGTTGCTTTAAGCGAGCCGACTCACCGACTACATCGCAGCTGACCGCAGCACACCTCGGCGGCCCCGGTGGCAGCCGGAGTCCAGAGCAATGAGTGCGGATCAGGCTAGATCCCGCAGCCAGGTCCGGTCGGTGTCGAGGACGGTGCCGGTGAGTGCCTCCTGCGGGATTCGCATGCCGGCGGTCAGCAACGCCTCGGCAGGCGCAGCGGCCGCCGTGCCGAGCCATGCGACCAAGGGGCTAACCGCCTTGGCACCCACCGCCGGCTGCCCGCTCTGCGGTACCCCATGAGACAGCAAGAGGCGATACAACCCGTGTGCTGGCCGTACCGCAGGCAGGCGCTCCTCGGCAGCGGTCCGGGCCGCCGACGCGGGGATACGCAGGCCGTCAGCGTCCAGGTCACCGAAGTAGGCGATATCGCGGACCGCCGTCAACTCGGCGATGCCGAGCACGGAGGCTTCGAACGCGCCGCCGGCACCCCATGCGATTTGGCCGACCGCGTGCCCTGCGGTACTGCTGAGGACGCGGCGCAGCGTGTCGAACGTGTCCGCGTTCTCGACGACCAGCAGGACGTGTCCATCGCTGATGGTCCGCACCGGTAGCGGCGGGTGCGCGCGGAACGTTCGCAGCAGGTCGAGGCTGAGCCGGCCGGCACCAAAAAGCGTCGTGCCCAGAACCGCGTCCAGGGTCTTCTCGTAACCGAACAGTTCCAGCGAACGCTCCCGAGTGGGAACGATATCGGTGCCTCGTCCTCTGTCACGCAGCCAGCCGTTCACGGCCTGCAGCAGGCCGACCTGCCCGACCGTCAGTCTGGCGCTGGCCGCCCATGCCAACTCCGGGCGCCACGGCACCCGCCGTGCCAGTTGCGACGCGGAAACCGAGGCGGCCGGGGGCGGCAACGTCAACCGGACCGGTAACGGCGGGGCTGCGTTCCGGTCGGTCGCCTTCGACGGTGTGAGCACCCCCGCTGCGGTCAGAGCAGCGACTGCTGCTGCCAGGTCCGTGCGCCGTGACGCCCGGGTTGCCGATGCCGGGTCGGCGCGGGCATACAGCGTCCACAGCTCGTCCAGGGTGACGGTCCGCCGGCCCCACGCCTCCAACTCGGCAGCGAGCCGGGTAGCGCGCGGGGTCAGCGGGCCGCCAGTTACGGTCCCGGCCATGCCGGCCTGCGGTAAATGCGGGTGGCGGTGATCGTGCCCGGAGCGATCTCACCCGGGGCGGCGTCGGCGTCGGTGAACGGGTCCGGTAGCTGACGCCGGACGACTTCGGCCACGCGGATGTGTTTCAGGCCGGCACGCAAGTCCGCATCGTTACGCATCCTGACCCACAGCGGGAAGGCGGCCAGGGCCCGGTCGTCGGATAGGCCGGTGGTGTACACGAGCTGAACGCCAAGGGCCGCAGCGACGCCCTGCTGCAGTTCGAGCAGGTACTCGGCGCTGGCCTTGCCGATTGGGTTGTCGAGGAACAATACGCCGGAGTGTTTGGTGCGCATCTGGCCGCGTTCGTTGGCCCGCAGCGCCGCCATAGTGCAGTACAGCACGATGGCGGCGGTGAGCTCCTGCCCACCGGAGAACACCTCGTTCATGTTCTCGATCGGTACCCGTTCGTCACGCAGGACCGCGTCGGGTTTGAGCAGGTCGACGGTGAAACCCTTCGGGACCGCTGCTTCGATGCTGCGTAGTAGCAGCACCATTCCGTCACGTTTTGGTGCGGTTCCGCTGCTGGCCCGGGCGGTCGCTGCCGCCGACATGTCGTCGACGACTTCACCGACGTGGGCGTGCAGCAGCGCCGGGTCGGGTTCACTGAACCGGATTCGGAGGAACTCCTTGCCCTCCCACTCGCCGAGGCCGGCGGGTAGTTTCGACAGTCGCGACGCGGTGCGCAGCGTCTTGAGCGCGCCGACGACGAGGGCGGACAGTCGGTCGACGATCATCTTGCGATGCCGGCCGGCGGAGTCGAGGTCGGTGGTTAGCGTCGCCAAGCGCTGCTCGAGCTGCGTGGTGAACTCTGCCGCACGAGCGGCGAGCTGGTCACGGTCGAGGCCGACGATCGCCCGGCGCGACACGTTGCTCATTTTCTCGAACTTCGCCTGATTCGCGTGCCGGACAGTGTGATCGACGAGGCGGTTCACTTCACGGCCGGTGCTGCTCTCCTCGATCACCGCGGCGCTCAGCATCTGTTGGACCCGGCTGGTCGCCGCCCGAGCTCCGTCGGAGTCGCCGTCATACGCCTCGATCGGGTCGTCCGGGTCGGCGGGCGGGTCGGCCAGCAGAACCGCGAGCGGGCCGTGGATCTCCCGAAACGCCCGGGCGGCTTCCTTCGCCACCTCGACCTTGCGGTTCAGGTCCTCGACGTCGCTGACAGCAGTCTCGTACTCGTGCTGGGCGTCGCGGTGCTCGGCGGTAGCCGTCGTGGTGAGTCGCCGGCCGTGCTCGACATTGGTCGGCCGCCGGAACTCGGGCAGCTGAATCCAGGCTGCACCACCGGCCGGGGTGGCAGCTTTCAGGTCACTGGCAAGCCCGCCGACCTTCGTGTCGGCGGCGCTGACGGCGTCGGCGAACCGCTCACGTTCCCGGCGGGTTCGGGCAATCGCGGTCTGCCGGCCCGCTTCGTCGGCACCTTCCGGTGTCGCCAGCAGCTGCTGGGCGCGGTCGACGTCGGCCGGCTCGTGGCGGCCGACTTCCTCCCGCAGTCGGGCGGCTTCGCGGTCGGCGGTGGTGGCTGCTGCGCGCATGTCCTGGCCGACTTCGACGGCGGCGTACGCTGCGGCGGCGGCCAGGTACGCCGAACGCAGGTCGGACACTGAGGTTTGCGGGACGGCGGCGGCATGCTCTCCGGTGGAGGTGACCACGTCGCGCATGTCGGCGCGGTGCCGCTCGACACGCGCGGCCGCGTCCTGCGCGGTACGGGCCGCCTCGGTGGCCTCCCGTAGCTTCTGCTCCCGGTCGGCGGTCATTTCCCGCACGGTCCGGTCCGCATCGCTGATCTGCTGCGCCAGTTCCGGCAGCTTGGCCCGCAGCTGTTCGGCAGCCGCGGTCGTCTGCTCCAACCGGGCCAGGGCACCAGACCGGTCCGCGGCCGCCCGCTCGGCGGGGCGCAGCTTGTCGACCTGCCCGGTGATCCGGTCGTGGGCCGCTTCGGCGGCGTCGGCGGCCGTGCGCGCTTCACGTTCGGCTTCGACAGCGTCGCCGAGTTCGGTTTCGCGCTGGCCGAGCGACTCGCGGAGCTCGGCGAGCCGGCCCGGCGGGTAGTCTCGTCGCCACCGGACCAGGTCGATGTGCACGTCACGCAGGTGCGCAAGGTCGTCGCCGCTGGCGCTGATCTCGCTGCCGCGGGTGATCATCGCGGTGCGCAGCTGCTCGCGCCGCAACTCGGCGGCTTCCGGATCGAACAGCGCCGGGTTCGGTGCGATGACGAACTGCCCGGCGGCGGCGGGTTCCGACCCGCTGGTGGTTAGCATCAGCAGGCCGGTACCGACCGCTACCGCAGCAGCCGGCAGCAGCCGGGCGTCCTGCAGCACCTGCCGGGCCATGTCCAGTGCGGCGGGGTCGACGATGATGACACCATCGGCGAGGTGCGGGTGATCGGCGATGACCGCGTCGCGTTCGTCGGCGGGTACGTTCTCGGCCAGGTACCGCCATCCGGCGTGCGCGCCGATCCCGGCGTGGTGCAGCACCGTCAGGGTCGTCTCGACCGCGTCGCGGGGCGGCAGGAATCCGCCGTCGCCGAGCGCTTCGAGTAGCCGCTGGTCGTCGCGCTGCTCCGCGCGCAGGTCGTCGAGGATCTGCTCTTTGATCTTCGCGTCGCCGTGGAGGCGGTCGATTACCGTGTCGGCGGCGCCGTCGAGCATGTCGACGTCGACCTCGTCGGCCGACAGGGCCGTGAGGACGAGGTCGTCACTGATCAGCGGTGCCGCCCGGTCCAGGATCGTCTGCACCGCCAGGGCGGCGTCACCGTGAGCGGTGCGGGCCGTGTTGAGGGCGGTGCCAGCTTCTTGCAGCAGGCGGCTGGTTTCCCGGACTGCGGCCTGGGCGTCTTTGGCGTCATGCTCGGCGGTCCGCAGCTGAGCCGCCGCGGTTGTGGCGGCCTGCTGCGCATCGGCGGCGGCAGTCTTGACATTCTCGCCGACGGCGAGCAGGCCATCAGCGACAGCGGCGTCGATCAGGTGCCGGCTTTCGGTGATCCGGTCGTTGATCTGCGCCTGCTCCGAACGCCACCGTTCGGCGTCGCGCATCGTCTGTGACCGGTCATCGTCGATCTCGGCGGCGCGGGTACGAAGTTCACGTTCCGTGTCGTTGAAGTGGCCCTGCTCTTCACGGCCGGCGGAGACCTCAGCGGCGAGCTTGCTCAGCAGCGCACCAGCTGCGGCGTCACGGCCTTGCAGGGCGGGACGGGCCTCACGTTCGGCGGTGACGATCTGTTCGGTGAATCGGGCGGCGCTCTGTACCGCGGTGTTACGGCGTTCGATCAGCCCGGCGAGCTCCCAGGCCCGCAGGTTCGCATCGGCGCCGTCACGGCCGGCGATCGCATCGCGTTGTTCCTGCTGCGCGGCGGCATGCTCGAGCGCGAGGGTCTGCCGTCGGGTCTCGTTGACGATGTCACGGGCCCGGTCGCGGTCCTTCTCCCGACCGGCGGCGATCTCGGCCGCCCCGGCGGCGAGTTCACGCAGCCGGCTGGTCGCGGCCGCCTCAGCGGTTTCCCGCGCCCGGATCTGGCGCAGCAGCATCAAACCTTCATCCTCAGCGGCCTGCCGAGCGGTGCAGGCGGTCCGGTGTCGGTCCTGCGCGTCGGCGAGCGGCCGCAGTGACGCGACAGCTCCGTCGACGAAGTCACGTTCCAGCAGCATCGCGGTGCGGTCACCGACGGTCCGGGCGTACGACTCGAAGTTGTCGGCAACGCTGACCGCGTCCGCCGGGTCGAGGACGACCTTGAGGAGCCAATCGATGAAGTCACGGCTGGACTTGAACTTGAACGCGGTCGCCGCGTCACCTTCGTCAGCGTTCATCCGGCGCTGGATGCGGAACAGGTCCGGCTCGATCCCGATCGAGCGCAGATGACCTTCCCAGCCGCTGATCTCGGCGCCGACCCAGGTCAACTGCGTCACCGGAGCGGTCCGGTCGATCTCCTGCAGCGCCTCTTTGAATCCGTCGACGCGCAGCCGCCGGCCATCAGTGGTGAATGGCAGACTGTCGATCTCCACGTCCGCGTGCGGGCGCAGCGACCACCACTGCTCGGAGAGCTTCTCCGCAGCAGAGCCGCTCCGGCGCCGCTGCAACGTCTTACCGGTGATCACCCGGTCGCCGGTGCGCACGTTCATCCACTCCAGGACCACGTGCGCGGCGTCGTCACCGACGACGAACTTTTCGATCACCGACCCGGGTCCGCCGACCGTGTTACGCCGGCCCGGCAGCACGACCGAGAACAGCAGCTTGAGAAGCACACTCTTACCGCCGCCGTTCTCCAGCAGCAGCAGACTGTAGGGGCTGGGCCGACGCGTCGGCGCCCCGAACAGTGCCCCCTGCCCGCCGACGGTCGCACCGACACCGGACAAGTCCAGGGTGACGTCGGTGTACCGGGCACCTCGCGGCCCGACCCCGAACAGTCGAATGCGGTTGAGCTCGTACATTCTTCTCCTGGTTTTTCTACAGTTCGGTCAGCGACTGGGGCGTCCAGCCGACCGCGATCGTGGCGGAGCCGTCGGTGATCTGCGTGATCCCAAGGCGCAGTAGCTCGTCGAACATCACCACACCGGCCTCACGGACCTGAGTCCGGTAGCGCGGTGTGGTCCGGAACGTGCCGCCGCGTTCGTCGCCGGTGCGGACCAGCAGGCCCTGGTCGGCGAGGAACATCAGCGCCTTGTTGATGATGCCGGTCGTGCTTGATGCGAGTTTGCGTCCGTCGCCGGTGCTTCCGGTCCGCGCTCGGCGGGTGTAGACCCGCCATGCAGCTTCCAACCCCGGTTCGCCGGCGGCGGTGTCTGCGGCGTCGTCCTGCGTCGCGGCTTCCGCAAGCCGCGAGGCCGCCTCACGCACGAACGCCTCGACGCCTTCGACGGTGATTCGGCCCAGATACGTTTCGTTGGACAGGTCCGCCGGCCGGGGGAACGCCAGCGTTGCCGCGCCCAGGTGAGCTAGCGCGTGCAGAACCCGTTCCGCGGCCTTGCCTTCGCTGCCGGTCCGGCGGGCGTAGTCGGTCATCTTCACCGCGAAGACGCTGTCTTCGGCCGACGCGACCACGATCCCCGCCCGGTCGCTGATCTCCATCACGATCAGGTCCATGCCGGTCGCGACGGCCTGCACGACGGCGGCGAACACATCGTCGGTGCGGGCACGTTCCACAAGCTCGCGGTATTCGTCATCACGGGCCGGGACCAGCTTCGGCCGCAGACCGAACGCGACGAGCCGGGCCGCGTCCGCGGTCACCTGCGATGGTGTGGTCATGCAGCAGATCCTTCCCGGGAACTGGTAGCGAACGCGGCGCCAGGCGCGTCGGCCGGTTCGATAGCGGCGCGGGCCACGATCAGATCCGCACCGGCGAACTCCGGGTCGTCAAGCACGGTGCCGTCGTCGACGGCGATGAACACGGACGGCAGTTTGTGCCGCAACGCCGGGTTGATCTCCTGCGCGGCCAGCGCGACGATCCGCACGATGACCAGGCTTGGTAGGTCCGGGTGCAGCGACCGGGCCTCCTCCAGCAGCCCCGACAGTCGGCGCGGCGCGTCAACGTCGAGGTCCAGAAGGCTGTCGAGCAGGTCGTAGCACTCGGCGGGGAAGGCGGGCTCCTCCTCGGTCTCGTCAATTTGCGGCTCGTCGATGATCCCGCCGAGCAGCTCTCGTTCCGGTGGCGGGGTCACCAGCGCGGTGAACAGGTCAATGAGCCGCACCGCCGAAGGAACGTTCACGCCGGTTCCCCGGGCGAAGTACGCGGTCAGTACCTGATCGGCCTGCTCGACTGGCAGACCAAGTGCCGGGACGAGTAGCTGTGCATGCAGGTTCAGTGCCGCGGCGGGGCTGTCTGGGGCGAACGTCTGCCGGTCCTGCTGGGCCCGGAATCGGCGGCCAGCGGCCTGCAGCGCGCTTTGCAGCTGCTCGTGGCGGCGCAGGCAATCCCGGACGACTTCCACCAGCCCGGCCGCCTGCAGCTTGCGGGACGCGATGTCGGCGGTGTCCCGGACTTCGATGATGTTGACCAGGATGGCGTTCTCCGCCTTGAACCGGGCCGCGATGTGTTCCACTGCCTCGGCGATGAACGCCGGCATCTCGGTCAGCCAGTCCACCGTGCGCACATCCCGCTCGGTGGCTTCCAAACGCTGACGCAGTTTCTCGCCGTACTGGATCGTGCGGTACCGGGCCGATTGTGCTGCTGCCTGCGCGTCGGAGAGCCGGCCTCGGCGGATCAGGGTCTCCAGGCGGAGATCGGCCGCGATCTGCGCCGACTCGATGTCCAGCTCGAGCGCACCGACCAAGACGTTGACCGCCTCGTTCGTCGCCCGCAGGAAGATGCTGCCGTCAGCCGCCGGAACCTCTTCGAGGAGCTTGAAGTCGAACTCGAACCGGTTGTAGCTACCGTCACCTGCGGTGATTCCATACACCGCCCGGAAGCCACGGTCGGTCGACCCGACGTTGAGCAGGTTTTCCAACACCCACCGCGCCACCCGCAGGTGCTCGGCGTCGTCACGGTCCGGGGCGTGCCGGGCCGCGAACACGGCCAGGTCGGCGACAATCCTCTCCGGCGGAGCCCCAGTATCAAAGTCCATCGACAGGGTGACCAAGTCGATGGCGTTCAGCGCCAGCTCACTCATCTGGTAGACGTTGAAGTCCGCCGACTGGACCTGTGACTTGCGACTGTCGAGATCATGAAGCGGTGCCGTACACGCCAGCGCTTTCACGCGCTGAGCGAAACCGACGTCAGTAGCAGGTTGTAGCACGCCGGGCACACTACCGTCACTATCTGACGGAACCACGCTGCGATCGATTGACCAGGCCTCGTTGACCGCCGATCGCGCCCGGTCCTCGGGAACGACGAGACCCAAGACATCGTCTTCCTGTTGCCACCGCCATGACACGACCTCCTGTCCCGAGTGGTGAACAGCTTGTTTGTCCGCTTGTTCCTGCTGCCCTGCCTGCCGGTCCGCGTCCCCTCCGGTTCCGATGTCGGTGGCGTCCTGCCACAGGTCGCGCCATTCGGAGCCCGCGGCCATGATCCATCGAGCGCCCTCACGGCGAGTTCCGCCAGGTCGTCGGGCAGGTCGAGCCGGCCGCCGTCGCGTAGGAATCCGGCGTGTACGGGGAGGTGACCGGCTGCTCCGACAAGGCAGGAGCCGCGCGTGGGCGAGACGGGATGGCGCGTAGGCGGGTCGACGCCGTGACTTCCTGTGATTGATCTTGGTGGCGGCTCACGGGTTGGTCAGGACACGTTTGCGTAGGAGGTCGAGGTTCGCGCGGCCATACATCTGTCGCTTGATCGTCTTGATGCGGTTGACGTGCTCATCGACCGGGCCTGAGCTCCAGGGCTGGGCGAGGCCGGTGACGACGGCGTCGCGGTCGCTGGCCAGGCCGGCGGCGAAGCCGCGAATTTCGGAGTATCCGGCGTGGCGGGCGCGGTCGATCCAGGCGTCGAGGTGTTGTCCGGTGCCCTGGGGCGGACCAGTGCGGCGAACCCTCGGGCCAGATCGGCAACGGTGTCGAGGTGCGGGCACCGGCTGCGGGCGTCGGCGAGGTCGGTGCGGTCGTCGTCGGTGAGCTTGTGGCCGGGTCGCATGATCCAGGCGGTGATCCGCCGGGCCGACGGCACACGGACTGTGGTTGCCGGGGTGGGTCGGGTGCGGTTCGTGGCAAGCCAATCCCGCAGCACGCGCAGGCTTCCCTGATAGCCCCGGGCCAGGATTTCGGCGTGCAGGTCGGCTGTCTCGTGGACACCGTCGGTGAGGCGTTGCCGCAGGTAGGGGTGGAACGGTGCGGGGACGCTGGGGCGGCTGCTGGCGTTCGGACCGATCAACGCTTCGGCGGTCGCGGCATGGGCGTATTTGCGGGCGGTTTTGACGTTCATGTCGAGCCGGCGGGCGGTCGCGCTGATCGACAACCCCTCAGCTCGTAGGGCGTGCACGGTCACGTGGCGTTGGCGGGTGTTCTCCGCCCGCCGTCCGGTGGATCCCGGCTCGGCTGTGGATCGCGTCGCCGGGGCCGGTCTCGGATCGGTGTGCTCGCGTAGGCACCGACGGTGCCCACGGACGACCTTCTCGATGGTGTCGCTGAGGTTCTTCAGCAGGTGCCACCGGTCGGCGACCTAAACCGCATCGGGTGCGCCTTTGCGGGCGCCGTCGGCGTAGCTGCCACCGCGGTCGCGGCAGATGATCTGGACGCCGGGGTGCTCGCGCAGCCATGCGGCGAGGGTGTCGGCGGTGCGGTCGGGCAGGACATCGATCGGCCGGCGGGTGTGCATGTCGAGCAGAACGGTCGCGTATCGGTGCCCTCGGCGGCGGGCGAAGTCGTCGACGCCCAGCACCGTCGGCGTCATTGGCGGCGGGTCGGGCATCCTGCGGATCATCCGGATCAACGTCATCCGGGACACCGACACCGCTAACCGATGCGCCAACCGGGCTCCCGGTCGACCGCCCAACGCCACCGCGACCGGCTTCCAGGTCACCCGCCGCCAGGACCGTAAGTCGGGCATACCGGCGGGTCAGCCCGGGAACCTGCTCGACGAACGTCCGCCGCCGACACCCGACGCTGAGGCAGGTGAACCTGCGGACCGTCAACGCGACCAGCACCTCATGGCCACCCAACCTGACATCGGCCAACCGCCGCACATACCGACCATGCACAGTGGTCGACCGCGCGACGCAGGCTACGCACGCGGCCCGCACCGTCTTCGTCGCCGCGTCGATCCTGACCCCGACGCCGCGAACCACCACCGCTTCCAGCCGCAGGCCAACCAGATGCGGAAGCAACGCCACAATGATCTCCACCTGGGCACCCAACCCGAACCCTCAGCGAGTACGACTCACGAATGTGTGCCAGAGCCAGTTTTTCAGGCGGAGCCGACACGGGGTTCCGGCTGCCACCACGGCCCGTGCTGGTGCCATTCAACGATCGACCACTTCCTGCCGGAGCTTTTGTGGAGGATCGGACTACGAGTGACAAACAGCGATAGAAGCAGGGCAGCGTTTGTGCAGGTCAACGACAAAATATGGCCAGCGATGGCAAGCTCGGCAGCGTGACGTTTGGTAACCGTGTTGTCGACTTTCGTCATCGTTACGCAGTGGCCGAGCGTGAAGGGCCGGCTGGCCACTCGTCTCGCCGATGCGCCCATCCGCAGCCCTGGGCAAGTCCCTCAGTCAGTGCAGCGATCGGTCTCGGCGCTGGAACTGGCGTCGCCGTCGAGCGCCGAGCGGAAGTCGAAACCGTCGACCGCGAAGGCGCTGACCAGCCGGCTTGCTGCGCTCGCGGCGGCGTCATCCGCCGTGCACGTCGTCGCGATGATCTCGTGGATGAGCGCCCTGTGCCGAGAGGTTTTCCAATAGTGTCCGGGACGTCCGGGCACCCGGTCGAGAACATGGAGACACGCGTGCGGATGCGTGAGCGCGAGGGTGCGCAGCCGACGCAGGACGTGCACGCTGAGCTCCATATCCGGGGCGAGGCTGAGGACTTCGTACAACTGGTTCAGTGACCACGCGTCGTCGAATCGACCGTTGACGAACCAGTCGTCGAAGGCTGACAGCTCGTCTGGGTCGGCATCGCGTCGGACCGCGTCGATGCGGTACTCCCACAGCCGCATGAGTCGCTCGCGGCGCTCTGGGTCGGTGGGCTCGTCGCGGTTGAAGCTGCGACCGGCCGATTCGACGATGATGCTGGCTGCCTCGGCGGGTGCCTGCTCGTAGAACCGCTGCAGGAGATGGTCCGGGTCGTCGAGGTCGAGATGGCCGAACCAGAACCGGTTGCCCAGGTGAAACGCCAGCAGGTTGGCTCGTGCTTGTTCCCATTCGTTGTTCGGGGTGGGTGTGAGAATGTCTACCGCGCGCAGGTAGTGCGGTCGAAGCAGCCCCCACGCGGTGTCGGTCAGCACCCGGTTCTCAAGGTGCCCGTTCCAGGCGGCGCGCCACGCGCGGGTGTGTTCGGGCTCGATCGGCAGGATGTCGCAGAGGCGGCGGGAGGTCCAGTCGGGATCCAGTCTCAGCAGCGCTTGCAGATGCTGGCCGAACATCGCGCGGACCGCCAATGCTGGGTCGGCGGCTGGAGTGACGTGCGCGTCGAGGACATGCGTCACGTCAGACACGCCGGTGTATCCGGGCCGCTGCTGGGCGCGCCGGCCCCAGAGGATCGCTGCACGCAGCGCCTCTGGGCGGACGGCGTCGAGTGAGGCCGACGACAACTCACCGTCGTCCTGCTCGTTCGGTGTGTCCTGTCGCTGAGGGTCGGGGTCGGCGCAGGCGGCGCTGATGATGGACCAGATGGCAGGTTCGACGTCCGAGGGGATTCGTTCTGGGTCGGCTGTCGGGTCGACGGTAAACAGGCGCATCACGCTATAGCGGGCTGCGCGCCACTGCCGCTCACGACGCTGTACCACATCGGCGGCGAGCTCGCTGGTGGCTTCGCCGTCGATCCAGGCCAGCAGGGTGGTCAGTGGCTTCCAGTCGAGGCGTTCCTTGGCCCTGGCTGCTCCCCAGAACCCATCTAGGATCGACGTAACGTACTCCGGTGGTAGCCCGATGAAGGCGGCGGCGTCCGTCGACCACCGGGTGGCCTCACGCGCCACCGCAGCCGCGAGCGCAGGCCTGATCGCCGACCGGTCGAGCTCCCGCCGGTCTTGCGGTGGCTGCCACTCGTGCAGCAGTTGGGCCAGCGCGTCGGCCGTTAGCTGCTGCAGTTCGGCGGCCCCGACGACACCCTCACCACCCCACACTGTGAACGCTGCAGGTGGAGGTACTGACCGGTCCGGGGCGGGACCGTACTCTGCGACCAGCGCCTCGTAGCGGGCGCGGCGGTCGCCGTCCAGCAGCGGCTCAAGAGCGGCGAACCGGTCGCGGCGCCACTGGTCGATTCGTTGACGTAGAAGGTCCTCGGCCTCGACGGCGCCTACGCCTTCGCGGCGGATGCGCTGCTCCCACACCGTCGTGTCGGGTTTTCCGTCGAAGAAGTCGAGCAGGCTGCGGACTTTGGGCGGCTCCAGCCAGGCTTGTCCGGCGGCCGCGAGCAGAAGGTACTCCCGCTCGACGGCGTGGTCGACGGCCAGCGCCGGGTCCAGCAGACACTCCGCGACCAGGTCAGGGGCGTCGTAACCACGAAGGCATAGCAGGTGCAGCCGGATTCGGCGCAGCACGTCTGGCCCGTCGACCGCAAGCTCACGCGCGGTGTCCCGCACCGAGAGGATGCCATCGTCGTGCAACGCGGTGCCGATCTCGATGAGGACATCGACGAGGGCGTTGGAAACGTTTGTGTCACTGCGACGTTCGCGCAGCGGTTCGATCGCCGGGCGCCAGATCCGGGAACGCCCCTTCGCAGGGCTTGTGACAGCCCTGTTGAGCTCGTCGACCAGCAGCGCCAGCACCGGCCGGCCGACGATACGGGCCACCGGCGGCACGGACTCTCGCAGTACCTGAACGTGGTCGTAGCTGCGTCCACTGGTCGCGCCCATGTCCGAAAATCCGCCGAGTACCGCGCGGAGCAGGTCCATTCCTGCGGCTGGGTGACCGCCTTCGACCAGGCGCACGGCCAGCTCACCGATCTGGTCTGCGGCGATGACACCGTACGGTCCGGGAATCGCCGCTACGAGTTTCGGCGCCAGCGTCGCGGCCTCGCCCGGCGGGATGGCCAGGGCCAGACGGGTCAAGTCCCACACGACACGGCTGTTCTCGGTCGGTGCCATCTCCAGGACTGCTCGTACTACGTCGCCGGGCACGTCGGCCGCTACCCGCGCCAGGTAGTCCGACTCCGGCCAGGCCGGGACTTCCACGCTGCCGTCCGTGGGATCGAGTCGCGGCTCAGGCGGGAACTTGAAGAATCCCTCCTCGGTCAGCGGGCCGATCCAGGCTGCGGCAGCCCGGCTGAAGAACCGCTGGCGGGTGACTGGATTCGATGGAAGCCGCTGCCGCAGCTCCTTGGCCAGCTCAATGGTTGGCTCGCTGCCGAGCAGCGCGTCGAGCCGGTCGAAGACACGGACGTATTGTTCCTCGAACCGACCCAGCACGAGTTCGAACAGGTCCTCGAAGCGGGCGAAGTAGTTCCGGAACTCGCGGTCGAGCGGACGGGCACGTTCCAGGGCGTGTCGGTGGGCACGACCCGCGAGGTTCGTCGCTGAGTCGCGCTCGGCCTGTTGAAGCCAGAACACCGCAACGGGATGGTCGGTCGGCAGGTCCAGCGCCGCGCACACGGCGGTGATGCTTTGCAGATGTCCCCGTTTCTCCTCTTGCTGTTTCCGCTTTTTGCCGCGCTTGTCCGGACTGGGGGTGTTCGGCACCGTTCGGGGTTCAAGGATGTAGCGCAGGGAACTGTCAACCTCCCGCAGGGCGTGGCTGATCAGGTGCGTGGCGCTACGGTGGGAGGGCGACTCCACCAACATCTCGCACGCGTCACGAAAGAAGTCTGCCGCACCGGACCCTACGAGACGCGAAAGCCGTGCCACGATCCGCGCCTGGCGCGGCGACAAGGAGCGAGCGCCGTTACCGTCCTGAACGTCGAGCACCGACAACCTGATCGCTCCCCTGCTATTCCGTGCTATCCGGTCGCCGCTGCGACCACATGAGCAATGAGTATCCGACGGCGGCCAGATGCTCGACCAGTCAGTTTCGACCGCCACACCCCGTGCTACGGCCGGGAATCCGGTTGCCGCGTCAGGGAGGATGGAGGTGTGGAAGGCCACGGCCGGTTCGGCCCAGACTTCGTGACAGCACATCGGGCGAGGCACGGCGCGCGCACACCGGAGCAGCGGCAGCTGACCTACGACATCGCGGTCGACCCCGGCTTCGAGCACTGGCGGCGCTGGTACGGCGCGCAACTGGCGTTGCTGCCCATCCCGCAGGCCGACGCGCTCGCCCGGCGCCTCTGGCTGGACGAGCACTTCTGGCCCGTCACCTTCGAGCTGGCGGCCGGCGCCGCGATCCGATCAGCCGGCTACACCGCCGTGTACGAACACGACCACGGCGGCCTGACCCCCGACTGGACCGCGCACGCCCCCAGCGGAGAGCTGGCCTTCCTCATCGAGGTCCACACCGACCAGCCTGCCAAGGAAACCTTCGGGCGTATCCGCGCGTGGAAAGCGCTCGAAAGGCGCATAGCGGAGATCCCTGTAGGCGTCGTGCTCGTACTCCAGGGCACCCGGCATCTCGCGCCGAAGCCACCCGACGCAGGAACCGCCAAGAAGATCGCCCGCGAAGTACGCGCCCGACTGCTGGACGGACCCGGCACCTCGAAGATCCACGCACACGGCTACACCCTTGCCGTGCTCGCCGACAGGTTCGGACGACCCCTACAGTCAGCGAACGGGATCCGCGCCCAGTTCGCCGCACCAAGCGGTGTCGCCGGACCGGTCGACGCCAGCCGGCTAGTCAAAGCCGTCGACGAGAAGGTCAGCAAGTACGCAGACCTCGCCAACCATCACAACGTGCCCCTGGTCATCGCCGTCGGATCGCACCGCTTCACAAGCGTCGACCTGGCAGATCTCGACGACCTACTCGCCGGTGCCTCCACGATTGGCTTCCATTTCAACGTCGGAGACACATACATCGGCACCAAGACGGTCAACCCGGCACGGCCTACCCAGTGGACGATGCCGACCAACCTCGCTGGCCTGCTGTGGCTACACAACCAGCCGCCGTTCAACGCCACCGCACGTCCGAACCCTGACGGTCACCGCCAGATGCCACAGCACCTTGCTCAGATGACGACCGCCGCACAATAGGTGCTTACGGCCCCGGTCACGAAGAGCGAGACGGTGCGGAAGCGAGGAAAATCGGCCAGCCAGGGACGGCGCGATCATGTGGGGGCGGCCGTCCGCCCACCGATGGCCCAAGCGGGCCACCGACACTGACCTGGGTCTGCTTCGACACCTCAGCCCCGTACACCTCGGCCAGGTGCGCGGCGATCTCGCCGTGGGTCAGGCCCTTGGCCGACAACGACAGGACCATGTCGTCGACGCCCGTCAACCCTGCGCTGCCGCTTACGCACGATCTGCGGCTCGAACGTCCCGGCGGCGTCACGTGGCACCCGAACCTCGACCGGCCCCACATCGGTGAGCACCGTCTTGGTCCGGCTGCCGTTACGGGTGTTCCCGCTACCCCGACCCGCCGGGTCATGCTTGTCATAGCCGACGTGATCGGTGATCTCACCGTCCAGCGCCGACTCCAGGACCCGCTTGGTCAGCTGCTGCAACAGTCCACCCTCACCGGTCAGCTTCAGCCCGTCACCGCGAGCCCGATCGACCAGCATCGCGATCAGCTGCTCATCCGTGACCGCACTCGCCGGCCTGGTGGCCAGGCTGGTGGTGTCGGCGAGGCCACCCTCCGGCCGTCGGCCACGGCCGACTGCAGGTGGGGCGGCCCGGACCGGAAGGCACCGACAGGCACGCGGCTCGATCCGCCGATCGAGCCGCGTGCGGCCCGGCCGGTTGGCTCGCGCCAGCGGTTCGGCTCACGCACACTCGCGCCAGCGCGATACGGTGCGGTCCGCGCCGTGGGAGCGCCGTTGCCCGTGCCGCCCGTCAGCGGGCCGCCGCCTGAAAGGCCAGTCATGCACATCCCGATCCTCTACTACGCCGCAGCCGGCGCCACCACCGTCGGGGGCATCGCCGCCGGGGTGCTCCTCGTGCGGCGTGGCCAGCAGGAGGCCGCCATCCAGCTCCAGAAGCGAGACAGGGCCGCGGTCGCCCAGGCCTTGCGCGAGGAAATCGACCTGAAATCGCTTCGCGCCGAGGCACGCGCCGCCGGGGTGGACCCGGAAGTGGTCGAGCAGGGCTACTACAACCTCCGGGACGGAGTCGTCAGCCTCGATCAGGTCGAAACCCGCATCGGCAGGCTGATCGCCGGCGCTCCGTAAGCCTGGCAGGCGGTCCACGGCGCTGGACCGGGCGGGACGTAGGCGGGCGGTACGGTGCGGGAGTCAGGAGGTCACCGGCCGCCGGCATCCGCGACGGCGCCAGATCCGGGGGAGATGTAGTCATGGATTTTCGCCCCCTGCCGCGACCCACCGGCGCATTCCAGCGGTCCATCGGCGCCGAGGACGTGCGCGCCATCTGCCACCGCGTCTTCGGGCCAACCGCTGAGCCGGTCTCCACGGTCGAGCTGGGCGGCGGGCTCTACAACAACACTCACCGGCTGGAGCTGGCCGATCGTGAGCCGGCGATCCTGCGGGTAGCGCCGGAGCCGGAGCGGCAGTTCCGCTCCGGGCGTGAGCTGATGCGCACCGAGTGCGCAAGCCTGCCCTGGCTGGCGAGGTGAATCTTCGTGCTCAACCCGCCACGGGACCGGCCGATGGCCTCGCCATCTTGCACAACAGGCGTTGGCGAGGATCTCCTCGCACATGACTGGGTCGTCACACGGGGCGTTGTTCATCACGAGTGGCTTCCGGGGAGCGTCGGGACGGCTGCGGCCTGCGCTTCGGCGTGATCCATCACGATGGCCTGCGCCAACGGTGGTCTCAGCCCCACCCCAGCGGCGGGCAGCCTACTCACCCACGACTGGCGACTCCCGAACAGCTGGACGGGCAGCGGTGGGGGAGCCCACCGGCCGTACCGTCCGTCGCTGGAACTGACCATGGGCCGGCGGCAGGGTCGGTCACCTCGACGGAGACTTCCCACAGCTCAGTCGACAGACGAGGCGGTACCGGGCCTGGGAGCCGGACCGCCCTCTTCTGTCCGTAGGGTGGTGGGAGTCGCCCCCGCAGCGGGCCGGCCGTCCGTCCCTCGTTCACGCCACGGGAGAGACACCATGACATCCACGTCTGCCCGACGGTTGACGGGCGCGGTCGGCCAGGTCGTGTTGGGCGTGATGCTGCTCGTTGCCGGCACCGCCCACCTGACCGTCGCGCGCGAGGAGTTCCTGGCGCAGGTGCCCTCCTGGCTCCCGCTTGATGCCGACCTCGTCGTCGTCGCCTCCGGAGTGGTCGAGATCTGTCTGGGGCTGGCCCTGCTCGTCGCTTGGAGACAGCCCGTACGCGGCCTCACCGGAGCGGTCGTAGCCGCCTTCTTCGTCGTGGTCTTCCCGGGCAACATCGCTCAGTTCACGGAAGGGCGTGACGGATTCGGCCTGGACACCGACGCGGCACGGGCGGTCCGCCTGCTCTTCCAGCCGCTGCTCGTGCTCTGGGCGCTCGCCGCCACCGACGCGGTTCCCGCGCTGCGCTCACTGCGCCGTCGTTCCTGACACACGAACCGAATCCAACGACATCGTCAGCCCGGTTGCCGCTCGTTGCCTGGGTGCCAGTTGCAGATCATCTCTGATGGCGACCATGGATGCCCGGATGCCGTCGCCCCACCGGCACGAACCCCATGCCTGCGTTCAGCGTGTCGCGATGGGTGGGGGTGCGCCGTTCCCGGCGGCCGTGACCACGGCGACCGGGTGTACGCCCCAGACTGTGACGGGTGCGCTGCTGATGGGGGGCCGGGACGCGGTGGGCCTGGTGATGCCCCGCCGGCCCCCGTTTACCCCCCGAAAACCCCCGCTCATAGTTGACAATCAGTGAGAATCGACGATCGCTGCCTGATTACATCTGTGCAGTTCATCGCTCATATCTGACAACCGATGACAAGGTTGCGGTGGCTACGTTCGGTAACAAGGGGTCGTCGGTTCGAATCCGGCCGTCCCGACAAGGTGTTATCGCAGGTCAGATGGCTGGTCCGAGACGTCGGGCCGGCCTTTCTGGCTTCCTGGGGACCACGTCGGTCAAGTGCGTCGGGCCGGTAGCGCATCTTGACCGCCGGTCAAGGGTGACGGACTGACGGCATCTAAAGTCCGGACGGCTGCTGCGAAAGCCAATCCCGGTGCTGTGCCTTCAGCGCGTCCCGTTGCTCTCGCGTCGACAGAATGACGTCAGCTCCACCGTCGTAGGGGTGATACAGCCAACGAAGATCAGACGTCGCGAGGATCACGTTTGCCAACTCGTCGTCGGCTACAGCTCGCCACAGAACGTCAATCGCGTGCGGTCGCCAGGGGATTGTCTCGGCGTAGAGCTGTGTATAGGCGCGGTACTCAGGCTCTTCCTCGGGGTCTTCCAGCAGGGTCTGCCAGTGCCATGCTGACGGCGCGATGCAGCGCGAACGGGTCCCAAAGAGACTCACGGCTGGGGACTCACCATCCCCGTCGGCCCGACGATGTACCTCCGCGTTCCGTCGCCGGTCGGGACGTCCACGGTCGTGGTCTGCCTACGGATCTCCTCGCGTTGATCGTTCACGCCCAGCGGGCTACTCCCGCCGCAACGCAGAGGCATGACACAGAAGCAGGTAGTCAGCGGGTCCACCGGCGGTGCAGGCGCCGGACCGAGCCGACCACGGCGAGCAGAAACCGCACCACGGCCAACGCATTCAGGATCCAGAACCGGGCCGCCCCGGGGTTCCACATGCAGTCCTCCTACAGCGTCGGCCGACGGTCGCGGTTCAGGTCCGCGTAGGACGCGAATCGCGCACCGTCGGCCCCGCCGCGCGGCGACGACGCTCCGCTCACCTCACCGAGGTTCCCCGGCCGGCGCCGTCGTGTGCGACCGGAGTATCGCCCGGGCCAGGCTCGCCCGGTTCGACACGCCGAGCTTGCGGTAGATCCGACCCAGGTGGGTGTCGACCGTACGGACGCTCAGGAAGAGCCCGTGTGCGACCTCCACGCTGGTCATACCGCGGCTCACCAGATCGGCGATCTGCCGTTCACGCTCGGTCAGCACGGCCAGCGGGTCGCCACCCCTGGTTGGCGCCTCCGGGACGAGACGGCTCTGCTGCCGGCGAACCCGATCGACCAGACGGGCCGAACCGCACTGTTCGGCGAGCGCGGCCGCCCGTCCGAGCCAGGCGCGGGCTTCGTCGGTGCGGCTGGCGTCCACCAGTACGGATCCCGTCGCCGCCATCGTCCGGCACAGGTCCAGGTCCAGTCCCCGACCGGCGAAGCATTCGACTGCCTGCTCTGCGGCGGCCAGCGCCGGGCTGGTTTCCCCGCGTGCGGCGTACAGCCGCATGCGGGCGCGCATCAGGTAGCCCTGACGGCTGACGGAGAGGTTGCGCACCGAGGCCTCGGCCAGGTCGACCCACCGGCTCGCGTCACGCTTGTCACCCATCCGGAGCGCGGCCATGGACAACGCCTCGTACCACCGGGACCGGTTCGGCGGGGCGATCCGTGGCATCTCCGGGCCGCCGAGAGCGTCGAGCATCAGCCGACGCCCGCGTTCCGGCTCCGCCACCTTGATCAGCAGGTCCGCCAGGAGGCAGGGCGCGATCGCCTCCTCGGCCGGCCCCTGGTCCCGGATCAGGGCAAGGGCCTGATCACCCAGGGCGATCACCGCGACGGCCTCTCGGTCGGAGTCCTGCCAGTACCGTACGAGCGCGAGAAGCGCGGCGACCGAAGCCCGGGCCGTCGACGTGCCTTCCGGTTCGAGCAGTTCCGCAGCTTCCTCCAGGGTGCGGCCGGCCCGGTCGAGTAGTCCACGTTGCAACTCCACCGCCCCCAGCGAGGTCAGGATGGCGGGAAGGATGAAACGTTGTCCGGTTCGGCGGGCCTCCTCGGCACCACGGGACAGGTGCCGTTGCGCCTCGGTGAGCCGGTGCAGGGCGTCCTCCGTCGAGGCCACCAGGTAGAGGGCCGGCAGGTTGGTGACGACGCTGCTGTCCGGCGTGGTGTCCACCAGATCGGCCGCGATGTCGGCGGCCCGGTCCGCGGCGTCGCTGTCCGCGGCGAGCAGGTGCGCCATCGCCATCTGGGCGACGGCGGCCGCCTCCCCGAGCCGGTCTCCGTGCTGCCGGGCGATGGTGGCGGCCTCGCGGGCGTTCAGGCGGGCGGCTTCCTGATCGAGCCGGTCGAGGGCGAGTGCCGCCAGTTCCGTGTGCATGGCCACGGCCGTGGAGGGAGCGGAGGGATGGGTGCCGTGCAGCGCGGCCAGCCCTTCCCGGATCAGGGCCGACGCCTCGGCGTGCCGGCCCTGGATCCGGCGTACCCGGACGGCGACTGCCATGGTCGAGGAGAAGTCCCGGCCAGGCATGCGGATCACCCGGGGTAGGAGGGTGTGCACCAGTTGCTGCACGTCGCATCGACCGCCGCGCAGCAACTGGGCCCGCAGGGCCAGCACCTGCGCTTCGTACCAGCGGTCGTCGCCCTCGGGCAGCAGTTGCAGCGCGGCCTCCAACCACTCCAGGGCATCGGCCGGTGCGTTGTGCATGGTGCTCCGCGCCGCGTCGATCAGAACGGGCAACTGCTCAGGACGGCCCGTGTCGAGGGCCCGGGCGATGTGGTGGGCGCGCTGGGTGACCGGAGCGCCGCGAGCCAGCAGTTCGGTCTCCACGCGCCGGTGGGCGGCGAGGCGTTGGCTGGGGCCGATCTGCGCGTAGACGAACCGACGGACGACGTCGTGCCGGAACGCGAAGCGCGGCAGCAGTTGCACCGGGCGCATCAGGTCCAGTTCGGTGAGGGTGTCCAGGGCGGACAGTGTCTCCGTGACGTCCAGTCCGGCCACCGCGGCGAGCAGTTCCGCCGAACCGGGGGTACGCAGCACGGCGGCCGCCTGGGCGACCCGCAGTTCGCGGTCGGCGAGTTCGGCCAGCTCGCCGAGCAGGATCAGGTGGGCGTCGGTCATGGCCTCCGCGTCTGCGGCAGCCAGCAGTTGCAGGTAGAGCGGGTTGCCGTCACCCTCGGCGTGCAGCCGGGTCAGGTCCGGCCGGTCACCGAGCAGCTCACGGGTCTGGCCGAGGTCCAGTGGACCTAGCCGGTGCTGGGTGAGCTGGCCGCGTGCGGCCGCCCGGGACAGCACCGCCGCCGCCCCACGGGACAGTTGCCGGTCCCGGTAGGCGAGGACCAGCAGCACCGGCGCGGTGGTGGTCAGTTCGATCAGCTGCTGCATCTGGTCCCGGTGCACGTCGTCGAGCAGGTGCACGTCGTCGAGCAGGACAAGGGTGGGTTCCGCTCCCACCACGACGGGCGGACCGGTGCCCGTCCGGCCCGTGGCGGCGACCACCGTGAGGGTGTGCGCCCTGCCCTGCGCCGCGAGGGCGGAGATCAACGTGGTCTTGCCGATTCCCGGTTCTCCGGCGAGGGCTACGGCTGCGCCGGTTCCCGCGTGCAGGTCGTCGAGCTGACGACGGAGTGCGGCGAATTCCGTCCGGGGCAGCGGGTGACCGGTCATCCGACCGGACGTCGGTCGAGCTGGTACGAGCCGGTCGGCCGGGGTGGGCGTCATCGGGCGGTGTCGCGGGACGGCCGTTGGCTGTGGGTGCGGAACCGCAACCCCAGTGTGATCAGAGAAGGCCGTTTACCTGGCATTACGGATCCTTAGGGGGAAGATCCTCTTTGGGGATGTCGAGTACACAAGGTGGACGCTTCGTAGTCAACAGCTCACCGCACTCTTCGATCCGGCCAGATCTCGAGTTGATCGTTCCAGGTGTAGTTTCCCGGCGGAGGAAGGATTGCCGTCGATCTAGCGCTGGGGTAGAAAGACGGCGGGCCGTTGATTTTCAGCCGGGCGAGGAGCGTGCCCGCCGCCGTCCGGAGCTGGTCGAGGCCGGTGAAGCCGCGGTCCCAGGCGGCAGTCCGCAGGACTCCGGCAGGGCAGCCGAGTCGTGCACGTTGACGACGGTCAGCTCGGACACGTCGAGGTCAGCCAGGCTGAAATCATCGTCGATGGAGACCGTGTCGATGTGGTTCTGAGGCATTTCGTGCTCATCGCCCCGCACACCTTCCTCCCGCCGCCCGGCACCATCCGGAGAAGTACGCAACCGGCTACGCAGCCGGCGCCTGCCACCGAGTACGTAACCGGACCGGTAGTTGTGCGGACGCCTCCCACGGACACGGCTGCGAGTGTCGGCAGTCACGCCGTCACCGTCCTCCACCAGGAAGCGGTCACGGGGGAGAGGAGAGAGGATGATCGGGACCACGGTCGGCGGGACGCCGGCGCCGGGCGTAGGCCGGGTCGGGCCCGTCACCCGAGCGCCCGAGGTCACCGTGGCGCCGTACGCGATAGTGCGGGTCGCCGGTGTCACCCTCCCGGAACCGTCGGTCGTGACCGAGGAGTTCCGGGGCGTCGCCGCCCGCCTGCTGGAGCTGACCGCACGCGCCGAGCGAATCGCCGCGGCGCTCGCCGACGTGCTGCACGAGCAGGTCGTCCGGGCCGATTCCGACCAGCGTCGGGCGCTGCTGGCCCTGCGCCGCGACGCGCACAACGGGCGCAGCCCGTCGGTGGCGTCGCGTGTCCGGCTGGCCGGCTGGACAGACCACCTGCCCGGCCTGGCGTCCTGGCTCTGCCTCCGCGACGACATCGACCGGCACACCGCGGAACTCGACGCCCTTCTCGCGCCGGCGCTCGCCGCCGACCGGGTTGCCCTGGCCGAGCTGTGCCGCGCCGAGGAACTGTCCCGGGCCGTCGCGCTGACCAGCGTGGACCTGCTGCGGGCGCTGCGCCGGGCGGCCGAGCAGGGCCCGGCACCCGACGACCGGGCCCGCAAGTCGGAGGCCACCGTGCTCCGGTACGCGATGCGGGCGGCCACCAGGACCGTGCCGCTGTCCTGGTTCACCCGGGTGGGCTGGGGCCGCTGGGACGGGCCGGTGCCGGACCCGACCGGCTCCCCGGAGGTGGTGGCGGTCGCCAACGCCGACCGGGCCACTCTGTCCGCCCTCGTCCACGCTGTGCTCCGGCACCCCGACCGTCGCGGCGATCTGCCCCACACGCTGGCGCCCGGCCTGTGGGTGGACGGGGCGGCGATCCGGCTGCGTCGGCAGACACAGGCCCCCGACGCGCCACCCGGGGTGCAACGGGAGGAGGCGCTGACGCTGCCGCTGACCCGGGCGCTGCGGCACCTGCTGGATCTGCTGGAGCCCGGCGGGGCGGCGACGCCGCACCAGCTCGCGACGGAACTGGCCACCCGGCTGCCCCGTCCGGCGTCGCAGGCGTCCGCGGCGGCTCGGGCGTACCTGCACGCGCTCGTCGAGCAGGGCGTGCTCCGCCCCGCGTACCCGGTGGACCCGCAGGCCGTCGACGGCCTCGCCGCGGTCGCCGACTGGCTGGCCGGGATCGGCCTGGCCGACGTGGCCGTGTTGCTGCGGGAGATCGATGCCAGGACCACCGCGTTCGCCGGTCTCGACGCGACCGAACGGCCGGCGGCCCTGGCCGGGCTACGCTCCCGCTGGGACGCGGCCTTCGCCCTGCTCGGCGCGGACCGCACGGGTCGTCCGCAACCCGTCACCGAGGACGTGACCCTGGTCCGCCCGGTGGGCCTGGGCCGGGCCCACGGCCGGGACCACCGGGGCACCCTCGCCGCGCTGACCCCGATCTTCGAACTTTTCGACCAGCACGCGGTGGTCCGCCGTCTGGCCCGGGACCGCTTCGTCGCCCGCTACGGCGTGGGCGGCCGCTGCGAGTCACCGACGGAGTTCGCCGAGGAGTACGGTGCGGTCTGGCAGGCGACGCACCTGGTCGGCGCCGACGGCGCCCTGGACCCGACGCTCGACCTCGCCCCCGGTGACGAGCTGCGCGAACTGGCCCGGCTCCGGGCCGCCCTGGTGGCCGCCGTCACGACCGACGACGACGGGAACCTGACCGTCCCCGACGGGCTGCCCGACGCCGTCGCCCCCAGGCTGCCCCGTTGGCTCACCAGCCGACCCGGCTCGTACGCGGTCTTCGGACAGTCCTGCCACGACGGCGCGTCGTTCTGTGTCAATCACGTGTACGGCGGCTGGGGCCGGTTCACCAGCCGCTTCCTGCGGCAGCTCCCCCCGGAGGCCGAAACGGCCGTCGCCGCCCAGATCCGGCGCCACCTCGGCGCCCGGGTGGCCCAGCTCCGCCCGGTCAACGGGTTCAATGGCAACCTGCATCCGCTGCTCGTCGGCGACGAGATCGCCGACGACCGCCGCCACGGAAACCTGGTTCCGGACGACCTGCACCTGGTCCACGACGTCGCCACCGATCAGGTCCGCCTGGTGGTCACCGCCACCGGTGAACCGTTGGACGTGGTCTATCTCGGGTTCCTGGTGCCGCTGATGCTGCCGGAGCGCCTGACCAGCATGCTCACCGACGTGGGCACGGGATCGGTCGGACTGGGCGGGGCCATGGCGTCCCGACAGATCCGCCGCACCCCGGCCGGCCTGGTCTGGTGCCGGCCCCGGCTACGGTACCGGGAGGTGGTTCTCTCCCGGGCGGACTGGCGGCTCTCCGCGGACATCGTCGCCGCCTGGCGGGCCGAGCTGGACGCCCGGCCCGCTGAGGTGGGACGTACCGCCGTGCGCTGGCGACACCTGCTCGGCCTGCCCGAGCACGTCTTCGTCGGCGCCGCCGCCGTCGAGGGCGCGAGGGGGTTGACGGCGTTCATGTCCTACCTGGAACAGCCCCGTTCCCAGTACGTCGACCTCGCAAGCCCGCTGCACCTGCGTTGCCTGTCCCGGACCCTGGCCCGCTACCCGGACGGCGTCGTCCTGGAGGAGGCACTGCCCGCCCCCCGTCCCGGGCAGCCGGCGACGGAGGTCGTGATCGAGCTGTACCGTGCAGGCACCGATGGGTGAGCACCGGTCGACGGCCGCCGCCGACGTCGTCTGCTACTACCACGAGCCGGAGAAGGTCCCGCTGCTGTACCACGCGGTCCTTCCCGCCGTCGCCAGGCTGAGTGGTCCGCAGCTGCGGCTGCACGTCGAACGGCACTGGCTGCACGGGCCGCACCTGCGGATCCGGGTGGCCGGACCGGAGCCCGCCGTACGCGTGGCCGCCGACGATCTCGCCGCCACGCTGCGCGCGTACCTGGCCACCCACCCCTCCCGGGGCGACGTCGACGACGCCGAGCTGCTGCGCCGCTGTGTCGCGGCGGGCCGGGCCGAACTGGTGCCCGGCCCCTACGAGCCGATCATGGCCGACAACACCGTCCTGGTCGGCCCGCCGGCCGACGGGCACGTCCGTGAGCTGCTCGGATCCGACGCCGCCGTGGCCTGCCGCGCGGAACTGCTGCGCGTCGGCCTCGACCCGGTCGCCACCACCGCCGCCGACCTGGTGGCTCACGGCAACACCTCCGCCCGGCGGGTCCGGCTCGCCCTCACCGCCATGGCCGTGCACGCGGCCGCGTACCCGGCCGGCTACGGCGCCGGCTACAACTCCTTCCTGTCCCACCTGGAGGACTTTCTGCACCTGCGGGATACCGACGGGCGCATCCGGGCCGGCTTCCACGCGACCTGGCAGCGGCAGAGCGACCGGATCGTCGAGGAGGTCGGGCGACTGGTGGCGCCGGACCGGACCGGCCACACCCCGGTTGCCGAAGCCTGGCGAAGCTGGGAGGAGGTCGCGTGGCGGATCACCCGGGCGGCCCACGACCGAGGTGACATACCAGTGGTACCCGGCGACCAGTACGCCCGCCGGGCCCGCGCCCTGGGCGACCCCGCCACCGAGCGGCAGTGGGATGTCACCGTGCGGACCGAGTTCAGCCCCTACCACCGTGGGCTCAACCGGATGGACTTCCTGTCCAAGGCGGCGGTCCGCGACGACTTCGGCCCGTACCGGTTCGGCACCAACGTGCTGTACCTGCTCCTGACGATCTGCGACATCACCCCCTCCGAGCGCTACCTCGCCGCCTACCTGTTCAGCGAGGCCGTTCAGCGGCTCACCGGAGTGACCTGGCAGGACGCGATGCGGGGGCACCTGCGCGCCTCGGAGGGGACCCGGTGACGGCCGCGGTGTCCGTGCCCGCCGCCGGTGGCGCCTCCTGGCGGCCGGGGACGCGCAGCAGCGGGCTGAGCCCGCGAGGATCGGCCGCAGACCCGCGGTGGCTGCCCGGCGATCTGGTCGACGCGACGGCCGTCCCCGTGTCCTCGACTTCTGCTACGACCTGACCTGTCCGGAGGAGTTCCCATGCCCGTGACCGCCGCCCCCGTCCACCCTGGGCGGGGCTCCTTCCACAGCCTGCACTGCTATCTGCACTGGAGTGCGGAACACGTCGATGACTTCATCACCGGCACACTCACACCGCTCATGGAGGGACTGCGTCGGAACGGGACGATTGCCGACTGGTTCTTCATCCGCTACTTCGACGACGGTCCACACCTGAGGGTGCGGGCCCGGGGCGCCGAGGCGCACGAGCACCGCCGGTGGCAGGAGCAGTTGGTCGCCGCGGCCCGGGCCGCCGACCATCCGCTGCTCGACCTCAGCACCGCCAGCCCTCCGGGGTGGCCGGGGCACGCACAGGCCCGGCAGGTCGACTACGAGCCGGAGACCGAGCGGTATGGCGGCCGGGCCGCGCTGCCGGTGGCCGAGACGGTGTTCGGCACCTCCAGCCGGATCGCCGCCGAGGTGGTCGCGCGTACCCCGGGACCCGGCCAGCGGATGGTGGCGGCTACCGACCTGGTCCTCGCCACCCTGATCGCCCTCGACCTGGACATGCTCGCCGCGGCCCGATGGCTGCGCCGCAGCGCGACCGCCTGGCGGTGGCACCCGGAGAGCACCACGCTGACCCCGGGCAACGTGCAGGGGCCGGCGCTCGCCGCAGCCACCACGCAGGCCCGCTCGGTGGTACGGCGCTGGCACGAGATCACCGCCTCCGCGGCGGACGGCTCCCGGATCCGGGACCGGTGGGCCGCCCAGGTGCGCGCCGCCCGCGCCCAGTTGGAGAACAATGCCGGCGGCGGCGACCAGTGGGCCGGGGTGTGGGCGTCCCAACTGCACATGCTGCTCAACCGGTTGGGCATCCTGCCCGACGAGGAGCGCTCCCTCTACCACTTCCTCGCCGCCGCCTTGCTGGCGCCGGACGGCCCCACCGACTTCTTCGCCGACGGCACCGCCAGCCCCGACCGGCGGTACCTGGAGGCCAGCAGCTACGCCCCGGGCCGGATCGAGTGGCAGCGGCCGCGGACGTCGGACCGGACGCGGCACGGCGACCGGCGACGGTCCGGTCCGCCCCTGGCCCTTCCCCCCGCCGCGCCCGTGACGGCCGCGCTCGGCGACGCGCTCGCCGCGCGGGCCAGCGGACGCGGCACGCTCTGCGGCCCGATGGACGCCGCGCACCTGGCCACTCTGCTGTGGACCGCCAGCGGGGCGAGTTACCGGGCCGGCAGGCCCGGGGGCCGCCGACCCTACCCGAGCGCCGGCGCCAAGTACGCGGTCCGGCTGCGCGTGCTGGCCCGGGACGTGGCCGACGTCCCGGCCCACCAGTACGACGTGGACGCCGAGTCCCGGCTCCTGCTGCCCACCGGCCCGGTGCCCACCGACGCCGAGCTGGCCACCGCGTCGATGTGGTTCAAGGCCGGACCGGCGACGCAGTCGGCGGACATCCCGGCCAGCCAGGATCGGATCGATCTGTCGGCGCTGCCGGCGCTGCTCGGGGTCTACGTCGACCTGCCCGTGCTGCGGGCCGCCTACGGCCTCCGGGCGCTGCGCTTCGGCATGCTCGAGGCCGGTCACCTGGCCCAGAACCTGGCCCTCACGGCGGCGGCGATGGGACTCGGACTGGGCATGGTCGGTGGGTTCTACGACGACATCGCCCACGAACTGCTCCTCCTCGACGGGGTCGACGAGGTTCTCGCCTACCTGCTCCCGGTCGGCCGGCCCGTCGGGTGACCCCTGGCGGTCGGGTCCGCACGTCGGGCCCGACCCCTGGCCGGCCCGGGAGGGGACGGTCACGGGAAGGGATGCGGATGCAGTGCCAGGTCCTCGTAGCGGGGCCGCCCGGGCAGGCGGCCCAGCGCCGCCGGCACAGTCAGCAGCCGGGGCAGCCCCCGCGTCCGCCGGTTCAGGTGACCGAACGTCATCGGCAGGGTGCCGGGGACGACGACCTTGGCAGCATGCAACCCGAGGGCCTGCCGCAGCTCGGGGATGCTCTGGTCGACGACGATCGGTTCCACCCCGGCCCGGTGATGCAGATCCGCGCAGAGCGCGCCGAACAGGGCCGCGAGGTCCTCGACGGGACGGGGCAGCCCCGGCCACACCTCCCGCCAGGCCCGGGTCCGCCCGGCCCCGAGCAGGAACTCGTAGCGCGGCCGTGCTTCCGGCAGGCAGTGCAGCATCATGTGGTCGTCCATCCGGCGGACCAACGCGGCATCGTCGAGCATCGGCAGTAGCCGGTCGCGGTCCGCCCGCGCCGAATCCCCCTGCCACGTGTCGCGCACCTCGTAAAGGTTGACGACCAGCTCCACCACGGCTGAGTGGATCGCCGTGAGGGGATCCGGGTGGGCGCCGGCCGCGAAGAACGCCGTCGGCGCCCCCACGGCGGGCATCCGGTGGTGCGCCAGCGCGACGACCGCCGGCACGGCCAGGTCGGTGGTCGCGTCGAACAACCGTAGGTCGTAGTCGAGCAGGTCCAGATTGTCGGCGAGGTGCCCGACCAGGTCGAGTTCGTCGGGGAGCGCGACCTCCACCAGTGGCGTACGGGCGTACCAGGCCATCAGGAAGGCGTCCCGTTCGATCACCTCGAACAGGCCGTGCAGGGCCGCCTCCTCCAGGCTGTTGCCGAGACCGCAGCCGTTGGAGGACTCCGACAGGAAGGTCACCGACGGGCGCTGCCCGAGGTCACCCCAGTACGCCGCGTGCTCCGGCACCGCCACGGACGTCGCCCGACTGGGCGACCACCCCGGCACCCACCACGTCGGCACGTCGGGGGCGTACGGGATGTGGTGGGCGCTGGGCAGGTCGGGCAGACCGAGGGCTGCGGGATCGACGGCACGCTCCGGTCCCAGCTCCGCGAAGGACGCCCAGTGCCGGGTGGCGGGCCCGTGAGGGGCGTACCCGGCCAGCCGTTCCACCGCTTCGAAGAGCGCCAACCGGTCAGCCTCCGCGGCGGTCGTCGCCCGGCCGAAGCCCGCCACGGTGACCGCCGGACCGGCGACCACCGCCGTGGTGACCGGCAGCCCGTACCCCTCGTGCCGGTGCAGCTGAACGACGTGGCCCAGCCGTGGCTCCAGCAGCGCCCGGCGAAGTCCCGCCAGGTCGGTCGCCGGGTTTGGCCGGCGCAGCCGCAACGGGTCGGCCGGCGGCTGACCGCTGCCGGTAAGCGGCGTCCCAGGTGGAGCCGGGGGCTGCCGGCTGAGGCATCCTTCGCAGCGAACCCCCACCGGCGCCACCGGATGGGCGGACACGCTTCCGTCGGGCGGGACGACCCAGAGCCGCGCGGCGGCGGACTGCGGCTCGGCCAACGCCGACCGGACCACCGCGGCGAGGACGGGCAGCAGGGCCGGCGCCGGCCGACCGCCGAGCCGCAGCTCGGAATCACCGTGCGGTGTCCGGCCGCCCGGCGCCGCCAGCCTGGCGGCCTCCAGGCAGCGCAGGCAGGTGGCACTGTCGGCGCCGACCAGCGGACCCACCAGCGCCGTACCGCCGTCGAACCGGACGGGCAGGACGGTGCCGCCGGCCCCGGTGCCCCGGTCGGCCAGCCGACTCAGCTGCGCCGGACTCCACCGGGTCGACACCACCACCGCCGGGCCGGAGCCGGCCCACCCGTCGTCCTCGGCCAGCACCGGGTACGGCGACCCCGCCCCCCTCAGCGCCTCGGCGAGCTGGCCGGCCAGGTCGGGGTCCGGCTGCCAGGGACCGTCCCGATCGTCCCCGGGCAACCGAGGCTCACCGGTCATCGCCGGCCCGCAGGACGACGAGCCCGACCGTACGCAGGGCGGCGGCCAGCGGAGCCGGCGGCGTCACCACGATCGGCTCCGCGGGGGCGCCGACGAGGGTCCGCAGTGACCGCCGGAGGGCGGCCTCCCGTTCGGACCCGTCGGGCATGGGCGCGGCCGAGCGGCTCACCCGTGGCGACGCTCCGCAGGGGCCGTGCGAGTACGGCAATCCGGGCTGGTGGGCACGCCAGCGGACCGTGGCGACCGCGGCGAGGGCGGCGAAGGCGACCGCGTCGTGGGCCGAAGCCTCGATCGCCCAGCCGAGTTCCATCCACCCATCGGGGTCCGTCGTGCCCGGGCCGCGCACGACGGCCAGCTGCGCCCCGGGGGCGAGCCGGCGGACGTGAACGGTCGCCGGGACGCCGAGGCGGCGGGTCAGCGTACGCCACCAGCGGCGGGCTGCCGGCGCGTCGAACGCCCACGGGGGGACAGCCCCGCCTGACGTGACGCCGGCCGAGGCCACCGACCGGCGGGCGAGGCGGCGCAGCAGCACTCCCTCTGCATGGCTGCGGTCCACCCCGCAGGCCAGCACGGCGGCCCCTCCGGTAGACACGCTGAGCAGCTCCACCGCTGCCAGCGTGGCGTGCAACCTCGCGGTGGAGGTGTCCGGACCGTGCCCGGTGACGAGCGTCCCACCGGCCGGGCCGGGAACACCGCCGACCCGGCACCGGGCCAGTCCCACCGGTAGTTGTGGCAGATCGTCGAGCTCCACCGGCGGCAACACACCGAGTTCCGGGTCCGTGAGGGAGGTGGGTAGGCCCGCGCGGACGGTGTCGTCCCGCCGGTCGGGGGCGTCGACCGCCGGTGACCGTACGCCGGGCGGCCACGGGTGGGCGGTGGCGCGCAGCGGATCGCTGCGCACGACGAGCGCCGTCGGCGCGGCCGGTTCGGTCAGCTCGGCGAGCGCGCCGAGGAGCCGGTGCGCGGCGCAGGCGCCGGCCACCACGGCAACCGGGTCGCCAGGGGCCGTCGCCGCGCTGCCGAGTCCGAGCCGCTCGGCGATCAGGCCCGCCTGGGCCCGCAGATGCGTGCCCGGGCCGACGGGGGTGACGTAGCCGACCGTGGCGCTGGCCCCGGTCACCACGGCACGCCCGTCGCCAGCGGCGAGGGTGACGCGCCCAGCGTCGCGCGGTGGGTCGGTGCGGGTCGCGGCCCGCCGGACCCGGGCTCCGGCGGCGGTCAACGCCTCGATCGCGGCGGTGGCAGCGGGGCCCGCTCCCGTGACGGTCACCGGTTCCCGGCCGATGCCGGTCCAGGATGCGGCGGGGTCGGAGGCGACCGACGCCAGCCAGGTGGCGACGGCGGGGGGAGGCACCGGGGCCGGCCCGCAGGCGTCGGCGGGGGCGTGGGCGCGCCCGGCGGTGGTCCAGTGCTCCGGCACCCGGACCAGCAGGTCGTGTTCCCGGAGCAGGTCGGCCAGCCGGTACAGGGCGAGGGCAACGGGCGGGCGTGGCGACAGGTCGCGCAGGTCGTCTGTGGTCCGGCCGGATGCGAGGCGCCGGGTGAGCAGTTGCCAGAGCCGCCACAGCTGTGGCGCGTCGTCCAGGGTGAGGCTGGTGTCCCAGGACCGTAGGTGCAGCCCGCCGTCGATTCGGGTCGCCTGCAGTGTGGGGCGGAGTTGCCAGGAAGTGTTCGACATCTGCTCGCCTCACCGGTCGGGGAACGGCTGGGGTCGTCGGAGAAATCCGGGATTGGAAGGGCGACTGTCGCCGGGCCCGGCGACAGTCGCCTCGTCACTCAGGCAGCGCGGTTCGCGCTCCGCGGCGGCTACCCCATCGGCTCCTCGGGGACGATGGAGCAGGAGCAGGACGCCAGGCAAGCGCTGATCCGGGACGCCCCGGACTCGGGGATCGCGACGGTGTCGCGCATGACCGTCACGGTCAGGCCGCTGAGGTCGAGATCGTCGAGCTCGAACTCGTCGTCTTCTCGTCCGATCGGCATGTGGTCACCTCCCTTCGAGGTGGGATGAGGCCCGGGCACGCCGGGATGGCAGAGATTCTTCCGGCGGCCGGTGCGGGGCGTCGTCAGTAGTTTTGCCGACATCACTACTTACCCCCGCTCGGGGGCCACCGCTGCCTGCCCGGCCGGGGTCCCGCCCCTGGGCGACCCCTCGGTAGAGACGTGTCATCCGGCGCACGACGCCCGAACCTTGATAGGGCCAGGGCGGGTCCTTGGCCGTTCGCCGTAACGGACCCGGTAACGGCGACGGCCCGCCGGGGGAGGAGTGGCCGACAGGAGATGGTATTAGGACGTGATGCGTGATGTCGTTCTGTCCAGGTGTGCGGATGTATCGAGCTGTTCCGGCATGGCGTACAGAATCGTTGCAGACTGAGGGCCAAGGGGTTGTCGGTTCGAATCCGGCCGTCCCGACAGGGTGAAAACGCAGGTCAGAGGGCTGGTCCGAAACGTCGGGCCGGACTTTTCTGGCTTCCTGGGGACCACGCCGGTCAAGTGCGCCGTCCGGTAGCGCTCCTTGGCCGCTGGTCAAGTTTCAGGTGGCGACCCGGGTCATCTGCCGAGTTGTTCGTTTCTGTATCAAGGCGGCCCGCAAGCGGGCCGCGCCGGCCGGCGGATACTTTGGGGGATGCGCGAAGAGGAAGTCTTCCGTGGCATCGCCGCTCGCGTGGCAGCTCGCGACCACAGCGATCACGTGTACGTCCGCCCTGGCTACGTCGACGCGAGCGGTGCCTGGGCGCTGAAGCCCGCGCCCGAGGGCATCCGATGGGTGGAGGAACGTGGGTCACGGGAGCACCTTGCCGCGCTGGCGGCCGACGCCGTCGACCCGCTGCCGCCGCTTGAACCTGCCTCTGTACAGGCTGTAGACGACGCTGAACAGGCGCTGGGGCATCCGCTGCCGCCCCTGCTCCGACGCATCTACCTGGAGGTTGCCAACGGCGGCTTCGGTCCTGTACTGGGCGTCGCCGGTGGCTGCACAGACGATCTAGGGCGTACAGCGATCGATCGGCTCGACTCTCGAGAACCCTCCGGCTTACTGCCGATCGCCTATTGGGGATGCGCGATCTACTCCTATGTCGACTGCGCCGGCCGGGGAGCGATGATGTGGGGCTTTGACCCGAACTCGGGCTTGGCCGAACACTCGTTCTACTCAGAGGGGATCTCTCTTGTGGAGTGGCTCGACCGGTGGCTTAACGGACGTCTTGAGCAGCCGCGCCTTGACTCCGATCCTGAAAGCTGATGGAGCGCGGCTAGGACGTGTCCTGTCGATCTCGTAGTGGTTGATCGTTGACGATGCGCCGGTGGTACGTCGTGGTGAACTCACCGACGAGGCGTGGGCGGTGATCGCGCCGCTGCTTCCCGAGCCGGGTGGTTCGCGGGGGCGGTGGCGGGATCACCGACAGGTCATCAACGGGATCTTGTGGAAGCTGCGCACGGGTGCGCCATGGCGTGACCTGCCGGAACGCTTCGGGCCGTGGAAGACCTGCCACGAACGGCTGCGCCGCTGGATGGCCGACGGGACGTGGGATCCTCGCCGCCGCGCAGGTGTACGACGACGGCACACCGGTGCAGTGGACGGGTGTGGTGCGCCAGTCGTTCCACAAGTACTGACGGCGCGCCAGCGAGGAGGCGCGGTGGGGGCGACGGCGTCGCCGCCCCCGCTGTCACGTCCGGGAAGCGACGCCGGCGGAGCGAAACGTCGGCATTGGCGGTTGGTGAACGACTGCTATCCCGGGCGGCGGTCGGCCGCAGATCATTGCCCGGAGATAGATGTGAGTCACTCTCACCTCTGGGTGGAACGCCCGGGCGCGGAGGGCGAGATGTCGGCACGGCAGCCGGGCGTACCGAAGGCCCGACTCCGCGTCCCCGGAGGAACTCTCATGCCCCGTCCCCCACTCCGCGCCCGGCTCGCGGCGCTCACCGCCGCGGCCCTGACCGCGAGCGTACTGACCGTCACCCCGCCGTCACCGGCGCTGGCCGCCAGCACGTTCGCCGCCAACGACTACTGCCTCGGCCAGTGCGCCGACATCCTGCCCCCAGGGCAGAACGGCAACGCCACGCTGGCCGCCATCCTGGCCCACCAGGCGCTCGGCACCCGCCCCGCGCACTCCAGCGACCAGCTCGACGAGTACGCGAACCTGGTCTACAACTACGCCGGGCTGACCGACGAGCAGATCGCCCACTTCTTCAACGACGCCTCCTTCGGCGTCCCCGCCGCGCAGGTCGAGAGCACCGTCTCGCCGCGCGCCGACGTCACCATCGTGCGGGACAAGGCCACCGGCGTCCCGCACGTCACCGGTACCACCCGCGCCGGCACCATGTTCGGCGCCGGCTACGCCGGGGCCCAGGACCGGCTCTGGGTGATGGATCTGCTGCGGCACGTCGGCCGCGGCAAGGTCACCTCGTTCGCCGGCGGCGCCCCCGGCAACCGGGAGCTGGAGCAGAGCGTCTGGGCCAACTCGCCCTACACCGAGGCGGACCTCCAGGCCCAGGTGGACGCGCTGCGTACCAAGGGCGCCCGGGGCCAGCAGCTCTACACCGATGTGGTCGACTACATCGCCGGCATCAACGCCTACATCGACAAGTCGATCGCCGACGACAACTACCCCGGCGAGTACGTGCTCGCCGGCGCCGGCAAACCGAAGCACTTCACCATGACCGATCTGATCGCCACCGCCGGCGTGATCGGCGGCCTCTTCGGCGGGGGCGGCGGCAGCGAGATCCAGTCCGCGCTGGTCCGGGTGGCCGCCCGGGCCAAGTACGGCGCCACCGAGGGCGACCGGGTGTGGGCGGCGTTCCGGTCGCAGAACGATCCGGAGACCGTGCTCACCCTGCACGACGGGCAGAGCTTCCCGTACGGCGCGACGCCGCCCGGTGCGACCAGCGCGGTGCTCCCCGACGCCGGCACGGTGGTCGCCGAGCCGCTCGCCTACGACCAGACCGGCGGGGCCGCCGCGCGCACCGGCGCCAGCACCGCCACCCAGGAGCTGATCGGCGGCCTGGCCAACCTGCGCGCACACGGCATGTCCAACGCGGTCGTGGTCTCCGGACGGCACACCACCACCGGCAACCCGGTCGCCGTGTTCGGCCCGCAGACCGGCTACTTCGCCCCGCAACTGCTGATGCTCCAGGAGTTGCAGGGCCCGGGCATCAGCGCGCGCGGCGCCGCGTTCGCCGGGCTGAACCTCTACGTGCTGCTCGGCCGCGGCCAGGACTACGCCTGGAGCGCGACGTCGGCTTCCCAGGACCTCACCGACACGTACGCGGTGCCGCTGTGCACCACCGACGGCAGCGCTCCGACGCTGCGCACCAACCGCTACCTCTACCACGGACAGTGCCTCGCCATGGAGACGCTGGAGCAGCGCAACTCCTGGTCGCCGACGCTGGCCGACTCCACCCCGGCCGGGTCCTACACGCTGCGCGCGCTGCGCACCAAGTACGGGCTGGTCGCCTACCGGGGGCTGGTGAACGGGCAGCCGACCGCGTTCACCAAGCTGCGCTCCACCTACCGGCACGAGGCCGACTCGGCGATCGGCTTCCAGGCCTACAACGACCCGTCGGCGATGGGCAGCGCGGCGGCGTTCCAGGCGTCCGCCGCGAGCGTCGGGTACGCCTTCAACTGGTTCTACGTCAACTCCACCGAGGCGGCGTACTACAACTCCGGCTCGAACCCGGTCCGCCCGGCCACCCTCGACCCGAACCTGCCGGCGAAGGCCGAACCGGCGTACGAGTGGGTCGGCTGGAACCCGGACACCAACGACGCCACCTACGCCCCGCCCTCGACCCACCCGCAGTCGGTCAACCAGGACTACTACGTGAGCTGGAACAACAAGCAGGCGCGGGACTTCGGGGCGGCGGACGGCAACTTCAGCTTCGGCTCCGTACACCGGGGTCAGCTGCTCGACGGTCCGGTGCGCGCGGCGATCGCCCAGCGCAAGCTCGGCCGCGCCGACGTCGTCAAGATCATGGCGGACGCGGCGGTGACCGACCTGCGCGGCCAGCAGGTCCTCGGCGACCTGCTGCGGGTGCTCGACAGCGCGCCGGTCACCGACCCGGCGCTGGCCGACGTGATCGGCAAGCTGCGGACCTGGCAGCAGGCCGGCGCCCGGCGGGTGGAGACCACGCCCGGCTCCAAGGTCTACCAGCACGCCGACGCCATCCGGATCTTCGACGCGTGGTGGCCGCTGCTCGCCTCGGCGCAGTTCCGCCCCGGCCTCGGGCCGGACCTCTACGCCGCGCTGGTGGACGCCATCGAGGTCAACGAGGCGCCGTCGGGTGGCCAGAACGGCGGGCGCGACGGCGCCGCGAGCTGGGCGTTGCAGGGTCAGGCGCACAAGGGCTCGGCGTTCCAGTACGGCTGGTGGGGCTACGTCGACAAGGACCTACGCACCGTGCTCGGCGACCCGGTGGCCGGCGGCCTCGGGCGGGCGTACTGCGGCGGCGGCGCCCTGGCCGCGTGCCGGACGGCGCTGCTCGGCGCGCTCGGGCAGGCGGCGGCCGTGCCGGCCAGCACCGTCTACCCGGGCGACAAGTCCTGCTCCGCCGGCGACCAGTGGTGCGCCGACTCGATCGCCCACTCCGGGCTCGGCGGCATCACCCACCCGCTGATCGCCTGGCAGAACCGTCCCACCTACCAGCAGGTCGTCTCGTTCCCGGCCCGCCGGGGCGACGACGTCACCAACCTGGCCCAGGGGCGCCCGGCCACCGCGTCGAGCACCCAGTTCCTCACCAGCCACACCCCGGGCAAGGCGGTCGACGGCAGCCTGAGCAGCCGCTGGGCCAGCAGCTACAACGACAACCAGTGGCTCCGGGTCGACCTCGGCGCGGCCCGCACCGTCAGCCGGGCGGTGCTGCGCTGGGAGTCCGCGTACGGCACGTCGTACCGGATCGAGGTGTCCGGCGACGGCAGCTCCTGGACGCCGGTGTTCGCCACCACCACCGGCAACGGCGGCGTCGACAACGCCACCTTCGCCCCGGTCGCCGCCCGCTACGTGCGGGTGTACGGGGTCGAGCGGGCCACCTCGTACGGGTTCTCGCTCTACGAGTTCGAGGTCTACGGCCGGTGATGCCGAAGGCCGGCCGGCGGGAGCCCCCCGCCGGCCGGCCACCGTCAGGGCAGGTCGACAGCCGCTCGTGCTCACCCTCGCCTCATCGGACAGGGCTTTACGACGTCGGGGCGGGGTCAAAGTGGGGCGGTCAGGTGGACTGCCGGCCGCGACCGAGTGCCAGGAGCAGGCCGGCGGCGGCGAGGGCGGCTCCGGCGGCGGCGGTGTACGCGGGGAGTTGGGCGGGGATGCCCAGGTGAACGGTGATGCCGAGGATGCGGGACAGGCCCCAGGGCAGCAGCGCGAGCTGGTCGTTCCACACCGTCAGCGCGCGTTCCAGGCCCACCACCGAGACCAGGGCGGACAACACGCCGAGGGGCACGCCCGCGGCGGTGAGCGTCAGCCCGATGGCGCTTCGGCGGCGCAGGCCGTACCGGTCCCGCAGGACCGCGGCCGCGGCCACGAACAGCCAGCAGAACGCCGCGAACGCGACGGTGACGTACGCCGCGCGCAGACCCGGCGCGGTCCAGAAGGCGAACCAGTACCCGCCCGGTCCGCGCCCGGCGAGCGCGGCCAGCAACAGCACGCTGCGCAGCAGCGCGACGCCGCCGACCACGGCCCACAGGTGGAACGGGTCCCGCCGGCCGACGACGAGGCGTACGACGAGGGCGAACAGCGCCCACCCACCGAGGGTGACCAGCAGGTGCGCCGGCGCGGCGAACCAGGTCAGCACGAGCCGGCTCGCCACCAGCACCACGGCCGGGACCAGCCACACCAACACCCGGTCCGCCCGCGCCCCGGGCGTCGGCAGCGCGGCGACCCGCCACGGCCGGAGCGCGCCGAGCAGCAACCCGCGCGCGGCAGCCGCGCCGAACCCGCGCCCGCGCAGGCCGAGCAGCACCACGAGCAGGATCGCCCCGAGCAACGCCCGGGCCGCCCAGGCCATCGCCGGGTCCCGGTCGGCGCGCCGCGCCCCGAGGTCGGCGGCGGTGAAGTTGTACGCGGGCAGGTCCAGGTCGGCGCCGTAGCGCTGCCGGTGCGCGTCGCGTGCGTCGTGGTACGCCGCTGCGGCCAGCCGCCAGTCGTGGCGGGCGGCCGGGGAGCCGGTGTCCAGCCACTGCGCGTGCCGCAGCACCATGGCCCGGTACGCGCCCAGCGTCTCGAACAGGTCGACCTGGTAGTCGAGCGTCGTGGTGAAGCGCCCGCGCAGTTCGGCGTCGCGCCACGTCGCCGGGTCGGTCGCGGCGACCAGGTCGCGCATGCGCCGGGCCAGCGCGACGGCCTGCGTGCCCTCCTCGATCGCCTCGTCGACGCGGCCGCCGGTCACCGCGTAGATGCTGTCCAGCGCGGCGGAGTCGCCGGTCGGGATGTCCCACTCGAAGATCCACATCATGGGCGGTGGTTCCAGCCCGAGCGCCCGCACCGACCGGTCGGCGTACGGGCCGATGTAGAGGCCTTTGGTGACCGCCGGCCGGGACAGCGCCATGGCCTGCCCGATCGCGGCGACGGTGGCCGGGTCGCCGGAGAACGTGCGGTACGCCCAGTCCGCCGTGACCTGCGCCGGGTCGGAGTGCGGGTCCCAGGCCAGCCGGCCGACGGCGTACGTGTTGAGGTCGTACAGCTGCCAGAAGCCGGCGCGCAGGTACAGCGACATGGGCCCGGCGCGCAGCGGCCCGCCGTCCTGGGTCCAGTTCCACACGCCCTCGACGTTCGGGTTGGCGGCGAGGAACGCGCGCAGCGCCTGGCGGTGCAGCGGGCCGAGGTCGTTGGGCAGCGAGCCGAACGCCTCGAACTCGCGCCGGGCCTGGAACTCCACGATGCGGCGGTGCCCGCCGCTCAGCAGGGTGGTGTTCAGCGGCAGGTGGCTGTAGAAGTCGCCAAGGGTGTACTTGGTGGACACGATCAGGTGCGGGTCGTCGAGCCCGCCGAGCACCTGCGCGTACGACTCCGGGTTGGTGTGCAGGTCGCCGACGGCGCCGACGCCCACCGTCCAGGTGCGGAAGATGATCTCCTTGCCGGCCGGGCCCGCGGTGTCCAGCAGCGCCCGCAGCATCGCGCGCACGGACGTTTCCGTGGTGACCGCGAGCCTTGACGAGTAGTCCCAGCCGGTCCCGGCGTACACCTCGCCGCCCTCGCCGACTCGGACCATCAGGCCGTCGATGAAGGGCATGCTCTCGAACAGCTCGGCCAGACCGGCCTGGTAGACCGCCCACAGCCGAGGGTCGGCCACGTCGAGGCCGCCGACGGTCCGCGTCAGGTACGCCTCCAGCGGGGGCGACACCGCGAGCATGTCGGTCAGCAGGAAGACCCGCACGCCCAAGTCCTCGGCGTACCGGAAGACGGGGCCGAACGCCGCGACCATCGCCCGCGCGCGGTCGACGTGCGGGTCGCCGGGCGGGTAGACCGCGCGCCCGTCGCCGACCTTCGCGAACGTGACGTACTCCAGGAAGCCGGGCACGACGATCCCGTTGAATCCCTGCGCCACCGAGTGGTCGACGAACTGCCGGAACTGCGCGTCGATGCGGGCCACCGCGTCGGCGTCCACCCACGGCGCGCCAGGCAACACCGCCGACCCGACCACGTCGGTGTTCAGGCCATAGTCGTCGCCGGCGGCGAAGGCGGCCGGGTCGGGCTCGCGCCCCACCGAGCCCGCGTCGGTCAGCCGCAGGCCGAGCCGGGGAATGACCACCCGACCCGCGTCCGCCGCGGGGAGCGCCTCGGCACCGGAGCGGATCCGGTCGGCCAGTCGGTACATCCCGGCCGCCACGCCCGCGACGTCGCCGCCCTGGACGGCCAGCTCGGCGCCGTGCACGTCGAGCCGGTACGACTCGGGCGCCCCGCCGAGGGTGGCCAGCACGCGCGCCCGCAGCGTGGTCACCGCCGACAGGTCCGGGGCCGCGACGGCCGCGCCGGTGCCCGGCGCGGACGTCGCGGACCTGGCCGGGCGCGGCGCGGCGGGGGTGAGCATCGGCCGGGGCAGGCCGCGGGAGACGACCGCGTCGGCCACGGCGGCCGCGGCCTTCCTGACGCGCGGCTCGTCGGGCACGATGAGGGACGCCAACGGCGGGACCGGTGCGGGCGCCCGCACCGGCGCGGCGACGGCGTCCTCGCGCGGCACGGCGGCGGGGGTGTGGCTCAGCCCCAGCGTGTGACCGACCCCCCAGGCCGTGGCCGCGCCGAGCGCCAACAGGACCGCCGCGGCGACGAGCAGCGGGTACGGCCTGCGGGCCCGAGCAACGTGAGTCACGCTCGCATGGTAGTGGCCCACCGGCCTCGTCCTCGACGTGCGGAAGGGCTCCCTCAGTAGCAGCGAACTGTGGGGCCAGCGCGACTGTCACCAGGCGAGTCGTCCGGCAGATGGGCAACGGCGAGTAGTGCCTGGCGTCGCGCATCGGGTCGCCGCCGTCGCGATCGTTGCTGGCTACGTCCGGCTGGTCTTTGCATGACCCGGACCGGCGATCAGAGCTGCACCGGAACGTCGATCACCTGGATCGGCTCCTGTTTCCAGGCCGCCAGCAGACCGTTGACCACTTCGACCGTGTCCGTCCAGCCGGCACGGCCACTCAGACCGGCGGCCAGCAGGGTCGACGGGACCTGCCCGGCGCGCAGCAGCTGCTGCCAGCCCGCGACGTCGAGCTGCAGGTATTCCAGCGCGGGCAGTTCGGTGACGGCGGGAAGATTGGCGACGACGGCGGATTCGGTGAGCAGGGTGCGCAGCCGGTGGCCGGCCAGCGCGGACAGGTCGGAGGGCACGGCTCCGGCTCTGATGTACAGCACCTCGGTCGTCGGCTGGACATCGGCGAGCGTCTTGCCGCTGTACGATCCGACCCGCACCAGCAGCCCGCCTTCTGGACCCGACTTCGCCAGGGTGGCGGGCCGCTCGGTGAGCAGCTCGGTCAGCGAGGGTGCCAGCCAGCGGGCGCCAGCCGACATCTCGTGGTCCACGAACAGCACCTGGCCGAACGTCCCCTGCGGCCCGGGGGCGAGGTCGACGACGTACAGGTTGCCGCCACCGTCCTCTCCGACCACGAACCACGCCGGCGAGGCCGCCAACCGCTGCATCCGGCCGTGCGGATCGGGCGCGACGACCTCGGTCGCACCGTACTTCCAGGACAGGTACCGGGCCTGCGGTTCCAGATAGGCGCGGGCGGCGGCGTCGGCCAGCGGCACGATCCGCAAGCCGTAGAAACGCTTCCCGTCGGCGGGCTGCAGGACCAGGGTGCCCTCGGCCGCGGCGAGGAAGAGCGCCCGGACGTCATCGGGCAGCGCGACGCCGAGGTCCGCCTCCGCTGCGGCCAGCTCCGACGGGTCGGCCGGCCGCGCGTCCGGCAGCAGCTGTCGGACCAGCGCGGTGACCGTGGCCGCGTCGGCGCCGGCGGAGGAGGCCACGTCGTAGCGGACCGGCTCGCGGCGGTACGGCTCCGGATGCGCTCCGGCGACCAGGTGCACGTCCTCCAGCAGGTCGCTGCCCATCCCGAACGAAACCTGCAGCGCGCTGGGGACGACGCTCACCGCCGCTGCCCCGGAGCGCGTCGGGACGCCGCGCACCGCGACGGCCTGCCCGCCGGTCAGCTCGACCGGCGATCTGAGCATGTCCGTCGGCCGCTCACCCCGCTCCAGGTCCAGCCCGAGGAGGCGGTGGTCGCCGTCGTAGGTGATCGAGCCGCCGACCGCGCCCGGCGGTACGGTCGCCCGGTAACGGCGTTGCGGTTCCGGGTGGCCGCCGCCGTCTTTGGTGACGAGGTCATCTCGGTCCCTGCGCCATCTCTTCCCACAACCATCCCCTCCGCTGATGATGCGATCTTCTGCCGCTGACCGCGCGTCGGAGACGGCCGGACCCAGCCGATGGAGTGCTGCTGCCCGATCGGTCGGCTGCCACGCCGTCGACGCCATTGAATGTCGGCGTTGTGCTGGCGCTCACAGGACTGACGCGTCAGCGGGGTAGCCACGAGGTGTCGCTGGCGGTCAGGCAGCGCGGCGGGCGCGGCGGCGGGCTTGCATGAAGGCTGTGTCGCCGCGTACGCGGTCCCACCAGGACCATGGAACGCTGGTCATGTACCGGCCGATCGATGCGAAGACCGGCGCGGCGTCGGCGTCGCGGCCGGTGCGTGCCAGCCCGTACGCCAGAATGTTGGCGTCGTTGAGCCAGTCGGCGTGGCGGGTGGCCGGTTGGTGGAACCAGCGGGACAGCGCGTTGTCGAGGTCGGACTGCATGGCCGGGTCCTGCCGCCACCGCTGGGTGATGTCGTCGCCCGTGCTGTCCTGGGATGCGCGCTCCTGTTCCCACAGTGCCCACTCGGCGGCGGCCTGTACCGGCAGTACGTGCAGCGGCGAGCCCGCGGGCGCCGCGGCGGCGACCGACCGGGCGAAGCCGAACATCGCCTCGTGCGAGCCGCTCCACTTCCTGCAGTGGTACGTCAGCTTGAGTACGTGCCCCTCCCGATGCCAGGGGTCGCGCCGGGTCAGCTCACGCCACGTCTCTTCGACGTCCTCCGGTGGTGTGCTCTGGCCGATCATGAGGTCGAGCAGGTTCACGTACGGCGTGGGGTCCTCGGGTGCGAGCCGCATCGCCAGGTCGTTCACCTGCCGGGCCAGGTGCAGCAGGCGGTTGAACTCGGTCCACTGCTCCGGACGGACGCTGGCGGCCCAGTCCCCGCCGCGCACCTCCCAGGCTCGTGCCATCAGTGACCGGGCGCGTACGAGTTGAGCGTCCGGATTGGTGGGCGTGCGCGCTGCCCAGCGGTCGGTCCAGGCGGCCGCGGTGTCGACCCGGCCGGTCGTAGGGTCGACTCTGGATCCCAGCCCGCCAGCGGTCGATTCGGCCAGCACGCGGACGTAGCGTGCCCGACGGTCGTAGTCACCTCGGGTGGCGGCCAGGGCCTTGCGGGCCGGTTCGATGTCGGAGCCGTACCGCGCCTGCGTGCACGCCTCGCGCAGCACGGCGTCGTCCTGCGCCAGGTTGGTATCGATCTGGCGGGTGAGCAGCCGCCTCACGGTCGAGATCACAATCAGAGATGGTAAGCGTCGGCTGCCGTCCACCTCGGGCCTGGACCTGGTCCCGCGCGGGCCTGGCACGCCCCGAACAGCTGAATGCGGCTCAGGTCAAGATCATGCTCTGGTGGAGCCCACCAGCCCCGACAGACCGAGACCACTATCGTTCAGCCTGAGCCCACCGGCACCAGGTAACAACCCTCCGGCAAACCGGGGGATCCTCAGGATGTGCCGCGGCACGCAACTGTCCTGGAGGTCGACGATGCCAACGACGGTCCGCTCGTTCCGTACGCCCGACGGCGTGACGCTCGGGGTCGAGCACTTCGGCGATGCGGCGGCGCCCCTCGTGCTGCTCGTGGGCGGCCCGACCATGCTCTCGTGGCCCGACGCGCTCTGCGAGACGCTCGCTCGCGGCGGACGTCACGTCGTGCGTTACGACCTGCGCGACTCCGGCGCGTCGACGACGATCGACCCCGAGGCGCCGGCGTACACGCTGCGCGACCTCGCCGCCGACGCCGCCGCGCTCGCCCGCGGACTCGACGACCGGCCGGCGCACCTGGCGGGCATCGGGGTCGGCGGCATGGTCGCCCAGGTCGCCGCGCTCGACCACCCGGAGGCGTTCTCGGCACTCACCCTCGCCGGGACGCGGCCCGTCGCACCGGGCCCGGTCGACGACGACCTGCCCGACCACGACGCGGCGACGATGGGCCGGCGGTTCGCGCTCCCGATGCCCGACTGGTCCGACCGCGCTGCCGTCGCGGAATTCGCCGCCGTCGGCGCAGGGATCCTCGGCGACGACCCCGCCGCGGCGCGCGCGAAGGCCGAGCGCATCTTCGACCGTACGCCGGGCAGGGAGCCCGCAGTCCAGATGGCCAACCAGATGGGCCTGGTGTTCGCCAAGCTGGACTGCAAGCCGCGCTGGCGCGAGCGCCTGCCCGAACTCGCGATACCGGCGCTCGTGGTGCACGGTCGTCGCGACCCGTTCTTCCCGGTCGGCAACGGTGAGGCGCTCGCGCGCGAGATCCCCGGCGCGCGGTTGCTCGTGCTCGAACAGGCCGCGACCGCGATCCCCGACGCGGCCGCCGATGAGGTCGCGGCGGCGATGCTCGCGCTGTAGACGTCTTCGCGCCGCCACCGCTGCCACCACGGCTACCGGCGTACGCCAAACCGGCGATCACCAGGTCCTGAGACCGGACACCCGGCGGGATCTCCAGGCTCCCACGGTTGGCGCACGGCGGGAGCACCGGCGCGGCGTGGAGGACGCCTGGGCGCGGTACGAGGTGCACGCGTACCTGTCCGGCCTCGCTGCCAGGTCCGGGGAGTAGCAGCCCTCTTGCCGAGACCTGTTCACGAGCGTAGGAAGGACAGCACGCTCCACCCACCGTCGTCGGCCCCTGCATCGGACCACGGTCCGGTGTCGAAGGAGATGCGCGTGACCACACCCAGACGGCTCCGTCTCGCCGTGTCCGTGCTGGTGACCGCAGGCGCCGTCCTGCTCGGCGCGGCCGCCGCCGCGGCGCCACCCGCGTCTCCCGCACCGGCCGGGCCCCAGGACTGCGACCCGATCGACCCGACGGCCTGCCTGCTGCCGTTCCCGAACGACTACTTCACCGTGCCGGACCGGAGCAGCCCGACCGGCAAGCGGGTGCGGTTCGCGGCCTCCGCCATGCCCGCCAACGCGCAGGGGACCCCGATCGACCCGACGGAGTGGAACCGGCAGGACGGGTTCAGCCCCGGCTCGCCGATACTGGTGCGGGTGCCCGGCCTCGACGCCGCGGCGAGCGGCATCGCGCCGGTCACCGACATCGGTCGCTCGCTGGCGCCGGACGCGCCGGTCGTGCTGCTCGACGCCCGCACCGGCAGGCGCACGCCGTACTGGGCCGAGCTGGACGCGCACGCGGCCGGCCAGCCGGAGCGGCAGGTGCTGATCATCCGGCCGGCGGTGGCGCTGACCGAGGGCACCCGCTACGTCGTCGGCCTGCGCGGCCTGCGCGACGGCACCGGTGCGCTGATCCCGGCACCGGAGGGATTCACGGCGTACGTGACCGGCGCCGGCCTCGACCGCAGGGACCGTCGCGCCCCGCAGATGAAGCGGATCCTCGCCGACCTGGGCCGGGCCGGCGTCAAGCGGCACAGCCTCTACCTGGCCTGGGACTTCACCGTGGCCAGCCGGCACGGTCTGACCGGGCGGATGCTGGCGATCCGCGACAGCGCGTTCGCCTCCCTGCGCCGCGCCGCACCCTCGTTCACCGTCACCCAGGTGACCGACTACCCGCCGGAGCAGGAGCCGCTGATCGCCCGGCAGGTGACCGGCACCATCGGCGTACCGTCCTACCTGACCGGTGACGGCGGGCCCGGCTCCCGGCTGCACTACGGGCCGGCCGGCGGCGGTGGGACGCCACCGACGCCGAACGCCCTGCCCACACCGTCCGGCACGACGGTGGCGGCCGACTTCGTCTGCAACATCCCGCGCAGCGCGTCCGCCGCGAGGCCGGCGCACCTCTCGCTCTACGGCCACGGCCTGCTCGGCAGGCCGACAGAGATCAACGCCGGTAACGTCAGGACGATGTCGCACACGTACGACTTCACCTTCTGCGCGACCAGCTGGATCGGCATGGCCGCCGCCGACGTCCCCTACGTGGCCGGCGCCTTCACCGACCTCAGTGCCTTCCCCGCGGTGGTCGACCGGTTGCAGCAGAGCTACCTGAACTTCCTCTTCCTGGGCCGGACGATGATCCACCCGGGCGGGTTCGCCGCCCACCCGGCGTTCCGGGACGCCACCGGACGGCCGCTGATCGACGTGGCCGGCGGGCTGCACTACGACGGCAACAGCCAGGGCGGCATCAACGGCGGCGCGCTCACCGCCATCGCCCAGGACTGGACCCGGTCGGTGCTCGGCGTGCCGGGAATGAACTACTCCACGCTGCTGCAACGCAGCGTGGCCTTCACCCCGTTCCAGACGATCATGGACGGCCACTACCCGGACAAGGTCGACCAGCAGCTGATTCTCGCGCTGTTGCAGATGTTGTGGGACCGCTCGGAGGCCAACGGGTACGCCCAGCACATGACCGACCGGCCGTTGCCGGGCACCCCGGCGCACCAGGTGCTGATGCACGTGGCCTTCGGCGACCAGCAGGTCTCCACGGTCGCGGCGGAGGTCCAGGCGCGCACCATCGGCGCCCGCCTGCACACCCCCGCGCTCGCCGACGGCTGGTCACCGGACGTGCGGCCGTACTGGGGGATCACGCCGATCCGCAGGTACCCGTACGCCGGCTCGGCGATGGTGGTCTGGAACAGCGGCGCGGCGTACGCGCCACCGCCGACGAACCTCGCCCCGGCCGGCCCGGAGTACGGCGACGACTCGCACGAGTTCCCGCGCGCCCAGGCCGCGGCCCAGCGGCAGAAGGCGGTCTTCCTGCTCACCGGCAAGGTGATCGATGTCTGTGGGCGGAAGCCCTGCGCGTGACGCGGTGACCCTGTCGGCCCGTGACATGATTCCGCCCATGGGCAGACAGCAGGACACCGGCGGAACCGACCGTCACAGTGGGTCAGGTGCCGCCGGGGACGATGCGGCGGGTGGCAGCGTCGACGCGCGGCTCGCCGTCGCGCAGGACCCCGCGACGCCACAGATGACCCTCATCGACCTTGCGTCCGATCCGTCGGCCGTGGTCCGCAAGGCGGTGGCGAGCCGCACCGACGCGCCCGCGCAGGCACTGCGACCGCTGACCCGGGACCGTGACCGTCATGTCCGGGAGGCGGTGGCGAGGAACCCCTCGACCTCGATCGGCAACCTCATGCTCCTCGTGAAGGACGCCGACCGGTGGGTCCGCTGGGCGGTCGCCGGCAACCCGGCCTGCAACGAGTCGATTCGCCGGGTGATGGCGGAGGCTCCCGACAAGGAGCTTCGCGGTCTCCTCGCGGAGACGCGCGAACTGGAGCCAGAGCTGGCCGCGCGGCTGGCCGACGACGTCTCACCCGAGGTACGGGAGAGACTCGCCACCCACACCCACGACCCCGACGTGATCACCGTGCTGATGGCCGATCGCACCGCGCGCGTACGCAAGGGGCTCGCCCGCAACCCGCGGACCACCCCCGCCCAGCGCAGCGCACTCGCCCAGGATCCCGTGGTGGACGTCCGGGTCGCGCTGGTGCTCGCGGTCGAGCTGGACGAGGCGGATCTGCGACGCCTGGTCGACGACCGTTCGGTACAGGTGCGGATGGCGATGGCGACGTCGGAGCTGGTTCCGCCGCACATCCGGCAGGCGCTCGGCCGCGACCCCGACGAGATGGTTGCCGGCGCGGCGCGCAACTTCCGCTCGGGAGCGGGCAACGCCACGGTGGTACGGGCTCCGCGCATCGGTCACCGGGCCTCCGGGACCGGCCGAGACCGACCGGGCGGCGCCCGGCGCTGAGGCCGGTTGGCGTCGGGCGCTGAGGCCGGGGCGGCGACCCCGACGCCGTTCCGCGCGGCTTCACACGTGGGCCTTGGGTCGGGCTGGAGCCTGCCGGGTGATCGTGAAGCGGCGGAGTTGGGGAACGAGCGCGGAGACCAGCCCCACTCCGGCGAGGCAGGTGAGCCCGCCCACGAGCAGAGCGGTGCCGCCGGACGCCCCCGTCGCGACCAGTCCCGCACGGAGGCCACCGAGGTGTGGCCCGGCGGCGCCGACGATGTGTTCGAGGGAGGCGATTCGTCCGCGGTGGGTTTCCGGCGTCGACGACTGCACGATGGTGCCACGTGACACGACGGACCAGGTGTCCGCGGCGCCGGCGAGGGCGATCAGGGCGAGCACGACGGGGAGTTGGCTGCTCAGGCCGACTCCGGCCAGCGACGCGCCCCAGGCGGCGGCGCAGGCCAGGAGCACGAGGCCGGGGCGGTTGCGTCGGGTGATCAGCCCCGACAGCGCCGAGGCGAGTACGCCGCCGACGGCGAGCGCCGAGGTGAGCAGTCCGAGGATCTGCGGGGATCCGCCGAACCTCTCCTGGTTGATGACCGGGAACAGGGCCACCGGCATGGCCAGCACCGTCGCGGCCAGGTCCACGAGGAAGGCGCCCCGTACGGCCGGGGTGCGCACGGCGAAGCCGATGCCTTCCCGGACCGCGGCGGCGCCGGCTCGCCCGGCCCCCGTGGGTACGTTCGACTCGGGCAGCCCCGCAAGCCCGATCAGCGCGGCGACGAACGTGACGGCGTCGACGGCGAAGCAGACGGTGGTGCCCCACCGTGCGGTGAGGACTCCCGCGACCGCCGGGCCGAGCAGCACCGCGACCTGGAAGGACAGGTGGTTGAGGGCCAGTCCCGCCGCGAGACGCTCGGGGGGCAGCAGTTGCGGGATGAAGGACCGCCGGGCGGGCCCGCCCAGCGCGGAGAGGCTCGATGCGACGGCGACCAGGCCGAACATGGCCCACACCCCGTCGCCGGGCCACAGGGCGATCCCGGTCATGAGCAGACTGGTCACGATCAGGCCGCAGGTGGTGGTCATGGCCAGCCGTCGCCGGTCGACGTGGTCGACGAAGGCGCTGCCGAGCAGCGCGACCGCGATGAGCGGGACGGCGGTGAACAGCCCGAGGAGCCCGACCATCAGGGGGTCGTGGGTGCGGTCCCAGACGTAGAAGGTGGCGGCGAAGCCGCCCAGTTGGCTGCCGAAGCCGGACGCGGTGGTGCCCAGCCACAGACGGCGGAAGGTGGGGTGCCCCCGCAGCGGGCGGATGTCGACCAGTGCGCCGAGGAGACTCATCAGGGGTCTTCCTTGAGGGCCCGGGTCAGGTTGTCGTCGAGCCGCTGCCGGAAGGAGCGCCTGGCGAGAGCGGCGTTGATGTCCTTGACGACCTGGGTGAGCGGGTACGGGATCTCCGCCTCCAGATCCCGCACCGTCGCCTCGGTCGCCCTCCACTCCGCCTGGAGAAGTGGCAGGAGTTCGCGTCCTCGTGCACTGAGCCGGATGCGCCGGGTCCGGCCGTCGCTGCCCTCCGCGCTGTCCACGAAACCGGCGGCGCGCATCGCGGCGGCCGTCTGGCTCATCGCCGAGTGGGTCACCTCGACGGCGGTCGCCAACTCCTGGATCGTCATCGACCCGTGCCGGCCCAACTGGATCAGGGGGCCCACGAAACGGTTGCGCAGCCCGGTGATGCCGGCCTGGTCGTACAGCTGCGCGATGTCCTGATCCATCGCGTTCAACATCTGCCACAGCGGACGCCAGTGACTGTCGAGGAGATCGGGGTTGTCGGGCTGTCCATCACCGTCTGCCACCCCGGCACTGTACCGGAGATATATAAGAACTGTTACAACGGTCGCCGGGAGTCCGGATGGGGCGCCGGCGCCGCCGGCAGCCGGCCGTCCGGCGCCCGCACCCCGGCGCAGGCGTCGCCGGTGGTCGATCGCCCGGAGCCCGCGTTCGGCGGAGGCGCCGCCGACACGTGGTCGCCCGGTGTTTGCTGTCCCCATGAGCTTCCCGTCGCACCGGCAGCGTCGCCGTCGGCAGTCCCGGCGACCGGTGGCGCGGCTGGACGCCGACCGGTACATGCTGGTGATGCTGATCGGCTTCGGCGGTGCGGTCCTCGGCACCCGCGCGTTCCTGGCGCTGACCGGCTATCCGCAGGTCGGCGGCGGCACGTTGCACATCTCGCACGCCCTGTGGGGCGGCCTGTCGTTGTTCGTCGCCTCGCTCGTCCCGCTGCTCGTGGTCGACCGGGCGGCGCTGCTCTGGGCGGCGCTGCTGGCCGGGGTCGGTGCGGGGCTCTTCATCGACGAGGTCGGCAAGTTCATCACCGCCGACAACGACTACTTCTTCCCCGCCGCCGCGCCCATCGCCTACGCGGCCTTCCTCATCTCGGTGTGGCTGTACGTGCGCGCCCGCAGCACGCGCGTCGAGGGCAGGCGGGCGCAACTGCACGCCGCGCTGGAGCTGCTCGGCGAGGCGGTCGACGGCAGGCTCGGCAACCGCGACCGGGCGCAGCTGCGGCGACGGCTCGGCATGGCCGCCGCGGGTCCGGACGGCGACCACCTGCGGCCGCTGGCCGTCGCGCTGCTGGAGCTGAGCCGGCCCGGGACGCTGCCGCCGTACGAGCACCGGTCGGGGTGGTTCTTCCGGACGGCGGTGGCCGTACGGGCGTGGCTGGCGCGTTCGCTGACCCCGGTTCGGCTGCGCGTCGGGCTGGTCGTGGCACTCGGGCTGCTGGGCGTCGCCGCCCTCAGCGACCTCACCACGATCGTCGCGGTGGCCGTCGACCTGCGCGACGGCACCACCGGTGGGGTGCTCACCACCGCCAACGAGTACGCCCGCGTCGACATCCAGGACCGCCGCGGGGTGCTGCTCCTGCTCGTCCGGGCGCTGCTGGACGTCTGCGTGGGTGCCGCGCTCATCGTGGCCGCCGGGCTGCTGCTGCGCGGAGTGGCGCGTCGGGCCGTCGAGATCGCCCAGGCCGGCCTGCTCACCTCCCTGAGCGTGGTGAACCTGCTGGTGTTCTACCTCGACCAGTTCGCCGCCGCCGTCAGCGCGCTGGGTCAGCTGACGGTCCTGCTCGCGGTGCGGCGCTACCAACGGCTGGTCGACCAGCCGGCGCGGGACGACCGGTCCGGCGGGCCCGACGGCGCCTGAACGAGCGGCTACCCGTCCGGCGCCGAGGTCGCCCTCGGGGGACGACAAGCACGATCCTGGCGGTGAGTCGACGCGCCACCGGCAGCTTCCCGGGGGAGCGGGTCAGGGGGCCGACCGGTGCGCCTCGACGGCCTGACCCATGCGGGTGACGGCCTCGGTGAGAACGGCCGGCGAGGTGGCGAAGTTCAGTCGTACGAAGCCCGCCCCGCCGGTGCCGAAGACGTGCCCGGAGCTGAGGGCGACCCGTGCCCGGTCGAGGAACATCCTCGCCGGCCCGGCGACGTCGCTGACCACGCCGGGCTCGTCCGGCTGCTCCGTGGCGATGCCCAGCGCGGTGCAGTCCAGCCAGGCGAGGTAGGTGCCCTCGGGGCGGCGGTGCGCGACGGACGGAAGGTGCTTCGCCAGCAGCGTCGCGAGCAGCGTGCGGTTGCCGTCGAGACCGTCGAGCAGGAGGTCGAGCCACGGCCCGCCGGCGCGGAACGCGGCGGTGTGGGCGACGACCCCGAGGTGGCTCGGCCCGTGGCTGACCTCCTCCGGCATGCGGCGCAGGTCGGCGACGGCCCGTGGCCCGGCGACCGCGAGCGCGGCCTTGAGCCCGGCGAGGTTCCACGCCTTCGAGGCGGAGGTCAGCGCGAACCCGTTCTCGGCGCCGGCCACCGTCAGGTACGGGGTGAAGTGCGTCCCCGGCAGCACCAGGGGGGCGTGGATCTCGTCGGAGATCACCCGTACGCCGTGCCGGTCGGCCAGCTCGGCGACGGTCTCCAGCTCGTCGCGCCGGTGCACGACGCCGGTCGGGTTGTGCGGGTTGCACAGCAGGAATGCCGGCCGGCGACCGCGGGAACGCGCGCGGCGGAAGGCCTCGTCGAGGGCGGCGGGGTCCATGCGCCGGTCGGGCCCGAGCGGGGCCTCGATCACCTGCCGGTCGGCGTGGGTGGCGAAGGCGTAGAAGGGCGGGTAGACGGGGGAGCAGAGCACGACCGCGTCGCCGGGATCGGTGACGAGCCGCAGCACCTCGACGACGCCCATCATCACGTCGGGCACGAGCGTGGTGCGCTCGACGCGGAAGTCGTGCCACCCCCAGCGCCGGGCGGCGAAGTCGCCGAGCGCCTCGGCGTACGCCGTGCCGTACGCGTAACCGGTGTCGCCGAGGTCGACCGCGCGGCGCAGGGCGTCGGCCACCGGGGGCGCGAGGGGTACGTCCATCTCCGCGACCCACAGCGGGAGCACGTCCGGCGGGTACATGCGCCACTTCACGCTGGTGCGCTGCCGGAGTTCGTCCACCGTGAGCAGGGTCAGCGGGTTGCGGGTCGCCGAGGCGTCGGCGGAGGGGCCGGGGCTTGCCATGCCGCCCACCCTAGGCCGTCCGTCGCCGCCCCGGCGACCGGCGGCATCGCCGCCCGGCACCCGCCGCCAGGGCCGACGCCTCGGCGTCGGCGTGTGCCGCTACCAGCGGTTGCGTGCCTCCTCGGCCCAGCCGACCAGGCCGTCCAGGTCGATCCGCTCGCCGTCGTCGGCCGCCGCCCAGCCCGTGAAGTGCCCGAAGCACTGGTGCGTCTCGTTGGCGAGCACCCCGACGTTGGTCCGGGAGATCTTCTCGTGGAACGGGTGGAACCGCACCGCCACCCGTTCGCCGTCGATCCGCCACGGCCGCAGCCAGTCGGCGCGGTCGTACTCCCAGCGCAGCTCGTTGCCGATCTTGTGCAGCCGGCCGTCGACGAAGACGCCGTTCTCGGTCGAGCCGGTGCCGTCGGTCCACCTGCCGCCGAGCTGGATCGCCCGGCCCGGGCCGCTGCCGGCGGCCCAGTTCCAGCGGACGGCGTACGGCCATTTGCCGCGGCCGTGGTCGAGGACGGCGAAGGAGTCCGCCTCGGCGACGGCATGCCGCACCCCGTCGACCCGCAGCGTGCCGCGTACCGGTCGGCCGAGGTCCTTGACGGTGTACTGGAACCGGCGGGTGCTCCAGGGCACCACCACGCCGAGCGACTCGTGCCCCGCCGGCAGCGGCACCACGAGGTCGACCTCCAGGTTGGGGGCGCTGGCGCGGATCCTGGTGCCGGTCGCCGCCTGGTCGATGTCGATCGAGAGCCCACCGCCGCGGGCCCGTACGGCGCCCGCCCCGCTGACCGGCGGGAAGGTCGTGCCCCGGGCGAGGGGGACCACCGCGCCCCTGTCGATCTCGACCTTCGTCGTGCGGTCGAGCACGTAGAGGCTGTGCACCCCCGCGTAGTCCAGCGACGAGGTAACCAGGCCGACGACGTGGGTCGGCGTGACGACTCCCCAGTACTCCCAGCGCTTGTTGCGGCCCCAGCCGCGCAGGTTCGCCCGGTGCAGCGGGCGGCGGCTCCAGCCCACGGCGGCGGGATTGAGCCGCCCACCCGCGAGACACAGGTCGACCGGCTCGGTGATCTCGTTCTCGTGGGTCACGACGGCGAGGGTAGCCGGCCCGCCTGCGGCGTGGACGCCGACGGCTGCCGCCCCGTCGCGGCGGCCTGGCGGTCGAGGGCGCGCAGGAGGTTGCCGCCGAGGACGGCGTCGCGGTCCCCGGGCGAAAGCCCGTCCAGGCCGATCGGGTCCGCCGCCTGGGCGAAGGAGACGTGGTCGAGGCTGGGGGAGAAGTCGGAGCCCCAGTACAGCCGGCGTGGGCCGAAGCGGTCGAGCAGCAGGTCGACGAAGGGCCGGGCCGCGTGGTGCGGGTAGGCGTGCGCGGGGCGGCTGACCGCGTACAGGCCGGAGACCTTGACCCCGACGTGGGGTAGCCGGGCCAGCCGCGCCAGGGGGGTGAGGACGGCCTCCGCCGTCTCGCGGGTCGGCACCCCGGCCCGTTCCCCGGGCAGGCCGAGGTGGCTGAACAGCACCGTGCAGCCGTCCAGGGCAGCCAGGGCCGGGCCGAGCCCCGCGGTCGCCGTGGGCGTGGCGTTGAGGCTGACCACCGCCCCGGCGCGGTTCAGTGCCGGCGCTTCGCGCGTCGCCCAGACGGTGAACGCCTCCGCCGCCGCCTCGTCCGGCAGGTACGCGGCGACGCCGACGAAGTCGCGGGACAGTCGCCGCGCGATCTCGCCCGCCCGCGCCGGTCCGCCTGCTGGGACGTAGGCGACCGCGGCGATCCAGTCGTGCGCGGCGGCCAGGCGGGCGACGTGGGCGTTGTTGCCGGCGAAGCGAGGCTCGCCCTCGTAGCCGACCACCAGGGCCCGTTCGATGCCGTGCTCGCGGCGTAGTGCCTGGTAGACGGCCAGTTCGTCGCCGCCGGCGGGGGAGTGGCCGTAGCGGCCGGGGTAGCCGTCGGCGAACAGGTGCAGGTGGGCGTCGGCGCGTCGCATGGTCGGACCCTAACCCAACTTTCCGCAGGCCATTGACGCGGCGGCACCCCTGACTTAGGTTCTTGTCTCAATTAGGTCCGGATTCTAGGGCGCGAGCAAGGGGTGAACCGCGTGACGCTGGAAGGCGACAACGTTGATGAACTGGTCCGGCTGCGGCGCCAGCTACATCAACACCCTGAGCTGCGGTTCACCGAAAGGCAGACGGCCGCTACTCTCGAAGGGTTGCTGCGGCCGCTGGGCCGGATCCGGACCGGAATCGCCGGGACGGGCCTGGCCCTGGAGATCGATGGAGCCGCATCCGGACCCGAAGTTCTCCTTCGGGCCGATATGGACGCCTATCCCGTCCAGGACGCCAAGCAACAGCCGTACGCCTCCCGCAACCCCGGCGTCTGCCACGCCTGCGGGCACGACGTACACATGACCGTCGCCTACGGAGTCGCCGCCCGGCTCGCGGCCGACCCGCCGGCCCGCGGCTCGGTGACCCTGCTGTTCCAGCCCGCCGAGGAGATCCCGTTCGGCGCGGACTCCGGCGCCGCCGCGGTGCTCGCCCACGAGGCGTTCCGCGACCGCCGGTACGCCGCCGTCCTCGGCCTGCACTGCTGGCCCGACCTGCCGGCGGGCTCGCTCGGCGTCGACCGGAGCACCGCGATGGCCGCGAAGGACGCGTTCCGCGTCGAGGTGCTCGGGCTGGCCGCGCACGCCGCGACCCCGGCGCTGGGGCGCGACGCCATCCTCGGCCTCACCGCCATGGTCACCACCCTGCACGCCGCCGTCGCCCGGGCCCGCAACCCCGAGGAGCTGGTCGCCTTCAACATCGGCACCATCTCCGGCGGGGCGAGCCAGAGCCAGGTCGCCGCCAGCGCCGAGGCGACCGGGACCCTGCGCACCCACGACCCGGCCGTGCGGGAGCGACTCAAGACGGTGATCGAACGCGTCACCCGCCAGCAGGCCGCCGCGCTCGACCTCGGGGTGCGCTTCACCTGGGCCAACGAGATGCCCCCGGTGCGCAACGCCGCCGAGCTGGTCGCCCTGGCGCACGCCGAACTGCCCGGCATCGTCGACGTCGTCGACCTGCCCGTACCGCCGCTGACCACCGACGACTTCGCGTTGCTCGGCGCGCTCGGCCCGAGCCTCTACGTCAAGCTGGGCGTCACCGGCGAGCGCGGGGGCGCTCCGCTGCACTCCGGCGCGTTCGACGTCGACGAGCGGTGCCTCGTGACGGGGGTGGCCGCACTGGAGCGGCTCACGCGGGCGGTCCTCGACGGCCGGCTGCGTGCCGGCGTCGCCGACGCCGTGCCGGCGCCGGCCGGGGCGGTGGACGCATGAGCCACGGGCCGCGGGTGGCGGTGATCGGCGGCGGCGCGTTCGGCGTGCGGCACGTCGCCGCCTACCAGGCGCTGGGGATCCGGGTCGACGCGCTGGTCGATCCCGACGCGGCCACCCGGCACCGGGTCGCCGCCCGTCACGACGTCCCGCGCACCTTCGCCACCGTCGCCGAACTGCTCGACGCGGGCGCGCCGGACGCCGCCTCCGTGTGCGTGCCCGGCTCCGCCCACCGCGCCGTCGCCGTCGACCTGATCACCGCCGGGGTGCCCGTCCTGGTCGAGAAGCCGCTGGCCGCGACCGTCGCGGACGCCGCCGCCATCGTCGCCGCCGCCGAGGCGTACGGGGTGCTCTGCCAGCCGGGGCACCTCCTGCGCTACAGCCCGGCCCACCGGGCGCTGCACGACGCCGTGCGCGCCGGCCGGCTGGGTCAGGTGCTGGCGGTCTCCTCCCGCCGGGACCGCCCCCGCACCCTGACCCGGCTCTTCCCTGGGGAGCATCCCGCCCTGCTGACCGCCGTGCACGACATCGACCTGGCGCTGTGGTACGCGCAGTCACCGGTGGTGCAGGTGCGCGCGGCGGCCCGGACCCGCCCGGGATCGGCGACGCCGGTGCTGGTGTGGGCGGAGCTTCGACACGCCAACGGCGTCGTGTCGTCGGTCCGCAACAGCTACCTCCTTCCCGAAGACACGCCCAACCACACCGCCGACCTGGTCGAGGTGTACGGCACCGACGGCATCGGCCATGTCGACCTCGCCCACCCCGCCCTGCTCGTGCAGGCCGAGCGGACCGAAGCGCCGGACTGGCTGCTCTCCCCGGCCGACGGCGGTGGCGCGCTCGCCGCCGAGATCCGGCACTTCCTGCGCCGGCTGGACGGCAGCGAGCCCACGCCGGTCGTCCCTCTCGCCGACGGGCTGCACGTGGTGCAGATCGCCGCCGCCGTCGCCGACAGCGCCGCCGCCGACGGCGCCCCCCGCCGAGTTCCCCCATCCCCCTCGCTGACAGGAGCTTCTGCCGATGACTCGACGTAGATTGGCCGCCGGCATCGTCGCCGCCGGCATGGCCGCCGCCGCGTTGCTGACCGGTTGCGGAGGAGACGACGCCTCATCCGGACCGGTCACCCTCAAGGTGCTGACCTGGGAGCCGGGCGGCACCGAGTACTGGAAGCAGGTCAAGACCAGCTTCGAGGCCACCCACCCGGACATCAAGCTGGACATGCAGTCGGTGCCCTTCGACAAGTACCCCGAGGTGCAGGGCCCCTACATCACCTCCCAGTCGGGCCCGGACGTGATGGCCAACAACGCCGGCCTGGAGCTGTTCGACCGGCGCGGCGCGTACGAGCCGCTGGGCGACAAGGCGGCCGAGATCAACAAGGACCTCGTCACCTACAGCGGCGCCTGCGAGGGCTTCGACACCGCCAAGCCCTGTTACGGCGTGCCCTTCTCGTACCAGGGCAACGTCCTCTACTACAACAAGAGCATCCTGACCGCCGCGGGGCTCGACCCGGAGAAGCCGCCGGCGACCTGGACCGAGTTCAGCGCCGCCTGCGACGCCGTGAAGAAGGCCGGCAAGACCTGCCTGGCCCTCGGACTGTCGGGGACCTTCCCCGCCTACTGGGACTTCCCCGAGATCGCCCGCAGCTACCTGAGCGAGGACGACATCCGCGGCCTGCTGGCCGGCACCCTGTCGTGGAAGGACCCGAAGCTGGTCGCGGTGCTGGGCAAGCTCGCCGAGATCACCACCAAGGGCTGGGCGAACAGCAACGCCCCGTCGATCACGATGCTCCCCGACGGCGCGGACATCTTCCAGCGCGGCGACGCCGCATTCGCCGGGACGATCATCTCCGACGCGGTGAACTGGGAGGCGTTCGGCAAGGCCCTCGGCGACGACAAGCTCGGCGTGACCCGCTGGCCGGCCGCCGACCCGGGCGCCCCGCTGGCGCAGAAGTTCTCCGGCATCGAGGGCGCCGTCTACGGCGTGACGAAGTGGAGCGAGAAGAAGCAGGCCGGGCTGGAGTTCATCACCTGGCTCGCCGGCAAGGAGAACGGCGAGCTGTGGGTGAAGCACGCCAAGGGCCAGCCGCTGAACAAGAACGTCGACAAGGCGCTGCTGCCCTCCTCGCCGGCCTTCCAGAAGATCCAGGAGCTGGTCGCCGAGCCGACCCTGCACGCCGGGGTGATGCTCTCCGGGCCCGAGGCCGACGCGCTGGCGCGCGGCTGGCAGCAGGTGAGCCTCGGTCAGCTGACCGTCGACAAGTGGGCCGAGCAGATGCAGCAGGCGCTGGAGCGCAGCCCCACCAAGAAGCAGGCCAAGTAGCCGTACGGGGCGGGGCGGGACACGCCCCGCCCCGCCAGCCGGAGAAGGAAGCCAGATGACGATCTCCACCGCGCCGGTGCCGGAGCCGGTGGCCGCCGACAAGCCGACCCGATCCGCCCGGCGGCCCCCGCGCCCCGGCCGGGCCCGCGAGTGGTGGCTGGGTGCCGTGCTGGTGCTGCCCGCGCTGGTCCTGGCCGTGATGTTCAAGGTGGTGCCCCTGATCCGGGGCGTGATCACCAGCACCGAGTCGTCCAGCGGGTTCGGTGGCAGCTCGTTCGCCGGGGCCGACAACTACACCCGCATGCTCGACGACCCGATGGTGCTCACCAGCTTCCGCAACGCCCTGCTGGTGGTGGCCACCCTGCCGGTGTGGATCGTGCTGCCGCTGGTGCTGGCGCTGCTGATCCACCAGCGCTCGCCGGGCTGGAAGTTCTTCCGGGCCGTCTACTTCGTCCCGTACACCATCGCCCCGATCGTCGTCGGCATCATGTTCCGGCAGATCCTCGCCCCGGACGGTCCGCTCAACGCCCTGCTGCGTACGGTCGGCCTCGAACCGCTGGCGATCCAGTGGCTCAACGGCCGGTACAGCGCGCTGTTCTCGCTGGTCGCGGTCGCCCTGTGGAGCTTCTTCGGCCTGGGCGTGATGACCTACCTGGCGGGCCTGGCCACCATCCCCGAGGAGACGCTCGAGGCGGCCTACCTCGACGGCGCCGGGTTCTGGCGTCGGCTGCTCTCCGTGGTGGTGCCGATGCTGCGGCCCACCGTGGCGTACTGGAGCGTGCTGTGCGCCTCCGGCGTCCTGATCTGGCTCTTCCCGCTGATCTACGCGTTGACCCAGGGCGGGCCGGGCGACGCCACGATGCTGCCGGAGTACCTGGTCTTCCTGACCACCTTCCAGTTCCTGGACCGGGGCTACGGCTCCGCCATCGGCATCGCGCTGTTCGTCTTCGTCGCCGTGCTCTCCATCTTCAGCGTGCGGCACATGTTCACAGAGGGGACCAGGAAGCCGCGATGAACCAGCGCCACTTCGCCCGGGCCGGGCGCTACCTGCTCACGTTCGCGCTGGTCGTCGTCGCGGTCGCGGCGGTCTACCCGCTGCTGTTCACGGTGGTCAGCTCGCTGAAGACGCAGACGGGCTTCGCCCAGGACCCGCTGGGGCTGCCGAGCGGGATCACCCTCGACAACTACCTCGAGGCGTTCCGCCGGATGGACATGCCCCGGCTGCTGCTCAACTCGCTGATCACCACCGTGGGCGGGCTGGTGCTGTCGGTGCTCGCCGCGCTGCTGGTCGCGTACGCGGTGACGAAGCTGCGCTTCCGCGGCGGCAAGGTGGTCTTCCTGCTGATCATCATCACCCTGACCATCCCCGGTCAGGCGATCATCTACCCGCTCTACCAGACCGTGCTGGACCTGGGCATGTCCGGCGAGTACCAGGGGCTGATCCTGGCGTACGCGGCGTTCGGGCTGCCCCTGGGCACCTACCAGCTCGCCGGCTACTTCCAACAGGTGCCCGACGAGCTGATCGAGGCGGCCCGGGTCGACGGCGCGGGCCACTTCACCATCCTGTTCCGGCTGCTGGCCCCGATCGCCGCGCCGGCACTCGCGGCGCTGGCCATCTTCAACTTCGTCTGGATGTGGAACGACCTGCTGCTGCCCCTGGTCATCATGGGCGGTTCGGACAGCAAGACCCTGATGGTGGGCGTCAGCCTGCTCAGCGGCCAGTACGACGTGTCGGTGCCGCTGGTCAGCGCCGGCCTGATCGTCGCCCTGCTGCCGGTGCTGATCATCTACCTGGTCTTCCAGCGCCAGCTCGTCTCCGGCGCGCTCGCCGGCTCCGGCAAGTGATCCGCCCGGTGGCCGGCTCCGACCCCGGCCCCGTTCCCGCCGGCCCCGGCCCGGCCCGCCCCGGCGGGGTCGCGCCGGCGGCCGATCCCGGGGCTGCGGGGCCGGGGGAGCAGCTGTGCCACCTCTACCGTCTGCGGCCGGGTGCCGAGGAGGAGTACGAGCGCCGGCACGCCGAGATCTGGCCGGAGATGTCGGCGTTGCTGGACGAGGCGGGCGTCTACGACTACCACATCTACCGGCACGGGCTGCTGCTGATCTGCGTGCTGCGCACCCGCGACGGCTACCCGCGGGCGCGCCGGGTCACCGGGGCATCCGCCGTGCAGGCGCGGTGGACGCGGTCGCTGGCGCACCTGTTCGCCGAGATCGCCGACGCCGACGGCGAGCCGCTGTGGGCGTACCCGGTCTTCCACCACGCGGGCCGGCCGCCCCCGGCGTGAGCGGGACGGCCCGTACGACGGTTGCCCGGCGGCGCACGCCGCCGGGCAACCGTCGCGTGTGCTCAGACCGCGTAGGCGACGGAGCCGTCCGCGCGCAGCGGGATGCGGTGCAGGGGCCGGCCCGTCAGGTCCAGGGGCGCGGCGTCGGTGAGGTCGAGCGTCACGCCGAGCCCGGGCTCCTCGGGCACCGGCAGGAAGCCGCCCTCGCGCCGTACGCACGCCCGCGCCGGGCCCTCGGCCAGCTGGTCGTCGAGGGGGGAGTACTCCTGCACCACGAAGTTGGGGATTGCGGTGTCGAGGTGTACCGAGGCCATCGTCAGCAGCGGGCCGAGGCAGTTGTGGCTGACGACGGCGGCGTGGTGTGCCTCCGCCAGGGCGGCGATCTTGCGGGCGTGACTGATGCCGCCGGCCAGGCCCAGGTCGGGGCGGACGTACTGGGCCCCGCCCTGGGCGAGCAGCTCCTTGAACTCCCAGATGGTGTGCAGCCGTTCGCCGTTGGCCATCGGCACGCCGAGGGCCCGCCGGGCGACGTCGGCCTGGCTGCTGACGCTGTCGATCTGGATCGGGTCCTCCACCAGCAACGGCAGGTGCCGGGCCAGCGCGGGCACGACCGCTTCGGCCTGCAACGGGGTGAGCTTGCGGTGCAGCTCGACGAGCAGGTCCACGTCGGGGCCGACGGTGTCGCGTACCGCCGCCGTGGTGGCCTCGGTGGCGGTGACCAGGCGGGCCAGCGACAGGTCGGCGTAGTCGGCCGGCAGCGGATCGAACTTGACCGCGGTGAAGCCGTCGGCCACGGCCGCCGCCGCCTGCGCCGCCAGCGCGTCGGCGCCGGTGCCGGGCAGCAGCAGGTGCAGGCGGATCCGTTCGCGTACGCGCCCGCCCAGCAACTGCCAGACCGGGACCCCGAGCCGCTTGCCGAGCAGGTCCCACAGGGCGATGTCCACCGCGGCCACGGCGGCGGAGAGCACCGAGCCCCGGAACGGGCCCATCCGGTAGAGGTGGTGCCAGTGGTGCTCGATGCGGCGGGGGTCGGCGCCGAGCAGGTGGGGACGGAACGCCTCCACCACGGCGTGCACCGCGGCGGGGTAGCCCCAGCACGCGGACTGGCCGACGCCGACCAGCCCGTCCGACGTGTGCAGCTGGACGAAGTGCGCGTCGCCCAGCACCACCGACTCGACGGCGGTGATCTCCATACCTGCCCCCAAATTAGAGACCAATAACGGCCAGAAACTTGCTAGTGCACTCTTCCATAGCCTTACGGAGCTGGTCTAGGCTTCGGAACGAACGAGCCGCAATAAGGCTCTAACTGCTATTGGGGGTGTGATGGGTCTGCCGGACGACTATCGGCTCATGGCCCGGATCCGCCGGTTCGAGGAGCGGCTGGCCGCCCTCAAGGACGACGGCGAGATCCCGGGCTCGATCCACCTGTGCAACGGCCAGGAGGCGATCCCGGTCGGCGCCTGCCGGGCGCTACGCGACGGCGACCACGTGACCGCCACCTACCGCGGCCACGGCTGGGCGGTCGCCCGGGGCGTCGACATGACCGGGCTCTTCGCCGAGATGATGGGGCGCGACTCCGCGCTCTGCGGCGGCCGGGCCGCCTCGCCGTACCTGTCCGACCCGAGCCGCTGGTTCCTGGGGGAGAACTCCATCGTCGGCGCCGGAGTGCCGGTCGCCGCCGGCGCCGCGCTGACCGCGCAGCGCACCGGCAGCGGCGCGGTCTCGCTGGTCAGCATCGGCGACGGCGCGATGAATCAGGGCAACGTGCACGAGGCGATCAACCTCGCCGCCGTGCTGGACCTGCCGCTGGTGCTGGTCGTGGAGAACAACGTCTACTCCGAGATGTCCCGCATCGAGGACATGGTCCGCGTACGCCAGCTCGCCGAGCGCGCCGCCGGCTACGGCATTCCCGGCCGGGTCGTCGACGGCAACGACCCCGACGCCGTGGCCGAGGCCGTCGGCGAGGCCGTCACCCGGGCCCGCGAGGGTGCCGGCCCCTCCATCGTGGAGGCGATGACCGAACGGCTGGTCGGCCACTACAGCGGCGACGTGCAGCACTACCGGCCGGCCGGCGAGATCGCCGCCGCCCGCACGCGCGAGCCCCTGGCCCGGATCCGGCAGGCCGCTGACGCCACGCTCGCCGCCCGGCTCGACGCCATCGACGCCGAGGTGGCCGCCGAGGTCGAGGCCGCCGTCACCGCCGCCCGCGCCGTGCCGTTCCCGGACCCGGCGACCGCCAAGGAGCACGTCCATGTCTGAGTCCCTGCGCTACATCCAGGCCGTCAACGCCGCACTCACCTGGGCCCTGGACAGCCGCGACGACACCGTCTACTTCGGCGAGGACGTCGCCCTGCCCGGCGGGCCGTTCGGCGCCACCAAGGGGCTGCACAAGCGGTTCGGCTCCGCCCGCATCTTCGACACCCCCATCTCCGAGAGCGGCTTCCTCGGCATGGCCCTCGGCGCGGCGATGACCGGCCTGCGCCCGATCGCCGAGATCATGTACGCCGACTTCTCGTTCGTGGCGATGGACCAGTTCGTCAACCAGATCTCGACCATCCACTACTCCAGCAACGGCCGGTGGAGGGCGCCGCTGGTGATCCGGATGCAGCAGGGCTACTCGCCCGGCGCCTGCGCCCAGCACTCCCACTCGCCGGAGGCGTACTTCGCGCACACCCCGGGCCTGCGCGTCGCACTGCCGGCCACCCCCGACGACGCGTACCAGATGCTACGCACCGCCGTGGTCAGCGACGATCCCGTGGTCGTCGCCGAGGCGCGGATGCTCTACCCGACGCGCGGGCCCGTGCGCACCGACGCCCCGGTCGAACCCGTCGGCGGCGCCCGCGTGGTCCGCCCGGGCGGCGACGTCACCGTGGTCGCCTGGTCCCGGATGGTCGGTGCCGCGCTCGACGCGGCGGGCCAGCTGGTCGAGGAGGGCATCGAGGCCGAGGTGATCGACCTGCGCTGGCTCAACCCGCTCGACTTCGACACGGTCGCCGCCTCCGTGGCGCGCACGGGCCGCCTGGTCGTCGCCCACGAGGCGAACCTGACCGGAGGGTTCGGCGCGGAGATCGCCGCCCGGGCCGCCGCCGAGTGCTTCGCCGACCTGCGCGCCCCGGTCGCCCGGGTGGCCGCCCCGGACGTGCCGATGCCCGCCGCCCCCGCCCTCCAGGCCGCCGTGGTGCCCGAGGCCGCCGACGTGGTGGCGGCGGTGCGCCGGACGGTCCATCCGTGAGCGTCGACACCCCGCAGGCCGGCCTGCTGGCCGGCCGGCGGGTGGTCGTCGTCGGCGGCGCCTCCGGCATCGGCCTCGCCACCGTCCGGGCCGCGGCCGCCGCCGGCGCGGCGGTGGCCGTGCTGGACGCCGACGGCGACGGCGCGGCCAGCGCCGCCGAGCAGGCGCGCGCCGCCGGTGCGAGCGCCTGCGCCCGGCGGGTCGACGTGACCGTCGAGGCCGAGGTCGCCGCCGCCGTCGACGGCGCCGCCACCGACCTCGGCGGCATCGACGCCGTGCTGCACGTGGCGGGCGTCATGCGCGGGCAGGGTCTGGACGTCCGGGAGGTCACCGCCGAGCTGTGGTCCCAGGTGCTCGCCGTCAACCTGACCGGGCCGTTCCTCGTCGCCAAGCACGCCGTACGACACCTCGCCGGCCGGTCCGGCGTCCTCGTGCTCGTCGGGTCCAAGGCGGGCGTGCTGAACGGATCGGGGTCGGTACCCTACGGCGCGAGCAAGGGAGGGCTGCACGGCCTGGCGCTCACCCTGGCCCGACAGCTCCGTCCACAGGGGATCCGTGTGCACGCGCTCTGCCCCGGCGACATCGACACGCCGCTGATGCGCAGGTCGTTGGCCGAGGCGCGGACCAACGGCGCGGACGGGGAGCGGGTCGCGGAGATCGAGGCCGCCCTTGGTCGGCCGGAGGACGTCGCGTCCACGCTGGTCCTGCTGGCATCGCCGGTCAGCGACGGTGTCGTGGGCACCGTCCACACCGGCTGAGCAGCCGACCCGAGGACGGCGACGACGTGGAGGCGACAAGGTGATCGGCATCATCGGACCGGAGGACTCGATCCGGCTCGTGCAGGAGGTCTCCGCCGGGGAGGGGCGGGCCGGGGACCTCACGGTCCGCGCCTACACCCGACCCGAGCAGGCCCCCGAGCTGGCCCGCGAACTCGACGAACTGTGCCAGGTGCTGCTGTTCACCGGGCGCATCCCGCACGCCTTCGCGGCCTCCGCCGGGGGGCTGCGCGCCGAGATCGACTACATGCCGCACGCCGGCATCGACCTCTACCGCACGCTGTCGCGGATGCTGCTGGCCAGCGGTGGGCGGCTGCCCACGGTCAGCGTGGACACCATCGAGGCCGACATCGTCCGGGAGACCTACCACGACATCGAGCTGACCCCGCCCACCGAGATCCTGCCCATCGCCGACTCCTCGGGGCTGCTCTTCTCCGGCCTCGACGAGATCGTCGCCTTCCACCGCGAGCGGTACGCCTCGGGCGCCGTCGAGGCGTGCCTGACCTGCCTCGGTGCGGTCCACCGCGACCTGCGCGAGAGCGGGGTGCCGGTCTGGCGTGTCGAGCACACCCGCGCCTCGGTCCGCGACGCCCTGCGCCGGGCCTGGCTCGCCGCGGAGATCCGGCAGTCCCGGGCCACCCAGATCGCGGTCATGATGATCGAGGTGGCCGAGCAGGGCGGCCGCGGGCACGACACGTACCAGGTGGAGCGGCAGCGGCTGCGGCTGCGCGAGGCCCTGCTGGAACACGCCGAGCGGATGCGCGGCCGGCTGAGCACGATCGACGACCGTACGCTGCTCATCACCACCACCCGGGGCACCGTGGAGAGCGCCATCGCCCGGCAGCGCTCCGGGCACGCGACGCTGCTCACCCTGCGCGGCGTCGACGTCGAGCACACCGTCGGCTTCGGCGCGGGCACCACCATCGCCGCCGCCGAGGACAACGCCCGCAAGGCACTGGCACTCGGCCGGGGCAGCGGCGACACCCACGTGGTCTTCCCCGACGGGGAGATCTACTCCAGCCGCGAGAGCCCGGTGAAGCAACGGCTCCGCGAGACCGCGTCCGGGGTGCTGCGCATCTCCGAGCAGTTGCGGCTCGGGCCGCTGTCCACCCGCCGGCTGCTGGAGGCGCTGCGCCAGACGGACCCGAACGAGGTGACCGCGCGGGGCCTGGCCGACGCGTACGGGGTGGAGGTCCGCTCGGCACGCCGGCTGCTCAACTCCCTGCGTGCCGCGGGCTACGCCGAGGAGATCGGCGTGCACGTCAGCACCGGCGCGGGCCGGCCGCAGACCGTCTACCGGGTGGAGATGCAGCGGCTGTTCGACGAGATCGGCGGTGGGGTGTGAGATTCGAACCCACCTTCCTGGTCACCGCCACGTTCGCCGCCGACGCCGCCGTCCGACGTGAACCCCACCGGCAGGAGCACCTCGCCCGCGTCGAGGCCCTGCTCGCCGACGGCACCGCCCTGATCGCCGGGGCACGGGCCGACCTCGGCGCCTCCGTCCTCGTCCTGCGGGCCGCCGACGCCACCGCCGCCCGCGCCCTCTGCGAAGAGGATCCCTACTGGCGGCACGGGGTGTGGACGGCCATCGACGTGGCCGACTACCTGGCCGCCATCCCGCCACCCCATGGAAGGTCATGATGTCGCAGTACCGTCAGATCACCGGAATCCGGGTGCGGGGCGCCGCGTCCGCGCCGTACGCCGCCCAGCTGCTGACCCAGGCGTGGGGGGAGCGCCCCGACGCGGTGACGGTCGACCTGGACGTCGACCCGACCCTGCCCGAGGGCGGCTACCGCATCGAGGTGCCCGAACGGGGCGACATCCGGCTCACCGGTGACCCCTTCGCCGGCCTGATCTACGCCGCCCGGGAGCTGACCACCCTGGCCACGCCGGCCGGTCTGCCCGTTGGCGTGCGGACCGACTCGCCCGGGTTGCCGCTGCGGACACTGTGGACCTGGGACCACTCCACCAACTGGGACCTGCGCCAGCTCGGCCAGCAGGAGATCGGCGCGCTCAACCCGTACGCCAAGGGCGCCGACGCCTTCGGCGCCGACTACCGCCGGCTGGTCGACTTCTGCAGCCGCGAGCGGATCGGCGGCATCGTGGTCTACGGGTTGCTGCGCGACGCCCACGGCGGCGTCGAGGCGGCCCGCGAGCTGTGCGAGTACGCCAACGCCCGGGGCGTACGCATCATCGCCGGCATCGGCGTCAACGCCTACGGGGGCATCTACTTCGACGGCCGGCACCGCTACAACCTCGCCACCTGGCTGCGCCAGCGGCCCGACCTGGCCGCCGAGCTGCCCAAGAAGGTGGGCTTCGACATCGACGACTTCGGCGACCTGCACTTCCCGGCCAGCGAGTACATGATGGCCGCCTGCCCCTCGCAGCCGGACAACCTCGCCTGGCACCGCGACGCCGTCGACTGGCTGCTGGACACCCTGCCCGTCGGGGGCATCAACTTCGAGACCGGCGACTACGGCAGCTGCGCCTGCCGGCGCTGCGCCGCCCGCACGGGCGGCGAGCGGACCTCCTGGTCGTACGAGGCGATGCGCTCGGTCTACCCGACGCTGCTGGAGACGGCTCGGCGCACCGGCCCGGCGGGCGTACCGCTGCGGCACCTGGTCGAGGTCTACTGGGACAACATCTTCGACCTGGAGGCGCAGAAGCCGCTGGCCGAGCTGCCCGACGACGTGGCCTACCAGTACTGCGTCAACCGGGGCTTCTGGTACGACAACCGGCACCGGCTCACCGCCGCGCACGTCGAGCAGCTCCCGCACACCACCAACGTGCTGCGCACCCACGCCGGCTCCCAGTGGAACCGGCAGCGGCACTCCTGGGTGCCCGACATGTACGCCGACATGGGCATCCGGGCCGGCGACGCCGGGCTGCGCGGGCTGACGATCTTCGCCGAGGCGTCCGCGTACCACCCCACCAACGAGATCAGCTACCTGGCGTACGCCCGCTTCACCTGGAACCCCGACCTGGCCTGGGCCGACTTCTGGCGCGACGAGGTCGTTCCCCGCTTCGGCGGCGCGGCCGAGGCCGAGGCGTTCCGCGACGCGGCGGCCGTGCTCGACGACGGCGTGGCCACGGCGGACGCCCTCGCCGCGGTGCGCGGGGACGCCCTGGCGATGGTCGCCGCCACCGGTGGCGAGGTGCAGCGCCGGTGGCTGTGGCTGGCGGAGCGGGCCGCCCGACACGCCCACTCCGCCGGCTGATCGGGCGACGCCCGAGCCGGCGCCCGGAGGAGCGCACCGGGTCGCGGGCCGAGAACCGCGGTAAAGGGGCCCCGGGCGTCGAGGAAGGCGAAGCCGTGCGGGAGGGGGTCGTGCGAGGGCCGTCGAGTCTCGCGTCCCGGTGGGTCAGTCGCCCCAGGCGTTGGCGTCCAGGAGCATGTCCCAGGTCAGGTAGGGCAGCTCGGGGTGGCGCTGGTGCAGGATCTCGCCGGGCAGGCTGGCGGCCGGCGCCTTGCGGGGGTTCGCCAGCGCCTGCGCCTCGATCGCGTCGGTGACGGCCCGGGCGCCGCCGAGTCGGGGGTGGCGTCGGTGGACGCGCTCGGCGTACGCGGGCGGCACCGGGCTGTCGGTGCCCATGAGGTCGATGCCGATCCCGGTCTGGGCGATGCCGATCTCGGGCGGTCGGCGGCGCTGGAAGACCGGTGAGTCGCGGAAGCCGCGCGTGGTGTGCATGGCGATCGCGTCCCACACGGTGTCGACCCGGCGGTCGGTGACGCCCCGTTCCTCGAGGAACCGGGCGGCGAAGTCCGCACCGTCCATCTCGAAGCGCTGGTCGGAGTTGGCGTGCCCGGTCAGGCCCATGTCGTGCAGGGCGCAGATCAGGAACACGACCTCCTCGTCGTAGTCGCGCCCGGGGCGCCGGCCGGCCCGCGCGGCGGCCTCGCGGGCGAAGAGGAAGCTGCGCAGGCTGTGGTTGCGCAGGAAGGCCTCCTGCGCGTCCTCGATCAGCCGGATCGCCTCGCGGGCCAGCCGGGTGGACGGGAAGGACAGGTCGGCCTCCGGTTGGTCGTGCGCGGCGGCCGGGGTGGCGGCCACCAGCCCGGTGAGTACGCCGGCGCCGGCGGCCAGGCCCGTGCCGAGGGCCGTGCGTCGGGAGAAGGAAGGGGTCACGGGGTACCTCGTCTCTCAGGGGTGGGGTGTGCCGAGCGGAAGCGCTGGCGGTACTCGGCCGGGGTGGTGCCGATGCCGCGCAGAAAGGCGCGGCGCATGGTGTCGTCCGAGCCGAAGCCGCAGACGCGGGCGATGCGGTCCACGCCGTCGTGGGTCGCCTCGAGCAGGGTCTTCGCCGCCTCCACCCGGACCTGCTCGACGTACCGGGTGGGGGTGGTCCCGACCGTGCGGCGGAACAGGCGGGTGAGGTGCCGTTCGCTGAGCGACGCGTGCGCCGCCATCGTGGCGAGCGTGTGCGGGGCGGCCGGGTCGGCGGCGACGGCGTCCAGGACGCGGCGCAGGGCGCTGCCGGGGGCGGCCGTGGCGCTGCCCCGCACGGTGAACTGGGACTGGCCGCCGGGGCGGTGCAGGAAGACCACCAGGTACTTCGCGGTGGTGCGGGCGCGCTCGGGGCCGTGGTCGTCCTCGACCAGCGTCAACGTCAGGTCGATGCCCGCGGTCACGCCGGCCGAGGTGAACAGCGGCCCGTCCCGCACGTAGAGGGCGTCGGGCCGGACCCGGACCGCGGGGAACCGCGCCGCGAGTTCCGCGCAGGCCGCCCAGTGGGTGGTGGCCCGGCGGCCGTCGAGCAGCCGCGCCGCCGCGAGCAGGAACGCGCCGGTGCAGATGGCCGCGGTACGGCGGGCGAGCGCGCTGAGGCGGGGGAGTTCGGCGACGAGGGCCGGCGGCGGCTGCGCCGTGGCGAGGGGGAGGCCGGGCACCAGGAGCGTGTCGAAGCGGTGCCGCACCTGGTGCAGGGTCAGCTCCACGTCGAGCGGTACGCCCACGTCGGTGCGCACCGCGCGACCGTCCACCGAGGCCAGTCGGATCCGGTAGCCGCCGCTGCCGTGCAGCACCTGCACGGGCCCCGCCACGTCGAGCAGCACGACGCCGTCGTGCACCACCACGACCACCTCGCGGGTCCGGAGGATCTCCACACCAGAAGTCTGGTCACCCCCTGCCGAGGGCCACAAGGACGGCCGCACCGCACATCCGGCCATCCGGGGCCCCGCCCACGAACGACCGTACGGCCGTGCCGCGCCCTTGCGCCGAGGGGCCAGGGACAGGTATACATTCAGGACCGTAAATAGTAAAGTTTCTTTAGAATTGGAGGTGGACGCGTTGCGGAAGCCGTTGAGCAAGCTCCTCGTCGGGGGCGCGGTCGCTCTGCTGGCCGTGGCGACGGCGCTGACCGTGGCCCCCGCCGCACATTCCTCCGTCGGGCAGGACGAGGCGTGCCGCCCGGACGGGCTGTACCGGACGCCAGGCGTGGCGGTGCCGTACTGCACCGTCTACGACACCGACGGCCGGGAGAAGCTGGGAGCCGACCATTCCCGGCGCATCATCGGCTACTTCACCAGTTGGCGCACCGGACGCAACGGCTCGCCGGCGTACCTGGCCAACCAGATCCCCTGGGGCAAGGTCACCCACATCAACTACGCCTTCGCCCACGTCGACGCGGCCAACAAGATCTCGGTCGGCAACCCGACGGCGGCGGACAACCCGGCCACCAACATGACCTGGCCGGGCGTCGCCGGCGCCGAGATGGATCCGCAGTACGCCTACACCGGGCACTTCAACCTGCTCAACAAGTACAAGAAGCAGAACCCGAACGTCCGTACGTTGATCAGCGTCGGCGGCTGGGCCGAGACCGGCGGCTACTTCGACGATAACGGCGACCGGGTCGACGCCGGCGGCTTCTACCGGATGACCACCACCGGCAGCAACACCGTCAACACCGCCGGCATCGCCACCTTCGCCGACTCCGTGGTCGCCTTCCTGCGTACCTACGGCTTCGACGGGGTGGACATCGACTACGAGTACCCCACCTCCAACAACAAGGCCGGCAACCCGCTGGACTTCGCGCAGGCGGACGCCAAGCGGGCCGGGCTCAACGCCTCCTACCAGGTGCTGATGAAGACGTTGCGGGAGAAGCTCGACGCGGCTGCCGCCACGGACGGCAAGCACTACCTGCTCACGGTGGCCGCGCCCGCCTCGGGCTGGCTGCTGCGGGGGATGGAGTCCTCGCAGGCGCTGCGGTACCTCGACTACGTCAACATCATGTCGTACGACCTGCACGGGTCCTGGAACCACCACGTCGGCCCGAACGCGGCCCTCTACGACAACGGCGACGACGCCGAGCTGGCCGCCGGCGGCGTCTACGGCGCGTACGGCAACATCGGCTACCTGAACACCGACTGGGCCTACCACTACTTCCGTGGCGCGCTGCCCAGCGGGCGGGTCAACATCGGCGTCCCCTACTACACGCGGGGCTGGCAGGGCGTCACCGGCGGCACCAACGGGCTGTGGGGCCGCGCCGCCCTGCCCGACCAGAGCAAGTGCCCGCCGGGCACCGGCACCTCGATCGGCTCCACCACCCCCTGCGGGAACGGGGCGGTCGGCATCGACAACCTCTGGCACGACCTGGACGACGCCGGCGGGGAGGTGCCCGCCGGGGCCAACCCGATGTGGCACGCCAAGAACCTGGAACGCGGCATCACCCCGGACTACCTGTCCGCGTACGGCCTCACGCCGGCCACCGACCCGACCGACCGGATCAGCGGCAGCTACGCCCGCCACTACTCCGCCGCGCTGGTCGCGCCCTGGCTGTGGAACGCGCAGAAGGGCGTCTTCCTCTCCACCGAGGACGAGCAGTCCCTCGGCGCCAAGGCGGACTACGTGGTGGACAAGGGCATCGGCGGCGTGATGATCTGGGAACTCGCCGGCGACTACGCGTACGACCAGGCCAAGGGCCAGTACGGCATGGGCGAGACGCTCACCACCCTGCTCTACGACAAGTTCCGGACGGCGCCCGCGTACGGTGCCCGTCGCGCCGCCGTCACCCTGCCGACCCGGACCATCGACGTGACCGCCACGGTCGGGGGCTTCGCCCTCGGCGACAACAACTACCCGATCAACCCCGAACTGCGGCTCACCAACAACACCGGCAGCCCGATCCCGGCCGGCGCGCAGCTGGAGTTCGACTACCCGACCACCACACCGACCCTCACCCAGCAGTCCGGCTGGGCCCTGACCACCGTGTCCACGGGGCACACCGGCAGCAACGTCGGCGGGCTCAGGGGCGACTACAACCGGGTGCGGCTCACCGTACCGGCCGCCATCGCCCCGGGCGCGTACGCGGAGGTGACCCTCAACTACCAGCTGCCGATCTCCGGACCGGCCAACTTCACCCTCAGCTTCGGCGGGCAGACGTACTCGCTGGCCAGCGACCAGGCCCGTGGGGCCGTGCCGGTCGACCCGACGCCCAGCCCGAGCGGCTCCACCCCGCCGGGCGGCGGGACGTGCACCGCGCCGGCCTGGTCGGCGGGCACGGCGTACTCCGGTGGCGCGCGGGTGTCCCACGCCGGGCGTACCTGGAGTGCGAAGTGGTGGACCCAGGGTGACACCCCGGGCAGCGCGGCCGTCTGGGCCGACGAGGGGGCGTGCGCCGCGACGCCGTCCCCGACGACCTCGCCCACCGCGTCCCCGACCGTCGGCCCGACCCCGACCGGCGGTGCCTGCACCGTGCCGGCCTGGTCGGCGGGTACCGCGTACTCCGGCGGCGCGGTGGTCTCCCACGACCGGCACCGGTGGACCGCGAGGTGGTGGACCCGGGGCGACGTGCCGGGAGCCGACGCACAGGGCGTCTGGACCGACAACGGTCCCTGCTGAACCCAAGGGCGGGGTCGCCGGTGAGCGGCGGCCCCGCCCGAGCGGCGACGGCGTACCGGTGGAGGCGGTCCGTGGCCGTGCTACGTCATCTCGATGAGCCGCCGGGTCACCACGTCCCCTCGGCGCGTCAACGCCCAGCGAGGTGCAGCAGGCCTGCCGATGTGGGGCGGAACCCGCACCGATCAAGGTAGAACGGCTCCAGGTGCGCCTCATAGTCGACGTGCAGCCACTCGCAGCCCGCAGTCGCAGCGTCGTCGACCGCGGCCCGAACCAGGCCCGCGCCGATTCCCCGGTGCTGCGATCCGGGGTCCACCGCGGTGTCGAGCAGGAAGGCGTGCGCCCCGCCGTCCCAGCAGACCTGCACGAAGCCCACCAGGCGACCGGCGTCGAAGGCACCCACCCACGTCAGCGCGTGCCGCTCCAGCCGCTCGGCCCACGGCGTCACCTGCCCGACCGCGCCACCGAAGGCCCGGGCATGAAGAGCACTGAGCTCCACGTCATCGACAGGGAAGCGCGACACCATCTCGATCGACACGTTGGCACACTACCGGCACGTCCTGGCATGGACTGACCTCCTTGAGGGGCATGCCGGCCAGCAGCGCGTCGTGGCGAGGAACGGGGCTTCGTGCGTACCGTCAGTTCCGCTTGGTGGTGGCTGGTGCCCGGTGACGCTGCACACCCGCACAGCGTGCAACCCCGGCCTCCGGCCAGGGGGAGAGCTCACTCCGGGGAAAGATCCGTCAAGGCGTGTTGCGTAGCTGGAGGACGTATGTCGCGGTGAGCGCGACGGCACGGTCTTCGTCCCGTGCCAGAGCTGCGAGGGCGCGTGACGTCGTGGTCCCCGGGATGTCCGCGAGCGCCTGTGTCAGCCGTCGACGTGCAGACGATTCGACGGCGCCGTGAGCGAGGCGGTCGACGAGCCCGGTGGCGATCTGATCCGCCAACGCGGGATCACTCGCCAGCGCGCTCAGTGCATCCGCCGCATCGGCGTCGTTCGCCTGCTCGACGATCATGTCGATGAGTGTGGGGACCGCGTCGGCCACCCCACGGGCCCCGAGCGCCAGAGCCGCACACCTGCGGACGGCGAGGTCGGAGTTGGTGAGGGCGTCCCGCAGCAGGGCGGTCGCCGCACCGTTCGGAATCTCGGCGATGGACTGGACGGCACGTTGCCGCACCTCGGCTGTCGGCGAGCCGAGGCCCTCCGCCAGCAGTGCCAGTCCGCCATCGCCCGAGCGCGCCAGAGCCCATCGGAGGGCTCCGGCGACGTTCGGGTCCGTCTCGCTCAACGCTGCCTCGACCAGAGCCTCCACCGGCACCGGAACCTCCCTGACCGAGGACAGGGCCGCGCGCTGACGCTTCCCGGCGCTCTCCGACACCAACGCCTGGAGGAGCGCCACGATCTGGAGGACGTCCTCCCAACCGGCGGGTTCCGCGGCACCGATCCGACGGAGTCGCGTGAGCAGCTCCGTCTCATACGCGATGCGTTCTCGCGCCTGGCGGATCAGGTCGCCGACGAGGTCCGAGGGCGTGAAGCCGGGATCATCCAGCGCGCGCCCGACTTCACGCAGCGACAGCCCCAACGACCGCAGGCTCTCGATATGGAAGATTCGCCGGATGTCGTCGCTGGCGTACTCCCGATAGCCGGCCCCGGTACGACCCGTCGGCCGCAGCAGGCCGAGCGACTCGTAGTGCCTGAGCATGCGGGCGCTGACCCCGGACCGTCGTGCCACCTCACCGATCAACACCGCCTGTCACCCCTCCTGGCCGGTCGTGCCGAGGGCCACGATGCGTTTCGCCTCCTCGAACGCGAACTCGAATCCGGCATCCGGGTCGCGCAGCAGCCGTTCCGTGGCGCTCGCGTGCTGACGTACGCGCGGGTCGGCATCCGTCATCGCCGTGCGCAGGGTCGGCATGATCACCTCGCCGAGCGCGGTCAGCGCCCGGCTGAGGCTCAACCGTGTGCCCTGCTCGCCGCGCCCGAGCTGTGTCGCCAGCACTCCGGCCAACTCGGCTTCGTCACCTTCGGGCACGAGTACGACCGCTGCCCGCCAGGCGCTGCGCGCCACCTCGTCGTCGGCGTCGGTCAGCAGCGCTCGTGTGATCGCCGGCCACGCTTGCCGATCCCCGATCTTGGACAGGGTGTGCAACGCCTGGCTTCGTGCCTGCGCACGCTCCGAGCGGAGCTCATCGACGAGTCTCGGGACCGTCATCGACGACGAGTGGCGGGTGAGGGCCCAGGTGAGCATTTCGCGCACGTGGAACTCGGGCTCGATCGCGCATCGTTCGATGAGCTTGTCGATGAACCACGGGTCCGGGGTCGTGCCGACCGCCAGCGCTGCCCGTAGCCGCACCGACGAATTGGTGTTCTCCAGCGCGCGGAGAGCCCGCAAGGCGTTCGTGCCCTCGTCCGGCATGGTCATTGGGACCACCTCCTTGGCAACAGTGGAGACCTTGTCACCGTGTCAAGGTCAAGCGGCGCCGCGCCGTGAACCGGCCGGGGCGGCGAGTCCGGTGCCGACCGACCTCGCGGCCCATCCCGTGCCGACGCCGGCGGGTACGCGGCGGCGTGGCGGCGGACCATGGCCCCGGCCACCCTGGAGCCGCCCGGCCTCCTGCCGGGCGTCAGCCGGCCGTCTGCGGGGTGGGGACGCCGGGCCGGGCGGAGGTGGCCTCGGCGAGCGCCGTCCGCAGGACGTCGAGCAGCGGGCCGTCGGGGTGGTCGATCCAGTGCTGGATGGCGACGCGCAGCGACGCCAGGAAGGTCGCCGCGAGGACCCGGGACCGCAGCACCCGGTCGAGGCCCGTCAGCCGGTGGGCGATGTCGTCGGCGAGTTCGCGCTCGATGGCGGTGTAGGCCGCGACCTGGTGCGCGACGAGGCCCGGGTGTCCGCGTAGCTGACGGCGGTGGACCAGCCAGGAGGGCGGGGCGTTGCCGTACGCCTCGACGGCGAGGCGCTCGGCGGCCCCGCTGAGCGCGGCCCACGGCGGCGCGTCGGCCGGCTGGCGGCGGACCAGTTCCAGCAGCCGGCGCAGCCGCACCGCGTCGCCGTGGAAGACCGCCTCCTCCTTGCTGGAGAAGTAGTTGGAGAACGTCCGGCGCGAGACGTTCGCGGCGTCGGCGACGGCCTCCACGGTGACGCGGTCGAGCCCGTGCTCGGTGGCGAGGCGCAGGGCCGCCTCGTGCAGGGCGAGGCGGGTGGCCGCCTTCTTGCGTTCCCGCAGCCCGGTGGTCTCCTCCATGGCGACAGCCTACGGGTCCGTGATTCAGTTCTCATCGCGCAAAGTTGCACTCTGGGCAAGATCGGCAGATGCTTGTGTGCGGCAACCATCTGCGTCAGGGGAGGGCAGCGTGGAGAACGCCGGTCGCGAACTCGGTACGAGGCTGTCGGAGCTGGTCCGGAGCGTGCGGCTGATCAGGCGGCACCGGGCCGACGTCCGGCCGGCCGTGCCGATCGGCCTGGCCGGTCTCCTCATGCAGATCGAACGGCTGCCCGCCGACTGTCACGCCCGCGAGTTGGCGGCCCGCAGCGGACTGGACCCGTCGACCGTCAGCCGCTCCATCGCCTCGCTCGTCAGCCACGGGCTGGTCGAGCGGCGCGCCGACCCCGCCGACAAGCGGGCGAGCCTGCTGACCGTCACCCCGGCCGGGCGGGCCGCCCTGACCGACACCTACGACTGGTACGGCCGGATCCTCGACACCGCGCTCGCCGACTGGACCCCGACGGAGGTGGCGGCGTTCGCCGCCGCGCTCGGCCGGTTCACCCGCGACGTCGAGACCGCCCTCGGACACCACAACAACCTGGAGGCCGCGCGATGAGCGCACCCACCACCACGGCCGGCGACGCGCCGATGACACACCGGCAGACGCTGGAGGCCCTCAGCGGCCTGCTGCTGGTGCTGTTCGTCGCGATGCTCAGCGGCACCGTCGTCTCGACGGCGCTGCCGAAGATCATCGGAGCGTTGGACGGGTCGCAGACCCAGTACACCTGGGTGGTCACCGCCACCCTGCTCACCGCGACCGCGACCACCCCGATCTGGGGCAAGCTCGCCGACCTGTTCAACAAGAAGCTGCTGGTCCAGATCGCCATCGTCGTCTTCCTGGTCGGCTCGGTGATCGCCGGCTTCGCCCAGACCGCCGGCCAGCTCATCGCCGCCCGTGCGTTCCAGGGCATCGGCGTCGGGGGCCTCCAGGCCCTCGTCCAGGTCGCCATCGCCGCGATGATCCCGCCCCGGGAGCGCGGCCGGTACAACGGCTACCTCGGCGGCGTCATGGCGGTGGCGACGGTCGGTGGTCCGCTGCTGGGCGGGCTCATCGTCGACACGTCCTGGCTCGGCTGGCGCTGGTGCTTCTTCGTCGGGGTCCCCGTCGCCGCCATCGCGCTGGTCCTGCTCCAGTTCACCCTGCGCCTGCCGACGGCCCGCCGCGAGAACGTCAAGATCGACTATCTGGGCGCGGCCCTGATCGCCGCCGGCGTCAGCGTGCTGCTCATCTGGATCTCCTTCGTCGACGACTCGTTCGCCTGGCTCTCCTGGCAGTCGGCCGCCATGGTGGGCGGCTCGGTGGCTCTGCTCGCCCTGGCCGTGCGGGTGGAGTCCCGGGCCGAGGAGCCGGTCGTCCCGCTCGACCTCGTCCGGCAGCGGACCACCGCCCTGGCCATCCTGGGCAGTCTGGCGGTCGGCATGGCGATGTTCGGCGGCGCCGTCTTCCTCGGGCAGTACTTCCAGATCGGCCGTGGCTACAGCCCCACGGAAGCCGGGCTGCTCACCATCCCGATGATGGCCGGCGTCCTCGGCTCGTCGATCATCGCCGGCCGGCTGATCACGAAGACCGGGAAGATCAAGCCGTACATCGTCTTCGGCGCGATCGTGCTCGTCATCGGGTTCGCCCTGCTCGGCACCATCGACCACGAGACCTCGCTGGTGCTGGTCGGCGCGGCCATGTTCATCGTCGGCGTCGGGGTCGGCATGACGATGCAGAACCTCGTGCTCGCGGTGCAGAACACCGTCTCGCTGCGGGACATCGGCGCGGCCAGCTCGACCGTCGCGTTCTTCCGCTCGCTCGGCGGCACCATCGGCGTCTCGGTGCTCGGCGCGGTCCTCGCCCGGCGGGTCACCGACCAGATCACCACAGACCTCTCCGCCGCCGGCATCCCCACCTCCGGCAGCGCGGGAGCCGGCAGCCTGAACCTCGACGCCATGCCCGCCGCCGTCCAGCAGATCGTGCGCGCGGCGTACGGGGACGCGACCGGCCACATCTTCCTCATCTCCGCCGCCATCGCCGTCGTCGGCGTCATCGCCGCGGTCCTGCTGAAGCCGGTCGGCCTGCGCAGCAGCCTGGACCTGCCCGACCCGGCCAGGTCGGCGGCCGTGGGCGCCGACGCCGTCGACGGCGCTCCCGCCTTCGACCAGGTGACCGGGGACGCCCCCGTACGCGAGGTGCCGGCCCGCCGCTGACGGGCCCGCCGCGCGTACGACTCGGGGCCGCCACCGTCGGAAGACGGTGGCGGCCCCGAGTCCTTTCGGGCGGCTGGGACGCCCAGCGAGGGACGATCCGGAGTGTCGGCGGGCGGGCCGTTTCAGGCGGACGGAGCGCCGGACCGCCCCGTGGAAGACGACGGTGGGGAGGGACGGCGCCGCGTCCCTCCCCACACCGTGCGCGGACCGCTCAGGACAGGAACTTGTCCAGGGCGGCCTCGATGCTGCCGGAGTCCGGCGCCGCGTGCGACTTCATGGTGGTCTTGTTGTACGAGATGAAGCTCGGGCAGCGCGCCGCCGGGGCGGTGATGGTGCCGCCGTCGCCGATCTTCTCGCCGGTCTTCGCGGCGTAGAAGGTCAGGGTGTAGCGCGACGAGATGTAGTCGATGGTGACCTGCTTGCCCGCGCTGTCCTTGTACTGGCACTTCTTCGGCGCGCCCTCACTGCCTTCCACGAACTTCAGGCAGCCGACCACCGACACCGTCTCGAAGTCGGCGCTCTTGGCGTAGTAGGGCTTGTTCGAGGCGACCGACTTCGTCGACCAGAAGTTCGGCCGGTCGGGGTTGTTCGAGAACGTGTACGCCTTGGCGCCGGTCGGGCCGTTGTAGGGGGCCGCGTTCAGGATCTGGCCGCCCTCGCAGACGTTCGACAGGTCGCTGGAGTAGCGGGCGGTCACCGCGTTGTTGTTCGGCTCCTGCGTCTCCTGCTGCCCCGGCGTGGGGGAGGCGTCGGTGCCCGGGGTGCCGCTGGCACCCGGGCCGGCGGTGGGGCCGGCGGTCGCGACCGTGGTGGGCTCGTCGTCGTCACCGTTGACCAGGATGAGGCCGATGCCCGCGCCGCAGATGGCGAGCACGAGGACCACCGCGCCGGCGACCAGCCCGATGATCAGGCCCTTGTTCGACTTCTTCGGCGGCGGGAAGGGAGCGCCGAACTGCGGCGCCTGCGCTGGCTGCCCGTATCCCGGGTACCCGCCCTGCTGCGGGGCCGGCGGCCCGCTCCAGGGGGTGACGTTCGGGTCCGGCTGCTGCCCTCCGTACGGAGGGTAACTGTCGCTCATGTGAAGCCCTATCGCTGTCGACGTGTGCCCAGGCACGGGATCAAGGATCAGGGTAGTGAGCGCCGCAAATTGCGACGACGGGCGGCTGAACCCGTGGGGAGTCGCCATCCCACGTCGACGGCACCGCAGGTGACTCTGCGTACGAGTTACGGCTCGGTACGTGCAGAGAGGCCGGATCGCCCCGGATTTGTCGACGGCGTGGATCCGGGCCGCCGGAAGGGAATTCCGTTGTGCGGCCGGGAGTGCGGGCCGCCGGCACGTCGAGTTCGGATGTGTGACGAAGATCACTCGCGATCGGGCCGAGATGTGGGCGACACCGGTGCCGCCCCCGCCCCGCCAGGGTGGCCGGACGCCTTCCGCGGTGTCCGGACCGCCCCTGGCCGGTGCGTACGGGTCAGGTGGCCGTGCAGCTCACCGGCCCCGTGCCGGCGCCCCCGGAGGTGGTGGCGAGGAAGCCGAAGGTGGCCTGCGCGCCGGGAGCGAGGTCGCCGTTCCAGTCGACGTCACCGGCGGTCACCTCCGCCCCGCTCTGGGTCAGCCGGGCGTTCCAGGACTGGGTGATCCGCTGGCCGTCGGAGAGGGTGAAGCGGACGGTCCAGCCGGAGGCCGGCGTGGCGCCGGAGTTGCGTACGGTCACCTCGCCCTGGTAGCCGCCCTGCCACTGGCCCACCACCCGGTAGCTCGCGGTGCAGCCGGTGGCCGGGCCGCTGGGTGTGGGCGAGGGGCTGGTGGGCGTCGGGCTGGCGGTGGGCGTCGGGGTGACACCGCCCAGCGCCTCGGTCAGCGCCGGATACCACCGGTCGGCCATCTTCCGGTCGCCCGACGCGTTCGGGTGCACGCCGTCGTAGGTGTCGGTGGCCGTACTGAAACCGGTCCACTGGTCCACCACCACCACCGGCGAGGCCGGGGTGGAGATCGTCGCCGCCCAGCCGTCGATCGCGTCGTTGAGGGCCACCACCCGCTGGCCGCACTCCGGGCACGTGGGCGGCGCCATGGGGATGATCTTCGCGACGAGGACCTTCATCGCCGGGTTGCTGGCCCGCATCTGCGCCACCAGCCGGCCGTACGCGGCGAGGATCGTGGCGGGCGCGACCGCACTCCACACGTCGTTGGTGCCGAAGTGCATCAGGACGATGTCGGGCCGGGTGGCGGCGAGCCAGCCCGGCAGCAGGTTCTGGTTGGCCACGGTGGTCACCAGGTAGCCCCCGTGTCCCTCGTTGTCGCCGTCGTGGGGCTGGCCGCAGCCCTGCGGGCCGAGCGTCCCGACGAAGTCGACGTCGGTGTGGCCGGTGGCCTGGAGGCGGTTCCAGAGCACGGAGCGCCAGCAGCCGGGCGAGCCGGTGATCGAGTCGCCCAGCGGCATCACCCGTACCGGTGCGGCGGCCGCCGGCAGGGCGGGGGAGGGGGCGGTGAACCCGACGACGAGGGCGAGGGGGATCGCCGCCAGCGCGGCGAGCAGGGCATGGAGCAAGGGCCTTCGGAGCATGGTGGAGGAACTCCTGTCACAGGTCGAGGTGCGAGGTGTGACGGCCCGGTGCTCCCTGGGGCAGTCAACCAGCAAAGTTGACGCATCTCAATGGAATCTCGCCTCACGCAAGACATTCACGAATTCTTTTCTCAACATCGTCCTCACATCGTGAACATCAACAAAATTTACGATCATGAATGTGGCGGCTAAGGTTTGCTCATCGTCCAGACCGCTCGTCGGGTGCGCCACGAGCCACCCGGGGGCCACCACAGTAGGAGGACCGGGAGATGACACTCCCTCGCACTCATCGGCGTACCCTCGCCGCTGCGGCCAGCGTGTTCGCCAGCGCCGCCATGGTCACCACCATGCTCGGCGCCCCGGCGGCGGCCTCGGCCACCGGCGAGATCCTCAGCGCCGGTGGCGCGACCGCCGTAGCCGACAGCTACATCGTGGTACTCAAGGACACCAGCGTCGGCGGTCGTGCCGGCACCCGGCAGGGCGAGGTGAAGAGCACCGCCGGCTCGCTCGCCGCCCGCTTCGGCGGCAGCGTCGGGCACGTCTACGGTGACGCGCTCAACGGCTTCGAGGTGAAGCTCTCCGAGCGGGCCGCCAAGCGCCTCGCCGCGCACCCCGCCGTCGACTACGTCGAGCAGAACCACGCCGTGTCGCTCGCGGCCACCCAGAGCAACCCGCCGTGGGGTCTGGACCGCATCGACCAGCGGCCCCTCCCGCTCAGCCGCACCTACACCTACAACAGCAGCGGCACCGGCGTGACGGCGTACATCATCGACACCGGCATCCGGACCAGCCACAACGACTTCGCCGGTCAGGCCGTCGACGGCTACGACGCGATCGACAACGCGCTGCCGGCCGCCGACTGCAACGGCCACGGCACGCACGTCGCGGGCACCGTCGGTGGCAACACCTACGGCGTGGCGAAGAACGTCCGGCTGGTGGGCGTGCGGGTGCTCAACTGCCAGGGCAGCGGCACCTGGGCGCAGGTCATCGCCGGCATCAACTGGGTGACCTCGAACCACCAGGCGGGCCAGCCGGCCGTGGCGAACATGAGCCTCGGCGGCGCCACCAACGCCTCCCTGAACACCGCGGTGGCGAACTCGATCGCCGACGGCATCACCTACGCGGTGGCCTCCGGCAACTCGAACGCCAACGCCTGCAACTTCTCGCCGGCCTCCGTGCCGACGGCGCTGACCGTCAACGCCTCGCAGAGCAACGACGCGCGGGCCTCGTTCTCCAACTGGGGCACCTGCACCGACATCTTCGCCCCGGGCGTGGGCGTCCTGTCGGCCTGGTACAACAGCAACACCGCCACCAACACCATCAGCGGCACCTCGATGGCCTCGCCGCACGTCGCCGGCGCGGCGGCCCGGGTGCTCAGCGTCAACCCGAGCTGGACGCCCGCCCAGGTGCACTCGTACCTGGTCAGCCAGGCCACCACGAACGTGATCACCAGCCCGGGCACCGGTTCCCCGAACCGCCTGCTCTACCTGGCTCCCACGTTCTGACCGACACCGTCGGCACACCGGCCCCGGGGCGTACGCGCCCCGGGGCCGGCGCGTGCGCACATGTCGACGTGCGTCCATGTTGCGGGGAGCGGGCGGCCCGCCTAGGCTGCCGTCAATGGGAGCGCTCCCGGCCCCGTGGGCAGGGTGTCCGCGAGCCTCCCTACCGGACGATCCGCCGTCGGACCGCCGGCACCCCCACCACCCCTCGGAAGCGAAGGCACCCGCATGAAGCTCCCTGCGCGCCCGTCCCGGCGCACCCTGCTCATGGCCGGCGCGGTCGGCGCGCTGACCGTCGCGGCGTCGGCCGCCGTCCCGCCCGCCGACGCCCAGGCCGCCACCGGTTGCGCCGTCACCTACACGACCAGCAGTTGGGCCGGTGGCTTCACCGCCAACATCACGATCAGGAACCTCGGCGACGCGGTCGACGGGTGGACGCTCGGCTTCGCCTTCCCCGACGCGGGCCAGCGGGTCGGCCAGGGCTGGTCGGCGACCTGGAGCCAGACCGGCGCCGCCGTCACCGCCCGCAGCGTGAGCTGGAACGGCGCGCTGGCGACCGGCGCGTCGACCAGCATCGGGTTCAACGGCACCTGGACCGCCGCCAACCCCGCGCCGACGGCGTTCACCTTCAACGGCACCGCCTGCACCGGCGCGACCACACCGACCACGCCGCCGCCGACCACGCCGCCGCCGACCACGCCGCCGCCGACCCCGCCGCCCACGACCCCGCCGCCCACGACCCCACCGCCGGGCGGGCAGACGCCGGTCGCGATCAACGGCCAGCTGCGGGTGTGCGGGGTCAACCTGTGCAACCAGTACGGCCGGCCGATCCAGCTGCGGGGCATGAGCACCCACGGGATCCAGTGGTTCGCCCGCTGCTACAACGACGCCTCACTGGACGCGCTCGCCGACGACTGGCGGGCCGACCTGCTGCGCATCGCCATGTACGTCCAGGAGGACGGCTACGAGACCGACCCGGCCGGGTTCACCAACCGGGTCAACGCCCTTGTCGACGAGGCCGAACAGCGGGGCATGTACGCGCTGATCGACTTCCACACCCTGACCCCGGGCGACCCGACGTACAACCTCGACCGGGCCAAGACGTTCTTCGCCGCCGTCTCGGCCCGCAACGCCGCCAAGAAGAACGTCATCTACGAGATCGCCAACGAGCCCAACGGCGTCAGCTGGGCGACCATCAAGAGCTACGCCGAGCAGGTCATCCCGGTGATCCGCGCCAACGACCCGGACGCGGTGGTCGTGGTCGGCACCCGCGGCTGGTCCTCGCTGGGCGTCTCCGACGGCTCGAACGCCAACGAGGTCATCAACAACCCGGTGAACGCCGCCAACGTCATGTACACGTTCCACTTCTACGCCGCGTCGCACCGGGACAACTACCGCGCCGAGGTGGAGCGGGCCGCCGCCCGGCTGCCGCTGTTCGTCACCGAGTTCGGCACGGTGGACTACACCGGCGACGGCGGGGTGGACGTCGCCAGCAGCAACGCCTGGATCGACCTGCTGGACCGCCTGAAGATCAGCTACGCGAACTGGACCTACTCGGACAAGGCCGAGGGCAGCGCCGCGCTGCGGCCGGGCACCTGCGCCGGGAGCACCTACACCGGCCCGGGCGTGCTCACCGAGTCGGGCGCCCTCATCCGTGACCGCATCCGTACGCCGGACAACTTCCCCACCGCCTGATCCCGTTCCCGCGCGAGGCCCCGCCGCACCCGGCGGGGCCTCGCCGTGCGCGTCTCCAACGAGGCGCCGGCCGGCGGAGGATCCACCCGCGGGACGCTGTCGAGCTGATGTCGTGGACGATTCACCGCCGCCCTCGGTGGCTCAGAAGCCGCCTGATGTCACAGACGACTCAGCTCGACAGCGTCGCGCGACCCTTCCGCCGCGGACCGGCTCGGCGACCACAACCGCAGCGCGGAGCGCGGAGCATCCGCCATCCGGCCAGCAGCCGCGTGACCGACCGGCCGGCGCACCCTCAGGCGGGTACGGCGTGCTCCGACTCGAACCGCTCCCGGGTCAGGAACGCCAGCTGGGCCCGCTTGTCGGGCATGTCGATCTCGTCGGCGAAGGTGAAGCCCTCCCGCCGCAGCCGCTCCAGCGCGCGCTCGTTGCGGACGTCGGGCTCGACGACGATCCGCAGTCGGGTGGGATCGGCGAACAGGAAGCGGGCCAGGGCCGGCCCGATGGCCGTGGTGAGGCCCTTCGGCGGGCGCCTGCCGGGGGCGAGCAGCAGATGCATCCCGACGTCGCCGGGCCGCACGGGGTAGCGCTCGCCGACCGGATCCGCCTCCGGCTGGTACGTCTGGAGCAGGCCGATCGGCGTGCCGTCGAGCATGATCAGGTACGCGTGGTGGGTGTCGAGGCTGTCGACGAACTCGTAGATCTCCCGCACCTCGTCGACCGAGTGCGAACCCATGCCCCAGAACGCCGCCCGGGGCTCGGTCACCCAGCCGTGCACCAGCTCCGCGTGGGCCCTCGGGTCCAGCACGACGAGCGACAGCTCGCCGAAGCCGGCAATCTTCTCCTGGTATGTCACGATGTCGCGTCTCCTGGTTCTCGGGTGAGTTCACGCCAGTCGGTGACCACCGGAGCCAGCTCCCCGGCGGCCCACAGTGGCAGTTGGTCGGCGAAGTGCGGGTCGCCGGGGCGCCCGGACGCGCCGAAGGGGACGATCCAACGGCTCTCCGCGCGGTCGGTCAGGTCCCACACGTAGCGGGCCACCGGGCCCCGCCAGCACGCGTCGGACACGCCGGGCACGCTGGACGTGGCCAGCACGCAGTCGGCGTCGCCGCCCAGCGCGACCCGCTCGCGCATGCCCCGTACCGCCTCGTCGACCGCCGCCGCCACGCCGAGGTGCACGGGGTGCAGCACGTGCCGCCGGCCCCACGGCCCCGGCGGCTCGCCCGCCGCGACGTCCTCGAGCGCGCCGGCCGCCACCGGCCCGACGTCGCCACCGAGGCGGTGCAGCCCGGTGGCCACCCCGTCCAGGGCGTGGCCGATGCGCGACAGCGGGTCGGTCCACGGCGCGAAGAGGCCGTCGAACGCGCTCGGGGCGTCGCGCAGCGGGCGCAGGCAGGGGTGGTCGTACAGGCGGCGGGCCAGGGCCGCGCGCCAGGCGGCCCAGGCGCCGGCGTCGGCGCTGTCGGCCCGCATCTGCCCGTCCCACGCGGTCAGCCGCTCGCGCAGGCGCCGCGCCGGCCCGCTGAGCGCGCCCGGGTCGACCCGGTCCAACACGCCCCGCAGCGTCGCGGCCTCCAGCCGGGTGTCCATGTGTACGGCCTCCGCCCGGGTCCCCTCGGCGAGCAGGGCGCGGATGCGGCGGGCCCGGTGCGGCGGGGCGAAGCCGGTGCCGAGGTCCGCCACGTCGGGGCGGCGGTCGTTGGCGCAGACGGCCGGCCCGTCGACGACGGTGCGGCGCGGCCCGGCGTAGCCGCCGTGCCAGCCGTAGCGCGCGTCGTCGCCGGGCACCGGCTCGCGGCGGCACCGCTCGTCGCGCAGCGGGACGAGCCCGGCGACGAGCTGGCGGACCGCCCCGTGCCGGTCGGCGACGAGGACGCTGTTGACCGGTTCGACCCAGTCGCGCAGCGCGTCGGCCACGTCGTCGGCGCTGCGGGCCCGCAGCAGCGGCAACAGCGCGTCGAAGCCGAGGCGCTGCTCGACCCGGCTCGGCACGCGCAGGCTGATCGCCTCACCGGTGCCCCGGTCGTGGTCGACGACGGGCCCGCGCGGCGTCTCGATCACCTCGACGGTCTCCGGCTCGCCGCCGCGGACCTCGACGCGCTCGACGTGCCGGAGTGCCGGCGCCCAGCCGTCCGCCTCGCGGACGAGGACCACGTCGCCGTCGCGGCGCAACCGTTCCCGGTAGAGGTCCTGGTAGTCGGCCATGGCGTTGGTGACGGCCCAGGCGACCTCGCCGGCGTGCCCGAAGTGGGGCAGGCCCGGGACCCCGGGGAAGGCGAAGCCGAACACGTCGAACTCGGGGCAGGCCAGGCGCACCTGCTGGTAGATGCCGGGCAGTTCCAGGATGCGGTGCGGGTCGCCGGCGATGACGGGCGCCCGGCCGGAGGCGGGGTCGGCGGGCAGGGCCCAGGCGTTGCTGCCGGACCCGCCCGGCCCCTCGACGGCGAACAGGTCGACAGCCGCCGGGCCCAGGGTGGCGGCGACGTGGGCGTGCCACAGCTTGTTGGGGAAGGTGGAGAAGAGCACGTGCTGGACGAGGAAGACCCCCAGCGGCGACCACGGCCGCCACCGTCCCGGGGCGCAGCCGACCGCCGCGAACTCCGGTGCCGCCGCGGCCCCCTCGGCCAGCCCCTCGTTGACCCCGTCGACGTAGGCGGTGACCCACCGGCGGGTGTCGGGGGCGAGCCGCTCGAAGCAGCGCCGGGCGGTGTCGTCGAGGCGGGCCCGGCGGGCGAAGCGGTCCCAGCGCAGTTCGGCGGGGCCGACGTGCTCGGCGAGCCGGCCCTCCGAGCGCCACCGCTCCACTTCGATCTGCCAGGCCCGGTCGAGGGCGGCGACCCGCCCCTGCAACCGGGCGAGCCCGTCGACGTCGTCGGCGCGCAGGTGGGGGATCCCCCACCGGTCGCGATGGATGCCGGTCATCGTCGCGCCTCGCGGATGGGCGCTCGGCCCACCTGCCACAGGAATGTCAACTTAGGCTACCCTCCCCTAACTGAGGCGAACCTTACCTGGAGGGGTGCGTGAAGCGAAACTGGGAAGCCCTGGTGCTCAAGGCGATGGGCGGCCGTGACTTCCGGCTGACCGTGCTCGGCACGGAGTCCGTCGGTGAGCACTACCGCCGACTGCGCATGGACGGCGGCGGGCTGCTGGAGGCGTGCGGCGTGCACCCCACCATGTGGGTACGGCTGTGGTTCGACAACGACGGCAAGCCGCACCAGCGCGCGTACACCATCGTCGACCCGGACCCGGAGACCGGCCGGTTCGAACTGGAGTTCGCCATCCACGACGGATGCGCCGCCCGGTGGGCCGCCGCCGCGCAGGTCGGTGACACCATCGACGCCACCGTGCAGGGCACCGGGTTCAGCCTGCCGGACCCCGCCCCGCGACACCTGTACCTGGTCGGCGACGCCGCCTCGCTCCCGGCGGTGAACAGCCTGCTCGCCGCGGCCCCCGACGTCCCGGCGACGGTGTGGCTGGAGTACGCCCACGAGGGCGAGAAGGAACTGGCGCCGCGCGCCGCGGCCCCGCACGACGTCAACTGGGTGCCGCGCCGCGACGACGGGCGGCACCTGGTCGAGACCGTCTGCGCGGCCCTGCCCGCCGCCGAGGACGCCCACTACTGGGTGGCCTGCGAGGCGGCCAGCACGCGCGGCATCACCAAGCACGTACGACGCAACCTCGGCGTCGGCAAGCACCAGCTCACCTCGCTGGCCTACTGGAGCGCCAGGTGAGGGGTCGGCTCGGCACCCTCACCGCGCTCTACGTCACGCAGTACCTCGGCATCGGCTTCATCACCGTCGGGCTGACCGCCATCCTGCGTGACGGCGGCACCTCCCTCGACACGCTGGCGCTGTTGCAGTTCGTCGGTCTGGTCTGGCCGATCAAGTTCCTCTGGGCGCCCCTGATCGACCGGTACGGCTCCCGCCACCGCGGCCACTACCGGTCCTGGCTGCTGGTGCTCCAGGGCGGCATGGTGCTGGCCCTGCTGGCCCTGCTGCCGTTCGACCGCCCGGCCGGGCAGCTCGGCCCGGTCGTCGCGATCTGCGTCGCGTACGTGTTCCTCTCCGCCACGCAGGACATCGCCGTCGACGCCGTCGCCGTCCGGCTGCTCTCCGGGCGCTCGCGGGGGACCGGAAACGGCATCCAGGTCGCCGCGAGCTACGTCGGCAACCTGCTCGGCGGCGGCGCCTGCGTGGTCGTCTACGACCGGTTCGGCTGGGTGCCGGCGATCCTGCTGCTGGCCGCCCTGACCGCCGTCGGGCTGCTGGTGGTGTGGCGGTTCCGGGAACCGGAGCGCACCGACCGCGTCGCCAGCGCCGGCGCGGCGTACCGGGCGCTGCTGTCGGTGCTGGGCCAACCCGGCTGCCGGTGGTGGACCTTCGGCGTGGTGCCGCCGGTCTACATCGGCGCCGGCGCGACGTACGCCCTCGTGACGCCCGCCCTGGTGGACGCGGACTGGTCCCTGGCGCGCATCGGCGTGGTGACCGGCGTGGTGACCAGCCTGCCGGCCATCGTGGCCGGTCTGCTCGCCGGGGCCGCGATCGGCCGGTTCGGGCGCGGCCGCGTCCTCGTGGCCGGGGGAGTGGCGCTCGCGCTCTCGACGGCGATGCTGCTGCCGCTGATGAACGGCCGGGCGCCGCTCGCCGGGACGGTTGCCGCGCTCTGCTGCTTCATGGCCGCCTACACGATCGCCAACGTCGTGCTCTACACGGTCAACATGGACTATTCCCGGCCCGGCACGGGCGGCACGGACTTCACCGTGCTGTCGTCGTTCGGGCTGGTCTGCTCCTTCGTGGCGGCCTCCGTGGCGCTGGCGGCGGCCGAGGTGTTCGGCTACCCGGTGGTCGCCGTGGCCGCCGTCGTCCTGGTGGCGCTCGGCGTCGCGCTGGGCCTCGGGCACCAGCGGCGCTTCCGGCACCGATCCGGTGCGACGCCGGGCGAGCGGGAGCTGGCGAAGGTGCCGGGCTGAGTGATGCAGCTCAATGTGGACGGCGATGTTGACACATCCTTAGGTTAGGGTAACCTAAGCTCGCTCGATCACCGACTGCGGGCGGGCGGTGACGTCCCGCCATCCCGCCCCGCGTCCATTCCCGACCGTTTGAGGACCCGCATGAGCCTGCCCGGATCCACCGTCCAGGTGCCTTCGACCGGGGTGACCCCCGGGTCCGACGGCGCCCGCGCCCACCTGTTCACCGCCGGCTCGGTCGAGGAGTACCGGCGGGTGCTGGCCGAGGGGATCGGCCGGGTGGCGGCCCGGGTGAGCGAGGTGGACCGGCCCTTCACGGGCGCGACGCCGGACGAGCTGGCGCCGCGGATCGCCGGCATCGACCTGGACCGGCCGCTGGGCGACAGCGGGGCCGCGCTCGACGAACTGCACGACGTCTACCTGCGCGACGCCGTCTACTTCCACCACCCCCGCTACCTGGCGCACCTCAACTGCCCGGTGGTGATCCCCGCGCTGCTCGGCGAGGCCGTGCTCAGCGCCGTCAACTCCTCGCTGGACACCTGGGACCAGAGCGCCGGCGGCACCCTGATCGAGCGACGGCTCATCGACTGGACCGCCGACCGGATCGGCCTGGGGCCCGCCGCCGACGGCATCTTCACCAGCGGCGGCACCCAGTCCAACCTCCAGGCGATGCTGCTGGCCCGGGAGGAGACCTGCGCGAACCTGGTCGGCCGGGCGACCGAGCGGCAGTCCCGCCCGGAGCTGCTGTCCCGACTGCGCATCCTCACCTCGGCGGCCGGCCACTTCAGCGTGCAGAAGGCCGCCAAGCTGCTCGGCCTCGGCGCCGACGCCGTGATCACCGTGCCCACCGACGCCGACCGGCGGATGCGCACCGCCGACCTGGCCCGGGAGATCGCCCGGTGCCGGGAGGAGGGGCTGGTGGTGATGGCCGTCGTCGCCACCGGCGGCACCACCGACTTCGGCACCATCGACCCGCTGCCGCAGATCGCCGACATCTGTGCCGCCGCCGGCGTCTGGCTGCACGTCGACGCCGCGTACGGCTGCGGGCTGCTGGTGTCGCCGACCCGGCGGCACCTGCTCGACGGCATCGAGCGGGCCGACTCGGTCACCGTCGACTACCACAAGTCGTTCTTCCAGCCGGTCAGCTCCAGCGCGCTGCTGGTACGCGACCGGCGCGTGCTGCGGCACGCCACCTGGCACGCCGACTACCTCAACCCCGCGCGGATGGTCGAGCAGCGCATCCCCAACCAGGTCGACAAGAGCATCCAGACCACCCGCCGCTTCGACGCCCTCAAGCTCTGGCTGACCCTGCGGATCATGGGGCCGGACGCGATCGGCGCGCTCTTCGACGAGGTGATCGACCGCGCCGCCGCCGCGTGGCAACTGCTCACCGAGGACCCCCGCTTCGAGGTGGTCACCCGCTCGCAGCTGAGCACCGTGGTCTTCCGCTACCTGCCGGCCGCAGCCGGCCGGGAGGTCGTCGACGACGCCAACCTGTACGCCCGCGAGGCGCTGGCCGCCTCCGGCGCCGGCCTGGTCGCCGGCACCAAGGTCGACGGCGCGCACTACCTCAAGTTCACCCTGCTCAACCCCGAGACCACGCTGGACGACATCGCCCACGTCCTCGACCTCATCGCCGAACACGCCGGCTGGTATGCCCGGACCAGGGCCACCGCCGAGCTGTCCTGCCCCGTCGGCTGACGATCCGCCCCCGCTCTGGAGAACCGCATGTCGACGCACGACTTCATCGCCGTCGGGCTGGGCCCGTACAACCTGGGCCTGGCCTGCCTGACCGAGCCGATCGACGAACTCGACGGCATCTTCCTGGAGGCGCGGGACAGCTTCAGCTGGCATCCCGGGATGCTGCTGGAGTCGACCCGGCTCCAGACGCCGTTCATCGCCGACCTCGTCACGCTCGCCGACCCGACCTCGCCGTACTCCTTCCTGAGCTACCTCAAGGAGTCCGGGCGGCTCTACCCGTTCTACATCCGGGAGAGCTTCTTCCCGCTGCGCAGCGAGTACGACGACTACTGCCGCTGGGCCGCCGGCAAGCTGGGCAGCATCCGGTTCGGGCAGGAGGTCACGGCCGTCGGCTACGACCCGGCCGACGAGCACTACACCGTCACGGCCACGGTGGCGGCCACGGGGGAGTCGGTCACCTACCGGGCCCGGCACCTGGTGCTCGGCACCGGCACCCCGCCGTACGTGCCGGACGCCTGCGCGGACCTCGGCGGCGACATGATCCACAACTCGCGGTACCTGGAGCACCGGGCGGCGCTGCGCGCGAAGCGGAGCATCACCGTGATCGGCAGCGGGCAGAGCGCGGCCGAGATCTACCACGACCTGCTCGCCGACATCGACACGTGCGGCTACCAGCTCAACTGGGTGACCCGGTCGCCCCGGTTCTTCCCCCTCGAATACACCAAGCTCACCCTCGAGATGACCTCGCCGGACTACGTGGACTACTTCCACGCCCTGCCGGAGCCCACCCGCTACCGGCTGGAGTCCGAGCAGAAGGGGCTGTTCAAGGGCATCAACGCCGACCTCATCAACGAGATCTACGACCTGCTCTACGCCAAGAGCATCCCCGGCCCCGTCCGCACCCGGCTGCTGACCAACACCGAGCTGACCGCCGCCGCGTACGACGAGTCCGGCGGGACGTACACGCTGGGCCTGCGCAACGTCGAGCAGGAGCGCGACTTCACGCTGGACACCGAGGGCCTGGTGCTGGCCACCGGCTACCACTACCGCGTACCGGAGTTCCTGGAGCCGGTGCGCGAGCGCATCCGCTGGGACGCGCACGGGCGCTTCGACGTGGCCCGCAACTACAGCATCGACCACACCGGACGCGGCATCTTCCTGCAGAACGCCGGCACCCACACGCACAGCGTCACCTCGCCCGACCTGGGCATGGGCCCGTACCGCAACTCCTGGATCATCCGGGAGCTGCTGGGCCGCGAGCACTACCCGATCGAGAAGGGCATCGCCTTCCAGGAGTTCGGCGTGCCGGCCGGGGCCGCGTCGTGACCGAGGTGGTCCACCGCCGGGTCGACGAGCGGCTCGGCGAGTTCGCCCTGCGTACCCTCGATCCGGACGCCGACGCGCCGCTGCTGCACCGCTGGGTGACCCACCCGAAGGCGGCGTTCTGGCTCATGCAGGACGCCGACGTGGCGCGGGTCGCCGAGGAGTACCGGCGGATCGCCGCGCATCCGCACCACGACGCGTTCCTGGGCCTGCACGAGGGCCGCCCGGCGTTCCTCGCCGAGCGGTACGACCCCGCCCACGTCGAACTCGTCGGCCTCTACGACGCGGCCGACGGCGACGTCGGCATGCACTTCCTCTGCGCCCCCGCCGACGCCCCGGTGCACGGCTTCACCCTGGCGGTGATCACGACGGTGATGGCGTGGCTCTTCGCCGACCCGGCCACCCGCCGGGTCGTCGTGGAGCCCGACGTGCGCAACACGGCGGTGCACGCGCTCAACGCGGCCGTCGGCTTCACCGTCATCGGCCCGATCCGCAAGCCCGAGAAGGACGCGCTGCTCAGCGTCTGCACCCGTGACCAGTTCCACGCCGCAACCCGAGGAGACGTGCCCGCGTGAACCCGCTCGCATCCGTGGCCCACCTGACGCCCGCGAACTGGGCCCACGCCAACCGGCTGCTGGTCCGCAAGGCGCTGGCCGAGTTCGCCCACGAGCGGCTCCTCGCGCCCGAGCCCGTCCCCGGCGACGAGCCCGCCCCCGCCGCGCGCCGGTACCAGGTGCGCGGCGACGACGGGGAGGTCGTCTACCGGTTCATCGCGAGCCTGCTGGCCCTCGACCACTGGCGCATCGACGCCGACAGCATCACCCGCCACCGCGGCGACACCGAGCTGCCGCTGGACGCCCTGGAGTTCTGCCTCGACCTGCGGGGCGCGCTCGGCCTGACCGACCAGATCCTCCCCGTCTACCTGGAGGAGATCAGCTCCACCCTGGCCAGCACCGCGTACAAGCTCGGCAAGCCGGCCGTCAGCGCCGCCGAGCTCGCCGACGCGGACTTCCAGACCATCGAGACCGAGATGACCGAGGGCCACCCCGGCTTCGTCGCCAACAACGGCCGCATCGGCTTCGGCGTCGACGAATACCGGGCGTACGCCCCGGAGGCCGGCAACCCGGTGCGGCTGATCTGGGTGGCCGCGCACCGCGACCGGACGACCTTCACCTGCGCCGCCGACCTCGACTACGACACGCTGATCCGCGCGGAACTCGGCGACGACACCCTCGCCCGGTTCGCCGACACCCTGACCGGGCTCGGCCTCGATCCGGCCGACTACCTGCTCGTCCCGGTGCACCCGTGGCAGTGGTGGAACAGGATCTCGGTCACCTTCGCCGCCGAGGTGGCGCAGCGGCGGCTGGTCTGCCTCGGCCCCGGCCCCGACGAATACCTGGCCCAGCAGTCCATCCGCACCTTCTTCAACGTCACCGACCCGACCCGGCACTACGTCAAGACCGCGCTGTCCGTGCTGAACATGGGCTTCATGCGGGGGCTGTCGGCCGCGTACATGGAGGCCACCCCGGCCATCAACGACTGGCTCGCCGAGCTGATCGACGGCGACGAGGTGCTCAAGGGCACCGGGCTGACGATCATCCGGGAGCGGGCCGCCGTCGGCTACCGGCACCTGGAGTACGAGGCGGCCACCGACCGGTACTCCCCGTACCGCAAGATGCTCGCCGCTCTGTGGCGGGAGAGCCCGGTGCCCGCGCTGGAGCCGGGCCGGCGGCTGGCCACCATGGCGTCGCTGCTGCACACCGACCGCGACGGCCGCTCGTTCGCCGCCGCGCTCATCGCCCGCTCGGGCCTGGCGCCGAAGGCGTGGCTGCGCCGCTACCTCGACGCCTACCTCACCCCGCTGCTGCACAGCTTCTACGCCCACGACCTGGCCTTCATGCCGCACGGCGAGAACGTCATCCTCGTCCTCGACGGCGCGACGGTCGAACGGGCGATCTTCAAGGACATCGCCGAGGAGATCGTGGTGATGGACCCCGACGCCGACCTGCCGCCGCAGGTCCGACGGGTCCGGGCCGACGTGCCGGAGGACATGAAGCTGCTGTCCATCTTCACCGACGTCTTCGACTGCTTCCTGCGCTACCTCAGCGCCATCCTCGTCACCGAGGACGTCCTCGACGAGGAGACCTTCTGGCGCACGGTCGCCGAGTGCGCGGCCGACTACGCCGACAGCGTCCCGCACCTCGCCGAGCGGCTGCGGCGCTACGACCTGTTCGCCCCGGAGTTCGCGCTGTCCTGCCTGAACCGGCTCCAGCTGCGCAACAACCAGCAGATGGTCGACCTGGCCGACCCGTCGGCCGCGCTGCAACTCGTCGGCACCCTGACCAACCCCATCGCCCGCTTCGCCCCGTCGGCCCGATGACGACCACGACGCTCGCGCCGGCCGCGGAACCACCGGTCGGTGGCGCCGACGGGCGGGTACGCGGCCGGTGGCTGATCCTCGCCGTGCTCTGCCTCGCCCAGGTCACCGTGGTGCTCGACAACACGGTGCTGACCGTGGCGATCCCCGTGCTCACCACCGAGCTGGCCGCCAGCACCGCCGACGTGCAGTGGATGATCAACGCGTACGCGCTGGTCCAGTGCGGCCTGCTGCTCACCGCGGGCAGCGCCGCCGACCGGTACGGCCGCCGCCGGATGCTGCTGGCCGGGCTCGTGCTGTTCGGGCTCGGCTCGCTGGCCGCCGGGCTCGCCGGGTCCAGCGGCCAGTTGATCGCCGCCCGCGCCGGCATGGGGATCGGCGGCGCGCTGCTGGTCACCGCCACCCTCGCGGTGGCGATGCAGGTCTTCGACGACGCCGAGCGGACCCGCGCGATCGGCCTCTGGGCGGCGGCGAGCGCCCTGGGGTTCGCGGCCGGGCCGCCCTTCGGCGGGCTCGTGCTCGCCCACCTGCCGTGGGGGGCGATCTTCCTGGTCAACGTCCCGATCGTGCTGGTCTGCCTGGTGGCGGCGTGGGCGCTCGTGCCGGAGTCGCGCCAGCCGACCCGCGGCCGCCTCGACCTGGGCGGGGTGCTGCTCTCCACGGCCGGCCTGACCGCCGTCGTCTACGCGATCATCGCCGGGCCGGAGCAGGGCTGGACCGCCGCCGGGGTGCTGGGCGCGGCGGTCGCCGGAGTGCTCCTGCTCGCCGCCTTCGTGACCTGGGAGCGGCGGGTCGCCGACCCCATGCTGGACATGCACTTCTTCCGCAACCCCCGCTTCGTGGGGGCGGTCTCCGGGGTCGTCCTGATCACGTTCGGCGCCACCGGCGCGCTGTTCCTGCTGACCCAGCACCTCCAGTTCGTGCGCGGGTACCCGGCCTGGGAGGCCGGCCTACGGATGATGCCGTTCGCGCTCTCCATCGTCCTGCTGAACGTCGGCGGGGTCGCGGCGCTGGTGATCCGCCGACTCGGGCTGGCGTGGTCGATCGCCCTCGGCATGACGCTGCTCGCCAGCGGTCTCGCCCTGATCACCCACGCCCCGACGGACGGCTACCCGGTGCTGCTGGCGGGCCTGCTGGTGATGGGCGCCGGCTGCGCCGTGGCCAACCCCGCCATCGTCGAGGCCGTGATGAGCGCGATCCCGCCGGAGAAGGCCGGGGCCGGCGCTGGCGTCGACGGCACCATGACGGAGGTCGGCAGCAGCCTCGGCGTCGCCGTGCTGGGCGCCATCCTCAACGCCCGGTTCGCCGCCCTGCTGCCGGCCGCCGTGGCCGGCGCCGGCTCGTTCCCCGCCGCGCTGGCCGCCGCGCGCAGCGAGTCGGAGCGCGCGCTCGTCTCCGACGCGTTCCGCTCCGCCCTGGAGACCGGTCAGACGGTCGGCGCCGTGGCCGTCTTCGCGGGCGGCTGCGTCGCCGCCGCGCTGCTGCGCCGCGCCGAGCGGGCCGGCTGACCCGGGGGCGTCCGCTCCCGGGCGACGCCGGTCGGCGCCAGGCGGGCGGGGCCGCCGCCAGACCCCGGGACGCCCGGTCCGAGCGGGTGGGCGGCTCAGCCCCGGCGGAGCGTACGCAGCGCGCCGGCCCAGGCGACCACCTCGTCGAGTACGGTGCCGAGGGCCTGCTCCTGGTGCGCCGCAGGCCGGAAGTCGCGGAAGTTGACGAAGTCGGTCGTCAGGGAGAGCGCGACCTGCGAGCGGACGTCGGCCACCCCGAGCTGCCCCAGCACCAGCCGCAGGTGCTCCGCCGCCCGGGTGCCGCCGTGCACGCCGTAGCTGACCAGGCCGGCGGCGGCATGCTGCCACTCCTTGAACAGGAAGTCGACGGCGTCCTTGAGCGCGCCCGGGATGGAGTGGTTGTACTCCGGGGTGACGAAGACGAAGCCGTCGAAGCTGGCGACGGTCGTCGCCCAACGGCGTACGGCGGGGCGCCTCGACGGCGCCATCGACGGCGGCAGCATCTCGTCGAAGTGCGGCAGGTCGTAGTCGGCGATGTCGACCAGCTCGACCGTGGCGTCGCTCCGCTTGGCGGCGACGTCGGTCACCCAGCGGGCGACGGCGTCGGCCTTGCGGCCCGGCCGCGTGCTGCCGACGATGACACCGATCCTGACCATGGCTGATCTCCTCTACGGGGTGGGGACGGGACGCACGGGCACCGGCAGGCCGGCCAGATCACGGGCCAGCTCCAGCGCGCCGTGCAGGGACGACGTCGCGCCGAGGGCGGCAGCGCGCACCGGCGGCGCCGGCCGCCCGGGACGGCCGGCGGCGCGGGCCCGCTCGGCGACGAGCGGCACGAAGTCGGGCAGACCGGCGGCGAACCCGCCGCCGACGATCGCCAGCGCCGGGTCCAGCAGCTCGCCGAGGCTCACCACCGCCGCCGCCAGCGCCCGGCAGCTCGCGTCGACCGCCGCCACCGCCCAGGGCCGGCGCTCGTCGAGTGCCGCCCGCAGGTACTCGAAGCTGACCTCGGCGCCCCGGCCGGCGCCGGCCCGGCGCAGGGTGGCGGGGCCGGACGCGATCGACTGGAGACAGCCGCGCCGGCCGCAGTCGCAGCGCTCGCCGTCGAGGGCGACGACCATGTGACCGATCTCGGCGGAGGACCGGCCGGGCACCGACCGCCCGGCCAGCACCACGCCGCCGCCGATCCCGGTGCCCACGCCCAGGTAGACCACGTCGTCCGCGCCGGCGCGTCGGGCCTCGGCCAGCGCGGCGAGGTCACCGTCGTCGGCCACGGCGGTCGCCGCGTCCGGGAAGAGGCGGCGCAACGCGCCGGCGAGGTCGAGCCCCGCCCAGCCGGGCCGCCCGGGCCAGGTGGTGACGGTGCCCGCCGGGTCCGTGGTCGCCGGCATCGCCACGCCGACCGCGCCCACCGGCCCCCACGCGTCGCGCAGCCGGTCCACCTCGGCGGCCAGCGCGGCCAGGTCCTCGCCGAGGTCGGCGCCGGGCGGCCAGCGGAAGCTGCGCTCGTACGCCGGCCGCCCGGCCGCCTCCGCGCGCAGCGCCACCTTGGTACCGCCGACGTCGACGCCCAGCACACCGGGCGTCCGCTGTGGACCGGTCACGCCCGGGCCTCAGCCCTGCAGCACGTGCAGGACCACGAGCGCGACGGCCGCCATCGCGAAGATCACCGGCGTCAGGGTCATCGCGGCCGGGTCCTTCGCGCGGGCGTGGTAGACGACCGCGCCCACCATCTGCAGGGCGAGACCGATCGCCGCCGCGATGCCCAGCGGCGGCCAGAGCAGGCCGAGCAGCAGGCCGGCGACCGCGGCGAGTTCCAGCACTCCGAGCACGCGGGTCAGCCCGGGCGAGACGCCGAGGTGGTCCATCCGCTCGCGCATCTGTGCCTGCCCGGTGAGCTTCGGCACGGCGGTGCCCACGAACACCGCGGCGAGGATGAGGGTCAGGACGAGGATGGGAATGTGCACGTGAGGTCCTTTGGGAAGAGTCGGGACGTGCGGACGACCGTACCGCTGCCGTGGCGGCGCAGACGGGACCCGACGGCGGGGCCCGCGGTCGTCACCGGACGGTCGCGACGAGGGCGCGGGCGGCCAGCCGGTAGCCCAGCGACCCGAGCCCGACGATGACGCCGCTCGCCAACGGGGCGATCACCGAATCGTGCCGGAAGCTCTCCCGGGCCCAGACGTTGGACAGGTGCACCTCGACGAAGGGGCGCGGGTAGTTCGCCAGGGCGTCACGCAGGCTCCAGCCCGCGATCATCAGGGCGCCCGGGTTGACGATGGCGCCCACGGTGTCGTAGTTGTCCTGGATGGCGCGGATCAGGGCGCCCTCGCAGTCGTGCTGCTCGGCCACCACCCGCCAGCCCCGCCCCGCGATCTCCTCGCCGACGGCGCGTTCGATGTCGTCCAACGTGTCGGTGCCGTAGATCTCCGGCTCCCGTCGGCCGAGGATGCCCAGGTTCGGGCCGTTCAGCAGCAGCACGTCCGACACACTTCACCTCGCGGGGCGCGGCCCTGTCCCGACAAGGCCCGATGACTGGTCCACGCAGTCTTACTACGCCCGGGGCGCCGGGCGAACCGGCGGCGGCCCTGGCACGGGCGGACTAAGGGGTGGCTAGGGGCTGTTAGGGGCGGTGACCGCGCTGCCGGGTCGGTTACCGTCCTCCCTGCTGAAGCGACGACGCCGGCTCCAACGGCAGCGTCACCTACCTCGTACCGGCCATCCGGCGCCCCGGTGTGCCCGGACCGCGTACCGGCGGTCCCGGGTCGTCCCGGCCGATGGTCCGGCGAAGCCCCTGGTCTGCCCGAGTTGGGAAGTGGGAAGTCATGAGTGGTCAGCCCTCGACGGTGTCGGAGTTCCCCGAGTGGCCGCAGTTCGGCGACGAGGAGCGGGCCGGCCTGATCCGCGCCCTCGAACAGGGCCAGTGGTGGCGGATGGGCGGCAGCGAGGTTGACTCCTTCGAGCGCGAGTTCGGCGACTACCACGGCACGCCCCACGCGCTCGCCGTCACCAACGGCACCCACGCCCTGGAGGTCGCGCTGGAGGTGCTGGGCGTCGGTCCGGGCACCGAGGTGATCGTCCCGGCCTTCACGTTCATCTCGTCCTCGCTGGCCGCCCAGCGCCTCGGCGCGGTCGCCGTCCCGGTCGACGTCGACCTGGACACCTACTGCGTCGACCCGGCCGCCGTCGAGGCCGCGATCACGCCCCGCACCAAGGTCATCATGCCGGTGCACATGGCCGGGCAGTTCGCCGACATGGACGCGCTGGACAAGCTCGCCGCCGACGCCGGCGTGGCGCTGCTGCAGGACGCGGCGCACGCCCACGGCGCGCAGTGGCAGGGCAAGCGGGCCGGCGCGCTCGGTTCGGTGGCCGCGTTCAGCTTCCAGAACGGCAAGCTGATGACCGCCGGCGAGGGCGGAGCAGTCGTCTTCCCCGACGAGGAGCTGCGCGAGCGGGCGTTCCTCGTGCACAGCTGCGGCCGGCCCCGCACCGACCGGGACTACCTGCACGGCACCACCGGCTCGAACTACCGGATGGGCGAGTTCACCGCCGCCGTGCTGCGCGCGCAACTGTCCCGGCTGGACGAGCAGATCGCCGTACGCGAGCAGCGCTGGCCACTGCTGTCGCGCCTGCTCGCCGAGATCCCCGGCGTCGTCCCGCAGACCACCGACCCCCGTACGGACCGCAACCCGCACTACATGGCGATGTTCCGGGTTCCCGGCATCACCATGGAGCGCCGCCGCGCGGTGGTGGACGCGCTCATCGCCCGGGGCGTCCCGGCCTTCGTGGCGTTCCGCGCGATCTACCGGTGCGAGGGCTTCTGGAAGGCCGGCGCCCCCGACGAGTCGGTCGAGGCGATCGCGGCCCGCTGCCCCAACGTCGAGCAGATCCACTCCGACTGCATCTGGCTGCACCACCGCACCCTGCTCGGCACGGAGCAGCAGATGCACGACATCGCCGCCGTGCTCGCCGACGTCCTCGCCGGATGACCGCCCTGCCCCCGGCCGCCGCGTCGGACCGACCGGTGCGGGTCGCGGTGGCCGGCCTCGGTTGGGCCGGGCGGGAGATCTGGCTGCCCCGGCTCGCCGCGCATCCGGGTTTCGAGGTGACCGCCGTGGTCGACCCGGAGCCGGGCGTACGTGACCGGGCGCGCGACACCCACCACGTCGCGTCCGCGTACGCCGACGTCGACGACCTGCCGGCCGGGGCGGCCGACCTGGTGGTGGTGGCGGTGCCGAACCACCTGCACGCCGCCGTCGCCGTCCGGCTGCTGCGCCGGGGCGTGCCGGTGTTCCTGGAGAAGCCGGTCTGCCTGACCTCCGCCGAGGCGGCCCTGCTGGCCGAGGCCGAGCGCGAGGGCGGCGCGGTGCTGCTCGCCGGCAGCGCCGCCCGCTACCGGGCCGACATCCGGGCGCTGACCGGGGTGGCCGGCGGGCTGGGCCCGATCCGGCACGTCGACGTGGCGTGGGTACGCGCCCGGGGGGTGCCCGACGCGGGCGGCTGGTTCACCCGCCGCGACCTGTCCGGCGGGGGAGCGCTGGTGGACCTCGGCTGGCACCTGCTCGACACGGTGCTGCCGATGCTCGGTACGACCCGGGTCACCCACGCCATCGGCAGCGTCTCCGACGACTTCGTCAACGACAGCGCCGCGCACGCCGCCTGGCGCAGCGACGCCGGCGGCGGTGGCCGTGACCGTGGCGACGTCGAGGACACCGCGCGCGGCTTCCTGCTCACCGCCGAGGGGGCGTCGGTCGCCCTGCACGCCTGCTGGGCCTCGCACGAGTCGCTGGACCGCACCACGGTCACCGTGCACGGTGCCGCCGGATCGGCGACGCTGCGCTGCACGTTCGGGTTCAGCCCCAACCGGGAGCCGTCGCCGGTGCTGACCCGCACCCGTGACGGCGAGACCGTACGGCTGCCGCTGCCCGAGGAGCCGATCGGCGCCGAGTACGACCGCCAGCTCGACGAGCTGCCCGCGCTGCTCGCCGACCCGGCGTCCCGCGGCGCAGCCGTCGCCGAGGCCCACCGGACCATCGACATCATCGAACGGATCTACCAGTCCGCCCGGCCCATCCGGCCGGAGCGGCAGCACGCGCTGGCGGGCCATCGCGACCGGTGAGAACCACCGTCGGCCCCACTCGCTTCCGGGAGCAGCCATGAGCCATCCATCGTCCACCGTAGAGGTGACCGCGCCGTCGCCGGCCCGCGGCCCGATCCGCGCGGTCGTGTTCGACCTCGACGGCGTCATCGTCGACAGTTCGGCCGTCATGCGGGAGGCGTTCAGCATCGCGTACGCCGAGGTGGTGGGCGACGGGCCGGCGCCGTTCGAGGAGTACAACCGGCACATGGGCCGGTACTTCCCGGACATCATGCGGCTGATGGGGCTGCCGCTGGAAATGGAGGAACCGTTCGTCCGGGAGAGCTACCGGATGGCCCACCTGGTGCCGCTCTTCCCCGGCGTACGGGAGACCCTGGAGGCGCTGCACTCGCGGGGGATCCGGATGGCGATCGCCACCGGCAAGAGCGGGCCCCGGGCCCGCTCCCTGCTGGACACGCTCGGCGTGCTGGGCCTGTTCGACCAGGTGATCGGCTCCGACGAGGTGGCCCGCCCGAAGCCGGCCCCGGACATCGTGCTCCAGGCCCTCGGCCACCTCGACGTGCCGCCGGCGCAGGCGATGATGGTCGGCGACGCGGTCATCGACCTGCTCAGCGGTCGGGACGCCGGGGCGACCGCCGTGGCCACCACGTGGCACGGCGGGGACGTCGCCGCGCTGCTCGCCGCCGGCCCCGACCTGGTCCTGCACGCCCCGACGGACCTGCTCGCGCACTGCCCGGCGGCCCTCATCCACTGACCGACCCCGGTCGCTGGATGCCGGGCCGACACGGACCTCCCCGCTCGGGCCGGCCGGTCCGCTGCCCGTCGTGAGTGACCACGACACACTCCGTCGCCCGGGAGCAGTATCGGCGCCCCGGACAACCCGGAGGGCACAGTGGGGCACCGCGTCACGGTGGTGCGGGACCCCGAGGGCCTGGTCGACCCGCGCCTGCCCGAGGAGCTCACCGACGCCGGTGGGATGTGGATGAGGTCGTCGCCTTCGACCACAAGGTCGTGACGGCCTACCGCTGGCCTGTCGACGAGTTCTCGGCGCGGTTGACGCGGACCGGCTTCACGGAGGTCGAGCGCCTGCACCGGCCCGGCGACGGCACCCACCGGCCGTACGCCGCGGTCGCGGCGAACGCGCCGGCCGGGAACGGATCCCGCAGGCGCGCTGGTCACGCTCGGCGTCGCCGTCGTGGTCGGCCGCCGCCGGCTGCTTCGCGTCTGGCACGGCGAACCGCCGCCGGGTGACGCTCGTTCTTGACGCCGCGGGTGTGGGTTGGAAGGAACCGTGGCGGGACCTGCTTCTCGGACTGCACCGGCACCAGGACGCCGACGTGCACGAGGAGGCGTACGACATCGACATGAGCTGACGCAGCAGCCGAACCAGCCCTCGGACGCCAAGCAGGACGACTGGGCTCCCCACCCGGACCTGTCCGCTCCGGGCAACGTCGGTATCGGGACGTCGGGGCGGGGACGTTCGTGGTCTCGACGCAGCCCCACGCGGGGCCGAGTTCGAGGTCACGCCGACCTACCGGTTGGCGTTCGGCAGTTACCCGGCTGGCCCGGCTGCCGGGTCACGCGGCGATCGCGGGACCGGCGGCCGTGTTGGTATGACGCTGTCGAGCTGCCCCGTGTATGCGACCAACCGGGCCGCGCACCATGCCCCGTCTGTAGCGGCAGATCGACAGCACCCACGACTCGGCACCGCACAACCGGGGCACCGCACGATCCGGCGGGCCTGGCGGGGCGAACCCGGTAAGAGGGAGGCGGAAAGGCCGGAAACCCTTGGCTCGCCGGGCCGGTCGATCGTCGTCGCCGTCGCGCTGCCACCCCCCGGCCCAGTCGCCGGCGTCCTCTCGCTCCGCGACCGGCCCGCCACCGTCGGCGTGACGGTGGCGGGCCGGGCGGGGCGGCCTCCGGCGAGGGCCGCTCAGTCCGCCTGGTCGGCGGCCTCCGGTCCGGCCTCCAGGAAGCGCAGCATGTTGGTGGCCAACATCTCGGCGACCGGGGTCGGGACCAGATCGGTGCGGATGGTGACGCGAAGCAGGGCGCCCCCGTTACCGGGCAGGACCTCGGCGACACAGCCACCCGACCACTCCCGGGCGTACGGGTCGACGACCTCCTCGGTTCGGCAGCCGGGCAGCTTCAGCGGGAGGACAAGGTTGTCCTGGTAGGCAAAGGAGGGCAGGCTGTTGATCACCTCGCGGGACATCCCGAGGACCGGGTCGGTGGTCATCTCCAGGAAGGTGACGTCCTGGGCCGCCATCAGCCGGTCCACGGTCTGCTGGAGGGTCCGAACGAGGTTCTTCTCGGGGCTGTCGAACCGGACCCGAAGACAGTTGGAACCGATCCTGCTGGTGAAGGCGGAGTCGAGGATCCGGCTGCCGCGCTGCGCGACGATCATCAGCAGGGCGATGTCGTCCTGCTGATGGATGGTGCGCAGCGCGGAGGCATAGGCGGCGGCGAAGTAGGTGGAGCGGCTGAACCGCTGTTCGCGGCCGGCCCGGTCCCAGCGGTCCAACACGTCGGCGGGGACGGCGACGATGTGCCCGGTCCTGGGGCCCCAGATCGGGGTCTGCTCCACGAGCTCCTGGGGTCGGCCCTCGCCCTGGCGGGCGAGCCCGCGCAACTGTTCGCGCCAGTAGGCCCGCTGCGCGTCGAGGTCGGCGGCCTCGCGGAGTCGGGTGTATTCGTCGTACGACTGGCGGAGGGTGGGCGCGGGTCGCGCCCACACCGGGGCCGCGCCGGACAGCCGTGCGGTGTAGGCATGGCTGAGGTCGCGAACGAGGAGGGTGTGTGACCAGCCGTCGAAGGCGATGTGGTGGATGCCGATGCCGAACAGGACCCGGTTCGTGGACTTCTCCCGGATCAGGGCGGCCCGCCAGTTGCGGCCCTGGGTGTAGTCCAGCGGCTGCTGCACCGCCTCGGCGAGTTGGTCGAGTGCTTCCTGTTCGCTCGCGGCGTCGGTGAGCAGCCGGAGCTGGGGCATCCCCGGGTTCGGCGGGATGATCGCCACGGGCGGGTCCACCCGCCGGTAGCGGGCGTACAACGCCTCGTGCCGCCGGTGCACGTCGCCGAGCGCCGCCATCAGCGCGCGCAGGTCCAGCTCGCCCTCGATCCACCAGGTGGTCGGACAGACCAGCTCGAACGGGAGCACGAGACACTTGGCGACCGATGGGGTCAGCGGGACGGGCCCGGTCGGGGCGGGACGTCCGGTGACGGGCGGTTCCGGTTCGGCCCTGGGCCGGCGGGGTGCGGTGGCGAGCCAGCGGGCCAGGCCGTGTGGGGTGGGTGTGCGGTGGATCTGCGAGACGGGTACGACGACGTCGGCGGCCTCGTCGATGGCGGCGGCGACGGCGGCTGATTGCAGGGAGGTGCCGCCGAGGGCGAAGAAGCTGTCCTCGGTGCCGACGGGATCGATATCGAGTACGGAGGCGAATACACCTGTGACCAGCCGTTCCTCGGCGGTCGCGGCTTCGACGTAGGCCACGCCGAGGTCCGGGCGCTGCGAGCCCGGTTCCGGCAGGGCCCGCCGGTTGATCTTCCCCGTGCCGCCGACGGGGAACCTTTCGAGCACCATGATGACGGCGGGAACCATGTACGAGGGCAGCACCGTCGCGGCGTGCTCCCGCAGTTCGCTCACGGCCGGGGCCCGGCCGTCGCGCCCGGTCACGTAACCGACCAGCCGGGCGACGCCCCGGTCCTCACGGCGGACGACCACGGCCGTGCCGACGTCCGGGTGCTGTTCGAGGACGGCTTCGATCTCGCCGAGTTCGATGCGGATGCCGTTGACCTTCACCTGGTGGTCCATCCGGGCGAGGATCTCCAGCGCCCCGGAGGCGTTCCACCGGCCCAGGTCGCCGGTGCGGTAGGCGACCCCGCCGCCGTACGGGTCGGTGACGAACCGTTGCGCGGTCAGTTCGGGGCGGTTGAGGTAGCTGTCGGCGACCCCGGCGCCAGTGATGAGGATTTCGCCGGGGACTCCCATGGGGACGAGGTCGAGGTTGGGGTCGACGACGCGGATCTGGCGGTTGGGCATGGGCCAGCCGATCGGCACGTACGCGCCACCCCAGCCGGCCTTGGCGTCGAACCACGTGCAGGCGACGGATGCCTCGGCGGGGCCGTAGGCGTTGATCAGGCGGGCGCCGGCGGCCATCCACCGTTGGGCCATGCGTGGCGGGATGGGTTCCCCGGCGAGGGTCACGCAGGACATGCTCGGGCAGTCGGCCGGGTCGACGGCGGCGAGGTTGGTGGGTGGGCAGAACGCGTGGGTGGTCTGCTCCTTGGCGATCAGCTCCGTCAACCGGCGGGCGTCGAGCAGGTCATCCCGCGAGCAGACCACGACGCGGGCGCCGGAGGCCAGCGCGGTGTAGATCTCGCCCAGGGCCACGTCGAAGACCGGGGCGCAGCAGTGCAGCATCCGGCTGTCCGGGCCGACCGCGCACTCGTCGCGCATCCAGGTGACGAAGTTCGTCAGCTTGTCGTGGGACAGTACGACGCCCTTCGGCGTCCCGGTCGATCCGGACGTGTAGATCACGAACGCCGGCTGGGAGGCGTCCACCACCGGCAGGTCGACCGCTTCGACCGCCTCCACAGCGGGCCAGTCATGGTCCAGGGCGACCACCCGCACGCCGTCGGGGCGGGGGATGCGGTGGGCGACCTCGCCGACGGTGAGCACGACCTGGGCGCCGTGGTCGGCCAGGAGCATCTTCATCCGCTCTGCCGGCCACGACACGTCCATCGGCGTGTAGGCCGCTCCCGCCCGCAGCACCGCCAGGGTGGCGACGAGGGTCCAGATGCTGCGGTCCAACGCCAGCGACACCACGTCCCCGACCCCGACCCCGACCGCACGCAGGTAGCGGGCCAGTAGTTCCGAGCGGCGGGCCAGTTCCCCGTACGTGACGACCTCGCCGTCGGCGACGCCCGCGACCGCGTCCGGCGTCCGGCGTGCCCACTCCAGCACCAGTTCGTGGAGGGGCTCGCCCGGCACCGGGCAGCTCGGCCCCCGGCCCCATGCGAGCAGCCGGTCCCGCTCGGCCGTGCCCAACAACGGCAACCCGGACAGCGGGACGTCGGGTTCGCACATCCCGGCCGACAGCAGCGTCCCGGTCTGGTCCAGCAGGCCCCGTGCCCAGTCGGTGGAGAAACCCTCCGCCGCGTAATCGACCCGCAGTCCGGAGCCGTCCGAGGCGATGGTCACCAGCAGGTCGACGTCCACCACGTCCGGACCCACCTCGGCCACCGGGCCGTCCACCAGGCCCACCGCCACCGGACCCAGCACACCGGCGGTCACCACCGGCGCGGCCCACGCCTCACCCACCCGGCTCACCAGGTCACCGAACGCCGGATCGTCCGCCACACCTACCCGGAGCACCGATCCACCCGAGGACCGGCCCAGCACCACCTCCCCCTGAGCGGTGTACCGGGCCAGCACCCCGACGAGTCCCGCCAGCACCACCGTCCCGGCCGGCTCCACGCCGGCCGGGACGGGCAGTTGCAAGGTCCGCACCTGCGACGCCGCCCGGGCCGGCCACGCCAGCGGCCGACGCAGGTCGCCCATCAGGTCGAGGGCCTCGAAGTCGGTACCAAGCCCGGCGAGACCCGTGGCCTGTGCCTGGCCACCAACAAACCCGACAGACATGAGCCAACCTCCGATCAGGGCCGGCAGCACCCGCTCGGGTACCCCGGGACAGTAGAAGCAGGACTGCCGGGGACGCGGCCTTCCGCACCGTCGGCATGGGAGAGCAGTTTGATACGGACGGACGCTCAGCCGGCGGCGGGGGAGACCGCGGGCCCGGCTTCGAGGAAGCGCAGCATGTGCCCGTTCAGCTCCTCGGCGAAGCTGTACGGCAGGTAGTCGGTGCGGATGGTGACACGCAGCAGGGCGTGGTCGAGGCGGGGCAGCACCTCGACCGTGAGCCCGTTGGGCACCTCCCGGGCGTACGGGTCGACGACCTCCTCGGTCCGGCAGCCGGGCAACTCCAGCGGCACGACCACGTTGTCCTGGAACACGAACGTCGGCAGGCTGGCGACGACCTCGCCCGAGAGCCCGGCGGCGGGGTCGTCGGCGGTCTCCGCGAAGGGGATGTCCTGGGCCCGCATGAGGTCGGTGATCGTCTCGTTGACCCGCAGGACGAGCTTGTCGTCCTCCGGCCCGTCGAAGCGCACCCGGACGCAGTTGAGGTTGAGTCGGGTGGTGAAGGCGGAGTCGAGCACGCGGCTGCCCCGCTTCGCCACCACCATCAGCAGGCCGATGTCGTCCTGCTGGTGGATGGCGCGCAGCGCCGAGGCGAATGCCGCGACGAAGTAGCTGGAGCGGCTGAACCGCTGTTCCCGGGCGGCCCGGTCCCAGCGCTGCATGACCTCGGGCGTGACGGTGACGGTGTGCCCGGCCTTCGGGCCCCAGGCCAGCGCCTGCTCCAGCGGGGCGGTGACCGGACCCTTGCCCTGGCGGGGCAGGCCGCGCAGTTGTTCGCGCCAGTAGGCCCGCTGGGTTTCGAGGTCGGCGGCGTCGCGCAGTCGGGTGTACTCCTCGTACGACTGCCGCAGCGTCGGCGCGGGCCGCGCCCACTCGGGGGCCGTCCCCGACAACCGCGCCGTGTAGGCGTGACTCAGGTCCCGCACCAGCAGCGCGTACGACCAGCCGTCGAAGGCGATGTGGTGGATGCCGACGCCGAACAGGACGCGTCCGGTCGACTTGTCGCGGATGAGGGCGGCGCGCCAGTTGCGGCCCTGGGTGTAGTCGAGGGGTTGTTGCACGGCGTCGGCGAGCTGGTCCAGGGCCTCCTGCTCGGTGGCGGCGTCGGTGAGCAGCCGCAGCTGCGGCATGCCGGGGTTCGGCGGCACGAGCGCCACCGGCGGATCCGTGCGGCGGTAGCGGGCGTGCAGCGCCTCGTGCCGGCGGTGCACGTCGCCGAGCGCCGCCATCAGCGCCCGCAGGTCCAGCTCCCCCTCGATCCACCAGGTGACCGGGACGACGACCTCCAGCGGCGACATCAGGCACTTCGCCACCTGCTGCGCGAGCGGAACCGGACCGGGACGCTGACGGGCCTGCCCGGCGCTCACGCCGGTGTCCACCCGGCGGGGCGCGGTGGTCAGCCACCGGGCGAGCCCCTGTGGTGTGGGGGTGCGGTGGATCTGCGAGACGGGCACGACGACGTCCGCGGCCTCGTCGAGGCGCGTGGCCACCGCCGCCGACTGCAACGACGTACCGCCCAGGTCGAAGAAGCTGTCCCGCGTACCGACCCGGTCGATGCCGAGGACGGTCGCGAACACCCCCACCACGAGGCGTTCGGAGTTCGTCGTCGGCTCGACGTACTCGACACCGAGGTCGGGGCGCTGGGTGTCGGGTGCGGGCAGCGCGTTACGGTCGATCTTGCCGGTGCCGCCGACGGGGAAGCGGTCGAGGACCACGATGGCGGCGGGGACCATGTAGGCGGGCAGCAGAGCTGCGGCGTGTGCACGCAGGTCGCCGACGGCGGGGGTACGGCCGTTGCGTCCGGTGACGTAGGCGACGAGTCGGGCGGTGCCGTTGTCCTCGCGGCGCACGACGACGGCCGTGCCGACGTCCGTGTGCTGTTCGAGCACGGCTTCGATCTCGCCGAGTTCGATGCGGATGCCGTTGACCTTCACCTGGTGGTCCATGCGGCCGAGGATTTCCAGGGCGCCGGTGGCGTTCCATCGGCCGAGGTCGCCGGTGCGGTAGGCGGTTGCGCCGCTGTGGGGGTCGGTGACGAAGCGTTGGGCGGTGAGTTCGGGGCGGTTGAGGTAGCCGTCGGCGACGCCGTGGCCGGTGATGAGGATTTCGCCGGGTACGCCCATGGGGACGAGGTCGAGGTTGGTGTCGACGACGCGGATCTGGCGGTTGGGCATGGGCCAGCCGATGGGCACGTAGGCGCCGCCCCAGCCGGCCGACGCGTCGAACCACGTGCACGCCACGGCGATCTCCGCCGGCCCGTACGCGTTCACCACCCGCGTACCGGCCGCCAGCCAGCGCTGGGCCAGCTGCGGCGGGACGGCCTCGCCGCCGAAGATGATGCAGCGCAGGCCCGGGCAGGCGGCCGGGTCGAGCGGGGCGATGTTCGTGGCCGGCCCGAACGTGTGCGTGACGTCGTGGGTGTTGACGAGGTCGGTGAGCCGGCGCGCGTCGAGCAGGTCGTCGCGGGAGCAGACGACGACGCGACCGCCACCGGTGAGCGTCGCGAAGATCTCCCCGAACGCGGCGTCGAAGACCGGGGCCGCCGAGTGCAGCATGCGGCTCTCGGGGCCGATGGCGCACTCGCCGGTCATCCACGCCAGGAAGTTGGTGAGTTTGTCGTGGGTCAGTACGACGCCCTTCGGGGTGCCGGTGGAGCCCGAGGTGTAGATCACGAACGCGGGTGCGTCTGCCGGCACCTGTGGCAGGTCGACCGCGTCGGCCGTTTCCACGGCGGGCCAGTCGTCGTCGAGGGCGACCACCCGTACACCGTCGGGGCGGGGGATGCGTGGGGCGACCTCGCCGACGGTGAGCACCACCCGCGCGCCGTGGTCGGCCAGCAGCATCCGCATCCGCTCCACCGGCCACGACACGTCCATCGGCGTGTACGCCGCCCCCGCCCGCAGCACACCCATCGTCGCCACCAATGTCCACAGGCTGCGATCCAACGCCAACGACACCACGTCACCGACGCCGACACCCGAGCCACGCAGATACCCGGCCACCACCCCCGACCGGCGATCCAACTCCCCGTACGTCAACACCTCCCCGCCGAAGACCCCCGCCACCGCCTCCGGCGAACGCCGCGCCCACGCCAACACCAACTCGTGGATCGGCTCACCCGGCACCTCACGCACCGGACCCCGACCCCACGCCAACAAACGCTCCCGCTCGGCATCACCCACCAACGGCAACCCCGACACACCAACCCCCGAGCCTGCCAACCCCGCGGACACCAACACCACCACCTGATCCACCAGACCCCGCACCCACTGCCCCGAAAAACCCTCCACCGCGTAATCCACCCGCACCGCCGAGGCGTCCGACGCCACCGTCACCACCAGATCCACACCCACCACACCCGGCCCCACCTCCGCCACCGGAACGTCCACCACACCCACCACCACCGGACCCACCACACCGGCACCCAACGCGACCGGCGCCGCCAACGCCGCACCCACCCGCGCCGTCAACTCGGCGAAACCGGGGTCACCCGCCATGTCCACCCGCAGCACCCCACCCGACGACAGCCCCACCGCCACCTCGCCCTGACCGGTGTGGCGGGCCAGGACCGCCACGAGCCCGGCGAGCACGACGTCGACGGCCGGTCCGACGTCCGGCAGGCCGGGCAGGTCCAGCGCCCGGAACTCCGAGGCCGCCCGGGCGGGCCACACCGTCGGCCGGCGCAGGTCCCCCACCAGGTCCAGGGTCCCGGCGTCAACCGCACCGGCCACGCTCCGGGCACCATCGAACCCGACAGACATCAGCTCAACCTCCGATCGAAAGGTGGCGACCGGAAGGCACGGGGCCGCAACGGCCGGTCAGCCGAGGTGCCGTACCGCCGGGCGGACTCCGGTCGGCGCGGCAGGAGCGGTTCGCGGGGCGTGCGGTCCGGTCGGGCGGCCGGCGTGCGGGAACCGCCGCGCGATCAGGACGGGGTCACCGTCCGGATCCCGGGCCGCGGCCGCGTCATTGATCGAAAGGAGCAGATCGGTGTGATCCGGTCACCGGCACCTCCCGTCCGTCCGGGCGTCGCGCACCCACATTCGTCCCCGATCCGGTGCACTGAAAAGGGAACGACGAACCGATGGGGCCCGACCCTACGAAGCCCCGTGGAGTGGCGTACACCCCTAGAGATGCGCACGTCGACCCCTAGTCCGTCAGCCGGAGATCGCCCGCCGGGGACCGCCGCGATCCGTCGGCGGCGGCGAGCCGCCCGGGTCCCCGTACGGCCTCGTCGCGGCCCGATCGCCAAAGTGCCCTGCTCAGCGGGGTGGTCCATCCGAATTGCCGATCACGATCCCGCTCGGATGCGCCAACCTTTCAGTGAAAGCACATGCCGCTATATCTTTTCTATAGTGGATGGTAGGTGCCCTCCGAGATGGTCGGTGTGCGATTGTCCGGGTTCGGCGGTGAATGGTCCCGCAGCCCTTTTCGGAAAGCGTCTTTTTGGTCAGCCCGAGTCGACGGGCCGGCTTGGAGAACTGGCGATTCCAGTCGCGAAAAGGGCCGCCCGTGTCCGGCTGACCGGCCCATCCCCGGGCAATGAGGACTGACTATGCTTTCCCGATCATGACCAAGTCGGTGACTGCACGTCAGCCACCGACTGATGGTGTGCACCCCGCCGACGCGGCGCTGACCACAAGCCAGCCCGCTACCTGGCCGGTCCAGCCCTGAGACCGTCCGGTCGGTGCACGCGGCACGCCCGACTCTCGTGGCCGAGCGGCCTCATCAGGACCGGGAGCCCCGCAACCGTCCACGTTCTCCGCTGTTCGTGGTCGTGGGCACCCGGACTTCGTGCCACCCCGAGGCCCCCTGTGGGCCGGCATGTCAGGAGATCCAAATGCACGGGCCTATCCAGGTACAGGTGTTCGCCCACGACGGGGTGGTCCTCGCCCGGCCGCCCGACCCGGTGGCGACCGCCGGAAGCCGCTATCTCGCCGGCGCGGGCGCCGCCCTGCACAACGGGCTGGACATGATCACCGGCCTCCATCTGACCCTCCCGCACCAGTCGGCGGCGATCTGCAGCACCGGATCCAGTGCCGACAAGTCGCTGCGGCTCATCAGCCGGTGCGGTCTGAAGACGCCGAGCGATCTGCGCGAGTTCCGCTCCGGCGCGCAGGCGGTGCGCCTCGCCCGCGACGCCGCCGAGCGGGGCGAGACGCTGGAGTTCCAGTTTCCCCCGCACGATCCGCACCTGCGGGCCGCGCAGGCCCGGGTGTCGCCGGAGCTGCTGGCCCGCCTCAACAACAAGACCGTGCTGGAGACACTGCTCGCACCGGAATACCTGCCCCGTCGCCAGGTCGCCACCCCCGAGGAGGTGCGCCGCATCGTGCGGCAGGACCGCCGACCGGCGGTGATCAAACCGGCAGGCGTCGAGGTCTACAGCGGAATCGCGATCTTCACCAGGCGTTTGCAGGACCGGCGGAACCGGTCGCTGTTCAACCAGCTCGAACAGGTCAGCGACCGGTGGATCGTCGAGGAGGAGGTGCCCTTCCGGACGATCTGGGGCCTCCAGTTCGGCGTGACGGAGAGCGGAGCGGTGCACTACTTCGGTGCGTCCGTACACCTGCCGCAGCCCACGTCGACGTGGGTCGGTTGTGTGATGGACGACGACCAGCCGCCGGCGGAGCTGATCGAAGCGCTGACCGTAGGGGTCCGAAAGGCCAGTGCGCTCGGGTACCGGGGGTACTGCTCCTTCGACGCCGGGATCGGCCGCGACGGCGAACTGCGGGTCATCGATCCCAACTTCCGGGTCAGCGGGGCCACCAGTTCGGTCCTGCACCGCAGCTCGCTGCTGGGCCAGCACCGGTGCGCCATGACCACGTTCTTCTCGCTGGCCCCCGGCGTCGACGCCGAGCCGATCCTCGCGCCGTTCATCGACCGGGGGGAGCTGGTCGTGTTCATGCACCACGACCCGGCGGAGACGGACAACGGACCGCTGCCGGCGAGCATCGTCGGCATGGTCGGCGCCTCGGACCGGTACGCCTGCGGCGTGCTGATCGCGCAGATCCAGCGGGCGCTGGGCAGTTGACGTGTCGTCCCCCGGGCCGTGCCGGCGGCCCGGGGGAGACCGGTCCGCCCAGTGGGGGCCGCGGTGGGCGGCGACCGCGCCCGCCGAACCGCCCGACCCGGACGCCGTACGAGCGGCCGGGCGTCACATGCCCGTGAGGGCGGCCCGGACGGCGGACTCGGGGACGTCGGCGACCAGCTCGGGCCCGGCCGGGCCGTCCAGGACGAAGGACAGGCCGGAGGTCGCCTTCTTGTCCCGGCGCATCAGCGCGATCAACTCGTCGTGGTCGACGCCGGTGGGCAGGTCGGTGTCGAGGCCGTACCCCGCCACGACGTCGTGGTGCTCGGCCACCCGCTCGGCAGGGACGCGGCCGAGGACGCCGGCCAGCCGGCCCGCGAAGACCGTGCCGACGCCGACCGCCTCGCCGTGCCGCAGCCCGAAGTCGGTGGCCCGCTCCAACGCGTGGCCCAGGGTGTGGCCGTAGTTCAGGATGTGCCGCAGGCCGGCGTCGCGCTCGTCGGCCGCCACCACCCGGGCCTTGAGCCCCACGCAGGCGGCGATCTGCTCCGCCACCGGGCGGCCGCGCAGCTCGCCCGCGCCGATGAAGTGCGCCCGGGCGATCTCGCCGTACCCGTTGCGCCACTCCCGGCGCGGCAGCGTGTCCAGGTGCTCGGTGTCGCAGAGCACCGCCCGGGGCTGCCAGTACACCCCGACGAGGTTCTTGCCCTCCGGCAGGTTGACCGCGGTCTTCCCGCCGACGCTGGCGTCCACCTGGGCGAGCAGCGAGGTCGGCAGGTGGATCACCGCGATGCCCCGGTGGTAGAGACCGGCGGCCAGCCCGACCACGTCCGTGGTCGTCCCGCCGCCGCAGGAGACGACGGCGTCGGCGCGGGTCAGCCCGAACTCGGCGAACGCCCGGCAGAGCTGCTCCACCGTGGCCAGGTTCTTGTCGTGCTCGCCGTCGCGGGCCGGCACCACCCGGTGCGGCACGCCCGGGTCGGGCGTCCACTCCGGCGGCCGGGCCGAGACCACCACGACCCGCCGCGCGCCGATCCGCGCCACCTCCGCCGGCAGCCGGTGGCGCACGCCGGGGCCGATCAGCACCGGGTACGCGCGTTCCCCGAGCGCCACCTCGATCCGGGCGGGCTCGGCGGGGGCGCGGCGTTCAGGCGCGGACGCTTGCATGGGGTTGCTGCCTCCTCCGGGCGACGGGGACGGGCGCGGCGACGACCGGGCGGTCCCGGACCATCGACAGGCGTAGCGCCAGCGCGGCCAGCGAGTCGACCTGCGGCCCGATGCCCCACCGGTCGTGGGTGAGCTGCGCGTGGTGCGCCAGCAGGAAGCCGGACGGCGTCGCCGGATGCTCCCGGTCGACCACGTCCGCCACCCGGTCCAGGTAGTGCTGCCACGCCACGGCGACCTCCCCGCCCAGCGGCAGGTCACCGGCCGACAGGACGATCTTCTCCGCCCCGGCGTCCGCCTGCGCCGCCAGGTCCCGCCGCTGCGCGCCGGTGAGCCGCTGGCTGCGTTCCTGCCAGTGCAGGAAGAGGAACGCCAGCCGGTCGGCCGCCGGCACCAGCGCCGTCAGGTGCCGCAGGTGCGCCACGGCCAGCGGCAGCTCGACGCCGGCCAGCCAGGGCGCGTCCCCGCCGAGCAGGGTCAGGGCCAGGTCGCTGCCGGCGGACGCGAGCGGGCCGCCCCGGGCGGCGTCGCGCACCACCCGGCGGTCGGCGGGGAAGGACACCCCCGGGTCGTACGCGAGCAGCCGCGCCCGTACCGCGGCGAGCGCGGGCGGGGTGGCGTGGAAGCCGAGGCTCACGTGTGGCCCGGCGGGCGAGCCCTCCGGGTCGAAGAACCAGTCCAGGCCCGGATCGGCCCGGCGGGCGGCGGCGACCAGGCCGGTGAGGACCGTTCCGACCAGCTCGATCACCCGCGTGTCCGGGCATCCCTCGGCCGGCACGGCCGAGCGGGCGAACATCCAGCAGCGTTCCAACGACGGCACCTCGGCTGACGGGCGGGTGGAGCACGGGACTCGACGGTCTGCGGGGGTCGCACCATCATCGACCTGCGGCCCGTCCCACCACCGGATCGGCGGTCCGAACTGGGGACGACTTAGGGGGTGACAGGGGTAGGACGCCGGCAGGGTGCTCGGAAGACTTGGGCCGCTACGGCGAGCGAGGTCTACGCCGCGGATGAGGAGTCTCGCCGACGGACGGATGTGGTGACATGCTTCGGAGCGACCTGATCCAGCCGTTGTCCGATCTGATCGAGGCGCACGCCGCCAGGTTGGGGAACAAGGTCGCGTTCCGCGACGAGCGCCGGGCGGTCGGCTACGCCGACCTGGCGGCGCGGACCCGCCGGCTGGCCGGTCACCTGGCGGCCTCGGGCGTCGGGCGGGGCGACCGGGTCGCCTTCTGCCTCGGCAACCGGGTGGAGACGGTCGAGACCTGGCTGGCCGTGACGCGGGCCGCCGCGGTCGGCGTACCGGTGAACCCGCACAGCACCGACGCGGAACTGGCCCACCTGCTGGACGACTCCGGTGCGGTGCTGGTGGTCACCGACCAGCGGCACCTCGACCAACTGCTGCGGCTGCGCGCCGACCGGCGGGCCCTGCGGCTGGTGGTAACCGGGGACGGCCCCGTGCCCGCCGGGGTCATCGCGTGGCGCGACCTGGTCGACACCGAGCCGGGCGTGGACGCCCGCGACGACCTGGGGCTCGACGAGGTCGCCTGGATGCTCTACACCTCCGGCACCACCGGTCGGCCCAAGGGCGTGCTCTCCACCCAGCGCACCTGCCTCTGGTCCGTCGCCGCCTGCTACGTGCCGATCCCCGGGCTCACCGACGCCGACCGGGTGGTCTGGCCGCTGCCGCTGTTCCACAGCCTCTCGCACATCGGGTGCGTGCTCAGCGTGACCGCGGTCGGCGCCACGGCCCGGCTCATCGACGGCTTCTCCGCCGACGACGTGCTACGCGCGGTCGACGAGGAGGAGGCCACCGTGCTGGCCGGCGTGCCGGCCATGTACCACCACCTGGTCACCGCCGCCCGGGAGACCGGCTTCCGCGCCCCGGCCCTGCGGGTCTGTCTGGTCGGCGGGGCGATCACCACCGGCGCGCTGCGCCGGGCGTTCGACGAGGTCTTCGACGCGCCGCTGCTCGACGCGTACGGCAGCACGGAGACCTGCGGGTCGATCGCCGTGACCCGGCCGGACCAGCCCCGCGTCGAGGGCTCCTGCGGACGTGCGGTGCCCGGCGTCGAGGTGCGCCTGGTCAGCCCGCAGACCGGCCTGGACGTGCCGACCGGCGCCGAGGGTGAGGTCTGGGTCAGCGGCCCGAGCGTCATGCTCGGCTACCACGGCCTGCCGGAGGTCACCGCCGCCGCCCTGCGTGACGGCTGGTACCGCACCGGTGACCTGGCCCGCCGCGACGCCGACGGCAACATCTTCGTCACCGGCCGGCACCAGGAACTGATCATCCGGGGCGGCGAGAAGATCCACCCGGCCGAGGTGGAGGAGGCGCTGCGCGCCGTGCCCGGCGTCGCGGACGTGGCGGTGACCGGCCGCCCGCACGACGTGCTCGGCGAGGTGCCGGTGGCGTTCGTGGTGCCCGGTCCCGAGGGCTTCGACCCCCGCGCCGGGTACGCGGCCTGCCGGGAGAAGCTGTCCTACCACAAGGTGCCGGAGGAGCTGTACGAGATCGGGCAGGTGCCGCGTACGGCCTCCGGCAAGGTCACCCGGCGGCTCCTGCTCGAGCGGCCGGCGCGGCTGCGGGCGGTCAACGGCAGCCACCACGAGGCGCTGAGCCTGTCCGCCTGGCGGCCGCTGGACCTTGCCGCCGTACCGCCGCTCGAAGCGCCCGTCCCGACGGCCGCGCAGGCCGCCGTCGCCCCGGCCCGACACTGGGCGCTCGTCGGCCCGGGCAGCGAGGCGCTGGTGGAGCCGCTGCGGGCGGCGGCGTCCGGGGACCGGTTCCGGTGCCACCGGGACCTGCCCGCCCTGCGCGAGGCCCCGGACGTGCCCGACGTGACGGTGCTGCTGGCCGGGCCGGCCGACGTCGCCGCGCCGGGCCTCGCCGACCGGCTGCGTGGCTGGCTCGACGACGACCGGTACGCCGGCACCCGGCTGGTGCTGCTGACCGGCCCCGCAGGTGACGACCCGACCGGCCCCGACGCGGGCGACGCGGCCACCGGCCCAGGCGCGGGCGATGCGGGTGTCGCAGGCGACGCCGCCGCCGGAGGGGTCGGGCCCGATCCGGCGGCCGGTGCCGTCCCGGCCATCGGGCGCGCCCTCCAGGCCGCGTACCCGGACCGGATCGTGCTGGTCGACCACGACGCCGGACACCGGTCGGTCGCCCTGCTGCCCGCCGTGGTGGATGCCGGCGCCGCGCAGGTCGCGCTGCGGGCCGGAGCCGCCCTGCACGCGGCCCTCGTGCCGGCCCCGGCGGCCGTGCCGGCGCGGCCGGCGACCGTGGCCGACCCGGACCGCCCGGTGTCGATCACCGGCGCCGACGGACCGACCGGCGCGGCGCTGGCCCGGCACCTCGTCGCCGCGCACCGGGTCCGCCGGCTGCGGCTGCTGCACGTCGGCGATACGGCCGGGGCAACCCTGAGCGACCTGGCCGCCGAACTCTCCGCCGCCGGCGCCGAGGCCACCGTCCTGCCCGCCGACCGGGCGGGCGACGAGCCGACCGGCGGTGTCGTGCTCTGCCCGTCCGAGGACGACCTGGCCGACGACGAGGGCGTGGCCCGGCTGCTCGGCCTCGCCGCGGCGCTGGACGCGGCGACCCGGCAACCGGCCGCCGCGTTCACCGTCCTCGTCCCGTCCGTCCTGCTGCTGGGCGCCGCCGGCCGGGAGCGGGCCGCCGCCGCCGTCGGGACCCTGCACGCCCTGGCCGCCCGCCGCCGCACCGCCGGTCTCCCGGCCCGCCTCGTCGGCACGAGCGCGCCCGCCGACCGGGAGCCGTCGCCCGGCACCGCCGGGGCGACCGCACGTCGCCCGGGGGAGCCCACCGGCGCCGCGACGGCGGCCGTCCGCGCCGACCTCGCCGCGTTCGACGTGGCGCACGACGGCGACGACCTGGTCCTGCTCGCCCACCCGGCGGGCCACGCCGACACCGCGCACCCCGCCTGGCGCGGTCCCGTCGCGGCGCCCGACGACGCCACGGACGACCGGGACGCCGCCGAGTTGCGCCGCCGGCTGGCCGGGCTGGGCACCGCCGAGGGGGACCGGCTCCTGCTCGACCTCGTGCGCGCCGCCACCGCCGAGGTGGCCGGCCTGTCCGGCCCGGCGGCCGTCCGCCCCGGCCGCGCCTTCAAGGAACTCGGCTTCACCTCGGTCAGCGCGGTCGCCCTGCGCGACCGGCTGGCGCGGGCCACCGGGGTACGGCTCTCCGCCACGGCCGCGTTCGACCGGCCCAGCCCGGACGCCCTCGCCCGACACCTCGCCGAGCGCCTGCGCGGCGCCACCGGCCGGGTCGGTCCCGGGACGGACCGGCCGAGCCCGTCCACCATGGACGATCCGGTGGTCGTCGTGGCCATGGCCTGCCGGCTGCCCGGCGGCGTCGGTTCCCCCGAAGAGCTGTGGGAGCTGGTCGAGCAGGGCAGGGAGGGGCTCACGGAGTTCCCCACCGACCGGGGCTGGGACCTGGCGCACCTGTTCTCCGACGACGCCGACCGTCCCGGCACCTCGTACGTGCGGGTGGGCGGTTTCCTGACCGACGCCGCCGACTTCGACGCCGCCCTGTTCGCGATCAGCCCCCGCGAGGCGCTCGCCATGGACCCACAGCAGCGGCTGCTGCTGGAGACGTCCTGGGAGCTGTTCGAGCGGGCCGGCATCGACCCCACCTCGCTGCGCGGCAGCGCCACCGGCGTCTTCACCGGCGTCATGCACCACGACTACGCCGCGAACCTGCGCCAGGCGCCGCCCGGCACCGAGGGCTACCTCGGCGTCGGCACCGCCGGCAGCGTCGTCTCCGGCCGCGTCGCGTACGCGCTCGGGCTGGAGGGGCCGGCGGTCACCGTCGACACGGCGTGCTCGTCGTCGCTGGTGGCGCTGCACCTGGCCGCCCAGGCGCTGCGCGCCGGCGACTGCTCCCTCGCCGTGGCCGGCGGCGTGGCGGTGATGGGCACCCCGCAGGCGTTCGTGGAGTTCAGCCGGCAGCGCGGGCTCGCCCCGGACGGCCGGTGCAAGGCGTTCGCCGACGGGGCCGACGGCACCGGTTGGTCCGAGGGCGTCGCCGTGCTGCTGCTGGAACGGCTCTCCGACGCCCGCCGTCTCGGGCACCCCGTCGTCGCCGTGCTGCGGGGCTCCGCCGTCAACTCCGACGGCGCGTCCAACGGGCTGACCGCCCCCAACGGGCCCGCCCAGGAGCGGGTCATCCGCCGGGCGCTGGACGCGGCGGGGCTCTCCGCCGCCGACGTGGACGTCGTCGAGGCGCACGGCACCGGCACCCGGCTGGGCGACCCGATCGAGGCCCAGGCGCTGCTCGCCACGTACGGGGTGGGACGCGGCGACGCCGAACCGCTGCGGCTGGGCTCGCTGAAGTCCAACCTCGGCCACACCCAGGCCGCCGCCGGGGCCGCCGGGGTGATCAAGATGGTGCTCGCCATGCGGCACGGGACGCTGCCGCGCACCCTGCACGTGGACGCCCCGACGTCGGAGGTGGACTGGTCGGCCGGCGCCGTCGAGGTGCTCACCGAGGCCCGCCCGTGGCCCGACGTACGCCGGCCCCGCCGCGCCGGCGTGTCGTCGTTCGGCATCAGCGGCACCAACGCCCACGTCATCGTCGAGGCACCCGCCGACCCGTCGGCCGGACCGCAGGACGCGGACCGGCAGCCGCCGGCCGCGACCGCCGAACGGCAGCCGTCGTCCGGGGCCGCCACCCGGCGACCGCCCGTGCCGTGGCTGCTCGCCGCCGCCTCCGGCGAGGCGCTGCGCGACCAGGCGGCCCGCCTGCTGGCCTGGCTCGACGGGCCGGGGGCGCACGCCGACCCGGCCGACGTCGGGCACGCGCTCGCCACCACCCGCGCCGCCCTCGAACACCGGGCCGTGGTGCTGGCCGCCGACCCGACCACCGCCCGTACGGGCCTGACCGCGCTGACCCGCGGCGAGCCCGACCCCGACGTGCCGACCGTGCTGACCGGCCGGGTCGTCGACGGCCAGCTCGGCCTGCTCTTCGGCGGGCAGGGCGGCCAGCGCGCCGGCATGGGGCGCGAGCTGCACGCCACGTACCCGGTCTTCGCCGACGCCTTCGACGCCGCCTGCGCCGAACTCGACCGCTGCCTCGCCGGCCACGCCCCGCACCCCGTCGCGGACGTCGTCCTCGCCGCCGAGGGCACCGAGCTGGCGGAGCTGCTCGACCAGACCCTCTACACCCAGCCCGGGCTGTTCGCCTTCGAGGTGGCGCTGTACCGCCTCCTGGAATCCTGGGGAGTGCGCCCCGACGCCGTCCTCGGCCACTCCGTCGGCGAGCTGGCCGCCGCGCACGTGGCCGGGGTGTTCCCCCTCGCCGACGCGGCGGCCCTCGTCGCCGCCCGCGCCCGGCTGATGCAGCAGCTGCCCGCCGGGGGCGCGATGGTCGCCGTCGAGGCCGACGAGGCCGAGGTCGCCGCGCACCTGGCCGACCGGGTGGGCCTCGCCGCCGTCAACGGCCCCACCAGCGTGGTCGTCTCCGGCGACACCGACGCGGTGCTGGCCGTCGCGGCCACCCTGCGCGCCGCCGGGCGCCGGACCAGCCGGCTGCGGGTGTCGCACGCGTTCCACTCGCCGCGCATGGAGCCGATGCTCGACGAGTTCCGCGCGGTGGCCGCCGGCCTCACGTACCGCACCCCGCACCTGCCGGTGGTGTCCAACCTGACCGGTCATCCCGTCGACCCGGCCCGGCTCTGCTCGCCCGACTACTGGGTGGCGCACGTGCAGGCCACCGTCCGCTTCCACGACGGCGTACGGGCCCTGCACGGGCAGGGCGTCACCACCTTCCTGGAGATCGGCCCGGCCGGCGTACTCACCGCGATGGCCCAGGACTGCCTCGTCGCCGAGGCCGACGAGCTGGCGTTCGTCCCCGCCGTCCGGGGCACCGCCGGCGAGGCCGAGGCGCTGCTCGCCGCCGTGGCGCGGCTGCACGTGCGGGGCGTCGCCGTGGACCGCGCCGCCCTCGCCGGCCCCGGGCCGCACCGCCGCGTCGACCTGCCCACGTACGCCTTCCAGCGCCGGCACTACTGGCTGCCCGCTCCCACCGGCACCGGCGGCCCGGCCGGCGTGGGGCTGGTCGACGCCGGGCACCCGCTGCTCGGCGGCGTACTGCCGGTCGCCGGCACCGGACAGGTCGTCTGCACCGGTCAGGTCCCCGCGGCCACCCGGCCGTGGCTGGCCGCCCCCGCCGACGGCACCGCCGCCCTGCTGCCCGCCGCAGCCCTGCTGGACATGCTCACCCACCTCGGCGACCAGTTCGGCACCCCGACCGTGCAGCGGCTGAGCGTCCCCGGGCCGGTGCCGCTGCCCGGCGAGGCGACCCTCGACGTGCAGGTCGTCCTCTCCGCACCCGACGAGCACCGGCGCCGCGTGGCGCACTGCCACGTCCGGGCCGGCGACGGGCAGCCCTGGCGTGAGGTCGCCGAGGCCGTGCTCGGCCCGGTCGACCCGGAGAACGGGCGGGGCACCCTCGCCCCGACCTGGCCGCCCACCGGGGCCCGGCCGGTGGACCTGACCGCCCCGCAGCACCGCGCGCTGGTCGGGGAGCTGGCCCGGGCCGCGTGGGTGGCCGCCGACCGGCTCTTCGTCGACGTACGCCTGCCCGAGGACACCCGCGACCCAAACGCCGAGCGGTACGGCGTGCACCCGCTGGTGCTGGAGGCGGCCCTGCGCCTGCTCCCGCTCGCCGACTTCGCGCCCGGCGCCGACGCCGGGCCCACCGCCCGGCTGCTGCCCACCGAGTGGACGGGCGTGCGCCGGTACGCCGTCGGGGCGCACGCGCTGCGCGTCTGCCTGGCCCCGGCCGGGGCGGACGCGGTGACGCTGAGCGCCGTCGACGACGCGGGCGTGCCCGTGCTCGACGTGGACCGGGTGGTGCTGCGGAGCGTGGACCTGCCGCCCGCCGACGCGCCGGCGCCCCCGGCCGCGCCCGCCGGGCTGTACGCCGTCGACTGGCTGCCCGCGGCGTTCCCGGCGACCCCGGCGCCCACCTGGACGCTCGCCGACGGCACACCGCCGGACGGCCCGCTGCCGCCGCTGCTGGTGCTGCGGGTCGGCGACGGGGAGCCGGGCCGGCCGGTGCCCGACCGGGCGCACGCCGTCGGCCTCGCCGTGCTCGGCGTGCTCCAGAACTGGCTCGCCGACCCCCGCGCGGAGACCACCCGCCTCGCCCTCGCCGTGCGCGACGGCGACCCGGTGCACGCGCCGGTGGCCGGGCTCGTCCGGGTCGCCCAGGCCGAGCAGCCCGACCGCTTCCTCCTGCTCAGCCTCGACGCCACCGACGACGCCACCGTCCGGTCGGCGCTGGCCGTCGCGGCGGACGAACCCGAGGTCGCCGTCCGCGACGGCCGGGCGCTGCTGCCCCGCCTCCACCCCGTCGAACGGCCCCCGACCGGTACGCCGCTCGCGGCGCTGGCCGGCGGCACCGTGCTGGTCACCGGCGGCACCGGCGGGATCGGCCGGCACGTCGCCACCCACCTCGCCACCGTGCACGGCGTCGCCGAGCTGGTGCTGGTCAGCCGCAGCGGCCGGGCCGGCGACTGGACGACCGCGCTGACCGACGCCGGCGTCACCGTCCGCGTGGTCGCGGCCGACGTCGCCGACCGGGCGGCGCTCGCCGAGGTCGTCGCCCCGCTGGCCGACCGGCTGGTCGCCGTCGTGCACGCCGCCGGGGCCACCGACGACGCCCTGCTCACCGACCTCGACCCGACCCGCTGGGCACGGGCCCTGCGGTCCAAGGTGCACGGCGCGTGGCACCTGCACGAGCTCACCGCCGGCCTCGACCTGGCCGCGTTCGTGCTCTTCTCCTCGGCCGCCGCCACCTTCGGCAGCCCCGGTCAGGGCAACTACGCGGCCGGCAACGCGTTCCTCGACGCGCTCGCCGCACACCGCCGCGCCCAGGGACTCCCGGCGACCGCGCTGGCCTGGGGGTTGTGGGCCGCCCAGGACGGGATGGCCGGCCGGCTCACCCCGGCGGACCTGGCCCGGCTCGCCCGGGGCGGCACCCGCCCCCTCGACACGACCGCCGGACTGGCGCTGTTCGACGCCGCCCTGCACGTCGACCGGCCGGCGCTCGTGCCGATCGGGCTCGACCTGGCCGCCGTACGCACCTCCGGCGAGGTGCCCGCCCTGCTGCGGGCCCTGCTGCCGCCGCCGCCCCGCCGGGCCGTCAACGCCGACTCCGCGCCCGCCTCCGCCAGCAGCTTCGCCGACCGGCTGGCCGAACTCGCCGAGCCCGACCGCGCCGAGCTGCTGCTGGAGCTCGTCCGCACCCGGTGCGCGACCGTGGTCGGGCACGCCGGCCCCGAGCAGGTCGAGCCGCGCCGCCCGTTCAAGGACCTCGGCTTCGACTCGCTGATGGCCGTGGAGCTGAGCAACCGGCTCACCGCCGTCACCGGCGTCCGGCTCGCCCCGCACGCCGTGTTCAACCACCCCACCCCGGAGCTGCTCGCCGCGCATTTGCACGCCCGGCTGCTCGGTACCGCCGCCACCGAGGTCACCGACGCCACCACCGTCGCCCTGGACGAACCGGTCGCGATCGTCGCGATGGCCTGCCGGTTCCCCGGCGGCATCGGCTCCCCGGAGGAGCTGTGGCGGCTGCTGGACGCGGGCGCCGACGTCATCGGCGACCTGCCCGACGACCGCGGCTGGCCGCTGGCCGACCTCTACGACCCGGTGCCCGGCACGCCCGGACGCACGTACGTGCGGGCCGGCGGGTTCCTCACCGGGATCGCCGACTTCGACGCCGCGTTCTTCGGCATCAGCCCCCGCGAGGCCCTCGCCATGGACCCGCAGCACCGGCTGCTGCTGGAGACCTCCTGGGAGGCGCTGGAGCGCGGCGGCATCGACCCGGTCACCCTGCGCGGCAGCCGTACCGGTGTCTTCGCCGGCACCCACGGGCAGGACTACGCCGACCGGGTCGCCCCCGGCGTCGTGTCCGACGACGGCGAGGTCACCGCCGACGAGGGGCACCTGCTCACCGGCACGGCCGGCAGCGTCCTCTCCGGTCGCGTCGCGTACGCGCTCGGGCTGGAGGGACCGGCCGTCACCGTGGACACCGCCTGCTCGGCGTCGCTGGTGGCGCTGCACCTGGCCGTGCAGGCCCTGCGCCAGGGCGACTGCGACCTGGCCCTCGCTGGCGGCGTGTCGGTGATGTCCACCCCGGCCGGGCTGACCGGCTTCAGCCGGCAGCGTGGTCTCGCCGCCGACGGGCGGTGCAAGGCGTTCGCCGAGGACGCCGACGGCTTCGGCATGTCCGAGGGCGTCGGGATGCTGGTGGTCGAGCGCCTCTCCGACGCCCGCCGCCGGGGCCACCCCGTGCTGGCCGTGGTCCGCGGCTCGGCGGTCAACCAGGACGGCGCGTCCAACGGGCTGACCGCCCCGAACGGGCCGTCGCAGGAACGGGTCATCAAGGCCGCGCTCGGCGCCGCCGGGCTGAGTGCCGCCGAGGTGGACGTCGTCGAGGCGCACGGCACCGGCACGTCGCTCGGCGACCCCATCGAGGCGGAGGCGATCCTCGCCACGTACGGGCAGCGCCCCGTCGGCGCCCCGCCGGTGCTGCTCGGCTCGGTCAAGTCCAACCTCGGGCACACCCAGGCCGCGGCCGGCGTGGCCGGGGTGCTGAAGATGGTCCTCGCCATGCGGCACGGCCGGCTGCCCCGCACCCTGCACGCCGAGCGCCGCAGCTCGCGGATCGACTGGGACTCGGGGGCCGTGGAGCTGCTCACCGAGGCCCGACCGTGGCGCCCGGCGGACCGGCCGGCCCGCGCCGGCGTCTCGTCGTTCGGCATCAGCGGCACCAACGCCCACGTGATCGTCGAGGCGGTCGCCGAGGCGACGCCGCAGGCCGCCGAGGCTCCCACGCCGCCGCAGGCGCACGCCCTGCCGTGGCTGCTCTCCGCGCGTACCCCCGAGGCGCTCGCCGGCCAGGCCCGCCGGCTGCGCGAGCACCTCGCCGCCCGGCCCGACCAGCGGCCCCTCGACGTGGCCTGGTCGCTGGCCACCAGCCGGAGCACCTTCGACTCCCGGGCGGTGCTGGTCGGCGCGTCGCCGGAGCGCGTCGCCGCCGCCCTCGACGCCCTCGCCGAGGGCCGGCCCGACCCGGCGGTGACGCGGGGCGAGGCCCGGCCCGCCGGCCGGTGCGTCTTCGTCTTCCCCGGGCAGGGCTCCCAGTGGCTCGGCATGGGGTTGGACCTGCTCGACCAGGCCCCCGTGTTCGCCGAACGCATGGCGGCCTGCGACGCGGCCCTGCGGCCGTACCTGGACTGGTCGCTGCTGGACGTGCTGCGCCAGGTGCCCGGCGCGCCCGGCCTCGACGAGGTCGACGTGGTGCAGCCCGCCCTGTTCGCGATGATGGTGTCCCTGGCCGAGCTGTGGCGCTCGCACGGCGTGCAGCCGGCCGCCGTGGTCGGCCACTCGCAGGGCGAGATCGCCGCCGCCTGCGTCGCCGGGGTGCTCTCCCTGCCCGACGCCGCCCGCGTGGTGGCGCTGCGCAGCCGGGCGCTGCGGGCCCTGGCCGGGCACGGCGCGATGGCCTCCGTCGCGCTGCCTGCCGACACGGTCCGCGACCGGATCGCCCGCTTCGGCGACCGGATCTCGGTCGCCGCCGTGAACGGCCCGGCCGCGGTCGTGGTCTCCGGCGACCCGGAGGCGGTCGAGGAACTGCTCGCCGAACTGGCCGGCGAACAGGCCCGGGTGCGGCGCATCGCCGTCGACTACGCCTCCCACTCCGCCCAGGTGGAACGCATCCGCGACGAACTGGCCGAGGTGCTGGCCGGCATCGCCCCCGGCCCGGCGGCCGTGCCGCTGTTCTCCACCACCGACCTGCGCTGGCTCGACGGCGAGGAGATGGGGCCCGACTACTGGTACCGCAACCTGCGCCAGCCCGTCGAGCTGGAAGGGGCGATCCGCTCGCTGGCGGCCCAGGGCCACGACACGTACGTCGAGTGCAGCCCGCACCCGGTGCTCACCGTCGGCGTCGAGGAGACCCTCGCCGACCACGAGGGCGAGACCGTGGTGGTCGGCTCGGTGCAGCGCGACCAGGGCGACCGGGAACGGTTCCTGCTCTCCCTGGCCCAGCTGCACGTGTGCGGGGTCGCCGTGGACTGGCGGCCCGCGCTGGCCGGCGGCCGGCGGGTCGACCTGCCCACGTACGCGTTCGCCCACCGCCGCTACTGGCCCCGGCCCCTGCGCGAGGTCGGCGACGTCGGCGCCGCCGGCCTGGACGCCGCCGGGCACCCGCTGCTCGGCGCGTCGATCGCGCTGGCCGAGACGAGGGGCCACCTGTTCACCGGGCGCCTGTCGACCGACGCACAGCCGTGGCTGGCCGACCACCGGGTCACCGACAGCGTGCTGGTGCCCGGCACCGGCCTGGTGGAGCTCTGTCTCCGCGTCGGCGACGAGATCGGCCACCCCGTCCTCGACGAGCTGGTCATCGAGGCCCCGCTCACCCTGCCCGCCGACGGGGCCACGCAGGTGCAGGTGGCGGTCGGCGCGGGCGGCGACGACGGGCGCCGCCCGGTGACCGTGCACTCCCGACCCGCCGACGCGCCGGCGGGCACCCCGTGGACCCGGCACGCCAGCGCCACCCTCTGCGCCGACCAGCCCGCCGCGCCGCCGCAGCTCACCACGTGGCCGCCGCGCGACGCCCGGCCCGTCGACCTGACCGGCTTCTACTGCGGGCTGGCGGCCGACGGCTACGCGTACGGGCCGGCGTTCCAGGGGCTGCGCGCGGTGTGGACCAGCGGCGACGAGGTCTACGCCGAGGTGGAGCTGCCGGCGGCCCAGCGGGTCGACGCCGACCGCTACGGCCTGCACCCGGCCCTGTTCGACGCCGCCCTGCACGCCGCGCACTTCGGCGGTCTCGCCGGGGCCGGCGACGGGCGGCTGCTGCTGCCGTTCGCCTGGAACGGCGTCAGCCTGCACGCCACCGGCGCGAACGCCCTGCGGGTACGGCTCACCCAGGTCGGGCCGCACGCCATCGCGCTGACCGCCGCCGACCCGACCGGCGCCCCGGTCGCCGAGGTGACCGCCCTGACCATGCGGCCGATCTCCGCCGCGGAGCTGGCCGTCACCGACGACCGCGCCACCCGCGACGCCCTGTTCCGGATCGACTGGACGCCGCTGCCGCCGGCCGACGCGGCCACCCCGGTCGACGCCGTGGCCGTCGCCCCCGGCCTGGCCGGGTTCCCGTTCCAGCCGGGACTGGACGGGCTCGCCGACGCCGTCGACGCGGGACTGGCCCTGCCCGGGGTCGTGCTCGTGCCGCTCGACGCGGACCCCGCGCAGCCCACCCCCCGGGCGGCGCGCCACGCCGCCGTACGGGCCCTCGACCTGGTCCGGCGCTGGCTCACCGAACCCCGCTGGGCGGCGTCCCGGCTGCTGCTGGTGACCCGGGGCGCGGTGGCCGTGCACCACGCCGGAGAGGTGACCGACCCGGCCGCCGCGGCGGCGTGGGGTCTGGTGCGCTCCGCCCAGTCGGAGAACCCGGGCCAGGTGGTCGTCGTCGACGTCGACGGCGACGGGATCGGCCCCGACCAGGTCGCCGCCCTGCTGGCGGCGGACGAGCCGCAGGCCGCGATCCGGGGCGGCGCGGCGTACGTGCCGCGACTGGCGCGGGCCGGTTCGGCCGGCGAGCTGACCGTACCGCCCGCCGCCGCGTGGCGCCTGGACGCGCCGGTGCGCGGCAGCCTGGAGAACCTCACCCTGGTTCCCACCGACGCCGCCGACGTCGCCCTCGGCCCCCGCGAGGTCCGGGTGCGCGTCCGCGCCGCCGGCCTGAACTTCCGCGACGTGCTCAACGCGCTCGGCCTCTACCCGGGCGACGCGGGGCCGCTCGGCGGCGAGGGCGCCGGCGAGGTCGTCGAGGTGGGCGCCAAGGTGACCGACCTGCGCCCCGGCGACCGGGTGTTCGGGGTCTTCGTGGGCTGCTTCGGGCCCGTCGCGGTCACCGACCGCCGGCTGCTGGCCCCGATGCCGGCCGGCTGGTCGTACGTCGAGGCCGCCTCCGTGCCGGTGGTCTTCCTGACCGCGTACCACGGGCTGGTCAACCTGGCCGGGCTCACCCGGGGCGAGTCCGTGCTGGTGCACGCGGCGGCCGGCGGCGTCGGCATGGCCGCCGTGCAGCTCGCCCGGCACCTCGGCGCCGAGGTGTACGCCACCGCCAGCCCCGCCAAGTGGGACGCCCTGCGGTCGATGGGCCTCGACGAGGAGCACCTGGCCTCGTCCCGGACCCTCGACTTCGAGACCCGCTTCGCCGAGGTCACCGGCGGACGGGGCGTCGACGTGGTGCTGGACTCGCTGGCCCGCGAGTTCGTGGACGCCTCGCTGCGGCTGCTGCCGCGCGGCGGACGGTTCATCGAGATGGGCAAGACCGACATCCGCGACGCCGACATCGTCGCCGCCGACCACCCGGGGGTGGCCTACACCGCCTTCGACCTGACCCTGGAGGACCCCGACGAGGTGCAGCGCATGCTCGTCGAGCTGCTGGGGCTCTTCGAACGGGGGACGCTCACCCCGCTGCCCACCCAGGTGTGGGACGTCCGCCAGGCGCCGGAGGCGTTCCGGCACGTCAGCCAGGCCCGGCACGTCGGCAAGGTGGTGCTGACCACGCCCCGGGCGTGGGACCCCGAGGGCACGGTGCTGCTGACCGGCGGGACCGGGACCCTGGGCCGGCTGGTCGCCCGGCGGCTGGTCGAGACCCACGGCGTACGGCGGCTGCTGCTGGTCAGCCGCCGCGGCGAGCGGGCCCCCGGGGCGGTCGAGGCGGTCGACGAACTGCGCTCGCTGGGGGCCGAGGCCACGGTGGTGGCGGCCGACGTGGCCGACCGGGACACCCTGGCCCGGGTGCTGGAGGCGGTACCGGCGCGGCACCCGCTGACCGCGGTCGTGCACCTCGCCGGGGTGCTCGACGACGGGGTGGTCACCGCCCTGACGCCGCAGCGCGTCGACACGGTCTTCGCGCCGAAGCTCGACGCCGCGTGGCACCTGCACGAACTCACCCGCCACCTCGACCTGGCCGGCTTCGTGCTGTTCTCCTCCGGCGCCGGCGTCTTCGGCGTGCCCGGTCAGGCCAACTACGCGGCGGCCAACGCGTTCCTCGACGCGCTCGCCCTGGCGCGTCGCGCCGAGGGCCTGCCGGGCCGCTCGTTCGCCTGGGGGCTGTGGGAGCAGGCCAGCGAGATGACCGCCAAGCTGGACCGCACCGACCCCCGGATCACCGCCCGCGACGGGCAGCTCGCGATCCCGTCCGACCTGGGAATGACCCTGTTCGACGCCGGCCTGCGGTTGGCCGAGCCGGTGCTGGTGCCGACCAGGATCGACGTCGCCGCGCTCGGCGAACGGGTCGAGCGGCCCCCGGCCCTGCTGCGCGGGCTCCTGCGGCGGGAACGGCCGACCGCGCGCTCGGCCACCCCTAGCGGCGGCGCGCGCACCCTCGCCGACGAGTTGGCGGCACTGGCGGGACCCGAGCGCCACAACCTGGTGGTCGACCTCGTACGCGAGCAGGCAGCGAGCGTGCTCGGGCACGGCAGCCGGGCCGCGGTCGCCCCCGGCCGGGCCTTCAGCCAGATCGGCTTCGACTCGTTGACCGCCGTCGAGCTGCGCAACCGGCTCACCACGGCCACCGGCCTGCGCCTGCCGGCCACGCTGATCTTCGACTACCCGGACCCGAACGAGCTGGCCACGTACCTGGTGTCGCAGCTGGCACCGGACACCGGCCCGGAGGTTCCGCCGGTCCTCGCGGACCTGGAGAACCTCGAACGCTCGCTGACCGAGGCCAGCGTGGAACCGGAGCTGCACGAGCAGATCGGGTCGCGCCTGGAGGTGCTCATCGCCAAGTGGCGGACGATGCGCGCCGGATCGGGCGGCGATCCCGACCTCGACCTCGAACTGGCCAGCGACGACGACCTCTTCGACCTCATCGACTCCGAACTCGGTCTCTGATGGCCGTCCGGCCGCCCCGCACGGCAGCCGTCCCTGCGACACCGTGTCCGACCGACCCTGCGAGGAACCGATACCGATGCTGATGACCGACGTCCTGATCGTGGGCTACGGCCCCGTCGGTGAGATGCTCACGATCCTGCTGGCGCAGCGGGGGCTCACCGTCACGGCGGTCGAGCGCTGGGCCACCCCGTACAACTTCCCGCGCGCCGTGTCGTACGACGGGGAGGCGAGCCGCATCCTGGCCGCCGCCGGCGTCGCCGACCGGCTCGGCCCGGTGGTGGAGTCGTCGGGCGAGTACACCTTCAAGAACGGCTTCGGTCGGACCCTGCTGCACGTCAAGGTGACCGGCGACGGCCCGATGGGCTGGCCCGACTCGGTCTCCTTCTACCAGCCGGGACTGGAGGCGCTGCTCGCCGAGCGGGGAGCGGAACTGCCGGGCGTCACGGTGCTGCGCCCGTACCAGGTGACCGGCCTGGTCGAGCACGACGACCGGGTCGAGGTCACCATCGCCGGACCGGACGGCGAGGAGGTCCGCGCGGCCCGCTGGGTCGTCGGCTGCGACGGGGCCAACAGCTTCGTCCGGGAGCACCTGGGCGGCGGCGTCACCGACCTCGGCTTCACGTACGACTGGCTGGTCTGCGACGTCGTGCCGCACGAGGCCCGCGAGTTCAAGCCGAACAACCTGCAGGTCTGCGACCCGGCGCGCCCCCGCACGGCCGTGTCGGCCGGCCCCGGGCACCGGCGGTGGGAGTTCATGCGGGTGCCAGGGGAGAGCCGGGAGGAGTTCGAGAGCGTCGAGAGCGTGTGGCGGCTGCTCGGCCTCTTCGACATCACGCCCGACAACGCGACCCTGGAGCGGTACGGCGTCTACACCACCCAGGCGTGCTCGGCCGGGCGCTGGCGCTCCGGGCGGATCCTCATCGCCGGTGACGCGGCGCACGTGATGCCGCCGTTCATGGGGCAGGGGATGAGCTCGGGCTTCCGCGACGCCCTCAACCTCGCCTGGAAGCTCGACCTGGTGCACCGCGGCCTGGCCGACGAGGCTCTGCTGGACACCTACCAGGAGGAGCGCTGCGCGCACGTGCAGCACGCCATCCGGATGTCCATGGACTCGGGCACGGTCATCTGCGAGACCGACCGCGCCGCCGCGGCCGGCCGGGACGCCGCCATGCTCGCCGAGCTGCGCCGGCGTACCGCCCGCCCGCGTACCCGTTCCCTGCTGGAGCCCCTCGCCGGCGGGGTCCTGCACGGCCGCACCGACGAGGCCGCCGGCGCCGGTGTGCCGATGCCGCAGGGGCGCGTCGAGGTCGACGGCCGCACGGGGCTCTTCGACGAGGTCGTCGGCACCGGCTTCGTCCTGCTCTGCGCCGAGGACCCCGACGGCCTGCTCGACGCGGACGCCCGGGCCTTCCTGGACTCGCTCGACGCCCGGGTCGTCCGGGTCGTTCCCGCCGGTGCGCCCGCCCCCGGACCCGGCGCCGCGCCGACCGCCTTCGACCTCGACGACGTGTACCTGCCCCACCTCAAGCGGTACGACGCCGTGGCGGTGCTCGTCCGGCCCGACTTCTACGTCTTCGGCACGGCCGCCGACCCGGCCGGTGTGCCCGCGCTCGTCGAGGACCTGCGCCAGCAGGTCCGGCGCGGCTGATCGGCATCCATCCACCGGAAGGAACCCACATGTTCGAGAACCTGAAGATCGCCGGCCGGGCGATCCGCACGGTCTTCACCGCCGACCCCATCACCCGGGTCCGGCGCTTCTACGAGATCCAGTCGCCCGACGTCGAGTTCGCCGCCCGCCGCACCCACTACATGAACGTGGGCTACTGGTCCGAGGGGGTCACCGACCTCGACACGGCCGCCGAGGCGCTGGCCGACAAGCTGGCCGACGCCGCCGGGTTCAAGCCCGACGACACCGTCCTCGACGTCGGCTTCGGCTACGCCGACCAGGACTTCAAGTGGCTGCGCGAACGCCAGGTCGCCAAGGTGTACGGCCTGAACATCACCCCGCACCACGTCGAGGCGGCGCAGCGCCGGGCGCAGGAGGAGGGCCTCGCCGACCGGACCGACTTCCGGCTGGGCAGCGCCACCGAACTGCCCTTCGAGGACAACACCTTCGACCGGGTCGTCGCCCTGGAGTCCGCCTTCCACTTCTACCCGCGCAGCGCGTTCTTCGCCGAGGCGCTGCGGGTGCTGCGCCCGGGCGGCGTACTGGCCACGGCCGACATCATCCCGGTCAGCGGCGACGTCGTGCGGGCGGCCATCCAGTCCGGCCCGCTGAGCTTCGTCAAGTTCAGCATCCCCAAGGAGAACTGGCACGACCGGGACACGTACCGGCAGGAACTCGTCGAGGCCGGCTTCGCCAACCCGGAGGTGCACTCGATCAAGGACCGCACCTGGGAGGGCTGGCGGGCGTACATGGCCGGACGGACCGAGGACCCGGAGTTCCGCGCCGTCGTCAAGCCCGCCGTCCGCAAGAGCATGGCCGCGCACTGGAAGAACCAGGACCTCATGAAGCGCGAGATGGCGCAGCTCGACTACGTGATCGCGGTCGGCCACAAGCGGTGACGCCCCGCACGGACGAGGGGCCCGCCGACCGGTCGTGACACCGGTGGACGGGCCCCTCGGCCGTTCGGATTCAGACCGCCGGCGCCGTGCTCAGGGCCGTCGAGATGGCCCGCAGGACCGCCGGCTGGTGCTCGGCCAGGAAGAAGTGCCCGCCCGGGTAGACCTTCAGGTCGAACGGACCCGTGGTGTGGGTCGACCAGGCCCGGGCCTCCTCGACCGTCGTCTTCGGGTCGTCGTCGCCGGTGAAGACGGTGATCGGGCAGCTCAGCGGCGGACCCGGCCGGTAGGTGTAGGTCTCCGCGGCCCGGTAGTCGCTGCGGATCGCCGGCAACGCGGCCCGCAGCATCTCCGGGTCACCGAGGACGGCGGAGTTGGTGCCGCTCAGCTTCCGTACGTCGGCCAGCAGGCCCTCGTCGTCGAGCTGGTGCACCGTCTCGTGCCGCGGCTGGGACGGCGCGCGGCGCCCGGACGCGAACAGGTGCGCGGCCGAACCGCCGTCCTGCTCGATCAGCCGGGCGAGCTCGAAGCCGACGCTGGCCCCCATGCTGTGCCCGAAGATGGCCACCGGCTCGTCCATCCACGGCCGCAGCACGGTGAACACCTCACGCGCGAGCTGGTGGATGTCACCGATGCACTTCTCGTGGCGGCGGTCCTGCCGGCCCGGGTACTGGATCGACAGCACCTCGACGCCGGGGGAGAGGCTACGGGAGACGGGAAAGTAGAAGCTGGCCGAGCCGCCGGCGTGCGGCAGGCACACCAACCGCCGGGCGCCGCCCGGAGCCGGGTGGAAACGTCGCACCCACAATCCGTTGTCGGTATCTGGCGTGGTCATCCTGTGGCGGTCCTTCCGGCGGCTGCGGTTCCGACCGGATCGACGCGGACCCGGTCGAGGCGACGCTAGTGCGACGGGTCGGGACCGGACACCCCTAGCTGGTCGGTTGCCTGGTTAGGGGTTGTCCGCGCTCGCGCGGACCCAATAACTTCTCCCCGCAGATGGGGATCTGCGTGGCTCTCGGCCGAGCGAGCCGAACGACAGATACAGGTGTCGCCTGAGACTTCTGCGCATTCGTACCGTCGCTTACGTCGAGTCTCCGCCGTGAATCGCGATGGGCTGGGTTGATGGACACCGAAGAGAAGCTCCGGGAGTACCTGAAGAGAGTCACCGCCGACCTGCGGCGGACCCGGCAACGGCTCCGGGACGTCGAGGCCGAGGCTCAGCAGCCGATCGCGATCGTCGGTACGGGCTGCCGGTTCCCGGGCGGGGTACGCACGGCCGAGGAGCTGTGGGACCTCGTCGCGGCCGGCGGCGACGCCATCGCCTCCTTCCCCACCGACCGTGGCTGGGACCTGGACGCGCTCTACGACCCGGAGCGCTCCCGACCGGGCACCTCCTCCGTACGCGAGGGCGGCTTCGTGCCCGACGCCGCCGAGTTCGACCCCCGACTGTTCGGGGTCTCGCCGCGTGAGGCCCTCGCCATGGACCCGCAGCAGCGGCTGCTGCTGGAGACCTCGTGGGAGGCCGTCGAGTCGGCGGGCATCGACCCCACCAGCCTGAAGGGCGCCCGGGTCGGGGTCTTCGCCGGCATGACCCACAGCGGGTACGCCCATCCGCCGGAGACCCCGCCGGCGGGCGTGGAGGACTATCTGGGTCTCGGCAACGCGGGCAGCATCGCCTCGGGCCGGGTGGCGTACTCGTTCGGGTTCGAGGGGCCGGCGGTGACGGTGGACACGGCGTGTTCGTCGTCGCTGGTGGCGCTGCACCTGGCGGTACAGGCGCTGCGGTCGGGCGAGTGCGATCTCGCGCTGGCCGGCGGCGTGACGGTGATGCCCACCCCGGCGGTGTTCGTCGACTTCACCCGGCAGGGCAACCTGTCCCCGGTGGCCCGCTGCCGGGCGTTCGCCGACGCGGCGGACGGCACGGCGCTCGCCGAGGGCGTCGGGATGCTGCTGGTGCAGCGGCTGTCGGACGCGCGACGTGACGGCCGTCGGATCCTGGCGGTGGTGCGGGGCACGGCGGTGAACCAGGATGGTGCGTCGAACGGGTTGACGGCGCCGAACGGTCCGTCGCAGCAGCGGGTGATCCGGCAGGCCCTCGCGAATGCCGGGCTGGGTGTCGGGGACGTCGACGTGGTGGAGGCGCACGGCACGGGTACGACGTTGGGTGATCCGATCGAGGCGCAGGCTCTGTTGGCGACGTATGGGCAGGGTCGGGATGTGCCGTTGTTGTTGGGGTCGGTGAAGTCGAACATCGGTCACACGCAGGCGGCTGCCGGGGTGGCCGGGATCATCAAGATGGTCTCGGCGATGCGGCACGGTGTGGTGCCGGCGACCCTGCACGTGGACGCGCCGTCGTCGCATGTGGACTGGTCGTCCGGTGCCGTGGAGTTGGTGACGCAGACGCGCGAGTGGCCGGCGGTGGAGCGTCCCCGGCGGGCGGGTGTGTCGTCGTTCGGCATCTCGGGGACGAACGCGCACGTGATCCTGGAGCAGCCGGAGGCAGCGCCGGAGATCGAGGGCGGGGCGACGCCGGAGCCGGTGGCCGCGGTGGTGGAGTCCGTGGCCGCCACGGGCGCGGAGTCGCGGGGCGAGCCCTGCCGGACCGGGTCGGCAGACGCGGCGGGCACGCCGGTGCCGTGGGTGGTGTCGGGTCGTTCGGAGCGTGCCCTGTCGGGTCAGGCTGGGCGGTTGGCGTCGTTCGTGCGGGACCGGTCCGACCTGTCGCCGGTGGATGTGTCGTGGTCGTTGGTGACGACGCGTGCGGCGTTGGAGCACCGTGCGGTGGTGTGGGGCTCGGACGTCGACG